>JBHLOI010000086.1:0-11703 GCA_048940645.1 Promethearchaeota archaeon | reverse complement strand
AAGGCATATCAGCAGGGAAAATTAATAGTAAAAGCAACTATGCCTGAAATAATGAAATTACAAAAACTCGATAAATTGCAAATAGATTAATAAGAACCTTATTGAGTAAAAGAATGGAACCTAAAGAGTTTATTGATGAGCTTAATAATATTCAAGATTTAATGTCCCAAGAAAAATATTCTGAAGCTATAGCTTTAATTGAGAGCTTAAAAGCGATCGAAAAACAAGCAAATTTTAATTACAATTTAACCCATAAATTGTATCAATTGGATTCAAATGCACGTTCACTTAATAATCAGCAAAAAATCCTGAATTTAATTTCTAAAATTTCTCAACAACAAAGCTCGATAACTTTTACTGAATTACAAAAAAGATTGAAAGAAATTGAAAGTATTGCTCTTGATGAAACCATTTTAAGAAGAGAAATCGAGATTCTTATTTTACGGAATCTTGTATCATGCAATATTGAAGGAAATAAGCTAACTTTTTAGTTAACATCTATTAATACAACTTAAAATTTCTTCTTGAGAATATTGAATTCTGAAAAAATTATTAGATAAATCCTTGGATTTTAAAAATCTTAATTCAGAATCAATATAAAATCAAATTATCATAAAACGATGATAATAAATTCTCTTGAGAGATCGATACAACTAAAGATTTGCTATTATGGACCAGCACTTTCAGGAAAAACAACATCATTAAAATCACTGTTCAATCATTTTGGAAAAAAGGATAAGGTGAATTCGATTGAAAATACAGTTGGTCGTACCCTTTTTTTTGACTATGGCACTATAATCTTTCAAAATCAAGAATGGACAATTAAAATTCATATATATGCTACAACGGGGCAAGATTATTATATAATTACAAGACCTGCTACTCTACAGGCACTTGATGGTGTGATCTTCGTAATAGATTCTCAAAGAAAGGCATTTGAACGAAATGAGATTTCTTGGAAAGAACTTTGTTCATACTTTGGAACTGTCATTGAATCACTCCCAAAAGTTATTGCATTTAATAAACAAGATCTTCCTGACAAATTTAATAGCAACGTTTTTTTACATAAGATTGATTATTACAAATTTTCAAACATAGATGTAAAAAAGACGATTGCGATTAACGGAGAAGGAATTTTGGATTCATTCGAGGAAATTTTAAGTTTGATCTTTAAAAATGTTTATAAAAGTCAGCTTGTATCAGTATTTCAATAATTTTTAATCTTTTTCTCTCTTTTTTTAATACAAATCATAGAACGTAATTTTTTAATCAAAATATTAATCATATCTTTAAAGTTACTGGATTTACTCCACTTTTTCTTCCAAACGTAGGTATAATCCACATATACATGGCATAATTCAATTTTCTATAAGTAGGTCTAGCAAAATTACTGTGTCCAAGAGATCCAGGAAAGAAAACCCCATCCCCATTAGAAAGGTCTCTACATACAGAAAATCCTTCTTCATTAATTAAATATTGAGTGATTGCATATTTATCATCATCAATACACATTATATACACTTCAGGGTATTGAGGGTGTACATGTGAATAAATTTCTATATTTCCGCTTTCATTCTTTTCTAGATTTACACTTGTTATTACTCCACTTCTAAGAGATTCACTTGGAATATTGGTAAAACCAGACATAAATAGCTCATTTTTAAATGCTGTCCAAACGGTTCGATAGGTTGCCATTTTTTCATTAGAGCCATGATCACCTCGAGGAATAAATTTATCCGGAGCATAATGTTGGATCTCAAATACAGAATCTACCTCTTGGTCAAGAGAAGAATAAAATATACACAATTTATTTTTATTATCGTTTTCAGGATTAATTTTAATTTGACATTCACTATTTGGTGGCAAGAGAAAAAAATCAAATTGATTTATTTTATGCTCCTTCTTTTTATGGATGAGGAGCAATCCTCCAGATAAAATGCAGCCAATCAAAACTGTCCTTGGTTTAGTTTTAAGAGAAAGATCATTTTCAAGAAAATAGTATTCAATCCTAGTTCCAAGAATTTCTCTGATAACCTTTCCTTGAATAGGATTTCCAAAATAGAATTTTTTCATTTCTTTTTTTGTAGGAGCCATTGAGATTGAACTTGTCTATAAATATTTATAAATAAACTAATATTGGTTAATAAATCTTTATAACTTAAAATAACTCGTACAGTTAAACTATTGAAGTAAAATTTTAAATTCTTTCTCATAATAAGAATCATACTTTAATTTCATAAATTGAGAGAATTTTCCAGTCTCTTTTTATTGAATTTATAATACTGATATATTAAAGGATAAGAAATAATGCCAGAAAAACTAGTATATATACAAAAAGATCTTATTGAAAGTATTGCATATTGTGGTTTGATATGCAAATTCTGCCATTTATCTGACACTTGTAGCGGATGTAAATCGACAACAAATAGTTGTGGGAAATATTTAAGTGAAGAAGGCTGTTTCCAACATAATTGTTGCATAAAAAAGGGTTTAAATGGGTGTTGGGAATGTCAAGAATTTCCTTGTGATAGAAATATGTATAATACTGACCATGATCCAAAAATCAAAGCATTTGCTCGGTGTATTAAGGAGGATGGAGTTGATCAATTTATTCAATATGTAATAGATAATAAAGAGCGAGGTATGGATGTCTCATCTGGAAAAGATTATGATAACAGAACCGAAGAAGAAGTATTAAGTTTATTACGTAATGGTACTTTAACTAATCTAAAAAGAATCTCTAAAAAAAGTTAGATGCAACAGGAGTTTGGATTCTAATTACTTTCTGACTATTATCTTCTATTAAAGTAATTAATGCTGATATATCTTGTTTTGATTGAAATATTACTTCTTTTTCTTCATTAGGCTTCCAATTGTTAAATCCAGCAAAGTTTGGAGCAGTCTCAAAGAGTCCTTCTTGAAGTCCAGAGACTTTTACAGTAACTCCTTGAAGCCTTTCTTTGGAAGTGTTTTTAATTTTTACTTTATACTTCTCTATATCTGAATCAATTGAAGTAATTTTATAAGTTTTTTGAAATTTGGATGTAATTCCGTCGAATATTGAAGGTGCCGCTGAAGGAGTTTCGGCAAATAAATCAATTTCTTTCTTAAATTCTCCAATAGGTTTTGAAACAATCGTTATTGGAAGTTCAAAAGTTATTGGTTCACGTCCATATTCAGACTTTTTTTTTCCAATTACTAATAAGGACCAATTAGTATAATCACCAAATTTAAATCCCCAATATTCCTTTTCAGTAGGCTCCCACATGTAATTATGAGTGGGTTCTGCAATTTCTGGGATTTTTAGTAATAAAAATCCCTTTTCAATATCAGTAGTTTTAGAATCACCAGCAATAGCAGGAGGTAATTCCTCAACTTTCCTACACGTTTGCCCATAAGCATCACAATAACAAACAAGATTTGCTTTTTGTAAGAGTCTTACTTCAATTTGTTTAAGTACTTCAGAAGTAAAGCTTATTTTAACAGTTTCACCTGGCTTAAACACATCTTTATTAAGAAGGACATTAAGTCCAGAGATAGAAAATGAGATAGGGTTTGGCTGTTTTACTTGAGAGCTTGAATCTCGCGACTTAATTTCCACCTTTTGAGTTCTGTTAATAACTATATCATCAGCAGGGTTAGTGGGATGTGGTTGCCTTATAATCAGTTTAATTTCATATTCCAAATTACGATTTTTGATTGTTGGGACAACATTATTTTTAATGAGCAATGCTCGTTCTCTAATATATTCTCCAGCCTCAAAATGACCCATTGAAAAGATTTCTTCCTTAGAAACTTGCAGTTCCTTTAAACATGGTGGCTGTGTGATTAATTTAATTCCTGACCATAAAATTGATGTGTCTTCTTCAAATTTGAACTTTGTTCTTACATTAAGTTTATCTCCTATAAAAACCGAACCATTATTTAAATCGCTTAGCTCTATTTTCATATTCGTAATTAGCTAATTAGATTTTATGAAATTTACTATATTATATTTAATAGTTGAATTTTATTAATATTTATTATTAATCCCAAAAATTAATGCTATTTTGTATTTTATTCTTTATGAATCCTTGTATAATAGTAAATTAAATACAAAATTGAATATTTTATTTCAAAAGAAAATTCTTGATTATTATGCAATTAAAATATATACTTTGGTGTCAAATATCCCTCTAAAAGCAATCCTATTTGATTTAGATGGAACTTTAATTAATATAGACTTAAAAAAATTCATTCCAGGATATTTAAAGCTCTTAGCAAGTTCTATCTCACATTTAGTTCGGCCTAATAAAGTAATTACTAAACTTTTAAAAGCTTCAGAAGCTGTTAACAAAAACAACGGACATAAAACAAATAAACAGGTCTTTCTTGAAAATTTTTTTCCAATTGAAGGATATAGTATTGAAGAGATTCAACCACTGTTTGATAAATTTTATGAAACTACATTTTCAAAATTACGTAAATACACAAGTAAAAAACCCGAAGCACATTCAGTAATGAATGCTGTTTTCAAAAAAGGATATGATGTAGTCATTGCAACTACACCAGTTCTCCCTTTAACTGCAATACAACAAAGACTTAATTGGGCAGGTGTAGGAGATTTTAATTATAAGTTAATTACCACAATAGAAAACTCTCGAGCAAATAAACCCAATCTTACTTATTATAGTCATATTATTGATTATTTGGGTTATTCTGCCAAGGATTGTTTAATGGTTGGAGATGAAGATAAAGATATGATCGCAAAAAATGTTGGATGTCAAACATTTTTAGTCTATAGTTCAAATACAAAATTAGATTCGGAGATACCTGAACCAGATTATAAAGGTACATTACATGATATAATAAGTTTAATATAGATAGAACTTAAATTTAAGCTAATTAAAAAAATGAGAAATTTTATTAGCATTTTTAATACAAGCTAAAACTTAAGTTATTTCTCGGACTCATCTTGTTTATCACCAGAAAAGTCATCATTATTGTCTTCAGATGAAGATAATACACTTTTCACGCAATCTTCACAATATTTTAGCCAAATCTCTGGTTCTTTTTCTGGTTTTCGATCACTCATAATACATGCTACAAGTAAGATAATTATAGAAATTCATTAATTTAACGTTTTTAATTGATTATAATTTTTTTTAAAACCATGTGATATACAAGTAGATGTGACAAAAGTTCCAAAAACAAAAAAATTTAAATATAACTAATATTTGTGGTGATGAACTAATAAAATTTGGAAAAATAATTATTGAAATTTCCATGTAACCACATCATCTTCATATTCTTCAAATTTAAGTCCTTTAATAAATGAATAGGATACATTATTTTTTTTATACACCTTACACCTTAATTCTTTAACACCTCTTTTCTTGAAATAACTCCACACTGCTAACCCTAAGATCGTACCCAATCCTTTATGCTGCAATTCCGGAATAACCCCCAATCCTGCAATTACTCCCATTTCATTATTTTGCCCAGCATAATAAATAAGAGCAAATCCACTATCTATAGAATCTACTTGAGCAATTAAAAAAACAATATCAGGATCCTCCATCATCTCATTTAGATTATTCTCATTCAATGTATGATATGGCATTGAAGTTGAATGCCATGCTAAATTATACAGATTTACTATACTTTTAATGTCTTCTTCTTTAGCTTCTCTAATATCAGCGTACAAGATACTATCCTCAGTTTTTAATTTTAATTTCTTTTCAAAATCATCAGTAATATCTTCTACTAAAAGTCTCATTTGGATATAATCTGATTCTCTCTTAAAATTATTTTCTACACTAGAAGTGATTCTTGAGAGAAGATTTCTAAACCATTCCATCTTTTATCTTAAGTTACAAAAATTGATTAATAAGTTATGAATATAAGGTTAATAAATATTAAAAATTATTTTCAATTCATTAATATTCGCTTAATTTATTTAATAATTTGAATTGAAATCTAGATATAAGAGTAGTGAGAAGGAGAGTTCGAAAGATTGATGAAAAATGTAGAAATAATAGATGAGACAATTAAAGTTATTGAACTAGATTAGAATTTTCATGAAGAGGTGAACCACAAATCCCACAATATCTACCTTCTTCATTGAGTTCTGACCCACAATGTGGGCAATAAATTATAACATTTATAGGTTCAGATACAGAAGTAGACGCTGGCTTTGATTCTGGAGCAATAGTTGGTGGTAATTGCATTGTTGAAGGCCAAATACTAAATTTTGCCAACCTAAAATAACCAATAATATAGAAGATCCATCCAATTATTATGGGAACAATTAAAAAACCAAGTGCCCATAATAAAGCTGCCCTACTTAATTTATTTGTCCCTTCTATTGTATCTATAGCTGTCCTAACGGGAAACATTTTATTATTTTGATTTAGAAAAATATTTAAATTCTCCCAGGCACCCTTTTCAATACCACACCCAATAATTGTAAATATAAAACCGACAACAACTATTGCTGTTATAATAGGGTACATCCAAAGAAAATTAAAAGAGAATAATCCGTAATAAAAGAAGATAATATTAAATTGTCCAGATAAAAATCTTCCAATTATGATTATACCACCTACATTGACCACTATGAGTCCAATTACTTTGATAGTATTTCCCGTCAAACACTTTGAAAAAAATCTCCCAAGATTTAAGTTGGATAATTGTCGATTTATATTTTTAATTTCGCTTAGAGCTATAACTATAAAGATAAACTGAATACTTACAACTAAAAATGCAAAATATGGAATCAGAATAAAAATCCAAAAAATAGCTATAATCCGAAAATATTTTCCAAAGCTAATCCATCCCATTTCTAAATTATAATTTGACATTGCTAATCTAATTACTTTTTTGATTTTTTAAGATAACATAACATATAATTTTAAGGGATAAATTTTTGTCTAAAATAAGTTTTGAATATGAGTAAAAAATTTTAATAGAAAAAAGAAAAAAATAGATTAAAAGGTTCTTGACGCTGTTTTTATTAATTTATCAATGAAGAACCACAAGATCCACAAAATTTAGCATTAGGAGGTACTTTTTCTCCACAAAGAGAACAGAAATTAATTATATCCTCTGAAGATGCTATTGATATAGATTCTGGTTCTGGTTTTGGTATAAGCTTTGGTTTTGAAATTGGCACAGATATAGGTAGTACCGGTTCTAAATCTGGATAAGGCTCTCCTAATTTGATAAGTGAAGCTATCTTGAAATATCCAATAGCTTGAAAAATATAACCAATGATGGGTGTAATAATCAAAAAGCTTAAAGTAAACATTAAAGCTCCAGTACGGCATTTCTCAGCTCCTTCCATAGTGCTTGCAGAGATCATTTTTGGAAACAAAGTCTCATTTTCCTTGAGAAAATTGTAAAAAAGTCTCCAAGCACTCATTTCTTTAGATGAACCTACTATAACAAGTATAAAACCTATAAAAAATGTTACACCAACCCCAATTAATAGGGCTAATGCTGGATTAGGATAAGGATATGACCAACCAGTAGTAATTAATTCAATTACACCCATTATACCTCTTCTCCTTATCATTGTAAGAACAATAGCGAAACATACATTGATAATAAACATTCCAATTATCCTAATGATAACACCTTTTAACCATTTTGAACGAAATTCACCCAAAGTGACATCTTTTAATTGTCTATTTATAGCAAGCAAATGAACTGATGCGATAATGACAAAAATAAATGTTAAAACCATACCAGCAAAAGATATAAATGGAATAATACTTAATATCGTCGCAATTGCTACAATTCGAATATATTTGCCAAATTCGTAGAATTTGTTATTAACATGCATATGTGACAATTTAATCATCTCATAAAGTTTAGATTTATGTTTATCTAATTGAAAAAGATATATAAATGATGTTTAGACCAATCATTATTAGAAAGCTGTTAACAGGATCAAGTGTAATATCAAATGCTTTCTAAATTTATAGTAAAAATTTTATTCTTAATTTGCTTTTAGCTGTCTTTTTTCTTCTATATCTTGACAAACTTCCATTAAATGTTCATACAACAGCTCCCTTGTCCATTTTGGCAATTCATATTCAATTTTTTTCAACTTCTCTGCTAATTTCTTCAATTTAAAATCTCCTCTTATTACTTGATTACTGATTAATTAATAGGAAATGCCTTTAAAAATTTAATTTATTTAATCAATGTATTATGCCAAATATAGAACAAGAAGAGGAAAAACAAAGCTTTAAAACTAAAAATGGAAATAACAGATTGTATTTAACCAAAGAAATCTAATCTATCTATTTTTTTTTGTATTTTTTTCATAATTTTAGGGATTGCTTTTAAGAAATCTTCATTTTTAACTGTATCTGAATCCCTTCTAATTGCAAACATCCCTGCTTCAGTACAAATTGATTTAATATCAGCTCCTGTAGCATCTGAAGTTAGCCTTACTAACTCTTTAAAATTAACATTGTCTCCAATATTTAAAAATCTTGTATGAATTCTAAAAATTTGTCGCCTTGATTCTTCATTAGGAATTGGTAATTCTATTATTCTATCAAATCTTCCAGGTCTTAATAGTGCTCGATCCAAAATATCTATCCGGTTAGTTGCACCAATAAATTTAACATTTCCTCTCTCATTAAAACCATCCAGCTCACTTAGAAGTTGCATCATTGTTCTTTGAACCTCTCGATCTCCAGAAGTGGCATCTTCCATTCTTTCAGCTGCTATAGCATCTAATTCATCAATAAATAATATTGATGGAGCTTTTTTTCGTGCTAAACTAAAAATTTCTCTAACATAACGAGCGCCTTCTCCAATAAACTTTTGTACCAATTCAGATGCAATTACTCTAATGAATGTTGCTTTAGTTTCATGAGCAACAGCTTTTGCTAATAATGTCTTTCCTGTGCCAGGAGGACCATGAAGTAGAACTCCCTTTGGAGGATCTATGCCTATTTTCTTAAATAGTTCAGGTTTTATTAAAGGCAATTCAACAGTTTCTCTTATTTCCTCTATTTGTTCATCCAATCCTCCAATATCATTATATGAAATGTCTGGTATAGAATCAACTAATTCCATCCCCCTAATAATTGGTTCTAAATTCATTGGCAATATTTCCATAACAGAATATGTATTTTGATTTAACGCCACATTTAATCCAGGTTTTAACTGATTCTTCCTTACATTCTTACTAGTATTTACTATAAAGCTAGATCCTGTAGAAATATTTATAATTACTCTTTCTTTTTTCTCATCCAAGATATCTGTTAATATCCCAGTAATTAAAGGAGCCTCTCTTAAATGGCTCATCTCATTTCTTAATGTGTGTAAGTCGTGTTCCAATTTCAAACATTCTGTTTTTAATGAGCGTCTTTCATTTTCAAGATCCTTTATCCTAATCTCTAAATGACTAATATAATTGGTGAGATATTCCTCATCTTTCATATCCTTCCTTCTTCTTTCATCTCTACCCGTTGATTGCATAAGAAAATAAGCGTAAATTATTGTATTATCTGTTTCTATAAGAATTATTGTAACTATTTATTCTTTTTTTTATTATTCTCTAAGCTTAAAATTAAAAAATATATTTTATATAATAATCTTACCAAATATGTAAAGGATTATTAATACACTCATCTATAATTATTAGTAAAGGATAATAATTGATCATTAGATTGATATGCCCAAAGTTCCATTAAAAAAAGGTTTGATAAATAATAATATTTTTTTAGTAATTCCAAGTTGGGGAAAATTACTTGGATATCCGACTTTAGGTCGATATGCTAATCATGATGTGCTAAATATTTCTCAAGATCTAGTAATCTTTTTTGGTGGTGTTGAAGGCGCTGTTAAAACCTTTAGAGGTACAATATATTATCTTTTTGGTTTAGGATATTACTATACGAAGTTTGAAGTTCAAACGGGGAGATATATTACTGATAATAGACCTTTAACTGGGTTATTACTACCTGATTTTGTATATGATCAATTAGCAAAATCAAAAAATATTACTCTCCAAAATGATCGAGACGTAATCGTTGGAGAGAATATATTTAAAACACCAATCGATTTCTCATTTAAGTCAGAAAACAAAAAAACATTTATCCAAGGGACTTTAATGAGAAATTTATTTATACCGTATAAGGATATAATCTTGGAATTTATGGATAGTATTCGCGATCCCAATAAATTTAAATTTGATAAGACAGGACATATGATTCTAAGTGCTCATTGGGATTTCTTCAATATGATCCTTATTTCTGATGATATGAAACCTGAAATAAAATTAAGATATTTAGAATCGGTGGCAGGTTTGAATGGAATTTCGTTGCGCGTATACAAATTTTTAATTGAACATTTTACAAATTCAGAACTTCTTGAAATTAGAGAAACTATTAGAAAATTAAATGAAATTTACTCCACGATAGAATTTGATCCAATATATTTATATTCATTAATAGATCAAGCAAATATTTGGTTAAAAATAAAAATGCCAAACTCAATTACACAACAAGTAAAACCCCCTCCTGAAAAAACGTTGAAGGAATCAATTTTAATTTCTGCAGAGGAAAATCTAACTTCATTTGTGGGGTGGCCTGATCAATTTAGAAGAAGAACAAAAAAAGAATTGGAAGATTCTGTTTTTATAGGAAGAGAGAGGTTATACCATCCTAAAAAGGAAGAAAAAACCATTGTGAAAGAAGAACCAAGAAGAGAGAAGTTTGAGCCCAGATTTATAGAGCGTCCAACTGTAGAGATTAAAGCACTTCCAGTAATACCTACTAGCAATATAATTGAAATTCTATCAGTATTGAAAGCTATAATAAAACAAGATTACGATTTACGTTCGATAGGTAAAGCTTTTGAAATTGCCCGTAATTACATTAAAAGCATGGTTTTGCATCTTAATTATTTATGGGATTTAAGTAAATATGCTAACATTTATCAACGTGCTAAACCAAATCTAGGATTAAGTTATAAAGAAAAACTTGAATTATTAGATAAAGTGGATACTTGGATAGATATGAGTAAATAAAATTATAATTAAAAAAAAAAGTGAATTTTATGGTAAATTTTAAAACTGTTGTTAATAATTTACAAAAACACTATAAAGATGCTGAATCAGTAGCGATAATTAGTAAGAATGGAAAATTGCTATATTCAACAAAAAATTGGAACATTAAAAGTGATATACGTAATTTATTATCCAGTTGGGCTAGTGGTTCTGCACAATCTGTTACTGTAAACTCCATCCGTTATTCTATTGTCCAAATGGAGCCAGAGCGTTTTATAGCAACCAATCGTCATAAAAAGGGGCAACTTATTGGAGCTACTACCCCTGATGGTGAAAATTATATGATTGCTCATATTAAAGCTAAAGCAAAAGGGTGGGAGCATTTAGCGTATCCTGCTGTTGTTAGAGCTGCAGCTATGTTAAAAAAAGGCTCAAAATCTGAATTTATTAAAACGGACATAGATATTTCTAAAGAAACTAAAACAAAAACTATTAGTGAAACTTCTTCAGAACAATATAATACATATGCTTATCCATCAAAAATTCCTACTATTGACCCTACGTTAAAAGCAGAAGTAGAAATGTTTTTAGAATGGGTAAAAAATCCAAATGGGTTAGGTGGTTATATTTCTCATTACTTACAAACAAATGATTCTTATTATCTTTCTAAACTTGCTGAAATTTATCAAGAA
>JBHLOI010000085.1:0-11825 GCA_048940645.1 Promethearchaeota archaeon | reverse complement strand
TTAAATCTCATAAAATTTTCTATCTTAATATAAATAGGAGTTGTTTTTTAAAAAAATTAGTGATGGGAATGCCTTCTTATTGAAATCAAATCTTTAAATTAATAAGCAATGATTTAAAATTAACCATAAAACCTCTTAAAAACGCGGCAGACCTCCAAATCGAACCAATAAGAATTGTCAGGATCGTTCTTCATCATCATAAAGTGCAAACCCCAGCGTCCATTTGATTGTTGCTCGTCTATAAAGTATTGAAGCCCTTCTGTAATCTTAGGTTCGTCTTTAGAAAATCCAAGCTTTGAAACGGTATCCAAAGATGATAAAAGGTCGGTCCAAAAAAATGGAATGTAAAATTTGACCCAATAACTTCTATCTTGTCGTGAGCTATATTTATCTTTTTGAAAAAATCGGGAAATTAGAAGATTTCCAGCCTCTTTTGCCTCATTACAATTTTTGTAATTAGGGTGAGCTGCAAACGCTCGCAACACCATTCCAGTTAACCAGTGCGAGGAAGGTTTCGTTTTATCAGGAGATATTGGCTCGGGTAAGGCATAAAAATCTTGCCAACTATGGGATTTTGTTAACATAGGCAAACCCCAACCTCCATCCGTGTGCCTCATCGAGATAAACCATTGAAATCCTTTTTCTATTCTGGGATCGTCGTGAAACTCCGCCTTATTTAAGAGTTCCATCAATGCACCCATGTAATTAGTCATGTACTGATTGGCGTAAATACCTCTAATATCACCTTCTTCTGTTTGACATCTGAAAATGAACTCGGCGGCTTTTCGCGCACACTCATGTTTTTTATTTAAGCCGTATTTAGGTACCAACTCCCTTAGATTTTTAAAAACCGCCCATAGGTGCCTATTCTCGTTATATTGGCTAGGTTTACCTTTTGGTTTCCAAGATCCATCGCTTAATTGCTTCTGTATTATTTTTTGTGCGTATAGTTCTTTCCAAATCGTTTTGATTGGCTCAACTTTCTCTTCTAATAAATCTCGCTTGATGAAATATTGAATTGCTTTATTTTTTGTACTCGATAAACTGGATAAGGGATCATATTCCAATTTTTTTAACCAATTACTCATATTATTTTTAAACCTCGATTAATTTAAGAAAGGACTCAGTTTCAATATTATATACTTAAGATCCCTTAATAATTAATTATTTAGTAGCTTTAATTACAACAAAAGAACCTTCACTATTTTATTACATGAAATTTAATTTGAATAATCATTCATAATACTTAAATAGTATTTCGCAATTATTTTACATAATTTATTGATAGCGAATATTTATTCAGAATTATTAAGATTTGAGTAGAAATGAGAAGTTATAAAGAAATAATTAAAGGTGATACTTTTAAAACAACAGATGAATATTTTGTTAATTCCAAAGTATTTAAGATGTGTTGGGGTTGTGAAACTAAAAATAAATCTGGTCATATGGTATGGGACTCCAATAAAATGCGAAGGATTTTTTTATGTGAAGATTGCTTCACAAAATTAAAAAACGGGGTTTTATAAGTATTATTATTAAATTTTATTTATATCTTTAATTTCCAATAAGTATTGTTTAAATAAGTTATCTTTTCAATCTTATTCTGCGATTCAAGTTTTTCTAATCTCGATATTATATTATTTTTATTTAATCTAATAGAAGAAAAGGTTTCCAGAATCTGTTCTTGTCTCATTGGATGTCTTTTAATTATCGATAAAACTTCTTCTTCGAAATCAGAGGAATAAAAACCAAATTTTCCGATCTCTGGAAAATTAATATTATTAAATTCACTAAATAATTCATTTAAAAGTGAAATAATATTTTTATTCGGAATTTTAACCCAATCCTCAGTGGGAGGTCTAATAGGAACATTTATATCGATTCTATCTGGCTTAATTAAATCAATTTTCTCCTTTATCTTTAATAAACTGTCTTTTGAATCGTTAATTCCATTCATTAACATTATCTCTATCCAGAATTTACCTGTAAAACTTTTCTTAAAGTCAGTAAATCCTTGAATTAATGATTTAAATTTAATAGATGGATGAGGTCGGTTTATTTTAATGAAAGATTTTTCATCTCCAGCATCTAAGCTAGGAAGAATAACATCAGCAAGCAATAATGCATTCTTAACCTCTTTATTATATAATAAACCTCCATTTGTAATAACACAGATGGGTTTATTTGAGAAACGCTTAGCCTTTAATATCAATTCTCTTAAATCCTTATATAAAGTAGGTTCTCCACTTCCTACAAATGTTATATAATCAATATTTGCTTCATTTTTTTTAATGGCTTCCTTCATTTCGGCAATTATTTCATTTTTTGGGAGATAATTTTTCCTATCATTTGTAAAATTCGTTGTTTTTCCTAATTGGCAATAAATACATTGATAATTACAAGTCTTTGAAGGAATAGGATCAATTCCTAACGATCTTCCTAATCTTCTGCTGGGAACAGGACCATAGATATGCCTCATTTGTCTAATTTTTTTTGTTATTTTCTTAGAAAATGGTTTTTATTACAGATCTTCATTATTTTTAATTTCATGCTGTAGATTATCTTTATATTTTTTTATCGCACGTTTCAAAGTTCTTACTGCTAATTCTGCGCAGTGCTTATGATCTTCTGGTAAACCATTCAGAGCTCGATCAACGTCTATTGGTTTTAGCTTTTCTGCAAAATCTATAGATCTACCTTCAATGAGAATAGTTGTTTGACTTGCTGTTGCAACAGACGCACCGCAACCGTCTGTTACAAAATTCGCCCTTTCGATTATATTATTATTAATTTTTAAAAAGAATTGCATTTTATCTCTACAAGGGCCAGTATAAGATTGTGAGACTGAAATATCTTCTTCTGGGAGTTTTCCCCAATTTATAGGATTATTAAATAAATTAACAATAGTTTCATTATATTGTTCAATCTCTTTTTTTATAATTTTTTTTTCAATATCATTTACAAAATTATCAAACTTATCTTTAGTTATTCTACTTTCGCCTCTTCCTAAATTAGATTTTTATAATTATATATTGAATAATTATTCATTATTTAAAATGTTTTTTCATTTTAAATAATAGAAATGTTGGTTTTATTCGGCGAATTCATCTAAAATATTGTAGAATTCTTCTATAAGTTTATCGATTTTAATTGTTACCTGTTTCTCAGTTTTCATATTTCTTACTGTTACTTCATTTTTATTCATTTCTTTAGCTCCAATAATTAAGGTAATCAAAACACCTAATTCATTTGCTTTACTAAGTTGATTCTTCAAATTTTTAAACCTAAAATCAATTAAACAAGGAATTTCCTCATTACGGATAATTTGACCAATTTTAAAAGCGTATAATGATACAGTTTCGTCGATTGAGGCGATGTAGACTGTATCGGTATAGTCTTTTTCTCTAACTTCTTTAGGAATTAAGTTATAGGTTTCTAAAAATAAGTTTAGCATTAAAACACCCATCCCAAAACCAGTACCAGATATCTTTTCATCAGAAAATAACGATAATAAGTCATCATATCGGCCCCCACCAAAAATACTTCTTATATTTTCTTTGCCAGTATCAAAAACTTCATAAACAATTCCAGTATAATAATCTAAGCCTCTCACAACGCTGGATGAAAAAGTACAGTAGTCCGAAATCCCTATTTCTTTTAAGTACTTTTCAAATGTGATTAATTCTTTATACCCATTGGAATTATAAAACCCTTCAGGTATATTATCAAACTTCTCTAATAAATTACTTACACTATTTGAATCTTTTAGTTTGAAGATACCTTGAATTATTGTCTCGTCTTGAAAAGTATCAATCACGTATTTTTCAAAATCATCCTCATCCATCTTATCAGATTTATCGAGTACTTTGTAGAGTATTGGTAACTTTTTCTTATTCATTTCTAGTATAATATTACATACCGAATCTATAAAACGTCGGTTATTATAACATATTTGAAATTGTGCCGGAGTAGCACCGAATTCTTTAAAAATATCAACAATAATATTAAAAATCTCTAGATCTGCATATAAACTATCATCACCAAGTATATCTATGTTAATTTGTTTAAATTCACGCCTTCTGCCTCTTTGAGGTCTTTCATATCTATAACATGTTGGAACCGAATACCATCTGATAGGCTTTTTTAATTCTTGGCTTTTCTTAGCAACAATCCGAGCTAAAGATGGAGTGAGTTCAGGAATTAAAATCAATTTTTCTCCTTTCTTCTTCTCAACTATGAAAGATTGCTCATTTACTAATTCATCAGAAGATTTTGCAGCAAAGATTTCAATTGGCTCTAATCGAGGAGTTTCAAACTCTTCATAACCATAACGCTCTGCAACATCTCTTATAGTATCGATTATCCAATTCAATTGACGTAAATCATCGGGGTAAAAATCTTCCATACCCCTTAATGGTTCTTTAGAAAATTTTGGCATATTATCACTAGTAGTTCTGAATGAGTTAGATTATATATAGAATAGTATCAAATATTATTTTCTATTTTATAGATATACTATTTCTATCTAGAAATTATATTCACAATAAATTTAATTAGATTTTTATGTTTTAATAAATCACTATTCTAATATTCTTATTTGAAAGGTTATAAATTTTGGAAGAAACTTGGAGGGATAAAATCTCAACACCTGCTCTTTTAGTCTACTATGATATAATGAAAGAAAACATTGAGAAAATGGCAAATTTTGCTAAAAAAAATAATGTAAAATTACGTCCCCATGTTAAAACTCATAAATGCCCAATTATTGGAAAGATGCAACTCGAAGCAGGAGCTAATGGGATTTGTGTTGCAAGAGTTGGTGAAGCTGAAGTATTCGCTGAAAACGGCTTTAATGATATTTTAATCGCAAATGAAGTCGTCAATTTAACTCAAATTAAAAGATTGGTAGAACTCAATAAAAAGTCATTAGTAAGAGTTTGTGTTGATTCAGAAAAGAATGTTTTTGACTTAAATAAAATTGCTTCTAAAAATGATGTTAAATTAGAGATTTTAATTGAAGTAGATGTTGGTTTAGGAAGAAATGGAGTAGAACCTGGAGAATCAGCATTAAAACTTGCGAACTTTATTTTAAAGCAACCAAATTTAAAGTTAGTAGGACTTCAAGGTTATGAGGGTCATTTAACTTCAATGATAGACCCTGAATTAAGAAAAAAGCAAACAGAAGAATGTCTAAAGTTATTAGTAGATACAAGAGATCTATTAAATAATAATGAATTTAATGTAAATTATTTGACAGCAAGTAATACTGTTACTTACAAATTTTCAGCAAAATACAAAGGGATAACCGAAATTCAACCTGGCACCTATATTTTCAATGATGAACATTATTATAGAGTATCTCCAGAATTTAATATCGGAGCTACTGTTTTAGGGACAGTCACCAATAATCCTGGAAAAAGACTATATACTGTTGATACAGGATTAAAAGCTGCTACCAATGACAATGGAAATCCAATTTTCAAGAACTATCCCAAATGCAAGGTTAAAGTAATGACAGAAGAACACTCTATTTTTAGAGCAGGTCTTAAAGACACTTTTGAAATAGGGCAAAAGGTTGAATTATACCCTTCACATATTTGTACAACTGTAAATCTATATGATTTCTTTACTATTATAAAAAATAACAAAGTCTTTGATAAATGGGAAATTTTAGCAAGAGGAAAAAATTATTAGTTATTGAGGTGAAAAATTATTTATGGTAGATATTAAAAATATTAATCCCGGAACTCCTGTTGCTGGTCCTTATACTCCTGGTATAAAAACTGGAAATTTATTATTTATCTCAGGTCAAGGAACTGCGCAAGGAACAATAGATATTAAAGACCAGACATATACAGCACTAGATAATATCAAGAAAATTGTTGAAACTGCCGGAGGAAAAGTTGCTAATATAGTTAATACTACTGTCTTTCTAAGAAATATGGAAGATTTTGGGAAAATGAACAGGACTTATGAAAAGTTTTTTAATGATAATGGAGTTACAGAAATTTATCCAGCAAGAGCTACAGTAGAAGTATCAAATTTACCATTAACTTCTATGTTAATAGAAATAAGTGCTATTGCAGTGCTATAATGTCTATTTTAATTTAACAATGATAATTTATCTGATGGATTTAAAATGCGAAGAAAAAAGGATAATTTTATTATCATGAATCCCGAGGATAACTGTGCTACCGCACTGGAGAATATTTCAAAAGCTCGGGTAATTGAGATAAACCAGAATCTTATAAAATTGAGTCAAGAGATTCCAATGGGGCACAAATTTGCATTAATAGATATAAATAAAGGTGAATTAATTAAGAAGTATGGAGAAATAATAGGAATTGCCACACAAAAAATTAAAGCTGGCGATTGGATACACACGCATAACATAAAAAGTCACTATCTTGAGGAGATCAAAAAATGAGCGAAGAATTTTTAGGTTATGAGCGGCCAAAAGGTAAAGTGGGTATTAGAAATAAAATCGCAGTTATTTCTTCAGTAGTTTGTGTTAACCATGTTGCACAGAAAATTGCAAATCAAATTGAAAATGCTGTCGCCATAACGCATCCTTTAGGATGTGGTCAATTCGGACCAGATTTTTCTTACACTCAGAGAACTCTAGTCGGATTAGCTAATAATCCAAATATTTATAGTGCTATTGTTGTAGGTTTAGGGTGTGAAAATTTAACTAACAAGTTAATTGCTAAAAATATCAAAAGAGCAAAAAAGCCTGTTGATTTTTTCAATTTACAAGATGTTCAGGGTGGTTCCAAAGCTGCAATAGAAAAAGGAATTAAAATTGGGGAACAGATGGCTGAAGAAGCTAAAGAATTAAAAAGAGAATTTTTTGATTTCTCAAATCTAGTTTTAGGTTTAGAATGTGGAGGTTCAGATTCGATTTCTGGGATTTCAGCAAACCCAGCCGTAGGAATTGTTTCAGATAAGATAATTGAATTAGGGGGAACTTCAATTTTACCCGAATTTACTGAATGGATTGGAACTGAACACTTGCTAATAAAAAGAGCTGCTGATGAAAAAATTGCTAAGAAAATAAATACAACAATTAATATGTTTTTAGAAAATACGGTGAAACTTGGAATAGATTTTCGGGGGATACAACCAACACCTGGTAATATAGAAGGTGGTTTAACCACAATTGAAGAAAAGTCGTTAGGAACCATTGCAAAAGCGGGAAAGGCTCCTATTAACGGGATTTTAGAGTATTCTGAAGCTCCTAAAGGAAAAGGATTATGGCTAATGATAGAACCTGGTTTGGACGTTGAATCCATGACGGGATTAGCAGCTGCAGGTGCTCAAGCTATAATAATGACAACTGGTCGAGGAAGTCCCTGTGGTAACCCTGTAACGCCTGTCATTAAGATCTGTGGTAATCCAAAAACATGTGATTGGATGGCAAGCAATATTGACGTCGATGCTAGTAAAATAATTACTGAAAATAAAGCAGTTAAAGATATTGCTAATATATTGTGGCAAAAATTAAAGGAGACATGTAATGGTGAAAAAACTTATGCAGAAATATTAGGTTTTGAAGATATAGCAATATGGAGGTGTTCAGCTGCTCCATTTCAGATTTTTCATTCATAGTGATTTAACCTAAGAAGTAGTTATCGATTAATAATTAAAATTTATTTGAAAGGATTTTTATCCTTAAAAATTTTTTCTTTGTATTCATTTAATGGTGGAGGACATAGGTCTTTATCAATCGCGATTCTTTTCAATTGCCTTATCATTTCTGCTAGATCAACTCCTGTTGGACACCAGTTAGTACAATTTTCACATCCAGTACATAGGAACAAACCATCAGTGACTGCTGCTTCAATACCGTTATGAATATAATCACGAACAATATTTATAGCACCAATTCCATATTTAGAAGCATAAATATTTCCGAAAGCTCTAGAGGCAGTGCATACAAGATCACAGCTTTTACAACCGATGCATTTCAACATATCCTTATAGAAAAGGTTTTCTTTTACAGCTTTCATACGCCATTCATCAACAAGAATTACAACTACTTCCTTAGCTCCGTACATTCCGAATACACGGTGTCCTTGAACATCTGAAGTATTTGAAGGAGCTGAAATAAAACTAATATAAGCACCATCAACATTTATAATTCTTTCTTGTATTTTAGCGCATAGCAAAGCATCAAAAACGGTTGGGACTATTCTTTGGATTCCCGTCACTACTATATGCTTTTCTGTTGCTCTTGTAATAATACTAATATTTCCTTCATTTTCTACTAAAACAATTGATCCATCTTGTGCTGATATAGCATTTGCTGAAGTTAATGATACTTTTACATCATTAAGTAATTCTTTCCGATATGTATTTCTAAAATAATCAACGATTGATTCAGCTTCAGGCTTGACTTCAACACCATACTTATCTTTTATTTTGGCGACAATCTCTTCGGGAGTAAATTGTATTCCAGGACCTAAAGTAAAACTCGGATAATCATATTCTAATAGTTGGCAGAATACATCTCCTAAGTCAGTTTCTTTTATAGTTATATTATTATTTTTAAGGATATCCACTATCCCCGCATCTTTTGCCTCTAAAGACTTTGACTTATAAATAACTTTGTTATTGCCTAATTCTTCCATAAAAATTCTTTGAGCTTCTTCATTAGTTTTTGCGAGATATACTTTAAAGTGATTTGTGCTTTCCATTACTTTAATACATTTTGCCACATATTTATCTAAGTTTTCAATAAAATCATCTTTCATTTTAATTAATCGCTCTTTATGTTCATCAACAAATTCCCTACTTGTATCTTCATAAAGATACCTTAAATCATATGATTTATATTTGATAGCACATGCCATTTTCCATATTTCATTAAATTGAGCATAAGCTGAATTTTCAATTTGCAATTCTTCCAATTTGTCTTTAATTTCATTATATAATTCCTTTCCCTTTTCAGACACTTATAGGATCAACTCCTTCCATTAATTTTAAAATGAAATCTTCGAATTTAATTACAGGCGTTTTAATATTATTTTCTTCCTTAATTCTTATAAAAGAAGTATAACAAAAGGGACAAGCGGTAAGCAAGGCTTTAGGCATTCTCATTTGATCAAAAATTAATTTAGAACTGAAATCACTATTTTCTTTAAAAATTGAATATACTCCCCCTCCTGCTCCACAACAAAGAGAATTTATTCTATTGTTTTCCATTTCACCGAGAACAATGTTTCCTTGGATTGAATTAATAATATTTCGTGGTTCATCAATAATTGGGATCTCTGCATTTCTCAAATGACATGCATCATGATAATATATTTTTAATTTTTTACCTGAATATTTTAGGTTCAACTTTTTCAAATTTTCAGGTTTATTTATAAATTGGAGCAAATGCATTACTTTAATATTAAAATCTATTCCTAAATGTTCAGGATAATATCTTGTAAGATAATTATAGCAACCTGCGCATATGGTAATCAATTGGTTTATATCATTATCTTTAAACCAATTATTTACATATTTTACGTGATCTCTTATTTCTTCGACGGATACGATTTGATGAGCAAGAGCACCACAACAAGGAGGATTTTTCAACTCCTGATAATCATTATCTAAAAATTTAATAATTTTTTTCGCATTCTCGCACGTATTTTTATATTTAGTACTTGATAAACAACCTAAGAAAATTATTTTATTCATAATAAAGATATAATCTCAATTTAAAAAAAGGTTTTAATTATTTTGCCTTAAGTTATTTTAAGTAATACTTATTTTGAAGTAAACTGAAATTTATAACAATTAAATTATTTTTTAATTCAATAGAATTTTTTTGGAGTTGATTTAAAAATTCCAAAATTGGTGGAAAATAAGGAAAAAAAATTTACATTATTTTTTAATAAAAATAGATGTGGCGGAGACCAGTGTGCTATATGCGTGTCTGTATGCCCAACAGGTATTTTAGAAATTGGAGATGAATTGAATATGAGAGTTGCTTATATTCCAAGAGTAAAAGAGGATAAAGCAAAATATTGTACTGGTTGTCGGAGATGTGAATTTGGATGCCCTGAATGGTGTATTTATGTTTTAGAAGAGGGGGAGGACAAATTAGCTGAAAAAGCCAAAACATAAGGAGGGATATGAAATGAATAATGGAAATGGAAAAAGATTTTTACCAGAAGGAAGGCATTTGATGATGGGAAATGTTGCAATGGCAGAAGGAGCAATGTCATCAGGATTAAAATTTTTTGGTGGATATCCAATAACTCCCAGTACAGAAGTAATTGAACATTTAGCGGTAAGATTACCCCAAGTTGGAGGAGTTTGTATGCAAATGGAAGATGAACTAGCTTCTATTAACTCGGTAATAGGAGCCTCTTTAGTAGGCGTAAAATCAATGACTGCTACGTCGGGACCGGGGTTATCATTGATGGTAGAAACAATATCTATGGCTGCAAATCTGGAAGTACCGTTTGTTTTTTGTGATGTCCAGAGAAATGGCCCTGGAACTGGGTTCGTAACAGAACCACATCATAACGATATAGGTTTGGTGCGTTTTTCTGGAAATGGAGAATTTCAAGTAATTGCACTCGCACCAATGTCTTGTCAAGAACTTTATGATTTAACAATAATAGCCTTTAATTATGCTGAAACTTACCGATGTCCTGTATATATTTTATCGGATGCATATTTAGGTCATTTACATGAGATAGTTAACATCCCTTCAAAAGAAGAAATTCTAAAAAGAGTTATTAATAGAGAATTACCTCCGCCTGATCAATTTGTTAAGAAATTTACCTATAAAGATGATATAACAGGAAAATTAATTATCCCTAAACCTCCTCAAATGGGAACTGACTATTGTCCAGGGATGTTTCTTCATCAACCTCATAATTATGAAGGATTACCAACCCCTAAACCTATGCAATTTATGGAAGCAATTATGGATAAGATAAATAAAAATAAAGATAAAATCTGTATTACTGAGCAATACAAATTAGATGATGCTAATATTGTAATTATTGCTTATGGCTTACCAGTACGCTCAAGTTATAGAGCTGTCGATATTGCTAGAAAAGAAAATATCAAAGTAGGTATTTTTAGATTGGTTACTGTTTGGCCCTTTCCTGATAAACAGGTTAAACAAGTTGTTAAAGATGCAAGGGCAGTAATCGTTCCTGAGTTAAACTATACTGGATATGTTGCAGAACAAGTTGAAAGAGTAACTAAACTTGACACTCCTGTTATAAAGATACCTAAGGTTTGTGAATTTCACCATCCAGACGACATTTTAAATATAATCAGGGAGGTGGCTAAATAATGCCAGATATTGGTCGAATGCTTCCTAATGAGAAACCAGAACATCCTTATGTAATCTTTTCATATGGAGGAAGTATGTATAAAAATTTTGCTACAAGATTTTGTTCTGGTTGTGGATATGGTATAATAGGTCATATTTTCACCCGGATATTTGAAGATAAGAAACTAGATCCTCATTTATATCCAACTATAATCGGAATTGGTTGCTATAGTCAAATGCTATTATTAATTCATGCAAAAATACAGAAGATTTTGGCTCTTCATGGTAGAGCTCCTGCGGTTGCTACAGGAATAAAAATGGCAAATCCAAATATGAAGCCTATTATTTTCTCTGGTGATGGGGATTGCTTAGGGATTGGCGGTAATCATTTTATTCATCTTTGTCGCAGAAACCTTGATTGTATCATTTTCATTTTTAATAATAGTATTTATGCTATGACTGGTGGTCAAGGGGCTCCAACCACGCTTTATGGGGCGACTAGTAGCACAACTCCTTATAAGATGTTTGAAAATAGAAG
>JBHLOI010000027.1:0-48182 GCA_048940645.1 Promethearchaeota archaeon | reverse complement strand
TTGAAGAATCAAGTTTGTAATGCCTATAGCTGGAAGAGAACTATATGAATCACGTGCTGCATTTCCAGAACTCTCAACACCCTCTTTTCCTGCGGTATAGCTATTATGTAATAAGCCAGATTTTAAGAATTTACCCTTTTCGATAACTCTTTTATTTTTACAAGGTACACCTTCTCCATCAAATGTAGCGGATCCTACAGCACCATCAATTAAAGCATTATCCTCAATATCTAAAAAATCTGGTCCAAGATATTCGCCTCTCCTGTCAACCAGGAAGCTTCTTTTGTACTGGAAGGTTTCTGCATTGATAGCTGAAGCTAGTGGTCTTAAAATGAAACTAATTACCCCTTTCGGGGTAAGAATTAATGGTGCTTTTATGCTTTTTATTTTCTTTCTATTTAAATTCCTTTTCGCATTTTTCAGTGCGGTTTTAACAACATTTTTACCATTAATATCATTTAAATTCCTTTCAATCTGACTTTCAAAACCAAAAGAAGTATCATTTGTTATTTTATCCTTAACAATAACATGTGAAGAAATAGAGCTAATTGTAGTTTTTGAGTCTATATTAAGACCATTAGAATTGAAGATAAAAGTTTTATTATAACTAGATGAGAAATTACCAGATTGGGAAATTGCCATATCGTCTTTGTCACATATATTGATTAAATCCTCTGCGTATAGTATTGAATCCTCAATTGATAAATATTTTATATCTCTATCATATAAACCATTAACGGTTTTATAAACCTCATATTTAGGTGGTAAATCTTTAAAATCAGGATCTTCAGTCCCGGTTCTCATCATACTGATGGCAGTTTTAACCATATTCTCAATATATTTTCTTTCAAGTCGATTTGTATATGCAAACCCTAATGAACCCTTTTGATTAATAACACGAATTCCAACCCCCAGATCGCTCCCAATTTCATTATTTTTTATTGAGTTTTCTTCTATATCTATATTTAAATAATCACTTAGAGAAAAATATATTTCAGCGAATTTTACTGTTAACTTTTCAGCAATATTAAGTGCGAATAATGCGAGATTAGAAATATCAGATTTATTTTGCATTAATTAAGTCCTCCCACCGTAATGTCCTCAATTCTAATAAACGGTCCACCATCACAAACTCGAACACCTTGACCACCTTTCCCACATATGCCATCAGAATAATTAAAAGTACTTCTATCCCCAATAGCGGTAATTCTTTTTAAAACCTCTAATGTCATTCCAGAAAGAGATACATCTCTCATTAATTCTTTTTTCTCTCCATTCTCAATTCTGTAAGAAAATTTGCATTTAAATTGAAAATTTCCAGTGGTGGTATCTGTATATCCATACTGAAAATCCTCACAAAGTACTCCAGATTTTGTGTCTTCAATCATTTCCTCCAACTTCCAATCTTTTGGCTCCAAATAGGTGAATCCCATTCTGACTTGAGGCATTGCAACACTTGAATTTGCCCTCCCATGACCATTAGGCTCTATTGACATTCTGGATGCTGTTTCTATATTGTGTAAAAAGTTTCGAAGAACACCATTTTCAATTATTACGGTTTTTTGTGAAGGAATCCCCTCATCATCCACATTATAACTCCCATATAATTCATATGGTAATTTGAATTGTTTACCTTGACCTATAGTTGGATCATCAATAACATTTACTTCTTCAATTGCAACAGTTTTTCCAATTTTATCCTCTAATATGCTTTCTTTATTTAAAACAATATCTGCTTCGCAAGCATGGCCAAAAGCTTCATGAATGAATGTTCCTGTTAATTTAGGATCCATTATAACGTTAAATTTACCACCAACAGGAGATTTAGCATCTAGAAGCATTATCGCTTGTTTTGCTGATTTTAAACTTATATTTTGAGCATCCTCTGTTTCCAATATTTCAAATCCCCCTACCCCTCCTACTGAATTCATTGCGTTTTGGATTAATCCTTTCCTTTGAGCATAAACGGCTGAAAAAAGACGTAAAACTTCTAGATCCTGATAAACATGACTTCCGAATGAATTTAAAAATAAATTTTTAAAATATCCATCTAAATATACTGTACGGGTATTTTTTATTTCTTTAGAATATTTTGAAGAAATATCCTCATGGATTTTTACAATTTCAATTTTATCTTTAATATCAATGCTTTCTAAATTCCTTAAGCTTTTAATTTTAAATTTTTTATTAAGTGGAGCACTTTCTTTTATATTAAATTGAAATTTACATAGAGATTGTGATTTCTTTGCTAATTTTATCGCTTTTAAAAAACCATCTATAATATTATTTTTATCTATTTTTTTTATGACACAAAAACCCCATCCTCCATTAATAAATGCTCTTATTCCGCATTCTAAAGTCTCATATGAGCTAATTTCTTTACTTCGTTGATTTGTGAAACTTAAAACTGTTCCATTATTTAAAGCCGTTCTAATATCCCAATATTCAATATTATTTCTAGCTAAATTTGAAAGTTCTTTAACCAAATTATCATCATATATTTTTAATTCATCAGCAATTTCCATTGTACACAGCTAATAATAGTATTTGCATTGCGACTGTAAAAAAAAACAAATCTAATAAAAAGATTGAATAATACTAAATTAAAGAATTTTATTCTTTATATTAGTTCAATTCAAATGATTTCTTTTGGAATTCCTTTCTGATATTTTGTTAAGTTTTCCTTTACTGCTTTCTCTTTTAGATGTTTTATAATTTTAATTGCTTGAGAAAGTATACACTCTTTTGAGAACTTTGCTGAATTTTTAAATTGGAATGAACGATTACACTTCCAACATTTCTTTGTTTTTATTATTTTATTAATATAATACCATTCTCCGCAATGATAGCATCTATAGAAATAATATTTCTGAATATTCTGCATTCCAAATTACAGAAAGCGAGATAGATTTAAAATTCAATTAAGATAAAAAATTTAGTGATTTGCTATATAAAATACATAGGAATTCATTATTAAGGATTGAATATTCTACTAATTAAAGCATAAATTGGTAATCCTACTCAAATAAGATATCAGCTTTTTAATAAAAAAGATAATATTAAAATTTTACTTAATCTAAATTAGAAAGGTCAAAGTTGAGTGATATGAGTCATAAATTTGTTCATCCGATTGAAAACCGTTATCGCACTGAGATAGCTGAGTTATTTACAGAAGAGAAAAAATTAGAAAATTGGTTAAGAATTGAGGGTGTTTTAGCAAAAGTTCATGCGAAGTTTGGTAATTTACCTCAAGAAGTAGCAGAAGAAATTGTTAAAAAATCCAATTTGAAATATGTGAAATTAGAGCGTGTGAAAGAAATTGATAGGGAAATCCATCACGATTTAATGGCTATGATAAAAGCATTAACAGAACAATGTGAAGGTGATGCGGGTAAATATATTCACTTAGGGGCAACAAGTTATGATATTGAAGATACAGCATTAGCCTTACAAATAAAGGAAGCGCTTAAAAATATCAAAAAATCGCTATTACTTCTAATGAAGGAATTAATTTCTTTAATGGATAAAAATAAGAATGTTGTTTGTATTGGAAGAACACATGGACAACATGCTCTACCTACGACATATGGTATGAGATTTGGTGTATGGGCTTATGAAGTAAATAGACACCTTGATCGCTTAAATGAGGTAATTGAGCGTATTTCTTATGGAAAGATGTCAGGAGCTGTTGGAACTATGGCGAGTTTTGGAGATTATGGTATTAAATTGCAAAAAGAAGTAATGAAAGAAATTGATTTAAGTCCTGTCCTAATTGCAAATCAGATAATTCAAAGAGATAGGCATGCGGAGGTAATACTTTTAACCTCTTTAATTGGTCAAACCTTAGCAAAAATAGCTACAGAATTTCGAATTTTACAACGAACTGAAATATCCGAGATGTTTGAACCATTCAAAAAAGCTCAAGTAGGTAGTTCAACGATGCCTCATAAAAGAAATCCCCATAAATCTGAAAGAATTTGTAGTTTAGCAAGGATACTTAAATCAAACGTAATTCCTGCATTAGATAATGTTATACTTGAAGATGAAAGAGATATTACAAATTCTGCAAATGAAAGAATCATCTTTGCTGAAAATTTTATATTATTAGATTTTATGATAAAACAATTGACTAACAACTTAAAAGATATCGAATTCGATATGAATAAAATCGAAGAGAACCTTAACCTTACAAAAGGCGCCTGTTTATCTGAAAAAGTAATGGTGAAATTAGTTGCTAGAGGTATAGGAAGGCAAGAAGGGCATGAAATCTTAAGACAATCTGCCATTATATCTAAAAAAGAAGATCGCTTGATTAAAGATATTTTACTTGAAAATAATAAGATTAGAGATAAATTCACTAAGGAAGAATTGGATGATTTACTAGACCCTCATAAATATATTGGCAAATCCGTTGTTCAAACTGAAGATTTAATAAAATTTCTTAAAAATAAATTTGATTTTTAAAATGACAAATAATAAGGATATTTATTCTCAGTTAGGAGTTTCATCCAAAAAGGAGGAACTCCATAAAGCAATTACATCACTAGATAAGGGATTATTTCCCGGTGCTTTTTGTAAAATTGTTAGAGATGTCTATAATCGAGATGATTATTGCTCCATTTTTCATTCTGATGGAGCAGGTACAAAAGCTAATTTGGCTTATATGTATTATAAAGAAACAAATGATATATCAGTTTTTAGGGGTATCGTGAGAGATGCTATTGTTATGAATATAGACGATATATTATGTGTTGGAGAAACGGGGGATATTTTTTTATCGAATACCATCAGCCGAAATAGTAATCTAATTTCTGGAGATGTTATTGGTACTATTATTAATGAATATGAATCTTATAGCAGAAAACTCTCTAATTTTGGGTTAAATATAATTACTTGTGGGGGTGAAACTGCTGATGTAGGTGATATAGTTAAAACGTTACTAGTTGATGCGTCCATATTCACATCAATTAAACGAGATAATATAATTGATGCTAGTAATATACAAAAGGATGATGTAATAATAGGTTTAGCTAGTTATGGAAAAGCGTCCTACGAGGAGGAATATAATAGTGGAATAGGAAGTAATGGATTGACTTTAGCTAGACATGGAGTGTTTTCTCATGATTATTATAAAAAATATCCCGAATGTTTTGATTCTAATATTGATGAGAAATCGATTTTTTTTGGACACTACTTATTAACAGATGAACTTAAAGATCTGAATATGACAATCGGCAGAGCACTTCTTTCTCCAACAAGAACCTACCTCCCAGTTCTATTGGATGTATTAAAAAGGTTTAAGAGAGAATTGCATGGCTTAATCCATAATACTGGTGGTGGACAGACAAAGGTATTAAAATTCGGGAGTGGTTTAAAGTATATTAAGAATAATATGTTTAAAATCCCAAAAATATTTCAGATTATTCAAAAATCATCTGAAGCCCCATGGAATGAAATGTACCAAGTTTTTAACATGGGACATAGAATGGAAATTTATTGTAATGATTCTATATCTAAGGATATCATCAATATTGCCAAAAAATACAAAATTAATGCAAAAGTTATAGGTCAATGTGAGAAGAGATCAAAGCAAAATAAAAATGTAGTAGAAATAAAATCAGAATTTGGATCGTTTAGTTATGATTTAACATAAGAATTCAAAACAATAAAATAATAAAGTTTAAAATTTTTTAAATCAATAGTATGTTATTCATATTAACTAATACGCGATTAATTTATGGCAAAGCCTAAGAGCTCAATAAAATCAATATTTAAGCACAGACTTTATTTCTTTTTAGAAGTTCTAACGATATACCTTGGGATATTTATTTTTTTTTTAATACTCCTAATCCTACCAAATTTAATAGTAGATACAACTTCAAAAGCTTATGAACCTTTATATTTTTTATTTAGAGCTTTGCTTATTGTAGCTGCGATTCCAACTTTCCTATTTGTTTCTAATTTTGCCTTCGAACCACAAAAGAAAGAATTAATAATAAAGGAGGATATCAGCTCTTCAAAAAAATTTTTAAGATTGTTTAGTATTTCAGAAAACAATTATAAGTATCAACTTTTATATGGCATTCTTCTATTATTTTTAGTTTTTATCCCATTAGATTTTTTTACTTACTTATTTTTACCTGATTTATTAGAATATTCTATAATTGCTTTAAATGTTTATTCTCCAACTTCTTTGAACTCTTATCTAATAAATGACTATGATATTTTCATCATTTCTGTATTAATAGTACAAGTTAGTGTTTCTATATATGAAGAATCAAGAGATAGAGGATTCTTAGCGAATAGAGGAAGTGATTATATTCATAATATGTCTGCTGTAATAATATCTTCCTTTTCTTTTGGTTTAGGTCATTTTAATTATCTATTTACACCGTATACAATTAATTTACCCATTATTTACCCTTTAATTTGGTTTCTACAATCATTTTTTGTAGGGATTATCTTGGCAATGCTTGTAATAAGAAAAAGGTGGCTCTTCCCTGCTATTTTCGCCCATGCTGTTAATAATATTATTACATTGCATGCCGTATGGAATTATTTGCACGGAAATGACTTTATCTATACAGCACTATTTTTATACTGCCCATTACTGATAATTAGCGTAATATTGTTAATTTGGCAATTTCCTAGGATTAAAGAAGGTTTATCTATTGGATCTAAAGAATTTGGTTCTTATTTTAAGAATGATATAAGAATTAAAGAGAATACCACACATAAAATTGTTAGAATTCTAGCAGACTTCCTTTTTGGAGCCATTATCTTCCTAGTTAGTATTCTTTTAATGTAAAAAGTTAGGATTATTATGGTTAAATTCGGAATAATTGCAGATACTCATATTACTTCTAAAGATGAAATACTCAAGTATAGAAATTTAATAGATCAATTAAAAAAAGCATTCAAAGATGTAGATGAGATTATTCATGTTGGAGATGTATGCATTAGTGCTTTTTTGGATGAACTAGAAAAAATTGTTCCAACTAAATGTGTACGTGGAAATAAAGATAAAATCGAAAATTTGCCAGATTTTATTAAATTTTCAGTGAGTAAATACAATATTGGAGTAATTCATATACTACCAAAGGGTATAGAAGAATTTTTCAAAGATAATAATTTACATATATTAATTACGGGTCATACCCACCAACCAATGATAAAGGGAACTCCTTATAATACATTAATTATTAATCCTGGAAGTCCTACTCAACCAAAAGCACCACCCCAGAAAAAAGGGTTTGATACTCCAAAAGCAAGACCAAGTGTTATTACCCTAAATATAGATAAGGATGAGATTTTAACGACTTTTTTAATTAATCTAAATATATAAAATTAAATAAGTTAATTATAAAATTAATTAAAATTAAATAATAGAAAGTTCATATTTATTATACAAGATATATTACGCGATAATATCATTCAATAAACAAAATTATGTGATTTTTCTTATGGTTAGCAGATTAGAAATGGTCCTTAAAGAATTAAATGATAATGGTAATTTTCGAGCCTCTTTGTTTTCAACCTCCACGGGATTGGTACTGGCTTCGCAAAAAGCCGATGATGTTGATGAAAGAGTGATTGCTGCCATGGGTTCATTACTAAGTGATGCAGCTTACAAAGCATCTGAAGAATTAAGTTTATCTCAACTTACAAGCATGAAAATAAAATATTTAAATGACTTTATCGTTTGCAGAAATATAACTATGACGGACCAGAAAACTCAGTTTCTTCTAGCAGTGCTTTCAAAAGTACCTGAATCTGAAGATATTGAAAAATATTACGATCAACTTTTAGATTGGGCTGAGGACAACAGTCGTGATGATCTTGAAAAGCTTTCTTCGATTTGATTTTTAATATTGTTTCATTTATCATTGTTAATATAATTAATGAGATTGATTTTTTTATAATTTAGAAATGTGAAGTTTAATTGCTATTGTAGCAATTAAAAGAATATGAAGGCTGCTTTTATTAAAGAACATGGTAACATAGAAAAATTAATAGTAGGGGAGGTGAATGCTCCCAAAATAGCAGCTAATGAAGTACTAATTGAAACGAAATATGCTGCTTTAAATCATATTGATTTGTTCTTAATTAATGGATGGCCAGGATTAAACCTTAAAATGCCTCACGTTTTTGGATCAGATGGAAGTGGGATAATTAAAGAATTAGGGTCTGAGGTAACAAATTTTCAAGAGGGAGATAGAGTCTCTGTAAATCCAGGAACCAGTTGTGGAAAATGTCATATGTGTCTCTCTGGTAAACAGGTTTACTGTAAAGATTTTTCTATAATGGGAGAATATGGATGGGGAACTTTTGCTGAATACTTTAAAGTCCCCGAAGTTAATGTTTTAAAATTACCAAGTAGTTTTACACTTGATAAAGCTGCAGCAGCGCCTTTAACCTTTCTAACAGCTTATAGAATGCTAAAAACACAAGCCAGAATGAGTCGAGGTGATATTGTTTTTATACATGGAGCTGGGGGTGGTGTTTCTTCAGCTGCAATTCAAATTGCTAAATATTTTGGTGGAACTGTTATTGCAACAACCAGTAATCAAGAAAAAATGAGAAAAGCTAAAGATATTGGGGCTGATTTTGTAATTAATTATAAAGAAACACCTAATTATGATAAATTTGTTTACGAGAAACTAACAAATAAGCAAGGCGTAGATATTGTAATAGATAGTATAGGTAAAGCTACATTTAAAACTAGTTTACGTCTATTGAGATTAGGTGGTCGTTTAATTACACCAGGAAGCACTACAGGTCCCTTAGCTGAAATAGACATTAGACATATCTTTTGGAAACATTTGGAAATAAAAGGCTCCTCTATGGGAAACCAAAATGAATTCAGAGAAGTTATGAACTTAATTTTTAAAGGATATTTAGATCCTATAATTGATAAAACCTTCGATTTTGATGATATAGTTAAAGCCGAAAATTACCTAAACGAGGGGAAACAATTCGGAAAAGTTCTGGTTAAATTTCCTTAAAAATATTTTGCTAAGTTAAAGAAACATAGAATTCATATACTTTATCAGCTACTTGAGATTCATATCCCCTATAAAAATGATCTGCTCCATTTATTATTTGAAAATATTTTGGATCTTGATAATCATTAAAATGAATCTCAAATCTCTCAAAATATGCAATATCATCTCTATTTCCTTGTAAAAAAAATTTTGGTTTATCTGATTGAGAGAGTTTTTTATATTTACTTCCCATAAAGTCCCAAGGAAAAGAAATAGCAGCATAGGCAATAATTTTATCTGAATAATTAATCGTAGAGCAACCAATTGCAGCTCCATAAGAATATCCGCATAAGAATATGTTTTCGACTTTTTTTTCATTTATTAAAAAATCAACGCAAGCTTTAACGTCGCTTAATTCATTCCTATCGCTCGTATGATTTCCACTGGATTTACCTACTCCTCTGAAATTAAATCTTAAACTAGAGATATCCTCTTGAATAAATTTATTAAAAACTCCAGATACAATATTATTATACATATTTCCTCCAAATTGAGGATGTGGATGTATAATTAACATATTTGCTTTTTTGAATTTCCTTTTTGACTGGAAATATTCTGCCTCAAGTTTGATTTCATTATTTTTTATAAAAACTAACTCCGTTCTTACCATAATTTTATTTAAGGTTTAATCTATAATAATAATACCATATATAATTTCCTTCAAAAATATGAGTTTTAATCGATTAATTATTGAAAGGAAGATAAGAGAATTTATCGAGGAAGACTGCAATTTTATTGATGTTTCATCTAATTTTATACCAGACAACTCAACAGTTAGTGCTAAAATTATTACTAAGAGTAATGGTTTTATTTCTGGTTTAGAAGAACTAGCAATACTCTTTGAAATTTTAAAGGTAGATATTAATTTCAAAAAAAAAGATGGGGAAAGTATTGAGAAAGGAGATATTGTCTTAGAGTTAAAAGGTAATACCAAAAATATTTTAATTGGAGAAAGGGTAGGGTTAAATTTAGCTACTCATATGAGTGCTATTACTACAACTACTCGAGAATATGTAAATCTAGTAAAAGCCTCTGGAAAGAATGTGAAGATTGCAGCTACACGTAAAACTACTCCAGGACTTCGAATATTTGAAAAGAAAGCTGTTTTAATGGGAGGAGGGGAAACACATCGCTTCTCTCTAGATGATATGATAATATTAAAAGACACACATTTAAAATATTATAACGGAGATGTGAAGAAATTACTAGTAGAAGTTAAAACAAAAGCAAGTTTCTCAAAAAAAATTGAAATTGAAATTGAAAATGTTGATGATGTCTTAATTGCAGCAAAAAATGGAGCAGATATTATAATGCTTGATAATATGTCTCCTGATCAAGTGGAAGATGCCATTACAATTTTGCGAAACCATAAATTACGTGATAATGTAATAATTGAAGTATCAGGAGGTATTAATAAGGAAACAATAGTTGATTATATCATCGCAGAACCAGATATTATTAGTATAGGTAATTTAACACAATTTCCATCCACACAAGTAGATTTATCCCTTCGTTTTGATTAAATCTAATCAATGATAATTTCATGGATAGAGCAGATTACATCCTTGATTTTTGCGATATTATTATATAAATCTTTTATACTAAGGAAATCTCCAACAACTAAAATTACCTCAATTTTCTTTTCAGCAATTCTCCAATCTGTAATAGCCTTTATAATTAAATGAAATCTATTATAAATTTCGGAAACTTCATCTGCAATTACATCTTTAAACGGATAAACTAAATTGATTGTCATTATTTTATATCCTTCCATATTTTCAAATTTTTCCTTAATTTCAATAAATTTTATAATTGCATCTCTAAGAGCTTCACTTTTAGAATTAAATCCACTTTGAAATCGAACACGTTCAAATCTTTCTAATAAATCGTCATTAATTTGTAGGGATATTATTTTCATCTCTTAATTCTCCTTTGGTTTGGAAACATAAATAATTTGTATTATAGATAATATTTGTTTTGCGTTCTATATTATTAATCACATTAATTAGATATATTTATTTATAAAATTTATGCTCTCTTGTAGATGCTTAAATGAGGAAATTTCAATTATTAAAGGTCCTTTATAATTATAACTCTTAATTATTTCAAATATTCTATTAAAATTTATTTTTCCTTTCCCTAATGGTGGATGAGTATCAGAATCTTTAGTGAAGTTATCTACTAAATGAATATTTTTTATTTTTTTATGTAATTTTTTCCATAATAATTCTACATTACCATCGTTTGTATAAAAATGACTTGTATCATAAGTCATATAAAGATCATTACGATTAATATTTGAGAAAATTTCCTCAATATCTGCCGTATCTAACATGATATCTGCTTTCTTCGGCATGTTTTCTAAACAGATCATTAAGTCATAATTAGATGTAAAATTTAGTAATTGATTAATTGCTTTTGTCAATTGAATTTTGTTATATTCTCTTATGGAGGAAATCATAAAATTAGCCAAACCAGGATGAATAGTCATCATTTTAGCATTAATATCATTACAAATTTTAGCCATTTCAATATATGATTTAATTGAAGCAGTTAATATAATATCATTATGAGAACAAAGATTTATATCTATGAAAGGGCCATGAATTTGTTTTTTAATTTTATAGGACTTTATTAATTCACTAAATTCATTCATTCTTTCACCATTTAAAATTATTGGAGGATCAATTACTAATTCTACAACTTTTATATTACTAAGTTCAGCGGCATTAAGGCATGCCTCTGTAGAATCAAATAGCAAATCTAAAACATTTTTATACTTATTTAATTCCCCCAACTCAATAATAAATCCTAAACTACTTATACCTAATTCCATAATTATGAAGTTTAAAAATCTTTATTTTTGCATTGTCCGAGGGTAATTTGCAAACAGACTTTCAAATAGCCTATTGAATTTAACATGCTGGTCTGCGGATATTACTTTAGGTTTACCGACTTGTAAGGCACCCCAATATATTTTTGCAAGTTTTTCAACTAATTCAGCAAATTTTACAGCATGTTCTACTGATTTTCCACAAACAATTACTCCATGGTTAGCTAAAAGTGCTCCATTTTTAATTCCTAATGCCTTAAGAGCAGCTTCTCCTACTTCTTCTGTATGTGCTTCTCCAAATGAAGATATATCGATTGAGCCTCCTAAAAATGCGATTTGTTCCTCCATTATAATAGGTATATTCATTTGGTTGACTGAAAGCATAGTTGCATAAGGTGAATGAGTATGTATTACTGCATGAACTTTTGAACGGGATCTATAAATAAGAGAGTGCATTTTTACTTCAGTAGAAGGTAATTTTCCTTTACTTAAAGGGGTTCCATCAAAATTCATATGTACAATTTGTTCTTCTGTTAAAGTTTCATAATTATTAAAGGAGGGAGTGATAAACAATTCCTCCTTTTTTCCGTATCTTACACTTACATTCCCTTCCCCAGTATCTACTAAACCCTTTTTATATATTGTTTTTGCACCCCATACGACTTCAGTTCTAAATAAACTTTCTTTTTCTTTAGACATATGATAATAAATAAAAAATTAATTAAAAAGATGTGTACCATAATACCTAATAGAGTATTTTAAAAATTCTCTGAAGTCTTTTTTTTTTTATATTATATTAATATATAAAATCTGTTGATATTTTGATTCTTTTTCCAAATCTCTATGCATAAAAAATGAATCGGATAATATTTCACTGTGATCTAGATTGTTTTTTTGCCGCAGTTGAAGAACGTGATAATCCTGAATTAAAGGGAAAACCTATTATTATAGGAGCGGACCCCAAAGGGGGAAAAGGTAGGGGTGTAGTGAGTACTTGTAATTATAAGGCCAGAAAATATGGTCTTCATTCTGCTATGCCAATTTCTAAAGCATATAAATTATGTCCTCATGGGATTTATTTATATCCAAGTTCTAAAAAATATTATGAAGTCTCAGATCAAGTAATGGATATCATTAAAAACTATTCTCCTACTTTTGAACAAGTTGGGATTGATGAAGCATATTTAGATGTGTCTGATATTTGTAAAAATTATCTTGAAGCTAAAATGCATGCGTTAAAGCTAAAAGAAGAAATACTCAATAAAGTTGGGATTACACTATCTGTTGGGATCGGTCCCACAAAATCAATAGCAAAAATTGCTTCAGATTATGAAAAACCAGATGGTATAACGGTTGTTGAACCATCTCATATTCAAATTTTTTTAAAAGATTTAGAAATTACTCGCATCCCAGGAATAGGTAAAAAATCGAAAATCTATTACAATAAAAATGGAATTTTCGTTATAGGAGATATTATTAAAACCCCACTCAATAAAATAATTAAAAAATTTGGAAAATATGGAGAATGGATTTGGAAAATAGCTAATGGTCTTGATAAAAGAGAAGTAAAAGAATTTCATGAAGATAGGAAATCAATAAGTAAAGAAAGAACATTTTTTGAGGATACTGACGATTTTAAGTTAATATTTTCTAAATTGGATGAAATTAATAATAAAATTCATAAAAAATTGGAGGATGAAAAAATATACTACAGAACAATAACATTAAAGATACGTTTAAGAGGATTTTTGACATATACACGTTCTAAATCTTTTTCCTACCATATTCTAAATAAAGATAAGGTCTTGAAAACTGTGTTAGAATTATTGAATGAATTTTTAAGACAAAATAAAAAAGTTAGATTAGTTGGAATCAAATTATCAAACCTTAAAAAGGATATAAATGTAAAACAAACTAATTTAATTAATTTTGTGGCAATTTAATAAAAATCTATATCTTTTAGATATTTTAATATCTCTTCATGCAAATTTCCATTGGATGCTACAAGTCCAGGTGCTGTAATTATACATTTTTCATTATTAAACTTTATATTATTCCCTTTTAGATCTGATACAATCCCTCCTGCTTCATTAACCATTAACATCCCTGGTAAAAAATCCCATGAAAAAGATCTATTTTTATCCATAGGTTTAATATATAAATCAGCAGTACCATCAGCAACCATACAAAATTTTGCCATGCTATCAATTTGAATAAAGTTATTAATTTCGGCTGCATGGGCAAATTCTGTAACCCATGGCTCATCATAATGTAAAGAATGACACATTTTTGCTTTCTTAATATTTTTTTTATCTGTAACACTTACTGATATAAAATCCTCCTCACCATAAGAAGCTCTTGTACCTTGATTTTTCTCCGCAATAAATAATGCTCTTCCTTTCTCATTGTAATTAGGTACCCCAATAGCAGCAGCAATCAATTCTGAATTGATCATAAAGCCTATCCCTACAGCATAAGATAAATTCTTTTGAAACCCCTTCGTCCCATCTATAGGATCTACGGTCCATTGACGTGGTGAATAAGGACCTCTATAATTTAGAATTCTTTCAAAATCTTCGATTAAATCTAATTCCAATGATCTATAACATCTTTTTATAATTTTTTGAACATTATTGTCAATATACGAACTAAAACTTTCTTCAGCTATAATCTGATCGTTTGGGAATTTTTCTCTTAATTTTTTAACAATAAATAATTGAGAAGCATAATCTGCTAAGGTAACTGGAGACTGATCTTCCTTTTGAAATGATTTAAAACCTTTTGCTCTAAACCACTCTGTAATATCTGTTGCAGTTTTTACCAGTTCAGCCGCAAGGTCCAATTCTATATTATTATGTCTCATTTTGTTTTGAGTGTTAAATTAGAATATATATTGTATAAAATAAAACATGAATTAAGAGTTTATTCTTTAAGATAAGTTTCTAAGAGTCAAGATGGTTTGAATAAAAGCTATTTTCTAAAACTTAAAATATAAATAATTATGCTTTATTGATATTTTAACAAAATTTTAATAAATAAATGTATAACTATGCAATTTCAGATTGAGAAACAATTTATTGGTATGGTCTTTGAATCAGTTATTATTGTCATAGCATTAGTCGTATTAGTTTTGATTATGATAAAATATTATCAAAAAAGACATCGATTAACATTATACTTATTTATAATATTCTTAAATTTTATGTTAGCAATAATTTTTTCATGGCTCTCTAAAGTTTTGGCTTTATACTCGGGCTTAGAATATGTTTACAATGAAAGCGCAACTGACCCTGGCACCCCACTATCATGGATATTGCTAAGAATAGTCGATTTCAGGATTAGTTTTACATTTTTTGCAATAGCTATATTTATATCGTATATACTTAAAGTAAATGTATTTGAAAAAGGATATAATAAAATTCAAAAATATTTTGTAATAATTTTTGGAGCATTGACTGCAATTTATTCGTTGATAATTTATGAAAGAGGAAATACGTTATTAGATGCAATTGCATTCCTTTTTGTATTTCTATACATAACAATGATCTACATTCCATTTTTCATCCGCTCTTATACATCCTATAAATCAACAGAAGAAAAAGTGTTTAAAAATGCCTTTTTAGCATTAGCTTTAATGTCTATTTTCTTCATTTTAGTTCCATTAAACTTCTTAGTTGACAGATTACTTATTTTATTTGGAGGAGAAGAATACTCTTTTTCAATTTTTTACTATTTAGCATGGATCTTTGTGATTTTTGGGATTCTTGGCGCATTCTTTGGATATATTCGTCCAAAAAGCAAATAATGATTGTTACCATTTTTTTATTTAAATTTATAGAACAGGTGGACTCTATGGTTAAAGTTTTACAAGATGTTTGGGTTCTCTCTGAGGGAGGAATTGTTTTATATCACCGAGTTTATGATGAAAAAGTTGATGATCAGCTTTTTGGAAGTTTAATGAGCGCATTAAATACTTTTGCTGAAGAAATAACTAATAATGGTTTGTCTAATTTTGAATTACAGAATAAGAGATTTACCCTATTAAAAAGAAGGGGATTTTTATTTATTGCAAACTCATCAAAAAAAGTAAAAGAAAAGAAAGTTTTCGTTGAGTTGAAGAGTATAGTATTTAGGTTTTTTGAATTATATCCAGATGAAATCTTAAACAATTGGGATGGTGATATATCTATTTTTTCTAATTTTGAGAAAGAAATCGAAGATAGTTTAGAAGAAACAATTAAGAAATTTCAAAAAGCATTTTGGTAATTTTATATAAAACCTTATATTTTCTTAAGGCTTAATCGCTTATAATTCATTTTTTCTGTATCTATAATACAATATATCATATTTTTTTCAAAAAATAATGATTGCCCTGGTTGTATGCACAAAGTTTTATCTAAAAACGAATACCATTGTCCAGAAATCTTTGGACTTTCATGAATATGGCCATGGAGTGTTATTTTTGGCTGTCTTTCTTTTATAAAGTCATAAATTGCCTTTGATCCAACTTTACGACCATCATGACAAATATCAAGTCCTAAATTAATGGGGGGCATATGAAATACATAAATGGTATTGTCCATCTTATCTGGAATTACTAAATCTTTAAGTTCTTCTTCAATTGTACGTAAATTTTCCACATACGAATACCAATCTTTTATTGTTATCCATCCATTTGGAGAAGAAATAACTGGTGTTCCAAGTTGTTTTGGAAAAATAAAATTACTGGTATCTTTTCTAGCTCGATCTTTTAAAGCAAATGGTAAGTCCGTGACCCAGTTCATTCCAATAATTTCAAATTTGTCAAATTTAAATCTTCTCTGGGCAATCGAATGGATATGATGGTACTTATTACAGATTTTTTCAAAAAGATCGTCAAAAATTAATAAGTCATCATTCCCCATCATCCCTAAATAATATATTTTTGCTTCTTCAAATCTTGAGAAATAATTGTTAAGAAAATTAATTATAAAGTCATCCTGTTTTAGAAAGTCTCCAAAGGGCAACATATCACCACCATTAATTACCAGATCCGCTTTTAAAGATAATGCTTTACGATATATTTGCTCATATTTCCATTTAATACCATGGATATCGGTCACATACAAAATTTTCATTTAAATCCACATAGGAGATTTCAAAATATTGAATTAATTTTAATTTTAAAAAACCAATTTTAAAATAAAATTAATTCAATTAATAAATAAATTAGATTTATATTTTTTTTATGAGATATAACCTAAAATAATAATAAAAGCTTTATATTGCATCAAAATATCAAAATAAAATTTCAGTTTTATTAATATGAAAGCGATAGGATTGGTTTTTTTATTTGATAGAAAGCTCGGAATTCCAGAAGAGATTTCAAAGCAATTCAGTCAATATTTTCCAGATATTTCTAAAAATTTAGTATTAGAAAAACTACTTGGATTATCAGAATTAAAAAATATTATGGATAAAAAAAGAATTTATTGGGCAGGAATAAAAGAAAACTTTGATAGGATTTTAGAGAATGACGATTCTATAGGAAAAATTGCTTGGAAGGTTTTTAAAGATTTTTTTGGGGAGGAACCTTCGGAAGAAGTCAAATCATTAGTTTATAATGGAGCAAAAACTCCTTGGAAATTTTCAGTAATGGTTTGTGTTATATATGAGCAAAAGAATTAATAATAAATATTTAATTTATGTTTAATTTCAGCTAGTAAGAAATCTGCATTGCCTTGATTTAGCATTGCATTGTTATATCCTTTCATACATGACAATAGAGAATATATATCAATCTTTTTATAAAAATTCTCATCAATATTACAATATTTTTGATAACCCTCATAAAATTTGAGTTTTATATCTTTTTGATTAATGGTTCTAAACGTGGTATTTTCCATTCTCACAAAATCTTGTGCTCGTACCCCTATCCTCCATTTATCAAAGTCTATTATTCCTCTTATTTGAAATTTTGTTGGATCATCTTTAATAATAATATTCTTCCATTGAAAGTCATTATGGATTAAAACGGGTTCAGTTTCATTTTCTAGTAAATATAGATGTTCCTTTAAAAAATCCCTTAATTCCTCCTCTTGATTAAATTTATATTTTTTTGCTTCTTGAATTTGATTTTCGAATTCCGAATTAATAATTTCTAACCAATTACTTTTTGTCTCTTTGCCGAGATTGTAAATATCAGGTTGAAATGAATTGAATTTTATGTTATGTAGCTTTCCTAATATTTCTCCTATTTCAGCAAATAGATTAAGGAACTTTGATTTGTTAAAACTAAAAATCTCCCCTTTATATTTATCATACAAATTCTTTAAAGATTTTCCATGGATATATTCTTGTATTGAAAATAAATAAGGAATAAGCTGTTTGGTTTCATCATAATAAATTAAGTTACCCACTGGTATTATAGAAGGATTATCTTTTTTAAAAATATAATCCCCTTTTTTAACTGCAATTATTTCTTTAACTTTTTCTCTAAAATTTCCTAAATTTGGGTTTAAAGAGCCATCTAAAAGAGGAAATAAAACCTTTTCTTTAATTAGATTTTCATATTTAAACGATTTTAAAGTTCTAAATCTAAAAATCAATTGACTATTTTCAAAATTAACACGATATATTGTATTTGTTTCTGCATCATAGGGGCCTATTATTTTTTTGAGTTTCCCCTGTTTAATTAAAACTTCAATATTGGAAAATGTGTTTATAATATCATCTAGTTGATAGATTTCCTCTTTACCAAGAGAATACAGTTGATATATTGCTTTTTGATTCAGTAAATAATTTACTGTTGCTTGTATTCTTCCTTTAGAAATTTGATCTAATTCTCTATTAAGTTCAGGAGTTATATTATAGTGATCTTCAATAGAAGTTTGAATGATATCCTTATATAAATAAAGAAAAGCATATTTTAAACCTCTTTCCTCTTTTCCCTTGTCTATTTTAAAGTCATAAATATTATTTCTAACATCATTTAATTGGTCTTGTATTTGGTGTAAATCTAAAATTTTATCTTCAATCGCACAAAAATATAATTTTGAAGCGATATTTACTAGATTACCAATTTTAGGTAATATTCCACAATATTTTCGCAAGTTTAAGGGAATTAATTGGAGAAATTTTTGAAAGTTTTCCTCTTTTCCACATAATAGAGAAAAATTTTGACTAATCATTTGAATATATAATTTGCTATTATTGATATTATCAAATGAATCAATGAATCCAGAAAAATTTGGAATATCCAATAATTTTTTAATAAATTTAGGATTTAGTTCATTTCTAGTAAATCCTTTAGGATTATTAGATAAAAAAATATAATTTTTAATACTAATCGAATCAAAAATTTCTGTAAAATAAGATTCTAAATCTAACTTTTTTTCTATTAAAGGAGGGGCTATTACCAAATTAAGGGTATCATATTTTTTCCCTAATTCATCGAGATCGTCAATTATTTCTTCCACTTCATTACCTAGTACTTCTACTAATAAAGGTATTTTTTCACCTGTCAATTCTAAGGTTAAGTTAATGAGTTTGATCTTTTCTATTCTATTATTTGAGAATAGCCTACCATCTCCAGTAACTCCAAATAAGTATATTGAATCTGCTCCATTAACAAGAAGATGGCGAATTAATAATGATTGTATCTCTATATTTATTTCGTTTTCTTTATTATAGAATGTGAGTGATGGGACCACAACACCGCTTATTTGAGCCGTGATTATCGCCTTTTTGTAATTTTTTATAGTAATAATTTAAGTTTAATTTGTTTTTATCAATTGTTATATCTTGAATTATATCTTCGATTCCCTCTTAATTGAATAAGAACTGCCTATATACGTGATAAAAATTTCTTATATTAATTTCTATTTATGCGGCAAAACTTAATAAATTTGATAACTATTTTTAAAGAGAGATTCGAAAATTATTTTTATTAAGAAATTTAATCTTAATCTTTAAGTAGATTAGGGGGTAATGAAGGATGAACGAGCTTAAATTTTTTTAGACTCTTTAAAAATTTCAAATATATCCTTTTCATAATCAATTGTGTCTTCTGGTAACAAATTAGGTTCCTTGATAAGCTTTGCAAGATAATAGACCTTTGCTCCTCTTTCTAAATACTGTAAAACTGTATAAGCACCTTCCAGATGACTTCCACAGCAAATATTTCCATGATTAGCTAATATTACCGCATTTTTTTCTTCTAAACTACCTAAAACAATTTCAGCTAACTCTTCTGTTCCAGCCTCCTCATATTTGGCACATGCTATTTCTCCTCCAAGATATGGAATTAGCTCTTCCATAACTGGAGGCAATGATAAATTAATAGTGCTTAAAATAGTAGAGTAAACCCCATGAGAATGAATAATCGCATTAACATCTTCTCTTGCTTTATATATACCTAAATGTAAATGCTTCTCAACTGAGGGGTTTCTTACGCCTTGAACAATATTTCCATTAAAATCGATTAATAAGATATCATCAGGTTTCATAATATCATAATTAACGTTACTAGGTGTAATTAAAATCAATTCTTCATCATCATTTTTAACCCTAACGCTTACATTTCCAGCAGAACCAATAACATGTCCATCATCTAACAGCTTCTTACAGGTGTCTAATACTTTTCTTTTTAAATTATCTATTTGTATATCGTGAGGGCTATCTTTATTTTCAGATTCATTAAAAACCTCAGGATTAAGAAGGTGTTTAGGTTTTTCATTATTTAACCATAATTTAATATCTTTAAGAAGCATATTTGATTGGCGTTCGATAACTTCTTTAGTATTCCCTCCAATGTGCGGAGAGACAATTACATTCTCTAATTCCAAGAATTCATTATCTTCATCAATTGGCTCAAGTGGAAATACATCTAAAGCAGCTCCAGCAATTTGTTTTTCTTTTAATGCTTTAAATAACGCTTCATAATCAATAAGGCTACCCTTAGCTAAATTAAGCAGGTATGCGGTATTCTTCATCATGCCAATTCGTTCTTGGTTAATTAAATTATCATTTTCTTCTGTAGCAGCTGCATGAATTGTGATTATATCAGAATTTCTCATTAAAGTGTTAATGTCAACTTTTTTACCCAATTCATTAATAATCTCATCCGGTATGAACGGATCATAAATTAAAAAATTAACCCCAAAAGATTTTAATCTTTCTGCTACTCTGCGACCAATTTGGCCAAAACCAATAATACCTACAGTTTTATTTAATAATTCAATACCAATAAATCGATTATAGTGATGAATCCAGTCCTCAAAATCAATGATTTCAAACTTTTCTGAATGTAAAAACATATTTAATTGAGATAGATTTCGTACTAAAGAGATCATAAATCCAATAGTAAGTTCAGCTACAGCATCCACATTTCTAAGGGGAGTAAAAATTACAGGAATATTATCTCTTGTAGCAGCATTTAAATTAACATTAAATGGATCTCCTCGGCAGGAAACAATTAATTTTAGATTTGTATGATCAAATAATTCTGATTTCTTTAAATCATCTGCTGCCGTTATAAAGATATCATATTCTTTTAATTTTTCAATTAATTCCTTAGCATCCAAATAAATAATTCCTGTATCTCTCCAGCTCTCATATGTGATTTCCATATGAGTAGCTAATTCCTCTAAGACTTTATCAGAAATACTAGCAGTGATTAATGCTTTCATTTTAATTTCAAATTTGAAAAATTAATTCTATTTAAAATACAACCTATAATTTTATTATTTGGGATAAATGATATAGATTAGAACATCAAACTTTTTAGCTTCATTAAGTTCCTAATATTTCCCTCAATGATTTTTATTTTTCCACTTGAATAAGCTTTTACTGCACCAAGCTCTTTATTGAACAAGTCTAACATATCCTGTTCTGCTGAAAAATCAATTTTAACTGTAGCTCCATCATCTCCAGTATTATCTTTAATATTAATTCCTTGATCAAAGTTAATTAGAATTAGTACTTTTCTATTTGTATCAATAAATGTTATTTGAATGGGTTCATTGAATTTTGCTAACTTTTTCCTTACTTTTTCATTGTTAGAATAACGATTTTCAATTTCCTTTAAACAGGATTCAATATTTTCAAAATTAGTCAAAAGTATCACTATTTTTCTAATATTTTATTTTGAACTTTAATTAAATTTAATTTAGATCTAATAGAAATTAAATGGATTTAAAGAAATCGTAGATATTTTATGTATTTATTATAATCCCTTTTAATAAATATAAATTGATTTTAATACATACTAATTATTTTAAACAAATCTTTATATTATAATAAATAAAAATTTTTTAAAATTATTTAATTTCACCAACAATTTGGTTTTAATCTTGAATCTCAATAGAGTTTTAGTTGAATTTACCAATGAGGGAAGATATCGCGTCTTTAAAAGTTTATATCATGAAGAAAAAAGACATAGCCAGCTTGAAAGAGAATTAAAGATACCTGGCCCTGAGATTTCACGCCATCTAAGGCGTTTGTACAAAAAGGGTTTAATCTATAAAGAAGGAAATGTGTATTCAATATCTGGAATAGGTAAGATTTTTTACAAAATCTTAAAAACATTCGAAATGGCTCTGAACTATCAAGAATTTTTTAATATTCATGATGTTGATGCGCTACCTATTCAATTTATTGTACAAATTGGCAAGTTAAAGAATTTAAAATTTGGTAATCAAACTATGAATAACGTTCAAATATGGGCAGATTTAGTGAAAAATTCTGAGAAGTTTATTATGGCCATATCAGATCAATTTCAAGAATCAATTATTCCCATTATTGAAAAAAAAAGTAAAAATGAATTGTTCGAGGTAAAAACATTAATTGAACAAAAAATTTTATTGAATTCTGTAAAAGTCGGGAAGATATTTAAAGATAGACACGCTTTTTATAACAAAATCAATGCATTCAAAAATGTTCGAGTTTTAAATAAAGTGGCGCTCTCACTTCTAGTATCTGATAAAGGAGGCATTTTATTTCTAAGCAAAAAGGATAAAATTGATTATAGTCAGTGTTTATTTGATTCGAGTGAACTTTTTATAAATTGGTTAAAACAACTTTTTAGGTGGTATTGGGAAAAAGGTCATGATTTAGAATCATTTATTCAAAGTTAATAGTTTATAATACATCAATTTTTTGTTTAAAATATTTCCACTGCTTATATATATTTTTATAACTCTGTGAGATTGACGAGGTAGGATTAAAATTTTCAAATTTTATTAATTCAGTTATAATGCTTTTATAGTCGGGATAATATTCTAACCCTTTTAATACATTTAGACTAATTCCTATGAAGGAAGATTCTTTAATATGAGGACTTGTTATTTTAGTATTCAAAACGTTGGTTAAAATGTTGCAAAATTCATTTGATTTGGCCATTCCACCAGCACAATATGTTTTTGTCTTAAAATCAATTAATGCATTTAACACTTGATGATTTTCATAAATACCAAAAGCAATATTTTCAATAACACCTCTAGCAAAATCTTCAAGCTTTGGTACTTTTTCTGAAATCATAGAAGGTGGTGGAAATATAAAGGCGCCTCTTTTAATTGATGTTTGATTTTTGATATTCATTTTCTCAGGTCCTAGATAAGCATAAGTTGAAAAAGCTCCTGGTTCAGTTTTTCTCAAATATGACTCAATTAAAACATCCATATCATCTGTTATACCTTTTAAAAAAGCTTCTTTAAACCAATTATAGCTTGCTCCAGTATTACCCGCATGAGCTTCAATTACCCATTTATTATTAAGTGAATGACATGAAGTCCAATAATTACAATAAGGATCAATTATTGGTTTATTTACTACTAATTGAAGCGGCGATGTTGTCCCTAAGCTAATTCCTATGTCTCCCTCTTCTATAGCACCCATTCCTAATAAAGAAGCTTGTGTATCTCCACCAGTCTTAATTATAGGTATTTCTTTTTGTTTTAAATTAAACCTCTTTATTAGCTCAGTTTTTAACTCACCAATTATTGATCCAGATTCTACAATTTTAGGAAAGAATTCTGGATTAAAATCAAAGGTTTGGATGATATCTGTACTCCATTCACCTTTCTTTATGTTTAATACTTGAGATTCCGCTGCTGTTGATAAATCTGTACAAAACTCTCCTGAAAAACGGTAAACTAACCAATCATCGAGCATTAATACCTTATCAATTTTATTATAACTTTCTTCATCTTCTTCTTTAAACCATAATAAGCGAGCTAGGCAAAATAATAATGAAGGACTATGGCCTGTTATCTCAAATAATTCTTTATCGGTAAATTCCTCATCAATGAGATATCCAGCGTCTATACCACGAACATCTGTGTTTGGACCTCCATAGATCTCTTTCCCTCTATTATCCAGAAATACAGTTGCTATCCTTTGGGCACAACTTGATATTCCAATAATATTATATTCCTTAGATCTATAATCCTGCAAAATTAGTTGAATTCCAGTTAAAACTTTATTCCATAATTCATCCATATCAAATCTTCTAGCAAGACCATCAATATCCTCATTGATTATTTTATATGGTTGGATTATAACTGAATTTAAAGTTAAAGCATCTGATACCATGGCAACTTTAACTGAATTTGAAGAAATATCAACTGCTAAAATTACATTTTCCATAACTTTTCCTAAATCCCGGCTTTATAAATTTCGTATTTAATTAAGGTTTTAGATATTTTCTTTCTACTTCTCCTCTTGGCTTTTTTTCCTCAAATAATATTGCTTGAAAAGAATAAATTTTAGTATTTTCTTCTTTCCATGCATCATCTGGTAACCATGCTTTATTACATGTATGAGTTAAAAATGTTTCTACGTCCCAATTTCTCCCATGTTCAACAGGTACTTGAGGTAGAAGTAAGCCACGTCTCATTCCTCTTTCTGCAATCAATCCATCTCTTCCAATAACTATTTTATTGAAGAATTCTTTTTTATCATCGACCTTAATCAATTCTGGAGGTGTTAATATAGAAAGTTCTATCACAATATTATCCATTTCTTCAATCGTAACAGATGGAAAACGTGGATCCTCTAAAGCAGAACTAATTGAAACTTTATGTATTACATCATATAAAGGATAAGTTGGTTCAATATAGCCAATACAACCTCTTAATGGATTACCCGAGACATTATATCTATTCAAGGTTATAAACGCTCCGTATTTATCTGAATATTTATTTCTAATGTCATCTGGTATGGGTAATTTTCTATTGTTTACTAAATAATACTCAATATTTTCTCTTGCGAACTTTATTAGCTGTTTACCATCATCTAAACTAAAAATCTCATCCTTTGACATATCTTCTTTTAAACTTCAATTTTTATATTAATAATATGTCTATATTCATTTATAGTTTACATTCTAATTATTTTACCGGTTGGATGATTATTTTTAACATTGATCTCTTTACCTCTTAAAAATACTTTCCAAATCTTAGCTGAGGTTAATCGATTAGAATAATCAGAATTTTCAAATGGAGTATATTTTGCTTTACTTTTAAACTTCTGAGAATTTATAGGGTAATCTTCTGTCTTTTCAACAATGATTAAATCAGCAAAATAATTTTCTTTAATAAAACCTCTCCGGTTCAAATTGAATCTTTTAGCGGGATTTTCTGCCACTGCTTCAACCAAATTTCTTAGTTGCAATCGATTCCGAAAAACTTTATCTAACAATAAAAATAGATAAGTTTCAAATCCAGGAAATCCAGAGGGGGCTTCAAAAAATGGGAGCATTTTTTCTTCAATTGTATGTGGTGCGTGATCAGTTCCAATAAACTTTATATTTCCTTTTTTTAATTGATCAAATAAAAATTTGGAATGGGATTTACGTCGTAAAGGAGGTAGAACCTTGCCATACCCTGGATTTTCTAAATTAATATCATAATTTAATAATATATGATGCGGAGTAACTTCAAAAGTGATAATAGAAGCATAATCACTATAATTAATAGAAAAATTTTTCAATTCTTTAATGCTTTCTTTACAACTAATATGACAGAAATGAATAATTGGGTATTTTTCTGGTTGTAACTTAAATTTTTTAACCACTTCATAGCAGTTATCTAAAATAAAACTAATAAATTTAGCTTCATGTTTATTTGAATGGAATTTATTATGAATTTTTAATAAATTTCCTTTTTGATTATTAATTTGACGTAATTTCTCTTTATATGTATTTGAAGAAGGCCAATCAGGATGAATAAAAATAGGAAATTGAAGCTTTGAAGAAAGTTTAATTAATTTTTGTATATTCGATTGATTAGTCCAATCATTCTCTGCTAATGGTTTCAATGGATAGATTTTAAAGCCTATAACTCCTAATTCAATAATTCTTTTTATTTCTTCCTCGTTAATTCCTTCAGGTACGCCTGCTATAAATCCTATATCTATGTAAATATTATTTTTAGCTTTATTCATCCAATTTTTTACCCGATCTGAGGTTGTGGCAGGAGGAATTGTATTGGGCATATTAAAAGCTGTTGTGATACCTGAAAAAGCTGCTGCTTTTGTTCCAGTTCTAAACGTTTCTTTATCAATCTGTCCCATATCCCTTAAATGAGAATGAATATCAATGATACCAGGTAAAATCAGTCTTTGACCACAATCAATTTCAATACTATCGTTGTTTTTATCCCTAAGCGTATTTAGACTATTATTAGATGGCTCAAAAAATATTGAATCAATAATTTCATTTTGAATTAATAAAATAGCTTCACGGAATTCTCCATTTGTATAAATTTTAACGTTTTTTAAAATCATTTCTAAAATTATTTCAGGATGTGAGTTGTTGATCTATAATAAAATTAATAAATAAAATTTTATCTTCAATAAGTTTTACTTTGGGAAGCACTAGAAATTTTAAATCAATCTTTTTTTTTATTAAACCAATAAAATCAGAAGCTTTCGATTCGTTGAGGAAAATTTGTAAAATATAAAGGTATTCATTTAGTGATTCTAAATTTATAAATTCTTTAAGTTTTAATGAAATTTGACTCTTATAGTAACCATTTACTATAATTATTTTATTTTGACTTATCTCCTTTATAAATTGAAGACCTTCTTGAAAATCTGCTAACTTTTTTACAATAATTCCAGGAGTAGATTTAATCCATTTAAGATTAATTTTAATTTCATAAAGTTTCATTATTGCTTTATTTAAGAGTAATGCTTGAGATCTTTCATCTGAGCCTAAGAATCTTAATTTATTTCCTTGAAATTTTATTAAACTTAAAGTTTTGTAAAAAAATAAAATCAAATTATTTTGTTTTCTAATTGAAAAAGAAAGACAAAAAGCTTCTCTTATAGTCGAACATAATCTATAAATCTCAAGAGGAGTTAATCCACAGTCGATATCTTTCTTAGAGTAATAAGGAATATCTTCAATCAATAATAAAAAATTAACCAAATTTATCAAATAGTATATTAATTTTTAGAACTTAAAATCTTTCCCTAATTTACTAAAGAAAGAAGGATCTATTTTACCCATTCCAGGAAAGCTTTTCCCTTTCTTTTGTAACTGTAAAAATCGCTTCATAAATTTTTTCATTTGATTATATTGATCTAGCATCCGATTAATTACAGAGTAATCTGTACCACTGCCTATTGCTATTCGACGTTTTCTTGTTTTTTTAATTATCTTTGGATTTTCTTTTTCTTCTGTTGTCATGGAATTTAAAAGAACTTCCCATCTTTCTAAATTTCTCTCAGCATCATCTTTTAACGCATCGGGAATATTTCCTCCTCCGACCATTGCTAAAATTTGTTTCATCTTGCCTACTTTTTTTATTGATTTAAGTTGATAATATAAATCATCAAGAGTAAACTTTCCCCGCATCATCCTTTTGGCCATTTCTGGATCTATTTCAACCTCTGCTTCTTGAACCCTTTTTACTAAACTTTCTAAGTCAGGGATACCCAATAAAGTTCCAACGAAGGATGTTGCATCAAATTCTTCGAAATCATCTATTTTTTCACCTACACCTATAAATCTTATAGGCTGATTTGTGGCGGAACACGCAGAAAGAGCGCCACCACCTTTAGCAGTTCCATCTAATTTAGTTACTATTATACTTCCTATTTTTGTAGTTTTAGCAAATTCTTCTGCCTGGGAATAAGCTTGTTGACCTAAAGTTCCATCAATTACTAAAATCACTTCATTTGGTTTTAATGATTGTTCAATCTGTGACATTTCTTTCATTAATTCTTTTTCCTCCTTATGGCGTCCAGCAGTATCAACAATAATAATGTCATTCCCTTCATTTATCGCTCTTTTTGTTTCTCTAATAGCAATTTTAATAGCATTTTTCTCATTTGGATTACCGTAGCATTTAACTCCAATCTGATCTGTTAATTGAACAAGTTGTTCATATGCTCCAGGTCTATATGTGTCTGTTGTAACAGCTGCCACTTTATAACCCTTGTTTTTATAAAACCTTGATAATTTTGCTACTGTAGTTGTTTTCCCAGATCCTTGTATTCCCACAAGTAGAATTACATTACTTTTTCCAGGTTTAATTCTAATTGGTGCAGGTTTTCCGCCTAATGTTTTTATTAATTCATTATGTACTAATGTAATAACATATTCCTTCCGTTTTGCTTTTGTGAGATGAGTGTCCATAGCTTGTTTTTTAATATTTTCAGTCATTTCGAATACTAATTCGACTTTTACATCTGCACTCAGCAAACTTCTCTGTAAATCTGTGATTAACGCATTAATTGCATTCTTATCAACCAACGGTAATCTTCTTATCTTTCTTAATGCTTGATCTAAGGAGCGTCCTAATTTTTCAAGTACCATTGTTTTATCATTTGTAATTTTATATGCTAATAATTAATATCTTTAAAAACTAATATTTTTTTTTGACTAAAAATAATAATATATAAAATAGAAATGTGAAAATTAAAAATATTCGTATAAGATTTTTATCAAATTTATATATATGAGGAGTTAAGAAATAATGAGTATAAGAAGGACTGAAATACAAAAGTTAAAAGCTGGACAATACATCATGGTTGAGGAAGAACCATGTCAAATCAAGAGTACGGAAAGATCTAAAAGTGGAAAACACGGTCATGCCAAAGTTAGAGTTGTATGCATAGGAATGTTTGATAATAATAAGAGGTCTTTAACTATTCCTTCAGGGCATATGGTTGAGGTTCCAGAGATAATTAAGGGTAATGCTCAAATTAACTTTATAGAAGATACGTCAATGAACATTATGGATCTTGAATCTTATGAATCACTTGATGTTCTTTGGCCTTTAGAAGAGGAATTAGTTTCTAAATTAAAAGATTTACAAAAAAATCCCGCCAAATTATCATCAGCTCAAGTTGAATACTGGCAGATTGCTGGGAAAACTTTAATAAACAGAGTTATTGTTGGTTAAGTCCTTATTTATTTTGTTTTAGAAAAAATCAATAATTTTATTTTTATTTAATTTATTATTTTTTTTTAGAATTACAGTGTCTTATAAAAAACATAATTAAAAAACTGAGACTAATGGAGAAAAAGGCAGTATCTTTAGCATGCAGAATGGATTCAGAAAGAGCCATTAAATTAACTAAGAGGATATTTGAATACCTTGTTAAAAAAGGAGAAGTTGTCCAATTAGAGACAAGAATTGCTCCAAAAATTTTTCCACATAGTGGGAAAGATTTAAGTGAAATGACTGAGGTAAATACAAAATTCATTGTATCTTGTGGTGGAGATGGCACAATTCTAAGAGTAGCGAGTAGTTTACCGCAGCTTAATGCTCCTCCAATATTAGGAGTAAATATAGGATCGATTGGTTTTTTAGATGAATCAAATGAGAGAACGGTTTTTAATGATCTTATTAAAATTTTAAATAATGAGTATATAATTGAAAAATGTTCCAAAATAACCCCATACTTAATTAAAAATTCTGAGGAAATCAAACTAAATAATGCCTTGAATGAAATATTAATTGTCTCATCAAAAAGCTCAAAAGTTCTACAAATATCTGTAAAAATCGATGGAGTGTTTTTAAACCGGAGCTATTTAGATGGAGTAATAATATCTACATCAGTAGGATCCACCGCATATAATCTTAGTGCTGGGGGAGCAATAGTAAAATCTCCATTAGAAATTATGCAAATAACTCCACTAAATAGCTTCGCTAGATCTGGATTAAAACCTATAGTTTTACCTATGACTAGTGAGGTTGAGATACAATTATTAAGACCTCGATTAAATGCAAAAATTGTAATAGATGGTCAACGTACTTTCAAAAAAATCCAGCCAAAAACAGTTATTAAAATTCGTAAGGCGAATTCTCATATAAAATTTATACGCCTTTCAAAAAATTTAAGTGAAAATTATATTAAACGTTTAAGAAAAAAAATTATAGGTACTTTAAGGGTTCCCCTTGATGACAGTCCTGAAGAAGAATTCAATTCTAGTTATTGATTCTAATATTTTTTTTAAAGGTATAGATTTCAATATTTTTAAAGAAAAGATTTATACTACACCTAAAATAATTGAGGAAATTGAGGTCAATAAATATCGTAACAAAAACAGGAATATTTTAAATAGAATTCAGGTTGCTATTGAAAGTAAGAAGTTGATTGTAGAAGAACCGAGTATTAAATCACTTCAATTAGTAGAGGAAAAATCCAAAGTAACAGGAGACTATAAAGCATTATCAATAGCTGATAAAGAATTAATAGCCTTAACTTTGGAACTTTCAATTTCTCAAAACCAAGATGTAATTTTATACACTAATGATTATTCAATGGAAAATTTATGTTCCGAACTTAATTTAAAATTTTCCCCTTTATATAAAAAAGGAATTCGAAAGCAGATTATTTTTGAAGTTTATTGTCCTCATTGTAAAAAGATTTATCAAACTGAAAATTTGTATAAGGAATGTGAAGTTTGTGGTACAAAATTAAAGCGACGACCCAGAAAAATTCTTAATATTTAGTGTAAAATATATATGAAAAATTAATAATATTACATGATAAATGTCATGTAATAAAAAAGATGAAAAATGGGTATTAAAATAAACGAACTTGTAAATGAAGTTAAGAAAACAATCACATTTGAAAACCTCTTTAATAAACGTATAGCTATCGATGCATTCAACACAATTTATCAATTTCTAGCAATAATTCGCCAAAGAGATGGTACTTTATTGATGGATGATGAGGGAAATGTGACTTCTCATCTTTCTGGATTATTTTATAGAACTATTAATTTTTTGGAGCATAATATAAGACCAATTTTCGTCTTTGATGGCACTCCTTCAGATTTAAAACTGGATACAATAGAAGAGAGAAGAAAAATTAAAGAAGAATATAAGGAAAAAATGATTAAAGCTAGAGAAGCTGAGGATTTTAGAGAAGCAAAGAAGTATGCACAATTAACATCAAAATTAGATGAAAATATGATTGAAGAAAGTAAAAAACTTGTAAATTATTTTGGAATTCCTATTATAAATGCAAGTTCTGAAGGAGAAGCTCAATCAGCATATTTAGTACAACTAGGAGATGCATGGGCATGTGCTTCTCAGGATTATGATACATTGTTGTTTGGAGGAGAACGTTTAATTAGAAATTTTGCTGTGAGTAGAACTGTAAAGGTTAGAGATACTTCAAAAACCTTAGATATCGAATATATTTCATTAGAAAAATTCTTAAAAAATTTAAAAATTACAAGAGAACAATTAGTAGAAATGGGTATTTTAATAGGAACTGATTTTTTTCCTGGAGTTAAAGGAATCGGTCAACGTACTGCACTGGATTTAATTAAAGAATATGGATCCTTAGAAAATATATTAAGAAGTAATATAAAGGTGAGGGGGAAAGAAATCAACATAGATCTAGAAGTTATTGATCGAATAAAACAAATATTTCTAAATCCAGACATAAAAAAAGAGTATCCAAAATTAGTATGGAAAAAAATAGACTATGAAAAGATTCGAGAATTATTAATTGAGAAACATAATTTCTCAACTCAAAGAGTAGATAATGCTCTTGAACGTTTGAAAAAACAAGAGCTTTCAAAAAGACAAGTTACTTTAGATAGTTATTTAAAAAAATCTTAAATGCCAAATTTTTTCGAAAACAAAAAATTTTTACAAAATTATTATTTTATATAATTAAATAAAACTAATTGTTAAGATCGATCGGATATGGATACAAAAGATAATTCTAATAATCCAAAAGATTTAAATGAACAAAAAAGAATCATATTACGCGTTCAAAAAGCTAAAAAGAGAGATATTGGGCGTAATATCATTCGGATAGATCCTAAAACAATGGAACATTTAAATATTCAGACAGGGGATGTTATTGCGCTTTTTGGAAAAAGAGAAAGTGCTGGCATTGCATGGCCAAGTTATCCTCAAGATAATGGATTAGGAATAATTCGAATAGACTCTAGGTTAAGGAAAAATACAGGTACCTCTATTGATGATAATATTGAGATTCGAAAAGTAAAGGCTTTAGCCGCTCAAAACATCGTTTTGGCACCATCAAGTGTAAAAATCAGAGCAAATCCTCGTTTTGAAACATTTGTTAAAAGAAAACTAAATAATTATCCTGTAACTCTAGATGATTATATTTACATTTCTATAGGAATTAGCAGAGAGATTACATTTAAAGTAATAAGTATGAAACCTAATGGAGTATGCACTATTAAACCCGAAACACAACTTCATATTAGCGAACATATAACTGAAGAGGAAGAAAGGGGTGCTGAATATGTCACTTATGAAGATGTAGGAGGTCTAGATAGAGAAATACAAAGAGTTAGGGAAATGGTTGAATTACCATTAAGACATCCTTCATTATTTAAACGCCTAGGAATAGACCCTCCAAAGGGTGTATTATTAAGAGGACCTCCAGGATGCGGTAAGACTTTGTTAGCAAGAGCTGTTGCTAATGAAAGTGAAGCTCATTTTATATCTATAAACGGTCCTGAAATAATGAGTAAATTCTATGGGGAATCTGAAAAAAAATTGAGAAAGATATTCGAAGAAGCTGAAGAAAAGAATCCTTCTATTATTTTTATTGATGAAATTGATGCAATCGCCCCAAAGAGAGAAACAGTCACTGGAGAAGTAGAAAGAAGAGTTGTAGCCCAATTGCTCGCCTTGATGGATGGATTACATAGCAGAGGAAGAGTTATCGTAATTGGAGCAACCAACAGACCAAATAGCTTAGATGAAGCTTTAAGGCGTCCTGGGAGATTTGATCGTGAAATAGAAATAAAAGTTCCTAATGAGAAGGGGCGTCGAGAAGTCTTTCAGATTCATACACGAAATATGCCCTTAGATAAAAAAATTTCACTAAAGGAGTATTCTAATATTACTCATGGGTTTGTCGGAGCTGATATTTCCGCTGTCTGCCGTGAAGCAGCTATGTCTGCTTTAAGGAGATATTTACCAGAGATAGATTTAGAGTCTGAAATAATAGATCCTGAACTTTTAGAGAAGATTGTTGTAAATAAAGATGATTTTGATGAAGCTTTGAAAGAAGTTATGCCTTCAGGAATAAGAGAAGTTTTTGTTGAAGTGCCTAATGTTTCCTGGGAAGAAATAGGTGGACTTGATGACTTAAAACAGAAATTAATTGAAGCTGTGGATTGGCCATTATCTCATCCTAAGATTTTTTCACGGATGGGCATAACTCCTCCAAAAGGTATTTTATTATATGGTCCACCTGGATGTGGTAAAACTTTATTGGCGAGAGCAGTTGCTAATGAAAGTAAAGCAAATTTTATATCAATTAAAGGACCAGAATTATTATCTAAGTATGTTGGAGAAAGCGAAAAGGCAATTCGAGAGGTTTTTAGGAAAGCCCGAATGTCAGCACCTTGTATAATATTCTTTGATGAATTCGATTCTATTGCTCCTTCTAGGGGTAGATATACTTCTGATTCAGGAGTATCCGAAAAAGTTTTATCTCAATTTCTAACAGAATTAGATGGATTAGAAATTAATAAAGATATCGTAGTGATCGCTGCTACTAATCGTCCGGATATTTTAGATCCCGCTTTAATTAGACCTGGAAGAATCGATCGCATTCTTCTGGTACCTGCTCCTGAAGAAGAGGAAAGAATTGAAATACTAAAAATTTTCACAGAAGATATGCCTATCACAAATGATTTTGACTTAAAGGTTATTAATAAACAACTTAAAGGATTTTCTGGAGCAGATATTGAAACATTATGTCGCGAAGCTGCCATGATTGCATTGAGGGAGAATATTAGAGCTAAAAAAGTAGCACCTGAACATTTTGAAAAAGCAAGGGAATTAGTTTTTCCAAGTATAACCCCAGATATTATAACTTGGTATGAAAAATTTGGTGAACGTTTAAAGAGCAGAATTATCGAACAATCAAAAGAAGATCGATTATTTGTATAGTTTCATAAATTTAAATTATAAAATATTATTTATTGACTTAACTATTAAATTCTTAATTTTAAAATAAGGTGATTAATTATCGAATCCCATCGTTGGAACCAAAAACCTATAGTAAATTCTATTTTGGATATTTTGATAAAAAATAAAGGAGAAATTTTAAATAAAAGATTGGAGGAGCTATTAAAAAAAGAATTTCCATTCATTAATTCACTATTGCTAGAAGAAATTCTAATGAAGTTGGAGAGCATGGCCATTATCAATGTATTTCGTGTCTCAAAAAATAAAAAGATGATAGTGTTTAACAAACGTAATAAAGAAGTAAGAGAGGAACTCATAGAAGACTTAACTTAATCAATTGCTTTCCAATTCAAACAAGTCTGTGATAATGTACTTTCTTCTGAATTTGATTTAAATTTTCGTCCCCTAACATCAATAAAGACTGGATAATTTACAACATTTCCCATTAAAAGCATTTCTCCTACGCCTAAACTTGAAATCATATTAGCATATTCTTTTGTTATTACCTCGGAACTATCCATTAAGTGTTTTAAATCATAGGGGTTCTTTATGTTTAAAATCATTTTTGAGTTTGATTGAGAAAGAGCGGTTGTGCTTAATCTTTTGGGCCTTTGACTAATTAAACATAAACAAGCCATGAATTTTCTTCCTTCTCTAGCAATCGTTTCGATAATGTGTTTTGTTAAAGCTTTTGAAAGTGCTGCTTCAGGACAGAATTGATGTGCCTCCTCGATTATTAGCAAAAAAGGAGGGATTTGTTCCATTCTTCGAAGGAAAAATAAACGATTACAAATATAATCAACTATGATCTGTTTTTTCCTAATAGAAACTTCTTTTTGGAGATTAAAAATAGTTAATTCTGCTGGGTTTATAATTGAATTTATATTAGGATTTTCTTGGGGTCCAAAAAGGGTTAAACGCTCTAATTCACTAAGCCAACCAATTAATGCTTGTTTAGTGCTTTTATTTCCATCTTGTTCTTTTTCTATTAATTTTATTATATCATTTAGATTATAATTCTTTTTATTCTTCTTTAATTGCCTTATATAATTGGAAAGTTCCCTTACTTGAACATGTGAAATTTTTTCTTGATATTTCCTAAAAGTATATGCATTCAAGTTGGGGACTGAAATTTGAAAAAAAGAAGTATCGAATAATTTAACTTTATCTTTAAAGTTTGATATTGATTTTAAATAAGAATATTCTCCATGAACATCAATTAAGATAACTGCAGGGGTTCCAAGGTTTTTATCTCTATTTAATAATTCTTCAATTATAATTGACGTGAGATAACTTTTTCCTCCTCCAGATATTGAAAGAATAGCAAAGTGTTTATTAAACAAGCGATCCATACTAATTTTTGCTTTAATTTCCGAACCTTTTATTTTGCCTAAATTTAAACCTAATTTTGAGTCTAATCCAATAAAGTTTTTAAGGATATCTTCTTCAACTAGATAGATTTCTTTGCCTGGGCTAGCCGGATAAGTCATGCGTTTAATTTTTGCAATTTTATTTGTTTTTTCATCATTAAATTCGATAATTCCCAAATTTTTTACAATCGCAATCGCATACTCAAAATCATCGCTTGGAAACAAGCCTTTTAAAATGTTGGGATTGTTTTCACTATTATATGCTTTAATTGTAAGGGCATCTGAAAAATATTCATTTAATAACACAATTTTTTCGACAATTCCTATTAAAAAGCCTTCAACTGACTCTGTATAAACGAAAAGACCTTTCTTTACAAGGACTCCATCGCTTCTCTTATTAATAACAAAAGGGTATTTCGAAACATCTGGTAATTGAAGAAAGTTGAAAACAATACCAACTCTAACGGACATTGATTATACATAAGAAATAAAATTAATTAAAATAAAATAAGAGCTATAATTTTCTGATTTAATTTAAAGAAAAAAGAGTTGAGATTAAGAAATATTACACTATTAATCTAGTCCTCCTTCTCTAAGGATCCCATTATTTTTAGTATTAAACGGTAACCATTTTTCCAGAAATAGATCATAAAAAGTCCGATAAATGAAGCAATAAGTAGAGCAACTCCAGTAAATAAGACCCAATTTCCTGATGAAAATTCACTCAATAGTCCAGCAAATCCACCCTCAGAACCAATTAAAACTTCCTGGATTAAAGCCCAAACAATTCCAACTATTATAGCAATAATGCTTATTAATAAACCACCAGCTGCTATTTTTACAGTTGTGCGATTCCTAAATTTTTCATCAAGTTCTCTGACTTTAAAAAAGACTTTTAAAATCCATTTACTTCCCTTTTTAAATAAGCCAAAGAAGAAAACCAATAAAAAGAATAATCCTGCTAAAAACCCTGCAACAATAGCGATTTGGTATCCTAAACTAAGTGCTAAAAAAGCATCTAACTTTCCATGAGGATTAATAAAATCAGCAATCGTCCAAACAATCCCCCCTATGACTACCAAGCATGCAACTACGATTATTACATAAAATATTTTCCCTACAGTCATTTCACTTTGACCATAATCTTGATTTTGACTAGATTGAGGTTCTTCCATTTTTTTCACATTTTTTATTTAATTAAAAGAAGAATAATAATTAAAATATATAAAATTGATTATTATGAGGATATTTAGAAAATAAAGGTATAGAAACAATAGAATTACATATTATCTTTCTGTTGGAATATTTTATTTAACTTTTGATAAATATTTTTAGATTTTAAATAATCATAGAGATTATATGAAAATTTGTATATTTTGTCATAGAATTCACGATGTTGAGTATCAGGAATCCATTTTTTATCTACTTTGCAGATATTTTCAGCTGCTTTTGCAATATCTGGAAATAAACCTGCTCCTGATGCTGCTAAAATCGCTGCTCCTAAAGATGTAGCTTCTTCTATGACATTTCTTGTGCAAGTTATTCCTAAAACATCAGCATATATCTGATTCCAAAGATCAGAGCGAGAACCCCCTCCTGTTAATCTTAATTCTTTTGGATCTATTTTCAATTCCCTAAAAACTTCAACGTTCTTTTTAACTTCATATGCTACTCCCTCAAGAATAGCTCGGGAAAGATCTCTTCTTTTATGACCTAAAGCAAGTCCAAAAATGATCCCTCTCGCAAGAGGATCCCAATGAGGAGCTCCTGCACCCACTAAATGAGGGATTGCTACTAAGCCATTTGCACCAATGGGAGATTTTTCTGCTTCTTCAGTAATAATAACGTATGGATCTTGATTTTGCTCTTCAGCAATCATACATTCTTGTTGAGCAATTTGGTCTCTAAACCATCTAAGAAATGCTCCTGTTGTAAAGATACTTGCTTCCTGAACCCAGGTTTTTGGAATTGCATGACAACTACATAAAACCCTCTTTTTTGGATCATAATTTGGTTTCTCTAAATAAGCAAGCATGAAACTTCCAGTGCCAGTTGTTAATTTAATTCTGCCAGGTGATATTACACCCACTCCAAGTGCCGCAGATTGTTGATCTCCTGCTCCAGTTATAACTAATGTTTTTTTATCGAATAATGTCTCTTCAGTTGTGATTTCGCCTATATCAACTCCACTCTCAATGGCGTCAGGCATTTTATCTAAGTCAATCTCTAATTCGGAAGCTATATCTTCTGAATATTTTAACTTATTAATATCAAATAACATCGTTCGTGAAGCATTTGAATGATCAGTACAAAATTTACCTGTTAGTTTGAAAATGATAAAATCTGATACTAGTAAGAATTTGTGGGTTTTTTGATATAGATCAGGTTTATTATCTTTGAACCATAGAATTTTTGTTGCGGAAAAATAAGGATCTATGGTTAATCCAGTTGTTTTATATACTTTTTCAGTTCCAACTTTCGTTTTAATAAACTCTACTTGATCTAACGTCCTTCTATCTTGCCAAACTAGAGCGTTATGAAGAGTTGTTCCATCTTTATCAACAGGTACAATTGTTTCTCTCTGATTTGTAACTGAAAGACTTACAATCTCGCTTTTATCAATTCCACTCTTTTTAATGGCTAATTCAATTGTTTTTTTTAGTGATTCCCACCATACATTAGCATCTTGCTCAACATATGAAGGAGATGGATAAAAACTCTCCCATTCTTGATAATCGCTAGCTAAAATTGTACCAGCTATATCAAAAATAAAAGTTCGGCAACCTGTTGTACCTAAATCTAAAGCTGCAACAAACATATTCTTTTTTATTCCAAGTTTTTTAAATGTTAATTATAAGTTATATATATTATTTTATTGAATAAAAATTATTTTTAATTAAAAATAAGATAATTTACTTGCTTTTCTCGTAACCGCAATGTGGACATACTATTTTACCAAATCCTACTTTATAATCTTTAATTGTTGTTAAAACCTCGTTGCATATTGGGCATCTAGGTTCAAAAGATGGAAACCATTGCCCTTTGATGTTAGGCATTTGTTTTAACATATTTATCATTTTTAATTGGTCTAAATCTTGTTTATTAACTCTAATTAGTTGATGTTCTTCTGCAATTGATTTACCTTTTGGTGTTAATACTATTAAAAATTTAGTTTTTTCAGGGTTGTTAATTAATGATAGGGTGCGTAAAATCGCGTCACGCTTATATTGAGCAAATAATTTTCCTAACTCAGGAGGAGCTAGCGCAACTAAAATTCGCTGTGAGTCTTTATCAGATGTGATTTTTTGAAATAAGAATTGATACATTCTTCTTTCATTATCTATAGCCCATATGAAGTTCCAATCTTTAATATCGTAATCTTCCTTATTGGGTCCAATTATTCTCTTAATGCTTTCGTACCAAGAATAATGATTATGTTTTGATAAATTTGAGCTAAGATCATCAAAAAAACTTGGTTCAATTACAGGATAGGTTTTGAAAATGCTTTTTAAAGAAATTAATTTAACGAAGGTTAAATTATTATTTTGAAGTTTATCCCACGGTGTATGAACATATATTGAGAAAAAATCATTCATTTTTAATTAGAGAAAAATTAATGTTTATAAATTCATAAGAGAACGTTTAAAAATAATTTTAACTAATTTTTTAACATGGCAAAATTTAAAATTATTACAAAAAAGAATTGTTTTTTCTGCGAAAAACTAGAACAATGGCTTGCGGGCAAGGATATTGATTATAAGATATTGGATTATCAAGACCCAAAAGACTTTGATGATCCTTTGATGAAAAACCCCACATTTAATAGTTTATTCTGTGACATGAGTGCGTGTGTTGAAGGGATTCCAATCATTGTCAAAAATGATAAAGAATTTTTCTATGGTGAAATTTGGGATCTCATTAATAATGAGATAGTTGAAGAAAAAGCTAGAGAGATCTTTGAACTTTAATTTTTTACTTAATTTTTTTTATTTTAATATAGCAAATATTTTTGCATATATTTATTACTTAAATCACATAATTTAATCTCATAAAAATTAAGGCAATATTTTATCGACCTTAATTGTGAGAATTTTGAGTTTTAAATATGCTGATTTTGCACGAATTGGCCCAAATTTTGGATGTTCTTATAGAGATTTGATGAAATTATTAATATCTAATAACTCAATAGCTTTAAAGCATTACTTTCGTATCCTTTTTATGAATAGTGTTAGTATAGTTGGAATTCCATTCCGTATTTTTGAATACATGTGTTATAATAAAGCAATAAAAAAAACAAAATTAAAATTCCCTCCAATCTTTATAATTGGTCATTGGAGAAGTGGTACTACCCATCTCCATAATTTACTTACCCAAGATCCTCAATTTGGATTTGTGACCATGCTGCAAGCCTCTTTTCCTAAATCTTTTATGAGTAATACTTTTTTTAGCTTTTGCATGAATCAGTTCTTACCTGAAACACGCCCCATGGATAATATGAAAATGGGTATCTATAAACCTCAAGAAGATGAAATGGCTTTGGGGAATCTATTTCCTTATACCTTCTATAATGCTTTATACTTCCCTAAAAGAATGATGGAATATTATAACAAGTACGTGCGTTTTAAAAACGTTTCTTCTAAATTGGTTAAAAAGTGGAAATATACTTACAATTATCTACTTAAAACTGCTACTTTAAATATGAAAGGGAAGCGTCTTGTTTTAAAAAATCCAGTAAACACAGCTAGGATTAAGATATTATTAGAAATGTACCCAGAAGCAAAATTTATTCATATATACAGAAATCCCTACGTAATATATTTGTCTACTCGGCATTTTTATAAGAAAGCAATTCAAATTTTCATGTTTCAAAATGTATCTAATAAACTACTCGAAGAAAATATAATTAAAATCTATAAAAGAATGATGACAAGTTATTTTAAGGAAAAGAAGTTAATACCAAATAATAATTTAATCGATGTTAAGTTTGAAGATTTAGAAAGCGATACAATCAGTCAATTGGAAAGGATTTACATCAATTTAAATATTAAAGGGTTTGATAAAAACAAAAATAGATTTAAAAATTATTTGGAACAGATAAAATCATATAAAAAAAATAAATTTCAAATGGATAATAGAATCTTAAATTTGATTGAAAAAAATTGGAGATTCACTATAGATAAATGGAATTATAAAATACCTGAACTAATATAAGTTTTAAGATTTTCGTGAAACAGAACTTTCACGTACTTTAAGATATACAATCATATTTTCATGATGTAGTACAACTTCTAAAAATGAATTTAAAGTAATATTTTAGTCAAAAGGAAGTCTTTTATTCCTACAATTATTTGACCAAAGTTTCTGTTTCTTTAGAAATGCGATTTTTTGCGATATTATGTAGAAACCAAAATCCAATAACGGATATCAGACACAAAATTCCAGCTAAATACCATACCCAATTCGGTCCAATGTAATCATAAATTAAACCTGCAGCTAAAACTCCAAAAAGATTTGGAAACGACCAATGGAACCCATATAAAGCCATATAACGTCCTCGCTTATCTTCAGGAGCAAATAATGTAACTGTAGCTTGTGAGACAGGTATCACAATCATTTCTCCCACTGTTAGTATTGCCATAGCTATGAAAAACAGGTATATTTCAGAAATAAAACCATACATCCCAAAACCAATCATATATAGTAGCGTTCCAAAAGCCATCATTTTCATGGGATCATACTTGGTAATTCTTGAAGTTATCCAGAATTGAAATAACACCACCATCAATGCATTCATGCTTAACAACCAACCATAATCTGTCTTAGTGAACCCATACATTTGATTTAAAAAATAAGGTAAAGTGGTATTCATTTGCATGTATACCAAAACCGTTAAAGCAGAGATAGTAAGAAATGTTATATAAATTGAATCTTTCAAAACCTCCTTATATCCTATAATGGTTTGCATCACTGTTTCTTCTGGTTTATCTTCTTCTTTTTCTGGTTTTGTCTCTGGAATAATAAGAAATACAATTAAAGCGGTAAATAAACTACTAACAGCATCAGCAATAAAGAGAATTAAATAAGATTGGGTTGCTAAAAATCCCCCTAGGATAGGACCAATTGTTGCTGAAAGATTTACAGCTACTCTTAGAATTCCAAATCCTTGTGACCGTTTTTCTCTTGGTAGTAAATCCGCAACCATCGCTTGTCTTGCAGGACCCCCAATATCCCCTAAAATTCCTAAAAGTCCTGCAAGTATAAAAAAAAGATTCAGATTATCCACCACTCCCATCAATATACTTCCTATTCCACTTGAGATCAACCCTAAAAGCACCATCGAACGACGACCATATTTGTCAGCTAATGCACCTCCTATCATACCTCCAACAATACTTCCTGCCGAAAACATTGTAACTAGAAAACCAACTTCAGTACCCCCCACTCCAAACCGTTCGAATATATAGAACGAAAAAAAAGGAAATAATAAAAAACCTCCCAACCTATCAATGAAAGTGGCAAATACAAGCACTTTAAACGGATTTGGGTACTTTTTAAAACTACTTTTAATTTTTGTAAGCATATATAAGCCATCTGGTGGTTGAATAAAAGATTACCAAATATAGATTTCTGATTTTCAGAAATACCATATTCCCCATAATTTAATGATAAATTGAATAATAGTAAACTAATAAATTTTAAACTATCAAATATTTTTATTGAGCAATATAATTTTTTTAAGAACAATCAAAAATGTTTGATTATTTAATAAGTGAGGATGCTAAAAGTATAAAAGAAGAGGTACGGGCATTTGTAAGGGATGAGGTTCCTCACAATTTAATTAAAAAAATGGATAAAGAAGAAATTAGCTATCCAGTTGAGTATTTACAGAAACTCGGTAAGAGGAATCTTATAGGTTTAAGATTTCCTAAGGAATTTGGTGGTCGAGGTTTAAATTGGGAATGTGAAGTTGTTGCACTTGAAGAAGTAGGCGTATTAGGAAGCTCTTTACCTTGTTTATATTCTCTTCCTATAATTACTGGAGAAGCAATGAATTTATTTGGCTCTGAACAACAAAAATTAAAATACCTAAAACCTATGTGTGAGGGTAAAAAGTATACTGCAGAAGCTTTAACAGAACCAAGGGGTGGTTCTGATTTTTTTGGCGCAACATGTACAGCTGTTAAAGAAGGTGATTATTATATATTGAATGGTGAAAAACGTTTTGTTGTAGGAGCTGAGGGAGCTGATTTCTTTCTTGTTTACGCTAAAACAAATCTTGATCCTAATGCTGTTCCTCGGTCATCACTTAGTCTTTTTATTGTTGATCGCAGTAAGGGCGTTGAAACGGAATATATATACGGATTGTTAGGAACTAGAGGGGGTGGTGCTGGAAGGCTCAAATTTGAAGATGTAGAAGTTCCTCAAGAAAATATAATTATGGGAGAAGGGGAGGGAGGTCGAATCTTTTATCAAATGATGGTTCCTGAGCGCCTTACAACAGCGGCAGGTTCATTAGGGTCTGCTAGAACTTGTCTTCATATTGCTACTAAATATTCAACCAAAAGAAAGGCTTTTGGGCAAACAATTAAAAACTTTCAAGCAGTAAGTTTTAAAATTGCTGATAGTATCACTCTCTTAGATGCAGCGAGATCAATTGTATTAAATACAGCAAGGACTATTGATGCTGGAGCACCACCAGCGTTACAAAGAAGGTTAGTATCTGAATCTAAGAAGTTTTCCACTAAGGCTTGTTGGAAGATTATTAATAATGCTATGCAAGTAATGGGAGGAATTGGTTACACAACTGTATATCCTATTGAAAGAATACTTCGCGATTCAAGACTTGGAGAGATTTGGACGGGAACCTCGGAAATAATGAGTTTAATCATCCAGCATGAGTATTATAGAGAAATACTTAACGAAAAATGGCTTGACCGAGATGTAGAAAAAGATGCTATTGATGCTGATCATGAGGAAGAAAAAAATTATGGTTAGAGAATAATAATTAAAAAAAATTAGAATATTTTTTTACTATTGTTTAGATAAGTATCTTATTTTAACTAATAAATCACGTAATTCCATTTTGTCGTTTTCCGCGGTGATATATTTCTTTTTTACTCCCTCAGAAAGAGGTACATCTTTAATTTGATTTCCTTGTAATGAGACCATATTCCCAAATTTGCCTTCTAATACCAATTTCATAGCTGCTAATCCAAATCTTAGACCTAATATTCTATCAAATGAATTAGGAGTTCCAGCACGCATAGTATGACCAAGAACAACGCTTCTGCACTCAAATTCAACTCCATTTCTTTTAAATTCTTTTTGCAAATCCTCTCGTAAATTTAATTCATCAACAATTATTTGAGACATACCTAATTTAGCTAATAATGGATTACCAAATGTATCTTTGGGTAATTTTTCAATAGTTTCTTTAGAAATCGTTTTAAAATCTCTCTCTAGTGACTTTAGGTTAGGGTATGCTCCTTCTGATATTGCAATAATATGATATTTATAACCAGCAGTTGCTCTTTTTTTAAGTACATCAGTAATATCTTTCTCAAAGTCAAATGGAGTCTCTGGGATTAAAATAATATCAGCACCAGCAGAGATTCCACTATACATGGTAAGAAAGCCGGCATCTCTGCCCATTATTTCAACTACAAACACCCTTTGATGAGAATGTGCAGTTGTTGTTAGATTATCTAGTGTATTAGAAGCTAACTGTACAGCACTCCAAAATCCAAACGTATAATGTGTTCCAAGAAGGTCATTGTCTATAGTTTTTGGAACACCAACAACCTTTGCTTTGGCAAATTTGTGCAAAGAATCCGCAACCCCTAATGTATCGTCTTCAGTTTAAAATAGAAACTATTTTAAAACTCCACCGATAGCTATTAGGGCATCGATAGCTAATTCATTAAACTTTGCTGCTAGTTCTTTTGCTTTTTCTTCTTTTGAAGTGATTCCTTTAAAAGGATTTGTTCTACTTGTATAGAGAATTGTTCCTCCTACCGTATGTAAGTCATCATGTTCGGCTATATTAAGAGGGATTGTATCATTATCTATAAATCCTTTCCAGCCCTTAAGAATTCCTACACACTCTACCCCAGCATCATAAGCTTTTAACATTATCCCATAAATTACGCTATTTAACCCAGGGCAGTATACGACAGTTAAGGAAAATCTTGAACATGACTCCGCCGCCCGTTAAAATTCCAATCTTTTTAATAGCTATATAAAATCACCTTTATAAATTTTATTTTGGTATTTTGACTAATTAATTAAGCAATTTTTAATTAAAAAAGTTGTGATGGAATACATCATAATGATTATTGATTGCAAAATATTCCTATTTTTTTAAAATAATCTAAACTAATCTTAAATTAAATTTATGGTAATTTTATTAAAAACTTATCATTGAGTATAAAGGAGATTTTAATCTAATTCCATATTTTCAAGTTTTTCAAAAAGATATTTTGATTTATCAAATGGAATGATATAACTCCCTCCACCATTATCAGTTATTTTTAATGTGAATTCCAATTTTCCATTAAGTGCTTTTTTAATATCCTCTAAAATTTGATTTACATCCTCAATTTCAGGATCAGATTTCTTTAAATTATTTCTATATAGTAAGACAGCACTTTCGAATCGATATAAAATCCCTTCAACATTAGTATAATAGAACTCTGCATTAGGTCCTGGTTGTACAGATAATTCTAACTCAGGTATCTCTAATTTTCCAGTAGGAGATCGATAAATTTTTGATTTAAGATCTTCTTCATTTATAACTTTTAAAGTTATAATGCCAGGATCAAAATTAGTAGTTAAAGGAATGATATCATTTTTAGAAAAATTGCATTCATTGCATTCAAATTTGATAATAAGCATTTTATCCTTATCAGGTAAGTCGTAAACTGTTTTTTGTATATTTACAGTTCCTTCAGAACAAGCGGGACATTTAAACGAGAATTGTTCTTCTGAATCCTTGGCTTTTTGAGACATTCTTATGAAAAATTTTTAATATTTTTGATGGAATTATAAAATTTTAATAGTAAAATAATAATAGTTGCAGAAAGTTTTATTTTACTTAATAATACTTTAAAAAATGGTTCATACCTTATTAAACAGCCTACTTATAAATTTATTCCAGAAATTTTTAATGTATTGCAGATTAATTTAGTCTTAAGAGTTCAAATTGAATTAGTTTTAAAAAGCAACTAATAAATATAACTTTATACGCTTTTATTGGTTGGATTCTTATTTGTTATTGTAAAAAATAATTAAGATTTAGCTGATATAAATTGACTGATGACAGTATAATAGAAATAACTTTTCACGGACGAGGTGGTCAAACGGCTATCACTGCAAGCCAATTATTAGCAGAATTAGCTTATGAGAAAGGCTTTAAAGATGCTATTGCTATTCCAATTATTGGAGCAGAAAGAAGAGGTGCTCCAATACAAGCATTTACCAAAATATCTAAAGATAAACCTATAAAAACTTACGATAGCGTTGTTAATCCCCATTTCATACTAGTTTTTGACACTTCACTGTTAGATATACCAAGAGTTCAGGATACTATTAAAGATGGAGTTACACTTGTAGCAAATAGTAAAAATACATTTGATACAAGTAAATTTGGGAAAAATATTAAACTTTATATCATTGATGCTACAGGAATTTGCATTAAAAGAGAATTTATGCACGCAAGTGGTCCGATATTAAATATTCCCATGTTAGGTGCATTTGGAAAGATAACTGGCTATTATGATCTTGAAATTATGGAAAAAGTTATAAAGAAACAATTTGGTCTAAAGAGATTAGACAAAAATATGAGGGTTGCGAAAGATGCGTATGAATCTGTAAAGGAGGGTTAAATTTGGCAGAAAGTAAATCAGATAAATGGAAAAAAATTAATAAATCTAAAAAAGAACGACCAAAGGTTCAAGAATATAAAGATTGGGAAGAATTATCTCCCATTCCAATATCATTACCAATTAAAGGGAGTATGGGCGAAACCGGTGATTGGAGAACATATAGACCAGTTATTAAGGAAGGTTGTAATAAATGTGGAATCTGTTGGATGTATTGCCCTGAAGGCGTGATAATAAGGAAAGAAGACGGTTCTTTTGAAATAGACTTAAAATATTGTAAAGGTTGTGGGATTTGTGCTAAAGAATGCCCCACAAATAATATAGAAATGGTAAGGGAAAGTGATATAAAGGATGGTTGAAACCCCAAAAGATTTTATTCAGAAGGAAGAAAATCTCATCATTAAAGGAAATGTTGCAGCTGCTTATGCTGCAAAATCAGCAAGAGTTCAGGTTATTAGTGCTTATCCAATTACTCCTCAAACAACAGTAGTTGAAAAGTTATCTGAATTTGTTGATAATGGCGAGATGCCTGGGACTCAATATATTAAAGTTGAATCTGAACATAGTGTTCTTGCATCCATCATAGGTGCAAGTAAAGCGGGGACTCGAACTTTTACAGCCACTTCTGGACAAGGTTTATTTTATATGCATGAAATGGTGCATTGGGCAGCAGGTGCTCGACTTCCGATTGTTATGGCAATAGCATCACGAGGTCCTGCTCCTCCATGGAATATATGGGCAGACTTTACTGATGTACTAAGTCAGCGTGACACAGGATGGATGAGTGCCTTTTGTTCTTCACATCAAGAAATCTATGATGAAATTCTTATGTCATATAAGGTATGTGAAGATCATGAAATTTTGTTACCGAAATTTGTAGCTTATGGCGGTTTTATTTTATCCCATACATCAAAACCTATAATTGTTGAGGACCAGGATAAAGTTGATAACTTTTTACCTCCATTGCCAGATGAAGATGGTTGGCCTCATATTTGGATGGATCCAAAAAGACCAATGATGTTTGGAAACCTCATTATGCCTTCCGGATTTTATCAAGAATTTCGATTAAAAATACATGATGCTCATATCAGGGCAAAAGGGAAAATAATAAAAGCTGCACAAGAATTTAAACAGGTATTTGGAAGGAGTTATGGCAATGGATTAATTCAGGAATATAAAATGGATAATGCTGAAGTTGGAATGATAATTTACGGTGATTTAGCACTTCAAATGGAAGATGCTATTGATCAGGTAAGAGAAGAAGGTTATAAAGTCGGTATGGTAAAATTAAGACACTTTAGGCCTTTTCCAACAGAAGATATAATTGGAGTTGCTAGAAAGGTTAAATTACTTGGAGTAGTTGATAGAGCTACAGCTTTTGGATCTCAAACAGGTGGTCCAGTAAGCTGTGAAGTAAAAGCAGCCTTACATGAAACTGAGGATACAGCCAAGATTTTGCCCATTATTAATGGTTTAGGAGGTAGAGAAGTCACTTTAGAACAACAAAAAAATCAGTTAAGAAAATTGATTAAATTTATTGAAACTGGAGAGTTTCCAAAAGATACCATACATGGAACTCTCTGGGATAGTTTATTGGAGGTTAAATAGTAATATGGTTAAATTAAAAGAGGCTTTAGAAAGTTGTC
>JBHLOI010000026.1:0-48470 GCA_048940645.1 Promethearchaeota archaeon | reverse complement strand
TTTTTAATTTAATAATTATTAGTAAGTTTATTAGATAATTTATTACACGCCTCGGTGGCTTAGCTGGTAGATAAAATAGCATTTAGCAATTTTAGCTACGAGCATTGCCTTGGTAAGGCAAAGGTCGCGGGTTCAAAAGTGAAAAACCTTACTTTTTTCATGGAAATTCCCGCCCGGGGCTTAATTTTTTTTTCTAACCCAGAAACCGTGGATTGGTATTTTAATTCCCCATTTCATACAGTATTTTTTTACTGTTTTTCCAGATACAGTGAATTTTTCAAAAAATTGTAGATGATTTTAGGTTGAAAATAATGGATTCTTTCAATCACAAACCATTATAAAACTAAATATTTTATAATTAAAAGGAGTAATCTAAATTTTAGAAAATTAGTTCAATTATAAAACATAAAAAATAATAGTAATTCTTAATATAATAACTTATTAAAACTTCAAAAATATGCCGGTGTGGCTTAGCTGGTTATAGCGCCAGACTCATAATCCTTCTGAAGAATTGGGTCAGACAGATGATCTCTGGAGGTCGTGGGCTCAAATCCCACCACCGGCACTTCTTTCTTTTTTAATAGTTTTATTCTAATTTTCAATATTTTTTAGGGAAGAAATTATTTTTTTCTTCTTTTTGCGCTTTCTTGAAATTCGATATTGGATGAAAATGCTAAAATAACATAAAAATAATCATTTTTATTTTTTTGAGTGAGTATAACAACCTTGTTAAAAATTGTAATAACATAAATAGAATTTTTTCTTTATTTTCTAGAAAAATGTAAATTTTGATTTTATTAATTTGAACCAGAATAGATGATAACCGTGCTGAATGAATTAGCATTAAATTTTCAGATTGCCATGCTGATGTTTATTGGAACAATATTTTTTGTTGTTATATCTATTAGGATAAAAAGAATGTTAATTTATCTACCCATGTATATCCTACTACCGGTTGGGTCTCTATTTATATTCTTGCAATTTATTAGCAATATTTATAGAATCATTGGAAATCTTATTTTTTTAATAAGTTTAATATTTTTAATTATAAGCTTTTTCTATGAATATCTTCGTTATTTTCCAAAAAAAAGCGCTAATGAATTAATTAATAAGAGTAATGTATTATTTCCAATATTTCTTTTAAGTCCATACCTTATTTTAATAATATCTATCCAGATTATAATTTTAGGTTTAATACTTCTGGCTATTTTTTTAAATTTTAAACTTTATTTAAGATTTAGAAGATTAAGGCATATTTCTTTGCTAATGTTATTAGTAGTTGCTTTAATAACTGAAATTGCAACAATAATTTCCTCAATAGATCTCCCAGGAGCGTGGGAATTTAGTTATGTAGCCAATATAGTATTTGCAGTCTATTATTTATTTTTTCCATTTCTTATTTATTTTGAAGAGGAGTTGAATACTTTTAAAGAAAATTTAGAAATTGAAAAATCAAGAGCTAATATGTACTTTGAATTAGCAGGAGATATAATGCTTGGATTAGATTTAAGCGGAAAAATTGTATTGTTAAATAAACAAGGTTATGAAATTTTTGGATATAAAAAAGATGAATTAATTAACCAAGATTATTTTAATAAGCTTATTCCACGCAGGATAAGGGCACGTTTAAGAAAGGCATTTAATCAATCAATTAACGAAGGTTTAGATTTTGATCGATATTATATAAATGAAATTTTAACTAAAAGTGGGGAAATAAGGTTGATTAAATGGTATAATGCATTAATCTATGACAATAGTGGGAATATCCAAGGAATATTAAGTTCGGGAGTTGATATAACTGAGCGTAAATTAGCAGAAGAAAAACAAAAGCAAGCTGAAGACCAATTTAGACAAATTTTTGAATCAAACCCTGCAGGTATGCACATATATGAATTAAAAGAAGATGGAAAATTAATTTTTAGAGGAGCAAATCCTGCTGCGGATAAAGTACTTGGATTGAACCACGCACAATTTATTGATAAAACTATAGAAGAGGCTTTTCCAGATTTTATAGGAGTTAAAATTGCTGATAATTTCTCAAATTTAGCATTAGATCGGAAATCTATTAAGCCGGATCAAATTTCTTACAATAAAAATACTTATGAAGTACATGCTTTTTACATCTCACCAACAAGTATATGCATTTCATTTATAGATATCACAGAACGGTTGAAAGCTGAAAAAGAATTAATAGAATTGAATAGAATGAAAGGAGAGTTATTGAGAAGAGCCTCCCATGAGCTTAGAACTCCTTTGGTTTCTATTATAGGTTCAGTAGACCTTCTTTTAAATAACTATAAAAGTCATTTTGATGAGAAAGTAGGGTATTATCTAAATATAATTCAGAGTGGAGGAATTAGATTTAAAAGGCTCATTGAGTCACTAATTGATGTTTCACTGTTAGAATCTCGAAAAATAGAAGTAAACAAAACGATTGAAGATTTAACAAAAATAATTTTTGATTCAATTGAAGAAGTAAAATTTTTAGCAAACGAAAGAAATATAAAAGTAAATTTTACTGAACAAAATTCCTATAATATTAATCTTGATAATGATAAAATACAAGAGGTTATTACTAATCTATTAATGAATGCTATCAAGTACACACCTCCACAGGGGAGGATTTTTATAAACATAAAAGATTTAAGTTTAGATTTCATTGAAATTTCTATTAAAGATACCGGGATCGGGTTTACTGATGAAGAAAAATTAAGGATATTTAAAGAATTTGGAAAGATTGAGAGGTATGGGCAAGGAATGTTACTTAATACTGAGGGTATTGGATTAGGATTATTTATTTGCAAAAAAATTGTAGATTTACATGGAGGGACGATTATTGTTGAGTCTGAGGGTCGAAATAAAGGATCTAATTTTATAGTTAAATTACCAAAACACTAATTTTACATTTAAATAAAGTTTAACTCAATTCTGAAGATAATTAATTTAAAGCAATGGAAATATCTCTTCAAACTGTTTAAATTTAAATGGCTTTAGAAAATAACCATTTGCTCTAGTTTCTTCTAAATTTTTTAAGACTTCTGATTCTTGTATTGCCGTGATATAATAGACTGGAATGTTGGTTAATTGATCATCCGTTTTAATTTTACTACATAACTCAAAACCATCAATATCGGGTAAAATAATATCTAAGAGAATAATTTTTGGATGAACTCGGGTTAATTCATATAATGCTTGATTTGCGGAGGTTACTCCTTTAGATGAATATCCTTTAGATTGAAAAAAATCGTTTAAAATTGCTAAAGTTGTAATATCATCCTCTACAATTAATATTTTATAGTCAATTTGTACTGGTTCAACTGAAAAAAAAGACTCATTTATCTTTTGTTCTAGAGAAAGACTATGTGTATATATTTCGTTTATTTTAGTTAATACAGATGGATTTAAATCTTTCGATTCATTCTCAATAATTAAATGAGAATAACCTTGAATAGCCGTTAACGATTCCTTTAAATCGTGAGATACTTTATTAAAGATTTTTTCAATATCTCGTTTTAATTTATTCTTAATATAAAAATCAACGGCATTTATAATGAAATTAGTGAGGGTTAAGTTGTTATCTTTAGCTAACCTCTTCCATTTTTTTTTAATATCGTTATTTATTAAGATTCCAATACCCTTCTTTCCTATCCCATAAATTTCTTTCTCTTTTTGCCACTTTTTATAGCTTTCAGTTATATTACCATGCCAGATTGCTTTTTTACCGGTTTCTTTCTCATAGCGCTCCATATCTTTTGTCTTCTTTAATTCTTCCATAAACAGAATCACTAATTCAATTGGTGAAAAATATTTATATATAAAAAAGTAGTTTTGGATTATATATTTATACAGTTTGTTTATAAAAATTTATATAATTAAAACCAAAAAATTCTATAATGAGACTGATAATAGGTTAAATTGTGATTAAATACTATTAATTGACTTTTTTTATAAAAAATGAAGACTAGATAGTTATTAAATTTTAAAAAAAAAAGAAATACTATCTTGTTTATTCTTTTAATAAAGCATCTAAATCAGAAAGTTTCGCTAAAAAAGTGGGATTTTTAAGTTTAATCTTACCAGTAATCATTTTTTTTGTTATATCCCCCCTTGAGAGTTTCCCTTCGTTCATTTGTGCGAATATTTCTAGAGTTGTTTGCATTAATGCATCCCAATTTAGTGATTCTTTCTCAATGTTGTTTTTAGGGTTATTTTTTATTCCTTGAACAGAAATATTACCCTTTTCAACTGAAATTAGAGCAGCATGATCTGAATCCTTAGGATTCAGGAGAATTTTAAACTTTTCATCTTTCCATTTTTCTTTAAAATTTTCCTTACTGTTCAATTGCTCATATTTCAATTTCATAGATTCAACAAATTTTACTTCACTTTCAGTCATATTTAATTTCCTCCTTTTTTATTATTTCTTATTTTAAATTTGATATATATTACCTTTCGAACAATTCTCGTATTTTTATTGATGCCTTGTTCATGAGATTTAATCTAATTAAATTGATATCCCCATCAACATGATTATATTTTTGCTTTAAAAAATCAACCTTTTCTATAATATTATCAAAAACCCAAGAAATCTTAGTAGATTTTCTTAAGTCATAAAAATCTGTTTTAATGCTTTTAATAATTCTTTTTATCTGTTTTTTATTTAATTTAAAACCTGAATTTGAAGGTAAGTCTGAATCAAGATCGTTATAATAAGCTAAAAGGATAAAGTTTCTCTCATAATTAAGGATATCAATATTTCTAATAATAAATTCCCCATTTAGAGAAGATAATTTAAAGTATTCTAATTCATTCAAACTTAAACTTCTTACAGTTCTTAAAACAGTTGTGCAAACTAAAGAAAACATAGCACCTATAGCAAGAGCATCCATTTCTGTTTTAGAATATTCAGAAATGATCATTCCTTGCCCATCAATTAAAAAGCAAGATTGGAAATTTCCTTGGTATGATAATTGTTGGAGAATATCTTTTAATATTTCAACTTTTCCTCGTTCCATTTGAACAATTTCCGAAGTAAGTTGAGTCGCGTCAGTTGTATAAACAGGTTCTGAATAATCAATAATATCAGTTTCTATCTGTTCTAAAACAGTTTCAGCATTTTTAGCTTGCATTTTCCTATTTTTTCTTTGAATTTTATCCCAAGTTTTCTTTTCTTGTTCAAACTTTATCCTTGATCCTTCTAACTCCCTCTGGATCTGACTTACGTTCTTTTCTCGTTGCTCAAGTTCAAGTTTTCTTTCTTCAACTTTAGTACTTAATTGCATAAAGGAATTCCTAGCTTGTTCAAGCTTCATACCCCTTTCTTCAAATTCCAATTTAGTCTCTTCTAATTCTTTTAAACGATTCTCAAACATTAATTTTGATTCTTCAGTTGCTTTTGTCTTTTGTTCAAAATTGGAAATTAATTCTTGATATTTTGCTATTGCTTTTTCTAACTCTAATTCCTTTTGTATTATTTCTTCAATTTTTAAGAGGGATTGTTTTGATTTTTCATCAGCTTTACCTTTTGTAGCTTTTATTAGAGGTTCTGCCACTTTGATAATTTTATTTGTCTTTTGATCATTGGATACCGTAATTGATTGATTTGCTTCAGGAGAGATCATCTCATTAAATACACTATCGAGTATTTTCTTTACCTCAGAACTGAGATTAACTTCACTGTAAAATTTCTCCTTTTCTTTAATTAGATCAATATCTTCTTTATTCTGAAGTGATTCGTTATTATCAGATGTTTGCTGGCAATTTTCTTCAAATTCAAACCTATGAGGTTCATTAACAATCATATCGTTAAACACTTCATCAAGTACTTTCTGTACTTCAGGACTGATGTTTTCTTCTTCGTAAAACTTTTCTTTTACAATTATTAACTCAGACTTACTGTTTAATTCTTTTCCTTCTTCCTTTTCCGTCATTTGAATTAATAAACCTCATTTTTTTAGTTTGTAATTGTTAATATATTTATACTACGTGAGAGAACCTAAACTTAAGAAAAATTCCCTAGACGTGTCATTACTTAAAAAGCTTTTAATTTTTTTTATTATTTTACTCGCTTCATATTGAATTAATCCAATATTTGTTGATTTTGTAAAAATAACTTGTAGTAGCACATTGGAATAGACTCTAGTGATTAATATTGTGAAATCCGCATCTCTATTCTCATCTAAACCCGCATCTATTTTGATTTGTTCTAGAATTTTATTGTTGTTAATAATTTCTATACCTCTTTCAGCCATGGATAAAATACTTGCCGATATTGCTGCGAAATTCATCCTAATTTCTTCGTCAAAATCATTTGAGTTACTATTTCCAGCAATTACTATTCCATCTTCAGTTATTAAACTAGAACTAATGATAGGAATTTCTTTACTCAAATCATTTAGTAAATTAATCAGATTATCTCTTATTTCGCTAATATTTCACACCCATTATTTATAATTAATTTAAATTTTTCAATCCAGGCTCTCAATGTTAATAAAAAATATTTAAATTTTTGAAGATTTCAACCCAAAACCATCCTAATTTTATCCAATGCCATATTTATTTCAAAATCGATTAATCCTATTTTAGCATCCGCTGGAGCTAAAGCTATTAACACTGCATCTGTTAACTGATGTAAGATTATTAATTTATCTTGACCAGCTAAAGTGATTGAATCAGTTCTACCGGATTGTAAGGTATCAGCTACTCTGTTTCCTACAGATGATAATGCTGCAGTCATAGCTGCTAAACCTTTTTCGTCAACATCGTTGTGTAAAGCACTTGCCATCATCTGACCTTTTAATGAAACTAAGGCACTATTATCAATTTCACAATTTTTTTCTAACTCTTTCAAGATAGAAACCATTTTCTCTATTTTTGCACTCATATAAAGATCCTCCAATTTTTATATTCTTATAATTAATTTATATAAAATGTGAAAGAATTTGTTTTTAAATATATGTTTTTTGATAAATATCTCGAATTATCGAAAAGTTTAAAAAAGTTTATATATAAATTCCTAGATTATTTTAATAATTTTATAAGAATTTTACGAAGAGAGAATTATATCTATAAATCAAAATTTATTTTTATAAAATTATAATTTTATTTTAATCGAAATTTGGGGATTTTAAGAATATGGAAGGAAAAAAGTTAAAAATATTTGTTACAGGATTTTTCAATGCTGGCAAAACAACTCTAATCCATACTCTTGATGATAAAGCAATATCTGTAGAAACTAAATTAGCTGAAGAATATGAACCTGGTAAAACACACACAACAACTGGATTTGATTTAGGAAGACTTGTTTGGGCTAGACCGAATTTAAATAAAGAAACTGAGGGTGTTATTATGAGCAAAGTAGAATACTTGAGAGATAAAAATGAATATATTGGATGGCATGTTTTAGATTTTGAAATCAAGGGAAGTCCTGGTCAAATACAATTTAAAACTGTTCGAAAAGTATTAGCTAAAGGAAGTGATGGTGTCCTTATGTTAATTGACGGATGTGATTTAGGCAATATCGGAAATGCAATGGCAATACTTGAGGAAGTAAGAATAAGTTTAGAGAAAAATATACCACTCAAGATTATAGCTAATAAGTCAGATAGAGAGGATTATAATGGAGGAGAATTGATCTCAACAATGATAGGGGAGAATGTCTATGAAGGATCAGCAAAAAATAATATCGGAATCAAAGATGCGATAATAGAAATACTTAAAACAATAATTAATGATTCTGATGAGGTAAAATTAAGAGGTGAAGCTGTTGCATAATGGAAGCTATAGTATAGAAGAGAAGATCACATCAATTCTTAAATCATTCAGAGAAAGGACAGGGACAAATTATACAATTCTATTTAACAATGATGGTCTAGAAATTGCAGTGGATCAAGGAGTTTCAGTAAATAAAAATAAACATTTTGATCAAAACATAGCTGCTGTGAACGCAACTATTATCTCGCTAGCTAATTCAGGTATAAATCTACTAAATAATACCCATTGCGTAAAAAATTTAACAATACAAGCAGGTCATCAATTAGATAATGATAGTTTTATCATTTTAATGGAAAATGTTAAGGATGATATATCTCTTTTAACGTTATTTTCTGTGAATTTGAATATTAGTGTAATTCTTTTTGAATTAAAGCAAATCGCTCAAAAACTCCTAAATTTTTTTCAATCGAATGAAGAAGACAAGATCAATGTTGAAATTCCATCTGATGTGTAGATTTCTTTCATTTTTATAAAAATTGAACTAAGGTAGGTGATAAAATTTACTCTAATTGAAAAAATAGAATATCGTGGCTCACAATTCTGCCCAGAATGTAATGGTCCTTTGATAACAATAATTGAAAAAGGAGAAACTGTATGTTGTCAGTGTGGATTAATCTCAGATGATAAGATTTTTCTTGATTCCCTTAATGAGCCTAAAATTTCCTCTAAAGAGCAAATAAATAGATCTGTATCTTCACAATTTCCAAATATGGGACTCTATTTGATTACAAAAAAAAAAGCTAATGATCCTAATTTAAAAAGAGCATTGAAACTAAACTCACATTTACCTTGGGATAAAAAGAATTTATTAATAGCTTTAATAGAATTAAAGAGATTAAATAATAAATTAAGTTTACCTAGTTATTTTGTCAAGGAAGCCTTTAAACTCTATAAAGAAGCACTTAATAAGAGTTTAATAAAAGGTAGAACAATTAAAGGTATAATAACTGTTTGTTTATATTACATCTGCAAAATACATAACATTCCGAGAGCATTAAGTGAATTTCTTGATGAAACTTCAATAAATGAAAAAAGATTTAATCGTTATTATAGCAGTTTAATTAAAGTTTTAAATTTAAAAATTCCAATTCAGAATCCTATTGCGAGGGTTTCAAAATTTATTACAGATTTAGGATTAGAATTTGCCATAGAAAAATTGACCTATAAGATATTAGATGAATATCTAAAGAGTAATTCAATTGATGGAACTAATCCTAATGGCATATGTGGTGGCGCAATATATCTCGCTTCAAAATTTAATGGAAAAAGAATAGGACAAAAAAGGATTAGTGACATCGTGGGGATCTCCGATTCTACCCTCCGTGCTAGATATTATGAATTAATAAATGGGATTAATCTCAATATACTTAATGAAAAGTGATGTAACTATTGATAAATACTCTAATGTAAATAAACAGACAGAATCTTTTCAGGAACTTAATATTGATAGCGAAGAAAATTTTCAGATTTTATTGGACTGTTTTCCACTTTCCATCATTTTATTAGATCTGAATAAGAAAATATATTATTGTAACAAAGCCACAGAACTATACTTACAAAAATCTTCAGATAATCTATTAAAGAAATTTTTTTATGACCTGTTTATTATCACGGAAGAAAGGAAATTAAGAATTGATGAAATAATCGATAATGTAATTTCAATTGACTTTTCTGAGGTTTTTGAATTAGAATTTATCAATCAAAAGGGTTTAAAAACTTGGATAGAATTGTTTTTCTCTTCGATAAAAATTAAAAAAAAAAAGTTCATCCAAATTATATTATATGATATAACCGAAAAAAAAATCGTAGAAAAGATAATTAAAGATGAGAATCTAAGATTAAAGGAAATGAATTCTATAAAAAAAGATATGACCGCTAAAACTTCGGAGCAATTAAAAACACCTTTAAATATAATGGCAAATGCATCAGAAATTCTTATTAGTGATTATAGGAAATTCTTAGATCAAGAAGCTTTGAATCTATTAGATTTGATTAAAGAAGGTAGCGAAAATTCTTTAAATTTAGTTGGAAAAATTGTTAACATTTCTGAAACAGAGTCAGATAATTTGATATTAAACAAAAAAATTAATAATTTAACACAAGTTTTAATCGAGTCAATAAACTTCGTAAATAAGGAATTTGAAACGTATCCTGTCAATTTTAGCTTGAATATCAGTGAGGATCTATATTCAACTTTCGATAAATTACGAATGGACAAAGCTTTCAAAGATTTATTGATGAATCTATTAGAAAGTAATAAGGTTAAAGATATTATAATATCAGCGAGAATTGATAACAATGTTGGAGATATACAGGTTAATTGTAGTTTAGAACAGTCAATTGTCCCATTAACACCCATAATAAATTCGTTTTCAAAAAAAATATTCAAATTACATAATTGGGAAATAGTAATTGATGACAATAAAATCCCACAGGAATTGTGTATTAAAATTCAAATCCCTATTAAGAGATGGAAGGATAATTTAATTAGCCTTTTTATAATATGCAAATCAGGAATACCTTTATTTGATTATTCCTTTGAAAGATCGGAGAAATATCGAGATTCATCTTTGATTTCAGGTGGAATTATTGGACTAATGACTATTTTAAAGGCAATTCTTCAAGGAGATACTCACATTAAGTCAATTGATCACGGAGATCGCACGGTTATATTTGACTTAAATAAATCAAAGGAGATTATATTTGTTCTAATTGTAAAAGAGAGCTTTACTATTTATGAACGTAAATTATCTTCCTTAATTCAAGAATTTGATTCAACCTACATGGTTCTTATTAATGATATCGATAATACTTGTAATGACATTGAAAACTGGCAAGATGTAGGATTTTTAGTTAAAAAATATTTTGTTGAGTAAAATATCTCCTTTATTTTTTATTTAGAAAAGATTGTCAATTTTCTTTTATTAATTAAAAAAACCCCAAGCTTAAATAGGAGTTTTAGGAAAATCCCAGTTTTAAATATGAATTTCAAAATTACATTTTTAACTTAAAATAAAAAAAAATTAATTAAATAAAGGTGATAATTATAGCAGAAGTAAGAGGTAGATATATTTTAATGGTAGACCAACTATTAAATGAATTCAATCCTGAAATTGCGGAAATCGCTAGAAAAGAACTTGATAGAGATATTACTGAAATGAAAGAAGATGGATGGTATAGTAATGCAAATCTTCGAAATTACTTATTTAAAGTGAGTGAGCCTGCTCAGCGAGTATTGGGAAAAAAAATGGTTTATGCCGCAGGCGAGGCTTTTGATGAAATAGTTGAATCTTTCGAAAATCCAGTAGATTTAATTAAGTTCACAGTTGAAAATGATCCAAAAGAAGATTTTAAAAAGGAAAACTGGTATAAAACGCAAGTATTAGACGCGGGAGATGATTTTGTAACTCTTAAATTGGATTCCGATGGTTTTCCAGCATTTTATGAAGGAGTATATTTAGGTATGCTTGAAAAGTGTAAAATCATCAGAACTCATATTAAAACTAAAACAGAACATGTTGACGGATTGGAAATTTCCACTTTAGAAATAAAGTGGCAATAAGTAATCATTTTAGTTAATAAAATTTTCCCTTTTTTCCTTTTAAGAAAAGATTGTAAACTTTTATTATTAATTTAAAAAAACCCCAAGTTTAAATATGAGTTTTTTGAAAATCCTGATTTTAAATATCACGCTCAAAATTATTTTTATAGCTTAAATGTACTAAATTTAGATTTAATTTGAAGAGGTGATAATTATAGCAGAAGTAAGAGGTAGATATATTTTAATGATAGATAGATTATTAAATGAGTTCAATCCTGAAATTGCAGAAGTTGCTAGAAAAGAATTAGACACAGAAACTAATAATATGACAGAAGAAGGTTGGTATGATTTTAAAAATCTTCAAAAATATTTGTCTAAAGTGAGTGAACCTGCTCAGAGAGTACTTGGAAAGAAAGTGATTAATGCTAAAGGGCAAGATTTTGCTCAAATACTCGAAATGTTCGAGAAACCTGTAGAATTACTTAAATTTGCGGTTAAGAATGACCCAAAAGAAGATTTTAGGAAGGAAGATTGGCATAAAACGCAAATACTAGACTCTGGCGATGATTTTATAACAATAAAATTAGATTCAGATGGATTTCCTGCTTATTATGAAGGAATATATATGGGTATACTTGAAATGTATAAAATCATCAAAACTCATATTAAAACTACTACAGAACATGTCAATGGATTAGAATTATCTACATTAGAGATAAAGTGGCAATAATCAATTTTTCTATTTTTTTTTTTATTTTAAATCAGAACACCAACATTATTACTTCTTTTTACGAGATTCTTGAAACTCAAGATATACTCCTAAAAGATGGGTAGTATCAAAATGTACAGTATTAACTGTAGCTGTACTTCCCTCATGTACAATCTCAAATCCCTTTCTTAAAAGATTTTCTTTGACGGGTTTTAACTTATCAAGAAAGATCGCATAATGATGTAGGCCTTCCTTCCCCTCATTAATGAATTCACTGAAGATGCATTCACCACGAATCATTTGAATTAATTCAATTTGAAGGCCAAAACCTTTACTTAGAGCTAATTTGTTCCAAATTTTTGTATCTTTGCCCCGATATTTATAAATTACCCCATTGTTTTCAAAATATGCAAATTTTGGAAACCCCAAAGTTGATTCTAGGAGATCTACATGCATTTTAATATCTCTATATACATATCCTAATTGAGTAATTTTGTATTTTCCTAAATTAAAATCATTCATTTTCTTTTAGAGTTAAAATTTCTTTTTTTATTTCGATTAATATTTTTTTGATTAAAAATTTTGGATAATCCTTTTTTATGTCTATAACTTAAAATAATTGTTATGGAGGGATATAATTCTGAAAGGATTACTTCTGAAGAGATGGCAATTTTAGATAATAACTCTGAGTGGTTAGGCATTCCCAAAAGTCATTTAATGGAATGTGCAGGGTATTCATTCGCATCAGAAATCATCAATAAATTTAATTTGGATTCATATTCTAAAGTTTTAATATTTTGTGGAACTGGAAATAATGGGGGCGATGGTTTTGTTGTCGCTCGTCATTTGAATTCATTTGGAGTAAAAAGCATCGTTGTTTTAGTAGGTGATCCTGAAAAAATTACAACTGAAGAAGCAAAATTAAATTGGGAGATTATAAGGCATAATTTAGAAATTGCATTAACAGTTGAAATAATAAAAGATTCGACTGAAATTGGAAAAATAGGAATATTGTTAGAACAAGATAAAAATATTAAAGTAATTGTTGATGCATTATTAGGCACTGGAATAAAAGGGAGGGTTAGAGAACCAACTGCCACAATAATAGATTTTATCAATGAAGTTAGAAACCAATTGAATGTTAAGGTAATTTCAATTGACGTACCAAGTGGACTAAATCCTAATACGGGTGAGGTTTTGGATAAGGCAATAAAGGCAGATTTAGTAATTACTTTTCATAAACTTAAAATTGGTTTACATCCTAAGACTGAATATATAAATGAATTATTAGTTAGATCAATAGGAATTCCTCAAGAAGCTGCTTTATTTGTTGGTCGGGGTGATTTACTTCCAACATTAAAGATTAGAGAAATAGATTATCATAAGGGGCAATTTGGGAGAGTATTAGTGATTGGAGGGTCAAAAAATTATTCTGGAGCACCTGCATATTCATCCCTTACATGTATTAATTTTGGCTGTGATTTAGTTATAACTTACGTTCCTGAAATTGTTGGGGAAGTGATTAGGAGTTATTCTCCAAATTTAATTGTGAGAACTAATCCGGGGGATTGGTTAACAGTTGGCTCGCTTGAAGAGTTAAAATCTTTAATAGATTGGTCAAATGCATTGATAATAGGTCCAGGTTTAGGTTTGGAAGAAGAAACTGAAAAATTATTGATACAACTTCTTGAATATCTAAAAGTTAATAAAAAAAAGTATGTGCTTGATGCAGATGCGTTAAAATTAATTAAGAAACACCTCAATTTGATTAAAAGCGAAGATGTTATCTTAACACCTCATGAAGGAGAATTAAAAATCCTAACCAATATAGATTTACCCCCTTATGATGATATTGAAGAAAGAGGGCAAAAGATTTTTAAGCTCGCAAAAAAGTTAAAGGTGACTCTTTTAGTTAAAGGTCCTTATGATTATGTTAGTGATGGTGTTAAACTAAAGATTAATAGAACTGGTTGTCCAGAAATGTCAATTGGTGGAACAGGAGATGTTTTGGCAGGACTTTGTGGTTCTTTTTTAGCCACCAATAATGATATTTTTCAGGCTGCTTGCTCTGCAGCATTTTTAAATGGTTATATTGGTGAATACTGCAAAGAGAACATAGGACCACGATTTACAGCGATGAATATGATTGAAAATATAAATAATGCAATTTTAACACTACAAAAATTTTAACTCTTTTGGGAGAAAATTCTACCTCTTACTTGCAATATTAATTTACACAAAATAATATCTGAAGATAAAAATTTATTAATTCTTTACCTATTATTATAGTAAAAAGTTATCTTTGTTTTTTTATTGATAATGATACTCGGTTGAGGAATAGTAAAATGACACAAGTCTTCAAAATTAATATGGACGGAACGACAAGCGAACTAAAAACTGATGGTTCCATTAAAGATATCTTAAAAACCGAAGAATGCTATGTCTTAGTGTCAGATGAAGTTCGCAAAGTGTATCTATGGAAAGGTGTAGAAAGTAATGTGAGGTCGAAATTTATCGGAGCAAAAAGGAGCCAAGAAATACGTGGACAAGTTGGTATGCATTATGCTGTTGTGCCTCAAGATGAGGGTGAGGAAGATGCAGAGTTTTTAAAATTGATTGGTGGAAAAACAGAAGGTGGAATCGCAAAAGAAATAAAGGTTGATGAAAAACCAGTAACAAGGGCAGCCCCTGCTGTGCATCCTTTAAGGGAAAAAGATCCCTTTGGTGCTCCTAGACCTGCTGAGGGAATGAATATAGCAGGAAGTAGAGATCGCGCTTCTCAAAATACTGGTCCGCTTTATACTGGTAAAGAATCTTTAGCATCCCTTATGCAGGATGAAACACATGTAAATTTTGAACAAATTATGCAAAAACTGGAAGAGATTAAGATACCTGATGGATTCGAAAGGGAATTGATTATTATTGGCAATCACGCCTATTCAGTTGTTGAAAAAGTTCAAACATTTTTAGGCAAGAAGGAAATTTCAAAAGAGATTTCTAAAGTAGGGACTGTACCTGAAGGAGTTTTTTTTGCTGAAAATTATTCACCACGTATATTATCTGAGAATGGTAAAATTCTAGCAATTGAATTTTTAAAACGAGCTGGAGGACCTGAAGGTAAATCCATTGAATATAAAACTAAAAAAGAAATTTTAAAAGATCAAATTAAAACACAATTAGAAAGCAAAAAATAAATTCTTTTTTTAATCTCTTTGCTTTTAATTTTATAACCTATCTTAAAGTTAGGATTAGAAATATAAATTTTTAAGTCTGAAGTTTTTATTAATTATTAATTATATAAAAATATCTAATTCAAAAAAATAACCAGAGTTATTTATATGAGTGATTTAAGCCCAGAAGAAGCTCACAGCTTATCTAAATTTCTTGGAAGTATAACTGAATACACAGAATTAGAAGCCCTCGCGTTAGTTACTCGGGATGGTCTGAGACTCGCTTTTTCTTGCATTCCAGATTATGAAGTAGAACCTGATTTATTTTCTAGCTTAAGTGCAGTGGTAATGCAGAGCGGTCAAGATGCTATTGATTCACTTGGATATACAGATCTACTTGAAGTTGTATTAAGAGGCGAAAATGCATTTATAATCCTAAGTGCAGCAGGTCGATTTTTTCTTATGGGTGCCAGTCGTAAGGTTGAAGATTTAGGGAAAATTGTTTCCGTGTTTCGATATTATTCAGCTGAAATTTCGAAAAGATATCCTCTTATGTAATTTTTGGTTATTTTAAATTGAGATTACGTTTATTAATAAATTTTTGAAAAGTAAGATAAATAGAACATATTTTTATATCAGATTATAATAAATTATTGATGGATAATGTCTGAATTAAAAATTTTTGTTGATGTTAATGAAAACACCACTGGAAAAGTGGTTATATGTCAAGAAAATGCAAATAAATTAAGAGTATCTAATGGTGCATCAGTTGAAATAGAAAATCCAGATAATAATACGAAAACTACAGGCACTATAGAAGTCTCAAATATGGTTTTAGATTTTGCAGCTCAAATCTCTAAAAATATCATAGATCAGCTTCAATTTAGTGGAGTAGAATTAATAATAAGACCTATGAGTAGTACTGGTTTAGTAACTCCTAAATTACAGATACCAAAGGTACCTGCTCCGCAACCAACCCCTCAAAAACAACCCCAAGCCCAACCAGGACTTACACCCCTTCCAACACCTCCTCCTAAACCTACTCCACAGCCAATTCAAGCTCCTACCCCCCAGTATGTGCCGACTCCACCCCCTCAACCCACTCCAACACCTCAACCAACATATACTCCGCCCCCTCAACCCACTCCGACACCTCAGCCAACATACACTCCACCTCCACAACCTACACCTGCTCCAACACCACCATCATCTATCCCCCCTCAACCATCAGTTCCTCAAGCGCCAACGGCAGAACCATACCCTAATAGAATTGATGTAAAGATGCTCCAAAGTCAAAAGGCAGGTATTATCCTAACACCTGTTGTTGATAATACTATTGAAGGAGGGAGAATACAACTTAATAGTACTGTTATTCATCAATTGGGTCTTGGTGCTGGTTTACTTGTAGCATGGGAAGACCCACTAACTAGATCAATGGGCTCAGCTAGAATTGACGAAGCTATGATAAGTCCTACTGAAATACGAATGGGAAGAAATACTAAAGAAGATACCAATATTCATGCCCAGCAAGTAGTTGTATATTCTACTGAACCTCCCATCCAAAAAGCATCTGAAATTATGCTGGAAGTCCACTCTCAGCCTAACCTATTAGGATATTGCCTAGTAAGTCCTAGAACTCAATATGTATTATCATTAATACCAGATGATATTATGGCTTTCGAGGATGAGCTTACCGGAGCAATAGGAGCAGCAAAAGTCGAAATCTCTGAAGCCACTCCGGATAATTCGATTACTATTGATAGTGAAATATTAGAGGCTTCTGGAATTGGCAGTTTTGAAGTGAAGGTATATAAAAATCTCCGTCCAGTTATCCCTCTACAAAATGTAGCACTAGGTATCTCTCCTATTAGTGGGGAAAATATGTGGGAAATTATTAGCACAGCACGTCAAAACGTTGCTTCCTTAAAAGGATGGCTAGCCAATTATATCATCTTCAAGGGTATTAAGTTGAGATGGAGCGCAGTTAATATTGCATGCTCTTTATTAAATACCGTTCCAGATTTAACTGGTGATATTTTTGCTCAAATTACTGGAAATACAGCGATAAATTTAACTCCAACTGGTCTAATACCATTCAATGCGATACTAATAATTGATATCAGCCGTTCGATGATGGCCAGAGATGTATTTGTTACTAATATCGCCCCTGCTATTGAAGGAATTAAAGCAGCAATGGAATCACGTGAAATTCAGGAATTTCTTGTCCATTTCAAGCCTGGAGTTAACATCCCTAGACGTATAGCTGCGGCGTTTGCGGCAGTTTTATTTCTAAGTGAAAAAGTAGGTAGAGGTTTTGGAGAAAAAGTCTCGGTGATACGATTCGCAGACGAGGCTCAAATATTACCGTTTACGGATAGCTTTTATATGGACTCTGCCAGTGGAAAAAAAGGTGTGCTTGAAGATGCAGCACGCATGATTGTAGACCGTATTGGAAATGCTTATGGTCAGGCAACTAATATGGGATCAGCAATGGCAAAAGCGCACCAAGTTCTTACAGAATTTGATAAAATTAACCCCGATCAACCTACTATGGTTGTTCTCCTCACAGATGGAGTTCCCACCGATGGTGATGACTTCTTTAAATCAGTTAAGCTCTTTGCAGAAAATCCAAACGTAGTTATTTATATCGTAGGACTTGGGAATCCTGATCGTGAATTGATGATCCGTGCTGCTTCATTATGCGGTGGAGAGTATTTTGAACCAGAAGATGCGGGGGAGCTATTGATTTGGTATTCAAAGAGAGCTCGTGATTTAACGGTTAAATTAAAGGCACATAAACATGATATGTAATCAACTATACTATTTTTTCAAACATCCCTATTTTTCTTTGTGAATTTCAATTGTTTTTTTTTTTATACTTCTTTCAATAGGTAATTTGTTTGTATAAAATTTTTATATTTGAAACTTAATAATAATTATAACTAAAATTACAATAAGTTGATTCTATGAAAGAAGTTAGAGTAATCACCATTGACAATAGAGGCCGGATTGTAATTCCTCAGTTAATTCGAAAGAGCTTGGGTCTCACTACGAACTCACAGTTAATGCTTGTAGCAGATTCGGAAAGTAAAGAGATTAAAATTACACCCATAGGTTTAGCTGATGAGAAAAATCCAATTAAGCTCCGGATCACTATGAGAGATATTCCTGGGGCACTTGCTAAACTTGCAAATACATATGGAGAACAAGGTCTAAGTATGATGTATAGTGAAGCAGTGATTATAGAAAAAGATAAAACTGCTGAGTGGACTGTTATATCAGAGAGTCCTGATAATCTCGAAAGCCTTAAAAGAATTCTGAAAGAAAAAGGCGATGCCCTAAAGGTAGAGGTTCTTCCATTAGATTAAGTTAAAAAAAATTTGTTGAATAATTCAAATGGCTAAAAAAAAGAAGAAAGATAAAAAGAAAGAAAAAGAGGAGGTATCTAGTTATACTCTAGATACAGCATTAAAAAGTTCTAAAAAAACGGAATCTACTCTACAGGGATTACTTAAAGCTTTTTCAGAAGATACAGGATATGTAGCACCTAGGGAAGAAGAGAAAAAAATTGAGCCTCAACTTTCGTATGAGACTAAAAAAAAGATTGCTGAGGATTATATGATGGAAGAGATTCCTTTATCAGAACGAGGACAAACGAAAGAAAGAACAATAATAGCACCAATGGAGGAAGCAAAATCAACAGCAATTCTAGAAGAGCAAAAGGAAGAAAAAATGCCTAAAACCGTAATAAAACCTTCATTTTCTAAAAAGGATAATGTTTATCTTAATTTATCTCAGTTTTTTGAAAAGGTATTTCAAGGTTATGGCGATCGTTATGGAATGTGGGAAAATTCAGTTTCATCGATTTTAGCAATTTTAAGAAAGATGAGAAAAATAACAAAAAAGAATACAGAGGATTTAGTGAATTCAATTAATACATTACATGAAAAAATTCAGTTTAATTTAGGGCAGTTTAAAATTAAGCGAGATGAGGTTGAAAAGTTGACGGATGTTGATATTGAATCTATGTCAAGTGAGTTTAAAAAAGTATTAGGCTTATTGGAATTACAAATTAAGGAATATCAACTTAAGCGCCTAGCGGATGATTATGTTCATCAACAAAGACCTCTCTAAGGTTCTATTATTAAATAACATTCTTAACTAAAAAGTTGAAGATTTTTTATGTCCTTGAAACCAAAAGACCAAACACGTCCTTTAATTCTTGATTTCGGTTCAGCTATTTCAAGGATAGGATGGGCAGGTGATGATTTTCCGGATATAATTGCTCCGAGTGTATATGTGGACATTTCTGATTATATATTCACTTCTGATATTATTGAAGGATTAGAAGAATTATTTCTTGAAGAAAGTCCAATTACACATCTGGTAGGTCATCAGGCGTTAAAATATCAGAATATATTACGAATTCACGAGTTTAAAAAGGAAAAGAATTATAATTTACTGCTTAAATTTTTTTTGCATTATTATAAAGAACTGAAAATTGATGAACAATATCAATTTGGGCAACCCTTAATTATCCTAACACCCTTTTTCATATCTGATTTAGAGAAATCAAAATTACAAGAATTATTTTTTAAAACATTAAATTTTCCTTCACTTCTCTTCTTACATGAAAGTCAGGCGATTCTTTCTACATTACAAAAATCTAGTGGCGTTGTTGTAAATATGGGTGAATCTTCTACTTATATCTCAACAATTTTTCATGGATTTACTAATATAATGGCCCGCGATGTTTTCCCTATTTCTGGAAAACAATTAACAGATTACTTCTTAAATTTAATATTAAGTCGAATCGGGACTAAAAAAAGTATTTATATTGATAAATCAATTGCAAAAGAAATTAAAGAAAAATTATCACTATGTTTATTAGATCCTAAAGAAGAACAAAAAAGAGTAAAAGAAGGATTAACGAAATATGATAGAATTATTGATCTTCCAGATGGATCTAATTTAAAGATTAATTTAGAACGCTTTTTATTAACAGAACCCTTATTTAATCCAAGATTAGCTCATGTTGATTATATTGGGTTAGCAGAAGCCGTTTCAAAAGTAATAAAGACGTGGGAGAGAGAGAATTGGGAGGAATTAATCCCTAATATTATCTTATCAGGTGGTGGAAGTCTCATCCCCGGATTAGATAAAAGATTAGAATTTGAGTTACAAGCATTTTTCTCAGAAAAATTAAAAAACAAAATTAAAGTAATTGCTGCCTCTGGAAGAGATAATATGGGTTGGATAGGGGCTTCAATTCTATACTCAAAAGAAAAATTAAACAAGGGTTGGGTAGAAAATCCAAATTTACAATAATATAAAATTTCAAAAACCATGACTGTCAATTTATCTACAGAAAGTAATTTTTTAGAGGTTTTCCAACAAAAAGTTATACAGAGTAGGCGTTTATTGCAATTTGGTAATCATAGATGGGCAGATAGACTATTAACCGATTTATATTTCGAGATTGAAAAAAATGAATGGTTAGACATCCAAAAGAAGCACCAGTTAATAATGGTAATTTCAAATTCTTGGTGGATGTACATTAATTCATTGATTCATAGAACTGAGGGAAAAATAGATGTTGATATGATTAAATATATTGATGCATATAAAAGATTCTTTTCCTTTCTATCAAAATTGGATGATTTTTATATTTTTAATAATTTTGTAACTAACCTTTTAAAGTCATTCATAACTGTGAAAGACTTATCTCAATCTGGTATTACTAAATTTATAAATTCTTATTGTGTAAAAGTAAGTGAAAGAAAAGAATATCAGAAGTTAATAGAATTACAAATTTTATTAATGTATTTAAGGAAATCTGTTTTTCCTCAAGAATTTTTTCATTTTAGTATGGAAATTTTAGGTAGAACAATATTTAAACTGGAACCTAATAAAAGAGCTTTATTTTTATATATTTTTTTGGAAAATATTAACAACAACTACCAATTATTAGAAAATTCTCCTGAATTTGTTCAAAAAATAAATAAAATTCTAATAAATCGCCTCCCAGGATATCTAAAAAATGAATTTAGTAATTTAAGTCGAGTAACGATAAATGAAAGAAATTTCGACGGAATATTAGTAGATCTTGAAGATTTAATACTTTATTTAAATAATATAGGAGAATTTTCATGGATTATAGTAATTATAAAGAATCTATTCGCAAAAATCAGAAAGTTTCAATCATTTGGTGATGCTGTGACTTATATTAGAAAATTTATTGACTTTTCTATATCACGAAATCGTTTCGAAATAGCATTTGATATTTATGACTTTCTTGAAGATCTTTTTATGTCTCAAACAGATTTGGGATATGATAACTTATTAATTGAATTGTGGGTTGAAGCATGCAAAAGATTTGTAGATATGAAGGAAAAGAAATATCTTTTACAATCTCTTGAGAAATTAAATACCCATTTAAAGATTCCTCAAACTAATGCTCAATTATTTCATTACTTCTATACATGCAATTATCTTTGGCAGTTTAAATCTATGTTTTTTTCTTTAGAACCTCGAGACTTTTGGCGTATGATGTTTTATCGTGCCTTATTTGAAGAAAAGAATTATAATCTTGCTCGTAAAATTATTCCATATTTAGATAAACATCTTAAATCAATAATATTAGATCCTGCAATATTGTATCATGAAACAGAAGCATTACACGAAAATATATATTCATTTAAATCAGAGGAATTCCATTTTGAGGCAGAAAAGTTCATAATAAAACAAATGATTTTTAGAATAGATGGGCAGGGTCTAATTTCTTATAGGATAATGTCTCAAGATGGTGAAATATTTGATGGAAAAATATTAAATGAGTTTTGGAATGATGCACAAATTATAGAACTCTATAATGAAATCTTCTCTGAAGGTGAAGAGAAAAGATTTGATTTTAATCTTATGGAATTTGGAAAATTATTATATATATTTCTTCCAAAAATTATACGAAAACTTTTAAAACAGTTTGAAATAAAGGCTTTAACTTTCATACCTGAGATATATTTCATATTAGAACACATGACCATCCCTTTTGAATTGATTTACGATAACAATTTCTTTTTATTGAAATATTCAATAGGATATATTATTGGTGAACCACCTTTAGGCGGAGTTGCTTTTGAACTTGGTGAAAAAGGGGTGCAAGAAACTAGTGAATTAAACCAATATAATGTCTTATTAATAGATTCAATAAATGCTTTGGGACCATTCAAATGGAACGATTCAATTAAAAATAAAGAGTTAATTTTTCCTTTTTCTGCTGGAGCAAATGAATTAGACTTTATTACAAAATTCTTTAATGAAAGGGAAGAGGTTAAAACAATAACAGTACTTTCCAATAAACAATCAACAAGGGAAGCCATTTTATCTAATATATCGAAGGGTACAAATCATATCATACATTTTGTTGGTAATATTTTTTATTCAAAGTGGAACCCTAATGATAGTTTCTTTATTACAAATGATAATCAAATAGTTACGATTAGAGAGATTTATAATTCGTTAACAAAAAACTTCAACAGAGAAACTAAACAACCCTTTTTATTTTTTAATACACAAATTTATGATGTAAACGGAAAAAAAATGGGAAATGTCCTAAAAACTTTTGGTGAAATCACAGAACAATTTGATTATGACAAGATATTAGGAATAATATCTAGAAATTATCCGATATTTGACAATGAAACAAAGGAAATTATTGCTAATTTCTATATTAATTTATTTAAGAACACGAGTCAAGGGATTTCACTGTTAAAGGCAAAACAAGTATGTATGGCAAATAAGATGACTAAACTTGTAGAAGAAAAATTTAAAGATCTAAGCGACAAGGAAGGAAGTGTGAGTATAGATTTACAAAATTCTTTAGCAATTTCAAGTTATATGCTATTCGGGAAACCTTGGAAAAAACTTAATTAAAATCAAATTTCCTTTAGCAAATATTTTTAAAAATTTAGTATATTAACTAATATATAAAAATTAAATTTATAACCGATTTATTTTGTCAGACAGATTAATTGAGCTTCGGTTTGAGAATCAAAATCTCAAAAAACAGGTACAAGATTTAGAAAGTAAGGTATTATCACTAGTAGGGATGGTAGATTTAAAATCATCAGGAGGTTCGGATAAAAAGAATCTATTAAATGACCTATTGATTGAGTTAATTACCTCAACTACTACCCAACTAAATATTGTTTCTCCTAAAATAGGCAAATTCTATGCTAATGAGTTAAAGAAGTTAGCAGACCAAGGAATCCCTATTTTAATAATCACTAATGATAGGGGAGGGCTTCCAAAAGGTTATCAAGAGATTTACGATGACTTAAAGCAAACCGGCGGAATAAGTATTATAAACAATCCAAATGTTCGATATTTATTGGCATTTAATTCTGAAAAGGCAATTTACTCAGGAGGATCACTAGATAAAGATGAGCTTGAAAAATCTATTTTAATAGTTACTTCTATCCAAGAAACTACCAAGTTGCGTACAATAGCAGAAATCTTTACTTTGATGCTTCCATCTTTTATGAGAACATAATATCTTACTTCTTTAAAGTCTAATAATTAATATTGCGATGGATATGAATAAGTCTAAAGCTAAAAAAGAAAATAATATTAAATCTAATTTCCGCACGAAAATCCATCATTATAAAGATAAAAAATCTATTATAAATTCTAAGGGTGTTAATTCTTCTCAAAATGAAAGCATTGAAAATTCATCTGAAGATAAATTTGATTGGGATTGGATATTTGAGAAAGGATGGTTGAGAATAAAAAAGTAGTAGATTCTCAGTTTATAGTTAAATATTTTGGATTAAACTCACAAATCTATAAAGAAGCAATTCAATACCTTGAAAAAGAAGTAAAAGAAGAAAAGCACAAATATCTAGAGCATTTACAAAGAAGAAAATCATTTTATAAAAAAATTTATAACGTTATTCCCTCCAAAGATTTACTTCTTAAACAAGCCTATTATGTTCTAATTCTTAGATTGATACTAAATAAAAAATTAAGAGATCATCACACTAAAAAAGAAGTCGAATTCAATGAATTTAATGAGTTATTATACTATCATTTAGATAGCACTTTACATGAAAAAATATTTGAAATATTAGATCATGGTGTTTTTTCACATCAAGATTTATTTCAGAGTCTTTATCAACAAATTTTTTTTCCAATAATAAGACACCGATTAGGAGAATTTTATACTTCCCAAACTCTAGTAAAGATGATGGTTAAAGATTTTTACGAATTTGGGAATAAAATTCTAGATCCCGCATGTGGTTCAGGGAGTTTTTTGGTTGAAATTTTCTTGAAAATCTTAAAATCAAAATATCCAAAAGAATTAAAAAAAAATGCGATTGATAATGTGTATGGATTTGATATTAATCCTTTAGCAACATTAACAACTAAAACTAATTTAGTATTAATTCTAATGGACTTCTTTGAATATAATGAATTAGATACTTGTGAGCAGAAAGTTGTTTTCATGAATTCACTCTTCCCTACTAAAGAGAATGAAAAGAATTACATTAGTAGGGAAAATTTAAAAAATTCTTTTGATTTAATTATTGGGAATCCACCGTGGTTAACATATAAGGATATTCAAGATAAGAGTTATCAGACTAAAATCAGAACTTTAGCTGAATCTTTGAATATTAAGCCACCTAGCCAATATATTACTCATATTGAGTTAGCAACTATATTTTTCTATGCTATTCCCAAAAGATTCTTGAAACTTAATGGAAAAATATTTTTTGTGATTACTAAAAGTGTATTAAACGGAGATCACTGTTATAAATTCAGAAAGTTTTCCATTTTTAATGAGTTAGAAATTTGGGATTTTCCAAATAGTTATTTGTTTAATATAAATCATATTTGCCTAAAAGCAAAGTATATTGGAGAAAATAGTAATATTCCTCTCTCGAAAAAATATCCTATTACTGCAAAATTGTTTAATAGCAATTTAGATCTCCAGGAAGAGACAAGATATAACAGTATTAAGATAGAAAAAGAAGGGGTTAAAATAATACTCCCAGAAAAAGAGCTAAGAACTCTTAATAATCTATCATTTAGCAAGTATAAAGATTTATTTTTTCAAGGAGCCACGCTTGTTCCTAGAACTCTTGTATTTTTCAACATTCATATTGAAAAAGATGGAAATTTAATAATTTCTTCAGACACTGATATTCTTTCTCGTGCAAAGAAAAATTGGATCTTCAAATTTCAAAACAAAACCATTGAAAAAAGATTTAGGTTTAAAACATTATTGAACAAAGATTTAATTCCATTTTACATTAAAAGATTTCGCGATATTTTTTTACCTATTAATGAAAGTTATGAATTTGATGTGAATTATCTGGTAAAATATGCAAAAGCTCATGAATTTTATAATGAATTGAATAATATTTATCAAGACAGGAAAAAAACAACAAGTAAAATTGAAACATTATTCTCAAATCTTAACTACTGGAATAAGCTGTCAAAACAATATTACAATAAACGTTTTATTGTTGTATATAATGCGAGTGGTTCAATGATTAAAGCAGCTGTTATTGATAACTATGAAAAAGATATTATCATTGCCTCAGAAAACTATTATTTCTCAACTGATATACTTAATGAAGCATATTATCTTTCATCAGTTCTCAATTCTCCAATACTCACGAAAAATATAAAGTTAATTAAATCAAGCAGGCACATTCATAAAAGGCCTTTTTCATTTCCTATACCTCTTTATGATAATGAGGATCCCCTTCATAGAAAACTAGCTAATAAGGGGAAAAAAAATGAGACTCTAGTTCAGGATCTTTTTTTTAATAATCCAAAAATTAGTCCAGCAAAAGTAAGAATTTTTATTAAAAAAAAACTTGAAAAACTGGAACTCTTAACAAAAAAAGTCGTATTTGGATTGGAAATTAAACATAAGTAATAAATAATAAAATAATTAGAGAAAATAATATAGTTAATTCATTAAATTTAGCTAAATTTAATAAAATAAATTGAAAAGCTTTTTCTTTTATGGAAAATTTTGTTAAATGTCGAGAGAGAAATACTAGAATATTAAGGTTATAATAAAATTGAGTTTTAAAGAATTAGGTATTAATGAATTTTTAATTAATACCTTGAAAAAATTAAATATTAATAAACCAACCCCAGTCCAAAAGGTTGCTATTCCTGTTATTTTGGATGGACATCATGTAATGGTTCAAGCTAAAACTGGAAGTGGAAAAACACTAGCTTTCTTACTACCTATTATTGAGAAATTGAATAACGAACCTAATGAAGTTTTGATTTTAGAACCAACAAGGGAACTTGCAAAGCAAGTTGATCAAGTATTAAAAGAATTAGGAAATCATACAATCAAATCTATGACGATCTATGGTGGGGTTTCAATTGATAATCAAATTAGGCAGTTAGAAAAAGGTGTAAATATTATATGTGGAACACCCGGAAGAATTATTGATCTTTATAAAAGAAAAAAATTAAATCTACGGAATATAAAATTTGTTGTAATAGATGAAGCAGATCGTTTATTCGATATGGGCTTTGCACCAGATGTCAATTACATTTTAAAGCAAATTCACAGTAACTATCAGTTTATGCTATTTTCTGCCACGCTATATTCGCAAATAAGAAGGTTAGTTAAGAAATATTCAAAAAATAAATTTGAATTTATAAATCTAAGTAAAGATGATTTAACTGTAAGTAATACTAAACAATATTACTACTTAATAGATCGATTTGAAGAGAAGTATAAAACATTTCTGGAGATTTTAAAAGCAGAGAGACCAAAACACACCTTAGTATTTGTGAATACTAAAAAAACCGCATCTTGGCTATCAAACAAGCTACAATCAAATAAGAATTTAAATTACAAAGTGAATTTAATCTCAGGCAAATTATCTCAATATCAACGTGAAACAATCTTAAAGGCTTTTAAGCATCGGAAGATTAATATGTTAATTGCCACAGATGTAGCTGCGAGAGGACTGGATATTGATAATATAAGCCATATTATTAATTATGACGTTCCAAAGTATCCTGATAATTATGTTCATCGAATCGGAAGAACATCGCGGATGAATAAACGCGGTACAGCAATAATGCTATGCTTAAAAGAAGAGTATGAGTATTTATGCCAAATAGAAGGATTAATCAATAAAGAGATTATTCAAAGGACGTTAGAAAAAAAAGATACCTCCAAATATCATAATCCATTCTATTAAAATATTAACTAATGTAAATAAAATTTATACTGAAATAGTTTACCTAGATTAATTTGTGATATTTATATATTAGAATTAAATACATTTCTGTAATCTAAAATATAAATTTAAAAATGGCAAAGTTTTTGATTTACAAAATTTAAAATATAATTATTGTTATTAGATGTTTAAAATTAAATTTGAGTTATAGGAAAATATTATCGAGGTATTAATTAATGCCAAGTCGACGTGGAGATGGAACTTTAGTTTTCAAAATTTGCTTTTATGGTCCTTCATTGGGAGGCAAAACTACAGCATTAGAATGGGTCTACCATAAAGAGGGTTTAGCTAGTGGAGATATGCAACAAATACAGGATCCTACTGGACGAACATTGTTTTTTGATCGTGTTGTAGCACGTGTTTCAAATGTTGTTTTTCAGGTTTATACAGTAGCAGGGCAAAGACGCCATAAATTCCAACGACAAACGGTATTAAAGGGCACTGACGCTGTTATTTTTACTTGGGATTCTCTCATTGATCAATGGCAAGAGAATATATGGTCTCTTAAAGAGTTATTAAAATTCTACGGTGATAAACTCCAACCACCTGCCCAGTTTGAGCCTCCTGAAGTCCCGATGGTTTTACTGGCTAATAAGAGGGACTTGGATGAAATAGTTGAAATCTCTAAAATCAGACAGGTGTTAGACACTGCTAAGCTCAACCATTGTTTAGTATATGAAACAATTGCGATTCAAGGAGTGAATGTAAAAAGAGCATTTGTGTATGCCTCTCGTCAAGCAGTGTTAAATCATTATAAAAAGCTTTCAGGAAAACCTATGGAAGGCTTTTAGATACAAGCTTTTTTTTAATCTTTAATTGTAGTTATTATTCTATAAATAGATTTTTTCGGGCTGCACCTTCTTTTTAGAAATTTTCAGATAACCAAAGGAGGTTTTTAAATACAAGTTTTTTTTAAAATTAATTTTATAAAAAGAATCATCTTTTTGATAAGATGAAATTATGTTGGTCTTTTACTAGTTAACACCTTAGTGAATAATTTTAGTATTTCTCAAGATAGATTTAAATTTATGACAGCATAACTCTATTCAAAAAAAAAATTAATTAAGGGAAAATACATTTAAAGGTAAAATATTAAGATGACAGGCATTTATGTACCCATAGATAGTTCGTTATTAAAAGGATTAATTCCACCGGGAGAAGAAATTATTTATAGTTCTTTAGCGGATGTTATAGAATCTGGTGGTTCTGCGGTCTATGGTAGTTATACAGCAAGTTGGATTTCTCATATTCTTCTTACGCCAAAATCGTTTGCATATACAAGAGCTCGAAGGAGTAAATCTCCAGAAATCTATTGTGTGCCATTATATACTGTCCGGTCTTTTTATTATAATGTCCGGTCTTTACAGGGTGGGATTGAATATAAAAGGCGTCCTTTTATAAGATTTGATCTTCGATGGGAAAAAAATTTTGAGACAATAGAGACTTTTACAAAACGTAATACGGAGTTTGCATATAAGTATAGTCCTTATTTATTGGAAGCAAAAAGAGAACGATTAAATGAAATGCAAGCAAATCCAGGAGAATTTAAAAAAAGTCAAATAAAAAAGATGTACAAAAACTTTGTTGAAACAGAGAAGATTATGATACGTATTGCGAGAGATTACGATAAAATAGTCGAAAAATACCCCGCTTTCTATGGAAAAAAGGAATAATTTGGGAAAGTTTTATTTGAAGATTATCTTCATAAATGTGTAAAATGTGGAGCTACAGACTTGGAATTAGACTATTTTGTTTTATTTTTCTAAACTCTATTCTTACACTTAGGACATATACCTAATTCTATTTCAACTGGAATTTTACACCTTGGACATATAACGTACTTTTGCGGTACTAGCTGTTCTTGCCGTTTCTTACGAATAGATCTTTGAATACCTCTTTTTGCATAGAATATCCAAAAATCAAAAAAGCATATCCCCACACCAACTAATATTGCTAAGGTTATTCCTAATGCATTTGGGCCTAGAAATAAAATTATAGCAATCATTGCCATAATTGCCAACAAATTTAAAACATTACTTATGAGACTTTTTGCCACTTTTTCCTCCCTCTATAATTTATTTAAAATAGTTACTTTGTATAGATTTTAGCTAGATATTTCCATTATTAGTAATAGTTAAAGGTTTACAATTTCAAATTCAACCTTCTTTTTAGAAATTTTCAGATAACCATAGGAACTTATTACTGTTAGCCTATTATCGATAGGTGTGGTAGTTCCTGGGTTAAAAAATAAGATATTATTGTTTTTTTCATTGACTGGTCTATGAGTATGGCCAAAGATAACAACATCATAATCAGAATTAGGAAGATCTAATTTCTTAATCAAGCGTCTAACTATCATGTTAGGACCTCCCATTCCATGAAGTAGTAGAATTTTATGACTAAAAATTTCCAATTCCAACTTATCAGGCAAAGTTTTTCTCAATTTCGGATCAAAATCCATATTTCCATGAATAGCGATTACTTTATCTTTACCAAAACTATTAATAAGCGTTTCATAAACCTCAACGGAAGTAAAATCTCCCAAATGAAAAACATAGTCAACATTTCTCCTTTTAAAATCATCTAAAACTTTTTTTGGTACTGAGGAAGCTCTATGAGGAACATGAGTATCCGAGAGAACTCCAATTAATAATTCATTTTTGTCTGTTTTGATCAAATCTTTACCCTCAATATCTAATAAGGTTTTAACTTAAACTAGTCTTATTCCTCTTCTATGGTATCTTGTTTTTTCATTCTAAATTTTACAACTTTTAATGAAAAATTAATAACTTCTTCAATATTTTTCCATCTTCCTTCATCAATCTTTCCTTTAATCCAATAATATATGTCTTGTTCAATTGGAATTGTAGTATAGATTGGCTGAGTTAATTGAGCTTGTTCTGAATAAGCTTTATTCATAAGCCATGAAATTATATTTGAGATTAGTTTAAAATTATCTGCTGCATGAATACCGTAGGCATCATGAAAACTTGAAAAGAGGGATAAATTTCCTAATACTACAACTTTACCAAGTCCATAATGTGCAGCAGTAATAATAGGAGATTTCTGAACAGGTTCATCAAACCATTCCTCTCCAGTAAAAGTTTTATGCCAGGCAGAGTCATCAGAGGAAAAAGCTATAGTGATAATATCTAAATCTTTGTCATCAATATCTTTAATAACTTCTAGAGTACAACCATTAGAATGGATAATTTGGGTAATATCACGAGTAAGAAAATGTGGTTTAAAATTTTTTATAATTGGACGAGAATTGTCTTTTGAAAAAGATTTATTATCGAATAATTGATCAGAATTGAATTTAACACCAAAATGCTTTGTTAAATCAGAAAGGTTATTCTTATTTGCTAAATCTCCGCCGTTATCATTTAGAATTAATAAGGAGCCCCCATCCTTAACATAGCTTACTAAATCATCAATTTCCTGATTACCCAAGAAAGATTGAGCAATAGGAACCCCAATTATAAAAATATTATATTTTGATAGTTTTTCATATGTTATACCTTCCTCAATCTTTCCCAATTTAAGATCAGAATTAAAAAGAAACTCAATAAAATCGTTAAAAGCTGGATCTTCAATTACAAATTTATTCTTGTGTGAATAATCAAAACCAATATTAAATTCAGTACTCATAATTTATCGATTTATTTTTATTTTTAATATAAGATATTGTTTTATTAGATTAAAAACTATTTAAGTTATGTTGAAAAAGTATTTTAAAGATGTAGAAAATAAAGCAGCAACATTAACAGATGGAACTCCAGTCAAAGATGTATTTGTAAGATGGTTAATAGATGAAAATGATGGAGCACTAAATTTTGCCATGAGAAGATTTGAAATTAAACCAAGTGCTAAAGTACCATTGCATAGCCATATTCAAGATCATGAAATTTATATATTAACCGGAAATGGAGTTTTCTATAATGATTCAGGACAAGAAGAAATAGTAAATCCTGGTGATGTTGTTTATATTCCTCCAAATGAAAAACATGGAATAAATAATTCTGGATCTGAAAATTTAGTTTTTTTATGCCTCATTCCTTATCTTAAAGAATAATCTAAATAATTTACTTTCTCTAATTAAAGATCCACTAATGTTCTTTTTCACATTTCCCAATAGCAACTACAGAATCTCCTTCGTATAGCTTTATTACTCTGACTCCTTTTGCTTTCCTATGAGTAATTCGAATAGAATCTACAGGAACCCTTATCATTTGCCCTTGTTCTGTTCCTATCAAAATGTCCATATGCTTAGCTATTTTGGTTGCAATAACCCGATCGCTTTTAGAATAATCTAATGTGATATTTTTTACTCCTTTGGCCCCTCTACCAGTCTTTCGATACTCTTTAACTGGTGTTCTTTGGCCGTAGGCATTTTCGGTTAAAGTCAGAATAATATCATCATTCGTTACTAAAAGAGTATCAATAACTTCATCATCTTCTCTTAACTCCGCTCCTTTAACGCCCATCGAATATTTTCCTAACTCTCGTAATTCTGATTCATCAAATCTAACTGCATAACCTAATTTTGTGGCTATAAATATATCTTGCAATTCATTTGAAAGCCTTTTAACGCTTACTAATTTATCACCCGCACGTATTCTCTGAGCTTTAACACCTGTAGTTCTAAATTTAGAAAAATCTTTTAAAGGTGTTTTTTTAATAATTCCATTTTTCGTTGTCATGATTAACATTTCATTTGTATTGAAATTATTTATCGGAATCATATCAGCTATTTTTTCTCCCTCTTGTAAAGGAATTAAATTAATAATCGGTTTACCCCTAGCGGTTCTCTTTTGTAAAGGAATATCATAGCATTTAATAGAATATACTCTACCCTTTGATGTAAATATTAAAATAGTATCATGGGTAGAGCCTACAAATAAATCGGTAATAAAGTCTTCTTCGCGTACAGTCATACCTTTTTTTCCACGACCTCCACGCCTTTGAGCTTGATATTCTTCCAGTGAGATTCGTTTAATATATTGATTTTTAGTAAAAATAACAATTGTAGGTTCCTTTTTTATTAAATCTTTTCTTTCAATTTCTTTTACTTGGTGATGATCAACCATTTTAATTTCAGTCTTTCTATCATCTCCATATTTCTTCTCTAATTCAATTAAATCGTTTTTAATTATGTCTAAACGGATTTCCCTTTCTTTCAGAATTTTGTTATATTCCTTAATACTGGATTTTAGTGATTTTTGTTCATCAACCAACTTTTGTTGTTCTAAATTAGTTAATCGTGATAAAGGCATACTCAATATAGATTGAACTTGAATATCACTTAACTTATAGGTAGTTTTTAAGTTTAATTTTGCTTCATTAACATCCTTAGCATTCTTAATTATATTTATCACATTATCTATATCATTCAAGGCAATTAAGAGCCCTTCTACTCTATGAAGTCGATCTTTTGCTTTCGTAATAAGATATTCGGTTCTTTTATAAATGATAATTAAACGATGTTCGATATACTCATTAATAATCTCTTTTAAATTGAGAATTTTTGGTTGTTTTCCCTCGTTGATTAAAACAAGATTTGTTGTGTTAAAAGTCGTCAAAAGCCTAGTTCTTTTAAAGAGGATATTTTTTATTATAACCGGTTGAGCATTTTTAGATAAGTCCAATACAATACGCATCCCCTTTCTATCGGATTCATCACGCAAATCTCTAACATCTTTAAGTACTCCATCCTTAATTAGCCTAGCTATAGATTCAATTAGATCTGTCTTGTTAACTAGATATGGAATTTCTGTAATTATTAAACTAGTTTTGTTTCCTTTAGTCTCAGTTTCCACCTTTCCACTAATATTTATCGTTCCCATTCCAGTAGTATATGCATTATAGATTCCATTTGTCTCAGTAATAATTCCCCCTGTTGGAAAATCAGGACCCTTTATGATTTCCATTAATTCTTCTATAGAAATTTCAGGGTCATTAATAGTTGCTATAATTCCTTTACAAACTTCGCTTAAATTGTGAGGTGGCATAGAAGTTGCCATTCCTACGGCAATTCCTTTAGTGCCATTTAATAACATATTAGGAAGCTTTGCGGGTAAATACATTGGTTCATAAGTACTATTATCAAAATTAGGTTGAAACTCCACAGTCTCTTTATCTATATCTTCAATTAACTCATTAGATATCAGTGATAATCTTGCTTCAGTATATCTGTAAGCAGCTGGTGGATCTCCATCAATAGATCCAAAATTTCCCTGTGGATGGATTAGAGGATATCTTAATGAGAAATCTTGTCCCATTCTCACTAATGCGTTATACACAGCCATATCACCATGAGGATGATAATTTCCAAGTGTCTCGCCAACAATCTTGGCGCATTTAACATGAGAACTTGTAAAATACCAATTATTTGTCGCCATTGCGTAAATAATACGCCTATGGACAGGCTTCAAGCCATCCCGGACATCTGGGATTGCACGTCCAACGACTACGCTCATGGCATAATCGATATAACTGCTTTTCATTTCCTCTTTTAATAAAATTTCTTCAATCTGTTCTGAAGTCAATTATAACACCCTTTCTATTTTAAATGATTATAAATAAATAGGACAGAATTAAATATCTAATATGTTAACTTCATCAAAATTACTAATAATAAACTTTTTACGAGCTTTTACTTCTTTACCCATCAATTTTGTAAAGATTAAATCATTTTCGAGATAATCTTCATAAGTAACTTTCTTTAGTTTTCTAGTTTCTCTTTTCATAGTAGTATCATAAAGTTCATCTGAGTTCATTTCACCAAGACCCTTATATCTTTGTGTTTTAATGGATTCCATACTCTTGAGTTTGTACTTCTCCTTAATCTTTTTAAGCAGATCATCCTTCTCATTATCTGAATAAACATAATCTTTTGTATTCTTATAAGATACTTTATATAAGGGAGGAACAGCAACGAATAAATGACCTTCATCTATTAAAGGCCTTAAATATCTAAAAAAGAAAGTAAGTAATAATGTTTCAATGTGGAATCCGTCCACGTCAGCATCACACATAATAATGACCTTATGATATCTCAGTTTACTTAAATCGAAGCTTTCCTCAGATTGCTCGCCATTTTCTTCTGATTCTCCACTATTTCCATTTGTTTGATTTACTTCTTGAATTCCCACTCCCAATGCTTTGATTATAGCCTGGATTTCATTATTTTGTAATACTTTATCTATTCTAGCTTTTTCAACATTGAGTATTTTCCCTCTAATCGGAAGAATTGCTTGATAGGTCCTATCTCTTCCTTGTTTAGCGGGTCCTCCTGCTGAATCACCTTCTACTATAAAAAGTTCTACTTCTTTTGGATCAGTCGATGAACAATCAGCCAGTTTTCCTGGCATTCTAGCACTATCTAATGCAGATTTCCGACGTATTAAAAGTCTCGCTTTTTGAGCTGCTTCTCTTGCCATTTTAGCATTTATCGTTTTAAGAATTATTTTTTTCGCTGTAATAGGATTTTCCTCAAGATATTGAGTTAGTTTATCAGTAATTATTTGACTAACAACTTGTCTAATTTCTGGGTTTCCTAATTTTATTTTTGTTTGACTTTCAAATTGTGGATCAGGTAATTTTACAGAAATAACCGCAGATAATCCTTCTCGGGTGTCAGAACCACTTAGTACATGATCTTTATATTTTTTTTCCATATAGTTTTCAATATAAGAATTGAACGTTCTTGTTAATGCAGATTTAAACGCAGTAAGATGTACTCCTCCTTCAGCAGTATTAATCGTATTAGCATAAGTGAGAATATTAGTTTGATAGCCTTGATTATATTGCATTGCAACATCGCAATAGACAATATTACCATCCTCATCTTGAGAACTATCACTAATACACATTATATCATCATGGAGTGGTTGCTTGTCTTTATTAAGGTAAGCTATAAATTCTTTAATACCCCCCTCATAATGGAATTCATCCTTTTCATCATTACTTTTATTAATTAGTTCAAATCTGGCCTGAGGAGTAAGAAATGCTAGTTCCCTCATCCTATTAGCAATTGTAGAAAATGTAAAAATGGTTTCATTTGGATCAAACTCGAAAATCTCCTCGTCTGGATAAAATGAAATTCTTGTATAACTTTTCTTATTAGTTGTTTTTTTTATAATTGCCTCTGATGATTTTTTACCCTTAGAAAATTTTTGGGTATATACCTGTCCATCTTTACATATCTCTACTTCTAACCATTCGGCCAACGCATTAACAACAGAAAGACCAACACCATGTAAACCGCCTGAGATTTTGTAGCTTTTATTATCAAATTTGCCTCCAGAGTGTAAATGTTCCATTATTACTTCTACTGCTGGTTTTTTAAATTCAGGATGAGTATCAATAGGTATTCCACGTCCATTATCATACACTTGTACTGAATTATTTTTATTCAGAGTCACTTTTATTTCATTAGCATAACCAGCAATTGCTTCATCGACAGAATTATCTAATACCTCAAAAATAAGATGATGCAGCCCTTTTTTACCAGTATCACCAATGTACATAGCTGGACGCTTACGAACGCCATCAAGACCTTTTAAAACTTGAATATCCTCTGCATCATAGGAATTGTTATCAGACATATTCTTACCTATAATCTAATGTAGGGTTAAATTAATCAATTCTTAGTTGAACTAATGTGATAATTTAACTTTTTACATATAATATAAGTCATTCCGCAAATTTAAATATAAGCACAGTTTTTTATCAACTAAAATAAAAAAAAAATTAATTTTCTTAAACTTCTTTCAAATCTTGTAATGAAAGTTAGTCAATATTTTTAGTTTGGCTTTAAATCTTAAAGGAATTAATTAGATAGGCGCTATTTTTGACTATTAAAAAAAATAAAGAATTGAAAAGCTTAATAAGATTTCTTTCAAATAATTGTTTGGTTTTTTAAAGCCTTTAACATTTTCAAGTTTAATTCAAAAATCAAAAAACTAATAATTGATTCTTATCTCTCTTGCCATTTTAACAATTTCTAATAATTGATTATCAACATCATGAGTGCGAACTATATGAGCACCATTGAAAACAGCTATACTAGTAGCAGATAAAGTGCCATTTAAGCGATCATTTGGATCAGGCTTATTCAAGGTTGTACCTATAAAGGATTTTCTTGATATTGCCACTAATATTGGTTTATTTAAAGTTCTTAATTTGGATAAATTGTGAATTATCGTCAAATCATATATATGAATTTTTTCTTCAACCCAATGCCCTATACCTGGATCTATAATGATTTTAGTCTCATCATAGCCCTTTTGTGCCAATTCATTAATAGTAAACTTAAACTCCCTAATTATTTCTTCTATAGTTAATAAATCGCCTGGTAATTTTTTTGACGCCATCATTATAATGGGTATCTCGTTTTCAATTATGAAATGCATTAACTTAGGATCGGTTTTCAAACAACTAACATCATTTATTATTATTTTTTTATTATACTTTTTTGAAATTTTATAAGCTTTTTGGGCTACTTGACTAAATTGGGTATCAACTGAGATAATTACATTTTCAGGTATTGTCTCACATAAGTTTTCCATAGCAGGTGTTAGTCTAATAATTTCTTCTTCAATCGTAATTTTTTCTGACCATGGAGCCGTTGATCTTGCACCTAAATCTAAAATATTTGCTCCATTATTTATCATCTCTAATGCAGCAGTTTTCATCTGGCTTAGATCATTATACACAGAACCTTTATAGAAAGATTCAGGGCTTAAATTTAGTACTCCCATTATAACCGTAGGGAACTCATCACCAATTTCTAAAGAATCAAAGAATTTGGTATAAATTTTTTTCATATATATCTAGAATTGTAAAAAACTATATCAAATAAGTTTAATTTTTTTAATCTACAATGGAATTATTTGCAATTAAACTTCCTCTCATTAAAGAAAACAACGATCTACTTACAATTATCATTGAGAATATTAAAAAGGCAATCGGTTCCCTAAAAGAACGAGATATTATTGTTATTGCTGAAAAAGTAGTTGCAACTTCCCAAGGTAGAGTTATAAAATTATCAGAAGTAAAAAGTATCTCAAATGAAGCAAAAAAGTTGTCTAAACAATATGATATGGATGAAAGATATGTTCAGTTGATTTTAAATGAGGCTTCTATGATTTTAGGAGGAATGACCCATGTTATTTTGACTAAAGTAAATGATTTTTTAATCGCAAATGCAGGAATTGATCAATCTAATGCAGGAGCAGGGAATGTGGTACTACTTCCAAAAAATCTAAATAAAGTGGTTTGGAGATATTGGAGGGAATTAAAAGATCAATTCAAAATAAATAATTTAGGGATTATTATAGCGGATTCTCGTGTTCAACCCCTTAGAAAAGGTACAATTGGAATTGCAATAGCTACTGCGGGATTTGAACCGATTGAGGATTTACGAGGTAAACCAGATCTATTTAATAGACCTTTAGAAATAACCATGAGAGCTATAGCTGATGATCTTGCTAGTGCTGCTCAATTCCTATTAAGCGAAGCAGACAAACAAACGCCTATCGTAATTATTCGAGGAGCAGACATGGAATTTACGGAAAATCCGAAACTAACGATGGAGATGCCTCCTGAAGAATGTCTTTATATGAATATTTTCTCAAAATATCTTCTTAGGAAGAAAGAAGAATCATAATTATTAGTTCAATAATAATACTAAAAAAATCTAAATTTTTTCTAATCTTTGTAGAACTCCAGTAATTAATAATGGTAGGGCAATAGTAGCATCGCACCATACGCTTATAAATCTAGCATCTATCGCATATTTGCCCCAAGATTTACTTTCGCTTAAAGTACACCCGCTTAAGCCACCATCTTTCTCTGTTGCGGTGTGAATTCTTACAGCGTATTTATAGCCAAATTCATAATCTATCCTTGTTAATCTTTCAATATTTTCAATATATGGATAAATTTGCTGAGCCCAATTTCTAGGAACACCACCTCCTATAATAAAGGTTCCACATGAGTCTGCTTTCTTAATAATTTCAGCAAAATTCTTGACATCTTTAAGTACTCGAAAATCAATATCAAATCCTTCGGTATCCGTGAACTTTACCAAATCTAATGCAAATTCAGAATCAGAAATAGCTGGAACAAATATTGGAATATCATTCTTAGCTGCACTTGATAAAATACTTCTCCTTTTTAGTTCTTTTCCAATAATTTTAAAGAATTCAGATGGAGTAATTTCAAATTTTTTATTAGGAAATTTATTTAACAAGATTTTCAGTAATTCTTTTTCTGCGGTAATATAGTTGTCTTCAGGAAGAAAAACATCATATATCCTATTTATTCGATGTTTAAATAAATCTTCATCATCTACATCCTCACTTCCTTGGTAGTGGCCTCCATTCAAAATGCTATCAATAAAATCGTGAGTAATGTTAGCCCCTGTTGTGATAATGACATCAACAAATTTGTTTTCGATTAATTCACATATTAAATATCCCATTCCAGCTGGGATCATTGCTCCACTTAAGGTTAGAATGGTTAAACAACTTTTATCTTTAAACATTTCATATAAAATATCAGCAGCTATACCTAAATTTCTACCTTGGAAACCACAGAGTTTCAATGACTTTAAAACATCATCAATATTTTTAATATTATTGATATCAAAAGGAGAGATTTTTCTAATAAGATAATCTTCTTTTCGAGAGTTAAGCATATTAGATGTAATAAATCAGCCATTTTAAAATTATTGGACTATTTTTTATGAATTAAATAATATTTAAACGTTGAAATAAGCCAGTAATCAATATTGGTAATGCAATAGTTGCATCGCACCATACTGTGATATATTTTGATTCTAAAGAATATTTCCCCCATGATTTGCTTTCACTTATCGTACATCCTGATAACCCTCCATCATATTCTATCGCACTTGTAATTCTAACTGAGTAGTTATAACCCATAGTTTCAACATTATCTATTTGATCTAATAGTGGAAATACTTGTTGAGCCCAGTTTCGTGGAACACCACCTCCTATAATGAATGTTCCAAACTCTTCAGATTTTCTTATAATATCAGCAAATGTAAGAACATCGCCAAAGATATCTAAATTAAATTTATAGCCTTCTCTCACAGAAAATTTTATTAAGTTCAATGCAAATTCAGAATCAGAAAACGCAGGTACAAATATAGGTACATTATATTCAGCTGCAATAGAAAGAATACATCTTTCCTTTACACTTTCTCCTACTTTTTTCATTAGGTCTGAAGGGGTAATATTTACGTCTTTTGAGTTAAATTTTTCATGGATAATATCCAATAAGACGTTTTCTGCACGTTTATAGTTATTTTCTGGTAAAAAAGTGTCATAAATTCTGTTAATTCGGGCTTTAAATAACTCATTATCATCAACATTTGGGCTTCCAATGTAATGCCCAATGTCTGAAACAGCATCGACTAAATCATGAATAGTATTAGCTCCAGTACTTACTATAACATCAATTAGTTTATTTTCAATCAAGGCACATATTAAATCACCCATACCTGCTGGAACCATTGCTCCTGAAAGAGTTAAAACAGTTAGAATTTTATCGTTGGTAACCATTTTATATAATATATCAAGAGCTCTTCCTAGGTTTCTTCCTTGAAATCCACAATTCTTTAGATCCTTTAACAGATCAGCGATAGTTTTAATTTTATAAACACTAAATGGAGAGATTTTTTTAGTGAGATACTTTTCTTTATGATTTTTATTCATAGATTAAGTTAAATGCTTTAAATTTTTTAAATAAATCTAAATTGTCATTTAAAAAATTAGATATGATTTCATTAATTGATAAAAATTGCGATTATAGGCAATTTATAGTGGCAAAAGTATTTCCAATAATCCAATTAAATTATGCTTTTCATCATATTGGCTTGAAGTTAAAATCTATAAACTTAGTTATCAAATAATAATATTTTGATGAATATTTTAGATATTCAGTTAAATAAATAATTTCTACTCCATCATAATTTTAGTCTATTAATATAATTTGATTAAATTTAAATAATTTTAGTATTTACTATTATTATAATAAATAATGAGAATATACACCTAAATTAAGAGATGTCACTCGTTCCAAAAAAAGTATTTTTTGTAAATGGCAAAGGATATCATAAATCCAAATTAGCAGCATTCGAAGAAGCACTTAGAGATGCTGGTATTGAAAAATATAATTTAGTTAATGTATCTTCTATCTTACCACCATATTGTATCGAAATAAATAAAGAGGATGGTCTAAAACAACTTCGACCAGGGCAGATTGTATTTGCTGTTATCGCTAGAGTTGATTCTAATGAATATAATCGTTTAATTTGTGCTTCAATTGGTGTTGCAAAACCTGCGGATAAAGGTCAATATGGCTATTTAAGTGAACATCATACTTATGGTGTTAAGCCAGAAAAAGCAGGAGATACTGCCGAGGATCTAGCCGCAGAAATGTTGGCTACTACTTTAGGAATAGAATTTGACCCTAATGCTAACTATGACGAAAAACGAGAAGTTTTTAAAATGGGAGGGAAAATTGTAGAGACTAAGAATATTACAGCATCTGCAACTGTTCGAGATGAAGATGAGTGGGCTTCGGTTGTAGCCGCAGCGATTTTTATATTATAATGTTAATTTTTTCGATATTCATATTTTCTTTTATTTTAAATTTTTTAATTCTCTAAAAGGATTTAATTCTAAAAATAAATATTGTTTTTAGTGAAATTTTTTAGAAATCCTATCCTTTCATATATATCATTTTGAAAAGGTTTTATCTCGAGAATGAAAGAATCAAAATATATAACAATTGAAGAAGCTCTGAAAAAAGGTTCTGGTGAAGTAAGTCTAAGAGGTTGGGTATATCGAGAAAGGAAGTCAAATAAGTTTGTATTTATAGTTTTAAGAGATGAATCGGATATAATACAATGTGTTATTTCTAAAAGTAAAAATCCAGAAGCATTTGAAAAAGCTGAGAAATTAACCATTGAATCCTCAGTTAAAGTTTTAGGTAAACTAAAGGAAGATGAAAGGGCTCCTACTGGTTATGAGGTATCTGTATCTGATTTGGAAATTATACAAATTGCAGAACCTTTTCCAATTACTGAACATCAATCTCCTGAGCTTTTATACGACAATAGGCATCTATGGTTAAGATCAAGGAAATTGAACGCAGTATTAAAAATAAGGCATACTATTGTTGGAGCAATTCATGAATTTTTCAGGAGTCATGGTTATTTTGAATTTGATGCGCCAATATTCCAACCTAGCCAATCTGAAGGTGGAGCTACTTTATTTGAAGTTAAATACTTTGAAGACAAAATCTATCTAAGCCAAACGTGGCAATTATACGCTGAGGCAGGTATATTTTCACTGGGGAAAATTTATAATATGGGGCCAACATTTAGAGCAGAAAAATCCAAAACATCAAGACATTTAGCTGAATTCTGGATGGCTGAAATGGAAGCAGCATGGATGAAACTTGATGAAGTTACTGACGTTGCTAAAGATGAAATCAGATATATTATTCAACAAGTATTGAAATATAATAAAAAAGAATTAGAAATTTTAGAGAGAGACATTAAATTATTAGAACACTATGCAGAAGCAGAATACCCTTCAATTAAGTACGCAGAAGCTTTAGATATTTTGAATAATCAGTACCAGATGGATGTTCCTTGGGGTAAGGATTTAAGAACCATTGAAGAAGCAAAAATAGCTGACCATTTTAAGGTACCAGTAGTGGTTACGCATTATCCAACCGAAATTATGGGTTTTTATAAACCCCCAAGCGAAGAAAATCCTAAAGAAGCATTATGTTTTGATATGCTAGCTCCTGAAGGATATTGTGAAATTGTTGGTGGATCAGAAAGAAGTTTGCTAATCGATGACATGATAAATAGATTGGAAGCAGATGGTGAAGATCCAAATATCTATGAGTGGTATTTTGAATTAAGAAAGTATGGAAGTGTTCCTCATTCCGGTTATGGTGTAGGTGTAGAAAGAGTTGTTTCTTGGATTTGTGGATTAGATAATATTAAAGATGCTATTCCATTCCCTAGAACTATGCTAAGAAAGACGCCTTAATAAAGAAATTTAATTTTACTATTTCTTATTGACCTTATTCAGTCAAATTTTTTAGAAATCCAGAATTATTATCATTGAATTTTTTAAGAGATACTAATTCTAAGTTATACAAAAGTTTGGCTTACTATAAATGGAACTCAATAATCATATGGCATATGAATTACTTGAAAAAATTAAAAATAGAGAAATTACTATTCAGGACGTAATTCATGATACTTTTGATAGAATTGAGAAATATGATAATCTCATTCATTCGTTTGTTAATCTCTCAAAGGAAAAAGCACTCAAGAAAGCAAAAAATTTTGATTCAAATATACAAAAAAGTAGGAAGATTGGCAGACTTTATGGTTTACCGTTTGCTAATAAGGATCTTATATGTGTAAAGGATTTCCTTACCACTTGTTGTTCGAATATCTTACAAGGTTACCAACCACCATATAACGCATTCGTTATTGAAAAGATAGTAGAACAAGAAGGAGCAATTCATATTGGAAATACAAATATGGACGAATTTGCAATGGGGAGTTCTACGGAAACGAGTTGTTATGGTCCTACTTATAATCCTTGGGATTTAGATAGAGTTCCGGGAGGGTCGAGCGGGGGAGCAGCAGCATCCATTATATCAAAACAAGCATCAATTGCTCTTGGAAGTGATACAGGAGGCAGCATTAGATGCCCTGCATCCTTTTGTGGAGTGGTAGGATTAAAACCTACATATGGTAGGGTTTCACGGTATGGATTGATTGCGTTTGCAAATTCACTAGATCAAATAGGTCCCATTACTAAATGTGTGTATGATTCAGCATTGATGCTTGAAATTATATCAGGAAAGGATCCACAGGACTCTACATCAGTGGATATTAAAGTGGATAAATATACTGAAGAAATCAAAAACCCTATTGAAAAGAAAACAATTGGAATTCCAAAAGAATTTTTTAGTGATGGAATTGAGCCAGCGGTAAAAAATTCTGTAAAAAACGCGATTAAAGAATTGGAAAGTTTGGGAGTATCTTCAACAGAAATATCAATCCCTCATCTTGAATACACTATTGCTACTTATTATATACTCTGTATGAGTGAAGCGAGTTCGAATCTAGCGAGGTATGATGGACAAAGGTATGGAAAAATGAGCCAAAATCTAGAAGGGGATGTATTTGATGTTTTCAATAGAACCAGAGGTGAGAAGTTTGGGGCAGAAGTAAGAAGAAGAATCTTTTTAGGCACATATGCTTTATCAGCTGGTTATTATGACCAATATTATATCAAGGCACTAAAGGTCAGGACATTAATTAAAAACGATTTTCAAGAGGCATATAAGAAATGTGATGTTATTATCGGCCCTACAATGCCATGTACAGCATTTAAAATAGGAGAATTAATAAATGATCCAATTCAGATGTACACAATAGATATATTAACATGCCCAGTTAATTTAGCAGGTTTACCTGCTCTTTCAATCCCTTGTGGTTTTGATAATAATGAATTACCTATTGGTTTTCAAATTATTGGCAATTATTTTGATGAAAGCGTAATTCTTAATGTTGGATATCAACTAGAACAAAAATTAAATATTTTTAGGAAAATTCCTGCATTAACCAAAGGAGGGATGTAAAATAAGCTTTAAAAACCCGAGAATAATAATTGGATTGGAAGTTCATATTCAACTTACCAATTTAAGAACTAAATTATTCTGTAGTTGTAATAGTGATTACAGAGATGCGGAACCTAACACCCATCTATGTCCTATTTGCGTTGGATTACCAGGGACATTACCCGTTATCAACAATAAAGCAATAGAATTTGCAACAAAACTAGCCTTAGGATTAAATTGCCAGATTAATAAAGTAATGTACTTTTTTCGTAAGAATTACTTTTATCCAGATCTTCCCAAAGGTTTTCAGATATCACAATATAATAAAGCAGGAGGTAAAGCTTTTGCAGATGGTGGAAAAATAACAATTAGGTTAAATTCCAATAAAAAAGATATTCTCCTCGATAGAATACATCTCGAAGAGGATCCTGCAAGGTTAGTTCATAAGGGTAGTATAAGGACATCACCCTATACCCTAGTAGATTATAATCGTTCTGGAATCGCTTTAATAGAAATAGTTACTGAGCCGGTTTTAAGTTCACCAGCAGAAGCAAGAGAGTTCCTAAACCAATTAAAATTAATTGTTCAGTATACTGGGATTTCAGATTTAAGTTTAGAAGGTTCTTTAAGAGTAGATGCTAACATTTCAATCAAGGGACATCCTAGAGCAGAGGTCAAAAACATAAATAGCTTCAAAGAAGTTGAAAGTGCATTAATTTATGAAATAATGAGGCAAAAGAATGATATAAAAAAAGGAAAAAAAATTATTCAGGAAACAAGACATTGGGACGGAAGAGTCACTATACCCTTAAGAACAAAAGAGTTTGAGAAAGATTATAGGTATTTTCCGGAACAAGATTTGGTTCCGATTATAATTACTAAAAAATATATTGATGAAATTAGAGAAAGTCTGCCAGAAATGCCATATGAAAGAGTTTCTCGTTTACAACGCCAATATATGTTATCAGAATTTGATGCTGAAAATCTCATCTTGGATAAAGATATTGCTGATTTTTATGAAAATGGTGTTAATTCAGATCCGACATTTGGTCCTACTGAATATAAACTGTATTGTAATTGGTTAATGAATGATATTGTAGGTTGGTTAAATGAAAACAATAGTAAAATTATTGAAACTAAATTAAAACCCCATTATATTGTTGATTTAATTTTAAATATTAAAAAAGGGACTATAACTACTAAAATCGCGAAATCAATGATAAGTGATATGATGAAAGGAAAGACAATTTCAAAAGTATTAGAAGATAAAGATAAAAAACGGATTTCAGATGAACTTGTTCTCGAAAAATATTGTAAGGAGGCAATTGAAGAAAATCCTAACATTGTAAAAGATTTTGAAAAAAACCCAAAAGCCTTTGAAGCATTAATAGGACGAGTAATGGCTAAAACAGGGGGCCAAGCTGATCCCAAGATCACTAGGAAATTATTAAAGAATCTATTATATTAGACGAATAAAATTACTAAAAAAAGAGAAAAATTATAATAATCTATAGCATCGTTCTAAGCGTATCTACTGCGGCACTTAGTTTTAAATTAATTATCCCTAACTGTGCTTCTACAGTGGTTATGATACACAATATATTACCACCAACTTCAGAAAACAAAATCCTTCCTTTTGCACTTTCTATCGTGGCCATAAAAAATTGGCCTTGTTCAAGTTCTTTTGTAGCTCTTTGAGAAGCTTTTAAAATCAGGGTAACCATAGCAGCGACGGCCTCTGGATCTACCCATCCTGGTAGAGCGCTCCCCCTAATTAATCCGAATTTCTCTATTAAGGCAGCGCCATGAACTCCTTTAATTGATTTCAAACTTTCAAGGATCTCCTCTATTCTTTCTCCCATTTAGGTCATCTCTTTTACATAATAGCTTTTTGGACTCCAATATATTTATTTCAATGTAAAAAATATATTATTTATTATTATTTTATAAATAACCTTATGATAATATAATAGATATCTAAGATTTAAAAATATTTAAGTATCAAAATATTAAATTTTTAAATGCAAGAATATTTCTGTGAGTTCTATGGTTAATATCATTTATCGTCATTACCAAAAAGGAGACGATGAACAACTTGCTGATCTTTTCAATAGAGCATTTCAAATGAATGGGTTTGGTTTTGTTAGAACACCCAAAAATTGGAAATGGAGGTATTTCAATTCACCTGGATTTGAAGCAGATATGATCCAAATCGCGGAGGATATTGAAAATAACAAGATCGTTGGAATGATCTGCGTAAATCCAGTTGAAAAAGTTAATTTGAATGGCATAACATATCTGAATGGTAATATAAATGATGTTGCATGTCATCCAGACTATATAAGACAAGGAATTGCAAAAAGATTAATGAAGATGTCTTTAGAGTATATGCGGAAAAAAGAATGTGATATCTCCTTATTACTTACAGGTTTTAAGGGTTTTCCAAGAAAAAGATTATATTCAAAGTTTGGATATAAAGATTTTGATAGATATTTTGGTTATGTAAGCTTTCCTAATTTATATAAATTAATACGGGATTTACCAGCTGCAAGCTTTCTTTTTCCGTTATTATTTACTTTTTCATTTATTCCTCGGTTAATTAATAAAATTCGCATCAAATTAAATTCATATTTTAAAAGATTTAATTATGAAATTGCATTTAATACTCACCATTTTGAATATATGGAATCTGTCAAGAAAGTTTTCAAGAATATTTATTCAGGGTATCCCTCCTTTGACAAACGGAAAATAATTTGGGCAAGAATTAAAGTATCTTCAAAAAGACATAAACCTACTTATATAACTATTAAAAAAGATGGTATAACTATTGGAGGAGTGATTTTAACCCATTGTAATGTGTACTCATTTAAATATGGGTTGAAAATCAGAATTGGTATTACACATGAATTCTTTTTAGATAAAACTCAATTTAATAATGAAAATGAGTTTTTTAATGGCTATCTCTATATAATCGATAAACTTTTAAAAGCAGCAAGTCGTAGATTTCTTGGATTGTTATTAGTTGAAGTAAGCTCTAAAAATTATATATTAAGAAGATGTTTAAAAGCATATAATTTCTTCAAACTTCAAGAACATAGTATTATGATACTAAAATTAAAAGATGAATTAAAAATCTCGAAACCAGAAAAAAGTCTCTTTGTGCCAACATACCTCTCATTAGGATTTCCATAAAGTAATTTAACATCATTACAAAATCAAATATGTTTAGAAAATCTTTCAATAGATTTATTCATATAAAAAAGTAAAAATTGGACTCTTAAAGAGATTTATATTTCCTTTAATTTTTGAAATTAGAATAAGAAAGAGTTGAATTACAAATGAGTAAGGTTATTAAATGGAGATATAATGATTTCTTTAGCAATCAGTTAAGAAGAGAGAAATTAATTAACATGCTCCTATGTGAAATAATATTCTTAAAAACACAAATTAATAAATACAAATTAAATGATCCGGAAAATCAAATTAAAACAGGCTTAAAAAAGCTCGAATATCTCTTAAATGTTTTAAAAAATAATGATAGTGATTTAACTGAATCAGATTTTGATAAAGTTATCAGGTTTATCTATGAAACCTTTAAAAATATTATAGAAAACCTAGAATAAAAAAATATTTGAAAAAAGAATATAATTTCTACCGTTAAAAATCGTTTTTCTAAATTACACTTTAACCATGTCTCCTAAAAGAGCCATCAGGGTTTCCTTTTTAGGTGCTCCCTTCATTAATTCCCTTATTCTTTCGGTGATTAATTGTGGTGTGAATGGTTTATGATCATTTTTAATTTGATTAACAGTATGCCATCCTTGGAATAGCATTATTCGATCACCAACAACTCTAAAGACTTCTCCACTAATTTTTTTAGCATTATCCGATGCTAAAAATGCAACCATCGGTGCCACATTCGATGGGTGGAACACGTCCATCCCTGTCTCATCAAGTTTTTCCATAAATGTGGCTGTTTGCGGTGTAGCATCTACAGTCAAACGAGTACGTGCTAATGGAACGATACAATTAACTGTAGCATATTTCTTAAGCTCCATTGAAGAAATTATAGTGAAAGCGGCAATCCCTGCTTTAGCCGCTCCATAATTAGTTTGCCCCATATTTCCTAATAAACCAGCATCTGATGCGGTATTTATGATTCTACCAAAATTCCCAAGCGATTCATCTTCTTTACCTTTCATTCTAAAATACGCAGCTGCGTGACGTGTCATATTGAAAGTACCTTTTAAATGCACAGCAATAACATCATCAAATTCTGCTTCAGTCATGTTAAATAACATTCT
>JBHLOI010000084.1:0-11933 GCA_048940645.1 Promethearchaeota archaeon | reverse complement strand
CCCGTGTAAAATCATTTTTCCCCATTGAATTGCCATAATTATTTTACCCTTTTTTCTATTAATTTTTCTATTTAAATAGAATATTAACTTTAATATCTCCTATCGTTTATTTAAATGTTCACACTAATTATTTAAGATTTATTGGTTTTCGATTTTTATCAATAAATTTCCTATTAAATGGTGACTAAAGACAAACAAAATATCTAGTAACTTCCACCAACGTGGAACAAATATTTCCTTTTTTCGTTTCCTAGATGCTTTTAACACACGCTTAGCAATATCTCTAGTTTTAACAAATTGAAACAGAAGGCCCCTTTTTTTGTAACTATTTATCCAATCAATCATTTCTGAAGTATGGTAAAATTTTGTATCAGCTGGAGCAGGCACTACTGTAATTACATCGATTTTATGGTTTTGAATTTTATATTCTAATCTCACAGAATTTGCTAATGCAATTATCGCACTTTTACTCATTGCATAAGCTGCCATATAAGGGACTCCCGTCTTTCCCGCAGAGCTGGAGGAGAAAATTAATTGTCCTTCTCTTCTATCAGGATTCTTTTTTGTTGGCGCTGGACGGCCTATATAAGGAAGTGCTGCTTGAAGAACTAACCACATACCATCCACATTTATTGACATGATTTTTCTATATTCTTCAAAACTTCCATTATTAGTAATAGAACATTTACTACCTATTCCAGCATTATTAAATAAAATATCGATATATTTCTCCTTTTTTCCGATAGTCGTTAATACTTGACTAATTTGTTCTTTATTTGTTAAATCCATTGCTAGCCACTCTACATATTTCGCGCCCAATCCTTTTAATTCTTCTACTAGTCCATCTATTGCAGGATTAGGTAGATCTAATAAATACATTCTCATTCCTAAAGGAGCAAAAACTCTGCATATGGCACTACCAATATCACCACTTGCTCCAGTAATCACAAATACCTTTTCTTTGTACCATTTTTTCTTCATATTAAATCAATTTTAACAATTTTAATTTATTATTTTGCATACTTTAGCTTATAAAAATATGCCTCTAAATGAATATAAAAGAATTAAGATTTTTCTCTAACTTGACTCCTTAAATATTCAATATTCTTCTTAATGGTTCCTGTAATTGGCTCATCAGGCATATCCAGCCGATCTAAAATTTGCAAGGCTTCTTCAAACAGTTTTAAGGCTTCTGGAAATTGTGTTTTTCTATAATACATGCCAGGAATATCAAAAAACTTAAAAGATAGCATTTGAATTGCTGTAGATACACCCCAAATCCACATGAAAATCATTAATATCCATTCTATTAAAGGATGGTTTGTTGTAATTAACAGAATTAAAATTCCATTAATAAAAAATCCAAAGTAAGCCTGGTATCTTTTAAATTTTGGACCATTATATAATTTTGATTTAGGACCAATGTACATTAGAAGACTGTAAAGACCTATATAAAGGCTTGTACCCACAAAACTAATATAAGCAACAAAACTATGAAATATTAAAAATATGTCAATGTAAGTTTCGTCTGGTATAATTCCTACTAATGAAATACATACATTTGAGAAAATTGCTAATCCTGTTGCAAGTCTTCTAATAAATTCTTTAATATTAACTAATTCTCTTTCAAGTTGTATATAAAAAGGTATGCTTAATGACCCCATTATTACAAAACCAATACTAAATAATGATTTTGCTGTGCCATTTCCTAATGAACTTATGGTATTATTTAATGGATTATATCCTGGAGTAAAAAAAGCGGCTAATACTATTAATAATCCTCCTAACACAACACCAAATAAAGCAAAGTAAATTTCCATTTTTTCTCCTATTTTGTATTTCATAGTGATCCTTCCTTAGCTTGTATATATATTAAAATTACTCAAGGTGTTTATAACTTTATGAAAAATTTCAAAGCTCCAATAATATACTGGATTCGAAATAGTCTATTTAAAAATTTTTAATCGAATAAAGAAAAATTTTTTTGAAATAATTAATTATGATATTTAAATTAGGAAATGGGTATTTTATGGTTATTTTTGATGAAAGAGACTCCTAAAAAATTTATCTTTAAAATTATTGTTATTGGTGATGGGGCTGTTGGAAAAACCTCTCTTATTAATAGATTTACTCAAGGTGGCTTTGAAGACGATTATATTCCAACTATAGGAGCACAATTCTCTGTGTACAACCAAAAAATAAATGATGATGAATGCGTACTTTTTTTATGGGATATAGCTGGACAGGATAGTTTTCATTTCTTACGACCATCGTTTTATAAAGAAAGTAAGGGAGCCATAATTGTATATTCGCTTGAGGAAAATGATTTGGGTGTTCGGAGTCTTACCAATGTTAAGGATTGGCACAATGAGATTAAAAATTTTTGTGGTGATATACCAGTCATTATTTTTGCTAATAAAGTAGATTTAGTTAATAAGAATGAAATAGATAATAAAAAAGTCAATAAAATTATAAACAAGAAGAAAATTATAGGAGTTTACCAAACATCTGCAAAAACCGGAGAGAATGTTGATTATGCATTTAAAACCATAATAGAACTGTTATATAACAAATATAAATAAATTTAAGAAACCTTAATTTCTTTAGTTTTTTCGAATTTATATTGCGATTTAATTGCAATTCTTTTAGCTAATTCGTAACTGAAAATTCCTATAACTGCTTTTAAAGAAGCTTTTTTTCCAACTTTTTTGTAAGTAAAATTAAGAAGCACTCCAATTACGGTTGTAACTATGAAAATTGCGACCCATATTGTAAAAACATTGAAGAAATCACTAAATAAAAAGAATAAAAGATTGTGGGTTAAGTAAATTGTAAACGAATAATATGAATAGTAAAATAAGAATTTATAACTTTTTTTTGTAGTTAATAATTGAAATTCTTGAATAGTAATAAAAATCGAGAGTAAAACTATAACTACACCTAAAGAATAAATAAACGATGAAAATGTTCTTAATACTAAAAAGTGTGGAAACATATATATAACACCAAAAATTATTAAAAATCCACCAAAAGCTAAAGTAGGAATTATAAAATTGGTTTTAAATTTAGCTCTTCTTTCATTTTGGTTATCTAGCCTGTTCAAATCAAATAGGATATCTCCTAGGACCGTCCCTATTAAAAAGATTCCAAAAAATGATAAGATAGTATATCCAATATCCGCAGGATGATATAAGAAATAAAATGTAAAACCTAAAAAGTTTAATTGTCCTTCATACTGTTTCAATAATTCAAATATTAGAGGGTTTACTGTTAGTATAAAAAATCCAAAAATTAATCTAATATAAATTGGTGTCTTTAAAAACGGCCACGTTAATATTAAACAAAATCCAACGGTTTGTAACACATACCAACTCCAAAGACTATAGAATCCCTCATAAAACACTCCAATACAAAAATTGTATATAAAAGCTATTATTAAAATAAAAAAAGCTCTAAAAATATATTCATTTCTTACTTGTGATAAATTAGATTTATTAGCGGGATTAATTCGTGATAAACTCTGTTTGTATGATAAGGCAGTACTAATTCCTGAAGCAAATAAAAATCCAGTTGAAACAATTGGTTCAAGGAATGAATACATTTGATGCTTATGCCAATAGAACTCTTGTTTTATCCACCAATCTATTAAATGTCCCGCTATCATCAGCCACATTGAAATTCCACGAATAATGTCAATCCCGTTATATCTTTTCATTATATAAAACTAGATTTCAATATTTATTATTTTCAATAAGAATGTTTATTTTTATAAAAATATTTTGCCCTCTTTCATCTTATATTTCTTCAATATAAGGCTTACTAAAAGAGTTTATTATTAATTTGATTCATAATTTTCGTGAAAGTGTGCTTTCACGAACATTTATGCATTCTAGGATATAATCTACATATTATTAGGATAATATTTGAAATAATCCTGATTTTAGTTATAACAATAAAGAATTATAAAAAAACTAGATTTAAATTATTACGAGATTACTCTCCTTTCATTACTTTTCCAGAAAACGATGAAAATTGATTAAAAATTTTTGCATCTCCTTCAATTTTGGCAAAAATATTTACAGGAGAAGCTGCTCTTGGCTTATCACCTTTACTAACAGGCGTAGGTCCCCAAAAGATGCAAAAACCATTACCAGTAGGCCAATAACCAACGTCACCTACTTCACAGTCAACTTGGGAATTCTCTTCGCTAATAGCAACAGGTATCTCCCCATAGAGTTCTTCTCCCCATCTAGATAAGTTTATATCAAATGGAAGTTTCTCCCAAATTGCCTTACAAGTTTCAGGGTTTTTATCTGTGAGTAATTTAGCTTTAATTTTTCCAATTTTATCGTTTTCTATTACTATATATTCCAATCTAATCACTTAAATAAGAAATGTTAAACACTTAAAATAAGTGTTATACTTTTTCAATTAGTAATGATTTTAGAAAAGACTCTTGAACTTATATTACGAATTTATAGATACCATAAAATATTACCCCCTCAAATAAGTAGAGTTGTTGTTGGTTTAGGTTATACAGGCGTTGAATTAGCAGCATATGCTTATGAGCCATTTTTAGGCGTAGCTCAGACTTTACCAAGTGTAATTCATAATACAGATTGTTCAAAAATAAATTTTGCTGGAGAATTAACAGACTTGTCATTTACAGAACTAATAACTTGGTCATTAGAACCTGTTAGTCTAAGAAAAACAATAGGGGTGGCAACTTTAAATGCTGCTTCCCAGCATATTTTAGCTGTAAGAAATCCTTATGTAGAGCTGAAGGAACAATTAATTGATTATCTAAATATAAATGAAAAAACAAGAATTAATTTTATCGGATTTATAGCCCCTATAGTCAAAGCAATAAATAGAATTACTAAAAATATAACAATTGTAGATGACAATCCTATTAGCAAAACTTTATCAAATGAATTTAATATTAAAAGCAATATAGATCAATTAAATGAACAAGAATTGAAAGTAGACATACTAATTTGTACTGGAACATCAATATTAAATGATACTTTAGAGCATATATTATCAATTTTTAAAAAAAATGCTAATTATATTATTGTTGTCGGCCCTACGATTAGTTTTATACCAGATATCTTGTTTGATTATGGAGTCAATATTGTAGGAGGAATGAAAATTTTGAATTCTGAAGCTACTTTAAAAATTCTTCAAGAAGGAGGAGGAACGAGAATTTTTAAAAAATATGGCAGAAAGTATTATTTTATCAAATCATAAAAAAAAAAAAATTTAAATTTTTTCAAACTTTGGGAGGGTTCTTTTCTGCCCAATATATATATTTCTTAGCTAAAACTTCATAATTCTCTAAATATCTAGGCATTCCGATATCTTTTCGGATGCCATGAACAAGAGTTTCTAATTTTTCCCAAGTTAGTGAGCCCCATAAGTCAAAGATTAAATCTTCACTAATAAGTCCCTTGTTTACTAGAGTAGCTAACATTTCCATATAACCAGTGAAAATTCGAACGTTTCTATTTTCTTCACTCTTCAATGGATATTTTGCTTTAAAATCATCATAACTCTTCACATCTAATTCTTCAAATATCCATCTCCAAGCTTTCCTAAATTCCAAATCTCCCATCATTATTCCAAATAATTGGAGAAATAAAGAGGCATCTTCCGTCGTTGGATTTGACATTAGTGTCACCATCATTACTAATGAAGATTCATCATTTAAAGTTTTTGTAAACTTTAGTTTAATCAACTAATCGTATAATAGCAAAAGCATCTAAATTAGTATAGAATTTAGCTAAATTTCGTTGAGTCATTTCTTTTTTAATATCTTCAAATTCAAATAACAAATCATCAATTTTTTTGTTTGTTAATCTAATATCTTTATTAAGAAAAAGAATATCCTCTTCTAGTTGTTTTATCTTTATCTTTTTCTCTTCTTTTCTAACCTCATCTGTTAGATTTGAGATATTTTTCAATTGTCTTTCTGTCGGCTTTTGTCTTTCTTTTTTTTCCAATTTCCTCTTTAATCCTTCTATTTTTAGATTCAAAACTTTACTTTTATATTCATAAATTTTTTCTTTTTTATTCCTTTCTAGAGTGAAGATTTTATCATTTAATGCCTTAATTTCCTGTTTCCAAATTGAAGTTTTTCTTTTAACAATAGATTTAGCTCTTTGAATGATTGATTCCATAAATTCTTGTTTTAGTAGAGGTAATTTATTATTATGTATATTAAATTCAAAGATTTTGTGGAAATTTTCAATATCCAATATAAAATCTGCTAAGTTTTCTATTTCGTTACCAACTTTATCAACTACAATGGCAATATATTGATTTTCTATAATATATCCTTGAAATTTAACATTGAAAATTAGAATATACATTTCCCGAGTGCTATTTAAACTTAATTTATTATCTTCAGGTATATATACTTTCTTTAAATTAAGAATAGTATATGTACCTTTGAATGTGTTTGATCGGCAAAAATTTATAACACTGTTTATTAAAGGATGTCCTAAAGCAAAAAAGTCAATTTCTTCTCTCTCACGCGCGACATTCAAATTGAAGGTTCCGATATATTTTTTGGAAAGTTTTAGATAAGGATTTTTTAATAAAATCTCATTTAATTGAATAGTTGTATAAACTTCACTTTTGGAAGAATTTGTTCGCAAATATCCATAAAAATGATTGTTTAAATCGAAAAAACACTTCATCAAAAGATAAAGTTCATTATGACTTAGTTTAACTTCCTCGCAAGCTTCCAATGATGTGATTAAATCATCCATGCGAAATGATTTTTTGTCTATTAATAAATCGTCTAATTGCATTTCGATTTCCTTTGCTCTCTGAAATTGTTCATCAATACTACGATAAAATTCATTTAATCTTTTCCTTTTTTTGCCTTCAGTTTCAGTAAAAATAATTTCTTTTATATCTTTTTCAATTTTTCCAATTATAGGTTCCAGAATTCCTATTGATTCTTCAAACAAATTAATTCTTTTATTGAGTGCAAAAATAATATCTGTCTCGATTGTCCCCTCTAAGAAGAAATTGTAAATATATATCTCCTTGGATTCTTGACCAATTCGATCAAGTCTTCCTATTCGTTGTTCTAGTTTCATTGGATTCCATGGTAAATCGTAATTAACTAATACTCTACAGAACTGAAAATTTCTACCTTCACCTCCTATTTCTGTCGAGATTAATATCGCAAATTTTTTACTCGCTCTAAATCTCTCAACAGCTTTATCTTTTTGATCTTTATCCATACCTCCATAAAATATTTCAATTTCACTATCTTGTTCCTGCTTTTCTAATAATTGTTTTAAATGGTTTAATGTATCTACAAATTGAGTGAAAATTAAAATCTTTTCATTAGGATTGTTATTATAAATCTGGGTAAGTAGTTCAATCAATTTATTAGATTTTGAGTCATATGGTAATGATTTTAATTTATCATGAAAGTTCTTTAACAGCTTCTCTTGGTTTATTAAATCTAGTGATATATCTTGTTTTTTACTAGTATTAGCTTTATTAAAGTTAATTATAGTATCACTTTCTATGTTTTCTTCTTCTAATTCTATTTCAAAATATTCTGGATCTTCTTCTTTGAATTTTTCTAAGTTCATTAAAAGGCTCTTATCCCTTTCAATTTGTTCCAATCTTCTTTCTAAGCTCCTTAAAAAAGCATATTTAGAACTAGTTAATAATTTTTGCAAGGTGGTTATAATAAATCCCAATCCAATATTCTGTTTACTTATTGATGAATTGTAAATATTAGCTAAATATAGACGAATTTCATTATATGTCTCTAATTCCCGTTTTGATGGATTTACCATTATAGTTTTTACAATCCTCTTATTTAATAAATCATTAGTAAAAACATTCTTTTTTCGATTTCTTATCAAGAATCTCCATAGAGTATGATCTTTTTCTACTCTTTTTAAAAGATTTAATTTGAATGAATCTTCTTTCATCAGGTTTAAAATATACTTATCATCTTTTTTCTTATCAACATAATTAAGGCTTTTTAGAAGTTTAATTGTATTTTTTACTTCAAAATTATTTAACTTATTAATCTGGTTGATATTTGATACAAGTAGGTTAATGAAAGGCATGTTCTTCCTAAAATGTTCAAAGTTTGAAAAGTTCTCAAAAGCTTCTCTTTGAACAAGCTCAATTAAAGAATATAACTCAAAAGAATGAAGTTGCAACGGAGTGGCTGTTAATAATAGCATCGATTCGGTTGAATTACTTAACTTTCTAGCTAATTGATAATTAAGAGTTTCCCGATAATTACCTGTAGTTACATTTAACAAATAACGCCTCAAATGATGAGCCTCATCGAAAATTACAATATCCCATGAAATTTGAGTCAATAATTCGATATATTTGGGGTTTCTAGCGAATTGTAACGAACATATAATTAAATTATCATAATAAAAAGGATTTTGTAGTATATTAGAACCTTTATAATGCCCTCTAGCTTTTAATTCTTTAATTTTCTTTCCATCATAAATTGTAAATTTGATATTGAATTTATTCAACATCTCAAATGCCCATTGTGACGTTAATGACGCAGGAACTATGATTAAGATCCTTTCAGCTAAGCTTCTTGCCATCATCTCTTTAATGAAAATTCCTGCTTCAATTGTTTTTCCAAGACCTACTTCATCAGCCAATATAACCCTTGGAAAATGTTCTTCGGATAATCTATGGGCAACATTTATTTGGTGGGGCATTAGAGATAATCGAGAATTAGTAATACATTTAATCTGATATGAGGTATAATAAGAATGAAACAAATTTGCCCAGTATTTTACTAAGAAATTTTGAGGATCATCAATTATCTTATTTGAAATTATCCTTTTTACAGTAGGTTGATACAGGGAAATAATTTCAGATTCTTCGATTTGAGAAACTTTCCCATTAGAAAATAATATTTCGTATGAGATTTTACCATCTTTTATAGAAAAATCTTTTGAGTTTATAACACCAATACCTTCTTTAGTTATGAGCCTATTATTAACGCTATAAGTATTATGTATAAGATCAATTGGATGGATAATTTTTACGATATTATTTTTAAATAAAACTTTAAATTTCGTAATAAAAATTGTATCTTCTCCATCTAATGATTTTGAAGCAGGAATTTCTAATTTTTTTATAATCCTTCCTATCCCTAATTCGGGATTTAACCGAAAAATAACTAGATTACCGAGATTAAACTTTTGTCCTTGACAGTAAGTATTAAAACATCTAGAAAATCTCGAAGATAGTGCATTACCGCAAAAAGGGCAGGTGTACTTTTTAATATTAATTTTAGAAACCATTATCTTTATAATTAACTTAATATGAATAAAAGTAAAAATTTTTTCATTTAAAATAAGAAGTGGAAGTTACATGTCTGATGTAGGGATTGAACCAACATATGTGGGGAAAAATGAAGATTTAGTCTTTATTATTCCCAAAGAACTCTTCTCAATGAGTGCAGGTCCTCCAGAAGTGGTAAATCGCGAAACAGCTAAACTTTTTAGTAAATATATAAGGGGAACCTTTAAAGGTTTTCAACAAGCACGAAAAACTAAATATGGGAATGAAAATAATACAAAAACAGAAGTTACTGCAGATTTCTGGAAAGAATTTGAAAAAAAAGCAATCGAGTCTAAAGTAGATTTCATAAGTTATATCCCTGTCAATGAAAATTATATTTTTAAAGATCTAAAAGTTTATGGAAAAAATGGGATCATACTTGGTATGGAAATGAAATGGGATGATGGTATTGAAACTGCTCCCAGTACTAAATGTGAAATTGAAGTATTTAGGGTATATAAAGTGTTAGGTGATATTACAATAGAATTAGCTGAATATCTAAAAGAACAAGGTTACAAAAGTGAAGCTCATCATCCATTCGGGGGGAAATTACTATATGGCCCCCATGTAGTCTCGGCGGGTTTAGGGATAATGGGAAGAAATGGATTGATAATTACGCCTGAATTTGGACCGAGACAGAGATGGAGTATGATCACTACAGATGCAGATATCCCTGAGAGCTCGAAACGGAATTTTGATGAATTGGAAGAATTCTGTAAAAAATGTGGTTCCTGTGTAAAAAATTGTAAAGGAGGTGCTGTTTATGAGCAGCCTATCAAAAAGAGTACAGGAATCATTACCCATATAGAACGCTCTAAATGTATAGAGAGTTTATTGAACAACAGGTATTGCTCATATTGCTTAAAAATATGCCCTCTAGGGATTCCTAGTAAAATGGCTTAAATTAATTAAAAATTTTTATTCTTTTTTATTAAGATATTTGTCTTGTAAATATTGATCGATTGCTTTTGCAGCTTTTTTCCCACATCCCATTGCAGATATCACAGTTGCACTTCCAGTCACTATATCTCCTCCCGCATAAATACCCTCTATATTTGTTTTACAATTTTCATGAGTTTCAATATATCCAAATTTGTTTAATCTTAATCCCGGGATGGATTTTGTGAGGATAGGATTTGCTCTTGTACCAATCGCTATGATAATTGTATCAGTGTCTATCAGATATTCTGAATCTTCAATAGGAATTGGTCGTCTGCGTCCTGATTGATCTGGTTCTCCCAATTTCATTTTTATAACTTCCATTTGTTTGACATCATCATTTTCGGCTCCAATGAATCGTACAGGATTGGTTAAAAATTGAAATTCTACACCCTCTTCCAAAGCATGATGATATTCCTCTCTTCTTGCAGGCATTTCAGCCTCTGATCTTCTATATACTATAATTACTCGTTCAGCACCTAACCGTAGAGCAGTTCTAGCTGAATCTAATGCAACATTACCTCCACCTATAACAGTAACTTTTTTTCCTATTTTTATTGGGGTATCATATTCAGGAAATCTATAAGCCTTCATTAAATTAGACCTTGTTAAGAATTCATTAGCAGTTAGAACTCCATTCAAACTTAAGCCATCTACTTTTATAAAGGTTGGTAAGCCTGCTCCGACTCCAATAAAAAACGCTTTATACCCTTTTTCTTTCAAATCATCTATTGTTAACGTTTTTCCGATAATTGCATTGTAATTTATTTTAACATTTAGCATTTTTAATGTTTCAATTTCATCTTTTACAATTTCTTTTGGTAATCTAAATTCTGGTATCCCGTATGTTAGTACACCTCCTCCCGCGTGGAATGCTTCAAAAATAGTAACATCATATCCTCTCATTGCTAATTCCCCCGCACATGTTAGTCCTGCAGGTCCTGCGCCTATAACTGCAACTTTAATACCTTTCGGAGGTGCACAATCAGGGCATTCCTTTAATTTATTTCTTCTCTCCCAATCTGCAATATATCTTTCTAAATAACCTATTGCTATAGGTTCTCCAAGTGAATTTAACAAGCATGTATCTTCACATTGGGTCTCTTGTGGACAAACCCTTCCACAAATTGCGGGTAAAAGATTACTAGCTTTAATTTTATAAAGAGCTTCAATATATTTTTCTTCTTTTAAAAGTTTAATAAACTCAGGAATTCGTATATTTACAGGACAACCTGTTACACATAGAGGCAAACCACATTGTAAACACCTTTGTACTTCTAGTTTCATCATATCATCCGTTAAACCATATGGAACTTCTTCAAAATTTTTGATTCTCTCACTAGGTTCTTGCTCTATCATTTTTACTCTTCGTTGTTTAATGTATTTTTTTAATTTAGACTTCGCAATTCTATTCAGTTCATTAAAGCTCTTGCTATTCTCTTTAATTTCTTTTTTAACAATTAAATTCAAATCTAATGCTTTTTGAAAGAACTCAGCACCTTTTTTTGTTCGAATAATTACAGTTGACCAACCTGGTTCAGAACCTATAGATCCTATTGATATATCAGCATATTCAGCAGTCAAATCATCACAGAAAAAGCATCCAAATCTTCCATATTTCTTAATTCTTTTTA
>JBHLOI010000083.1:0-11952 GCA_048940645.1 Promethearchaeota archaeon | reverse complement strand
TTTAAAATTCCTAAATTTAAAAATTCAAATGGTAATAGCCGACCTTATAATATAGTACGCCGATCTTGGGTTACTTTTTGCCCTAAATGTAAATATATTATTAAATTTGCTGCAGAAGTTGGTAAAAAAGAAATGCTAGCAGATTTTAGCTCATTGCTTCATCTTAAGGAATTCAAAGAAAATGGAAATATCTATGAATATTCCTTTCACGATTACGAAAAACCCTATAAGGAAGCTTTATATTACAATGAAATATTAATGGAGGACCTAAGGCATAATATTTTGAATACTCTTGAGGATTTAAATCTAGCCCACTGGGGAAAGTTGTATAAGATGTGGAAGAGTGAATCTTCTATTGATTCTTTTAAGTTCCTAATTAGATTTTATTCACTGATTCTGAAACATATTGAAATTCAAGATGTTAAAATCAGCAATGAAAAATACTCTGAGAAAATTAAAAACTTAGACATACCCGAAGTTTTAAAAAAGGATTTATTAGAAATTAAAGAACTTAGAAGGAAAACAATTTATGAATATTACGATTTAAACGAAGTGGATGAAGCTTTTATCCGCAATATATTTATTAATTTAATGTTTGAATTAGTTTTTAAAAAATTAGAGCCGTTGGAATTAAAAAGTATTTATGATAAAAAGGATGCCGAAATTTTGGATAATGAGTTTTTGTATTCAGAATTTAAAAAGTTGTTCAGTAATTATTTAGAAGAACAATTAGGATTAGGAGAATATGCTAATGAATTTGTAATTTCTTTGTTGAATAAGTTAAAAGTTACTTTAACATAAGAACTAGGAATTATCACATGTTTTTTAAATTGGAGTGTTTTATTTTATGTTATGAGTATTCTAAATTTCTTTATCGAAGCCCATCTTAAACTTAAGCAATATAAATTAGCATTTATCTTTCTATTTTTGTTTTGGTTCAGCGGTTTTATGGTTTTTTTCATTACAGTTCCGGGTGCAACTGCAGGAGAACTCATCTTATATTCTTTGGGTGTACGCCGACCCGCAACCGCAGGAGATTTTGATAGCTTTTATTCTTTAGTGTGGCCTATATTATTGGAAGTGATTGTTTTTGGCTTCATTATGGGAGAATTTCTGGAAAAATATAATCCAATGATAACCAGTAGGATTATCGCTAAACATAAACGTAATCATACATTAATAATTGGATATCGACATCTATCTGAGAGAATTGTAGAATATTGTGTAAATAACGATAAACAATTTTGCATAATTGAAGATTATGAAGAATTAGTTGAAGACTTAATTAATGCAGGCTACCCAGTTGTTGTAGGTGATCCAACCGAAACAACAAATCTCATTTTTGGGAATACAAAGCGAGCTAAAGAGGTTTTTATTAATATAGATGATGTAAGAGTTGCCATTATCTGTACTGAAAAAATACGTAATATGAATCCAGATTGCCGAATTTATGTTCGTGCATTTGAAGATCATGTGCAAGAATATCTCAAACAACCTCCATTAAATGCATTTTCATTTTCTACTTCCAAATGGGCAATGGAAAGGATTCAAGAATGGACCGAAGGAAAAACAGGTAATGTTATAGTGATTGGGCGGGATAGTTTAACCCATAGAATTGCTTATCATATTTCCTTGCAACCAAACCGCGAAGTATTCCTCTTTGATGATAAACATGATGGTATTGAGTTTATTGTAAATGAAAGATTGCATATCATTAATGAATTCGCTTGTTTTTTAAGTGATTTGCGTATACATGTGAATTTAGAAGAAGTTTCCCAAGTATTTATTTGTTGGAAAAAAGACTCGGAATTCGATGAATCACTGTATTTAACATCTAAACTTGGATTACGTTATCCACAGATTGAAGTTTTTGTAAGAATTTTTGATGAAGAACTAATAAATTTAGTTGAAAAATATAATGCAAAAACTTTCTCAACATCACAGAATGCGTTTCAGAAGCTTCAAAAAGTAGTTAGATCAGACTCTGGAATTGCTCCTCGAAAATAATGAATAAGAAGAATTAATCTAGTTTAGCTTAAGATGTACTCCAAATCGAGCAGCAGTTTTATTAGTAATTTCAACTATATCTGCCATTTCTTGGTCAGAAAAATTTGGAGTATAATAGGTAGGTTGATGTAGATGGTTAATATAATATTTTCTAACTTTTTCAAATTTAGCTTTAGGAAGCTCAGTATGTTCGAGTATCTGATCTATTATTTTTGCGGGAGTATCGCATAGCTCATCGTATCTTACAATAAGGGTAGCTTTTTTGAGCTTTTTGTTTGCATCAAGATTATTAGCAATGAAATCATAAATTGATACCCAATAATTAGCCCAACCTTTTATATATTTTTCTTTATTTGCCCATAATCTGCGAATTTTTTGTATGAGTTCTGTATTATTAGCGTTTATACATACTTGATAACGACCAAACTCCCGATGGCCAATTATTTTTAACCACTCATTTAATAAAGGACTTTCACTACCCAACTTGGCGAATAAGTTTGTTTGTTTAATTAGAGAAGCAATATGATTGACTGGATTACGAATAATTAATAAAAATTTTGAACTTGGGAAAAGGCGAAGTAAATATTCCATTCTCGTTACATTATAATTATTTTTAGCTAAATAGCGAGAACTTTTTTGAGTTATTATGAGTTTTCGAATGTGATTTCGATAAAAACTCTCAAATCGAGGATTAGATGCACTCCCATTAATAATATTGGTAGAATTTTCGTTATGAGTATTTTTAAAGAACTTTTGCCAAAATATCTCTTCTACAGCTTCAGGACTTTCCCCTGTAACAAATATTCCATCTCTATGGAACCGCTCAAACGGTTTAGCATACAATTTAGAAGCTTTTACCATCTGACTAAACCAATGAGGGATGTATGGCATAATTAGATATTTATATCGATGTGATGCTAAATCTGGATGTTTACTTAACATTTCTAGAATAATTGTTGTACCCGCACGGGCAAGACCAGTAATATAAATTGGTCTATCGATACTTTTTTTATCAATAAGATTACGTAAATGTATGGTCTCAAATCTATCAAGAAAAAATGAGATATTTTTGAATGAGTCAAAAAATTTAGCAATAGTATATCCCAAATATCCTAACAATGGGAATTTAAATGTATCATGATCTTTTGACTTTACTTTTATCTTTATCATTATATTACCCCGTATTTACATATGCTTCTAAAAATCATGGAATATAACTATAATCAATGCTTCGCCTTTTTTATTACTTTTTACTTAAGTGATAATGTGATATTATTTATAGTAGATTGTCAATTTCTAAATAAAGATTATATAATAAAATAGTGTATTAAAACATTATAAGGTCTAACAATCTATGATTAACATATATTTTTAAAATAATAAGTGATTAGTTTAAAATGACCGAGAATACTTCTAAACCTTGGATAAAAAAGCTAATTATACTCGCAATATTTATAGGTGTAATAATATTAACTGCTGAGGTAGATTGGGCAGCTGAGCATGATGAAGTAGGCATTGCTGTACGACTTCTATGGCTAATTAGTTTACTAGCTCTAGGTCTAATATTACCCGTGGGATTCATGTATCTTGCAGGTAATAAAGAAAGTGAAAGAGGAGATTCTGATAAACTATGGTTTATAATTGCTATAATTCTTTTCTTGATTGCCAATGGAATTCCTATTATTTTTTATGTAGTTCTTGAAATTTCCCCTGGGTTTTTCTTATATGTCCAATTAATACTGTTTGGATTAATACCAGCTTTCTTTCTGCAACCAAAGAAAAAACGAATGCGGATTCTAATATTAGCTATTCTTTTTGCTGCAATTATAATCCCTATAGGAATTTTAGTTAATTTTACAATTGATGATATTTGGTATGGTGGAGTAACTGATAAAACGATGTACTACTTGTCCTTTTGGGGTCTTTTAATGACATTTTTCTATCTTATCATTGCTATTGGCTGGAAATTGGGCGGTGGTACTAAAAGACAAAGCTGGAATATATTTTTGGCTGGAACTCTTTTACAATTTAGCACTCTTGAGGACTTTTTTTACTTCTTTTTAAATGGTGAACCGCTTCCTTCAGATTGGTACTGGATGGAAAACTTTGTTATAAATTTGAAAACTCTATTTGGTTCTCCTATTACTAGTTTTGATCTACTTATATTCTGTATAATAATAACCGCAATTGCCCTCTTAATTTTATTTGATGTACATGGATATATCTGGAAAAAAATTAAGTCCTAAATTCCCTTATTTTTCTTTTTTATTGTTAATGAGCTGGTCTAAATAGATTATCTTAGTATATTTTTGCCTTAGAATGCTTCTTTAAATTTCCTAGAATTATTATTACCTAATGTCCGTATTTACTTGCTTCTATCATACACATTATTGATAATTTCTTTTCTATCCAGTGATCTAAGCCTACTTTTCTTATTTTTGGAAGGTTTTTAGGAGCATTTTCAGATTGGGAAAATCTAATCTTAAATACTTGACAGGGATGATCTTTGCAATCAGTACAGATTCTTATTTTTTGTTTTTTTCCACAATGTCGGATATAACATAAACGACACTCAAACCACATTTCTTCTTCAGGACCTTGGCAACCCTTGCATTGTAACTCAGAAATATCTATTTTAATTCCTAATTCTTGACTTATTGCTTTTACTGTCCGACTTTTGAATTTAATATCATCTGAATTTGCCGCCTGAAAAATTATGCAATCAGTTCCGCAAAAAATACCACAATAACCTAATAATTCATACTTATTTTTCATTTCAAATTTCACATAATATTATATTTTGAATAGAGTTCCAAAATATTTAAATATTATGGATAATATCTAGTAATTGATAGAGAAAATGAACATGGTCTAAAATAAATAAAAAAATCAAGAAATAATAATAAACCATTGAAAAAATTAAATAAAAAAATAAAAAATAGAAAATATGGAGGCAAAAGGGATGAATAAAGGTAAGAAAGTAAGAGTTTCTGATATTATTATAATTCAGAATCCGGTATACATAAGTTTTTAGCATAATTTTTACTTTTTTTTATTTTTTATTGATACGCTTCAAACAACATTATATTTTGGTCATTGTTCCAAAATATTTAAATATTATAGATAATATCTAGTAATTGATAGAAAAAATGAATATTGTCCAAACTAAATTAATTGATGATCTTGATAAACGTATTTTAAAAGAATATCAGAAAGATGCTAGTATAAGTTATAGAACTCTCGCAAAAAAAATTGGAATACCTCCATCAACAGTGTTTTCCCGAATTAAACAAATGAAAAAAGCAGGAGTAATACGTGGGATAGTTCCTTTAGTTGATCCTGCGGCATTGGGTAAATCTACAACAGCTTGGATCAAAATAAGCCTTCAAATTGATACTGACTGTTGTGATTTTGCGGATGAAATTGCTAAGTGGTCAAAAGTAATGGAAGTACACGAAATTGCTGGAGAATGGGATATTTTAATAAAAGTTAAAGTAGAAAATAATCTTGTATTGCATGATATCACAAAAGAAATCAGCCATATCCCTGGGATTAAGAATATGTTATCAGTTATAGCCTTTAAGACTGTAAAAGATGACCCTACAATTGCAATATAATCTGGATTGATTCAATTAATTTAAGGAAATTTCAAGTAAATCTATAAGTTTTCAAAAATTATTGGAATAACATAAATGGGTGGCAGTCATAATGAATGAAAATAGATTAATCAAACGTTTTCATAAGAGTTTAGAAGCTAAAGGCTATCAAGGGCAAATTGTTCATGCAGAACATATTCCAGATTTACGGAATGATATCAGAAAGCATCATGAACAAAATCTTATTTATCCCCCCTTATATAATGAATATAAAGCATATTTTGAGTTTGAAGCAGAAGTAGATTTTGCTCGAATAAATTCTCTTCTTATCATAGCAATTCCTCAGCCTCAAACAGAAACGATTTTCTACTGGAATAAAAAAAAGATTTCCTTAATTATTCCACCAACTTATTTATATGGTCGCGAAATTATTGACCAAATGACAAAATTCTTAAGTGAAATTTTCAAACCAGCAGGATATAACATAGCTTATGCCATTCTACCCCTAAAAACCTTAGCCGTGCGGAGTGGTTTAGCGGAATATGGGAGAAATAATATTACTTATCTGCCAGAAATGGGTAGCTTTCATCGATTAACAGCCTTTTATTCAGATTTTCCCATTGAAGATGGTAACTGGCAAGATCTCCAAATGATGGATTTGTGTAAGGAATGTTCTGCATGTATCCGCAAATGTCCAACAGGAGCAATTCCAACCGATCGTTTCCTTTTGCGGGTTGAGCGGTGTATTACATATCATAATGAACAACCAGAAGGAGTTCCTTTTCCAGATTGGCTTGACCCTTCTTGGCATAATTGTCTTGTTGGGTGCCTTCATTGTCAGAAAATATGTCCTGCTAATAAGAAAGTCAAAAATTGGATCGAACCTGGACCTATTTTTACAGAAGAGGAAACAAAATTGCTTTTAAATGGAAGAACTATTGATAATCTTCCCTCGGAAACTAAAAAGAAAATAGAGGACTGTGATTTTGTTAACTATTTAGAAGTTTTCCCGCGAAATTTAAGCGTTTTTCTTAAAAGTGATTAAATAGTGAACTATATTTATTAATTCTTTAACCTTTTTCTTAGTTAATATTTAAACCAATATTTAGAATTAAGAAATAAGAACCTTGAGATTATATATCTATTAAAAATTACAATAGGAAACTACTTAAATTTTTTAATAAAGAAAATAATTAATTGTAGAGGAATTGGATTTTTCAAATTATATCTGTGAGGAATGCAATGAGTAGAGATTTAAAAGATTTGATTGATGAGGCTGAAGAAGAACAACAATCCAGAGCGTATTTGGAAAAAACAATTGAAAAATTAAAGTTTGAAGTTACTAAGTTAAAAAATAAACTTGAAGCTCAAAAAGCCTCATTGAAAATTGAACCTGTTAAGCATATTGAGGAACGAAGTGAATCAGAAGAGATTAAAATTTTGAAGGACATGATTTCAACCCTTACCCAAAAATTGGAGCAAAAAAATGATGAAAAGGAGCAATTACAAAATAAAGTAGAAGATTTGACTCTGGAATTAGATGAAGTAAAAGAAAATTTATCTGATACAATTAAAGATGAGATGTTATCACGAACTCAAAATTCCTTAAATACTCTAATTCAAGATTATGGAAAATTAGAAAATGAGAATAAATCATTAAAGAATCGACTTTTTAAGCTAGAAGAAGAAATTGAACAAAGTACTCAAGCCTTAACAGGAGTAAAATCTGAAAGCCCTATCAATGAAGAATTAAAAAATGAGGTTTTTAGCCTTGAACAAAAAATATCAAGACTTGAGAATACAAATAAATTACTTAAGGAAGATTTAGAAACGTTAAGAACTAAAAAAGATTCTACAGAAAGTTTGGACCGGATTGTTGATACTTTAAAAAAGAATAATTCTGAACTAGAAGAGGAAAATCGAAATTTAACCGAAAAATTAGATGCGTTAAAGAGAGAAAAGCTCAAAATGTTCAAGTATGAATCTAAAATATCAGATTTAAATCGGCAAATTGAAGATTTACAGAAAAAAAATCAAGAACTTCGAGAAAAAGATTCAATTTTATTGGCAAAAACAATTACAGCGCTGCAACTTCATGATAAAAAAGAAGAACAAATACTAAAACCTAAGATTACTAAATCAATAAAAATCTCCGAAACTGCCCATGAAGTAAACGTATTCGAAATGGAGCAGCAGAACCTGAAAGAATTTGAGAAGGAAAGTGAAATAATATCTACTAAAATTGATGATACTCCTGACCTTATTTTGAAATCAGGTGAAATAGGAGAATCAGAAGAAGGAGAAGTTATACGTAAGTGGCAATGCCCAAAGTGCGGAAATAACAATAAAGCACAAATTAGAGAAATAGATGATAAAACACGGTTAATTTATGCTTATCCAAAGATTTATGCCAAGAAATATCAATGTGGACAATGTGCTGCTCAATGGAGATAGAACATAATTAAATTAGCTATTATTATTTTACTAGAAACCTTTCAAATAAAAAACATATTATTTTAATAATTATTTCTTCTCTTAACTATTGCATTTATGTTTAAAATAAAAAATAATTATGTCAATTATAGGAATTGATTACCAAAAATGTAATAATTGTAAGATCTGCTCACAAACTTGTATATTATTCAGATATAACCAAGAAACAAAAAAGATTGATTATAAGGATCCACAGAATTTTTGCAATTTATGCGGACGATGCGTAGCAGAGTGCCCTGAAAATGCGATTTTATATGAAAATATGGGAGAAGCGTCCGAATTTGAGGGTGTGGGCAAACCAGATACCATTCTATCCTACGATTCTCTTTATAATTTTATGCGCGCACATCGTTCAATCAGGCGTTTTAGAAAAAAGAAAGTACCTAATGAGCTCTTACGCTCAGTATTTGCTGCTATGAGTCACGCTCCTACAGGTGACAATGCAAGATCAGAAACCTTTTCTATTCTCTCAGATCCTGATCAGATAAAAAGACTGAATGATGCTGTAATTGAAGAGTTGTTAAAAGATGAATATATGAATGAACAATATGGGAAACTTTTTTATCTTTTAGGTAAAGTTTTCCGCAGCCCTATTTATTTTGATGCCCCTCATGTTATTTTTGTAAGTTCTCCTTATACTCATGAGGTAGAAATGAATAATATTGGAATTATCGTTACATATGGACGCTTAGCAGCTCAATCGCTAGGTTTAGGTACATGTTGGAATGGATGGACTCAAATAGCAATGAATAGTAACCCTAACATAAAAAAGTTGGCTAATATAAATGGAAAGAGGGTTGGAGTATTTATTATTGGATATCCTGCCATAAAATTTTACCGTTCTGCCCCTCGTACACTCAAAGAGATTGATGGACTTCTCTAAACTCTTTACCACTTTTTACTCTTATGTTTATTAATAAGGAAGTTTATTAGTTTTTTATTTTAAATTTTTATTAAATCTTCATTAAAATCTAAGAATAGTTCCTTAAGTAGTTTAAAATAGTGAACTTCATATTAACTTTTAAGTCAAATTGAAGGTAAACTCATTTTGACTTTATTTTTATCGAGAAAAAAGATAAAAAAAAATAATAAAAAAAAGATGGAAAAATCAGTAAATCATAAAAAAGTTGTAAGAAACCATTTTACCTTTTCTGAAAATTCCTTTTGTTTTTACTCTTACTTTATTAATTAGATCTAATTAATAACGCTTTCTTTGGGGTTTAAAACTCGGTCGAGGCGCTTTTTCTGTAATTTTTAAATTACTCGCTTGAGGACCTTTAGATCCTTCAGTTATATCAAATTCTACTTTATCACCCTCATAGATGGCTTTAAATTCATCTTCACCTTCAATAGCTGAATAATGTACAAATACATCAGCTTTTCCATCGTCTCGAGTAATAAAACCATAGCCTTTACGGCGGTCAAACCATTTTACTGTTCCTTTTACCATTGAAAAAACCTAATGAACAAATTGAGTACATACTTGATTAATGTACTCACAAATAAGTAAAAAGTAACCATTCCAAATAAATATTTAAGAAATAGAACTAAGATTATTACATTAAATAGAAGACTAAGTAATAGAAAATATAATAAGCAAACGCGATCTGAGCAAATGAAGAGGTTTATAACCGCTAATTACAAACTTTTTCTATATATAGAATAATTTACCACTCATAAAAACATTTAGTGCAAACATGCTTTTTAGCATAAATCCTCCGAGGAATATAACTAAGTAACCGAGACTTATCTTCAACTTCCTTAATAGCAAATCCAAAGGCTCCACATTTGGGGCATTCTCTTTTATTAAGAGTAATTGTTTCATTACTAGAAGTTATGATAGATTTTGCTGTTTGATCAACAACCGGAATTTGTGCTGATTGTTGTTGTGTTGGTTCTTGTAATGGTTGTTGGTTATAATAAGGAGATTGACTTGCCTGTTGCTGAAGACTCTGTATTTGAGCTTTCGCTTGCTGATTTTCGTTATATAATTGATTGATCTGATTATCTTTTTCACTAATTAATGTCTTTAACTGATAAACTTGATTCTGTAATTCTGAAATTTGCCTAGTCAGTTCGTTGATCCGTCTTTCATAGTCTTCCATATTTGAAAACATCATTCTATTTTCTTATCTACTTCTATAATTGTATTATTAATCGACAAATAAATATTAAGGTTAAGTGCTATTTAAAAATTCTTAACCGAGGGGTTTTTGATTTTATTTTAAAAAAGATTATAAAATAAGTAAACGATTAATAACTTGTAAGAATGACATCAATTACCGTATATGATGGAACTAAAACTATTGGCGGAAATAAAATATATTTACATGAGCAAAATCATGGACTATTTCTCGATTTTGGAATGAATTTTAAAAAGTATCGGGACTATTTTCAACAATATTTACAAGAACGTTATTCACGAGGCATTTACGACCTTATTCAACTAAAGTTAATTCCTAAATTGAAGAATTATAGAAGAGATTTAATTCCTTCTGATTTAGACATTTCCAGTTTTCCATCATTAAATATTGATGCTGTTTTATTAAGTCATTCCCACATGGATCATTTTGGAAATATTTCTTTACTTGATGAAAAAATACCCATTGTCGCGTCACCAACTAGTATAGTGTTGTTAAAAGCTATACGTGATTGTTCAATAGCTACCTTGAATAATGAAGTTGCTTACTTTACTAAAAAAATCAGAGCAGAGGACGATAGAATTCTAAAAACTGATAAAAAAACTGTTTATTGTAGAGAATTTTTCAGTACAAGTGATTTTCCACTTACTTTAGATGATTTTTTATCAATTCGTTTTACAAAAAAGGAATTTGAAAAAGGAGATTTGTGCGTATTGAAAGAATTTTCAACACCTTTTAAAATTAAAGCCTTTGAAGTAGACCATTCAATATACGGTGCTACTGCATATATAATTAGTGGAGAAAATACCGTTGCCTATTCGGGTGATTTTCGACTTCATGGCAAGAAATCAGAATTCAGTAATAACTTCATAAAAAATGCAAAAAGCGCTTCGGTTTTAATAATTGAAGGAACAAGAGCTATAAAGAAAGATTTTAATGAACCCGAAGAAATTATTCATCAAAATTGCCTTAAGCTCGTTGAGATGTCTAAAGACTTAGTAATTGCTGATTTTACCGCAAGAAATTTTGAAAGACTTGAAACCTTTCAAGAGATAGCTAAAAAAGTAGGGAGAAAATTAATTATTACAACAAAAGATGCCTATTTGCTTAAAGCACTTGAGAAAGTTGATGGATTAAATAGAACAAAAGATATGTTAATATATAAGATGTTAAAAGTAAGACCAAAAGGATGGGAACATTATCTTCTCAAAAATGAGAGGGACATTAATTTAATTGATCCTCTGGAGATATCCAAAAATCCTGAACAGTACCTATTATGTTTCTCGTTCTTTGATGTAAAGAATCTGCTTGATATTAAACCCGTAAAGGGTACTTATATTTATTCCTCGAGTGAAGCATTTGAAGAAGAATCAGAGTTTGATTTTATAAGATTAAATAACTGGCTTAAACACTTTGGATTTGAAATCCATGGTTTTGAAATAATTGAACAAAATGGAAAGTTAAAACCAGATTTTGTCAGAGGTTTTCACGCTTCTGGACATTTATCTCAGAGTGAAATTAGATGGGCAATTGAAAGAATTGATCCAGATGTTATAATTCCAGTGCATACAGAGAATCCTCAATGGTTTGGAGAAAAGTTTGAAAATGCTATTCTTCTAAAAGATGGACAGACTTTAAACCTCTAATCCCTATATTTAGGTTAAACAAACAACATATTAGCGTTCCACACCACAATCATTAAAATTATTAGTAGA
>JBHLOI010000082.1:0-11957 GCA_048940645.1 Promethearchaeota archaeon | reverse complement strand
AGTTGCATAATTTCTTTTAATATATTCCTCTGCTAAAACTTTAGGAACATCAATTTTTATAGAACAACAGGCACCATCGCAATTATTAAGATTAGTACAATCAGGTCCCTTAATGGCAGATCGCATTAATCTATTAAAAGTTTCGATAACGTACCAGAAATAATTATTGTTTTGTGGAACCAATTTAATATAATAATCCATATAAAATATTAAAAGATCATTATTTCCTAAAATTTATATTTAAAAAGTCTCTCTTTTTATTATTTAGCCATTATACAAAACCAAAAAATATCAGGTCATTAAAATGTCTGATTTAATTATTATAGATATAACTGAAAACGAGAAATTAGTAGTAGATGGTTCTCTAAATCTTAAGGAAATTAAAGGTACTGGAAATTTATCAGTAAAAAATCCCTCAAGTAAAAGTAGACTCTGGAACTTAATGTGTGATTTAAAGGAAATTGTTGATACAACAATAGATTCAAGAGAACTTAATGTTGGAATACTTAATCCTTCACAAGAATATAATAAAAATTATGAGGTGCAAAATTTAAAACAATCTTCATTGATTGTTAATGAAACATTTGATACAAATAGAGATATTAATGATAAACTAAACAATGTTTTTCTTTTTGAAAGTGAAAATAAAAGTAGTATAAAAATTACATTAACTAATCCTTTAGAAATACCAATATCAAATATTAAATTAAGTCGGGAAATCCCTAATTTCCTCCAAAATATTGAAATTAAGGCACCAAACGTAGGAATTGCTGGAGTAAAGGAAGAACTAGAAAGCAGAACCCTAGAGTGGGTCATTGTAAATTTAGATGGTAACCAAACCGCTGAACTAACTGTCTTTTGCAGTGTTAATGTTAAAGATAAAGAGAAGAAAGCCCTTGGTATATTAAATATCTCTTACTTAATTAATAATTATAAGTTAAGTTTATTAAATCCAGAAATTCGTGGGCTTACAGATTCAATGAGTGGAATTGACAGAGATGAAGGAGCTCAACCTGGGTCCTGGGATTGTGAAGTTGAATTCATAAATGAGTCAGAATTTCAAGTAAAATTAGAAGATGTAAAAGTGATGCATAAAATAATTACTGGAACAGAAACTGTAGTATCTCAAACACCTAATCGATTATTAAATCCTGAACAATCGTGGTCATTTAATTTCCAAGTTGAATCAAAAGATGTTCCTGAACTAAGCTCATCCATCGAATTCACTCCATTATTTGTAGTTATAACCAGAGTTTTTGGGGAAATAAATAAAGAATCTACTGTTTATCCTGTGTTAAGTGCAGCTATAGAAAAAGTTATAAATCCACCAGAAGTTGATGCGTACGCTAATACTGATATTCAAATTAAAAGTATAATCGCTAATAACGGGAGTTCTATTATTAAATCTATAAGAATCATAGATAATATTCCTCAAGACTTTGTTTGCCCCTTACTTAGTCAAATCACAATAAATTTGCATGACATAGATATTAGTTCAAGAACAGATTTTACTAATAAAATTGAGATTAATCCTAGTGATCAGAACCCTGAAAAACAACATACAATTACTATTGAGCTTTTTAATTTATCAGATCAATTCCTACCAAATTCTAAATTAATTATACAATACCCTTTGGTTGCGAAAAATCCAAGACCTCCTACTGAGACATTATATAAAACACCAGTAAAAATAGAAGTTAATAGCCCCGTAGAGGGAAAGTATTACATAGATGAGCCTATAGATGAACCCGAAATAAAGGTTAAATATGTAAAGCGTAAATTAAAAACCCTTAAAAGTATTAAACCTGGAGCATCTGAAGGAGAATTTTCTGTTTCTGTTCGTATCCAGAATAAAGGAAATGTAGAATTGGAAAATATTATAGTAAAAGATAAAATTCCTAAAGGTTTCAATTTATCACAAATCGAGGTCGATGCTTATGAAGTTAATCAATTAGGAGAAGAATCAGAACTAAAAGTTAAAATAGTCGAATTAAAAGGAAGTGATTCATTTATTCTCAATTATAGCTGTTCAGGTCAAGGAGAATATCCAAGGTATGAGCCTGAAGTTATTGTTCAAGGCAGAGAGGGCCTAGGTCAAACCTCAGAGGCATTAAGTCAAAAATTAGACTCGTCTTCTATTAATGAAACAAAAGTCAGTGAGATAAGCATAGAAAAGAAAGCAGTAATTCATGAATTATTTAATACCATCTTTAATATGATAGATCAATCGATAACTGGGAATAAATTAGGTAATTTTATTGAAGGAATAAGAGACAAAATTCCTCCTGGTCCTGTCTTGTACCAATTTATGCAATTTGCTAGGGAAATAAGAATAAGTTTAGCAGAAAAAGTTATTGTTGGTTCATTGAGGGATGAAGTATTAACTAAATTAAAGGAATTTAGAGAAAAATATGCCTAGAATTTTATTATGTATTATTTAAATTTCATTTTATTTTTTATTTTTTTTCCCTTACGAAGCTTCTTTTATGAATTAAAAATTTAAGAAGAATTAAAGATTCATTAAATCACTCAAAAATTTAAAAATAAAAAATCAAAAATAGGGCATTTGTTTTGATAGTTCTTACTATCATCCTTGAAATATTATTTTCATTTAATCTAATATTGTACTGGATGATTTTCATCAAAATTAAGGATCCTCATTCAAAAATAAAGAGATTATATGAAAAAGTATTTCCAATCTTCTGGATATTTTCTCTAATACCAATATTAATCATTAATTCTAGCTTATTGCAATTTATTTTTAATGAAAATATCAGCTACTTTCAAGAAATTTGGATTTGGTTTTTAATTTTAGGAATTATTATTGTCATTATTGGCATCAGAATTGCTTCAATGGCAATGAAAAGTTATAAAGGAATTAATGTTAAGGAATCAAAATTAATAAAAAGCGGTATCTACTCAGTGATTCGACATCCTGTTTATTTATCTTGGTCGTTAATATTCATGGGTTTTAGTTTTTCTTTTGATTCTTTCTTAGCAATCCTCTTTAACCCAATTCTTACTGTACTTCTAGAAATCCATTGTATCTTAGAAGAAAAATTTATTCTTATCCCTAATTTTGGGGAAGAATACCTTGAATATAGAAAAAAAGTTCCATTTCGCCTATTTTCCCCTCCATATAATTATTTATTAATAATTATCTCCTTAATTGTCGTTTATATAGGATTTTTAAATTTTATTTTATGAAATTAACTTAATATAACTAAAAGATAATAAATTATAACCCAAATTATAAAATATTTAGATACAGTTAAAATTATAATGATTACTTAAGTGAGGTTTTGAAAAAATGGTTAAAAAAATTGCTATTCTTGCAACTGATGGTTTTGAAGATGCGGAATTGTTATATCCCAAAATAAGGTTGAAAGAAGCAGGTTTTGATACAGAATTAATTAGTTTATATAGAAGAGAAATAAAAGGAAAACATGGATATCCTTTGAAACCAGATAAATTAGTTAGAGAAGCGAATGCTGATGATTACGACGGTGTAATTATTCCAGGGGGCACTAAAAATCCTGACTATTTAAGAAGGGAAAAAGAGGTATTAGATTTTGTTGTTAAAATTAATGATCAAAACAAGTTAGTTGGTGCAATTTGTCATGCAGGATGGGTTCTTATTTCTGCTAAAATTGTAAAGGATCGTAAAGCGACAAGTTATTTTGCAATCAAAGACGATATGATAAACGCAGGTGCAAAATTCGAAGACAATTCCGTTGTTGTTGACGATAATTTAATAACATCTCGAAAACCAGATGATTTGCCGGATTTTATGAAAGAGGTATTGAGATTCCTCGAATAAAATCTTTAAAAAAAGGTTTATTTAATTAAATTAAATTTCTTTAATTTTATTTATTTCATCTTTAATTAATTTTTGTAATTTTACTAGTTCTTCGATAAATTTCTGTGAAATTTCAAGTTTTTTCTCTAGTAACTCATTTGATTTAATATTTTTATCATACTCAATTTGTTTCATAGCCAAATTATAAGATTTAATTTGAATTAATGAAATCTCAATTTTCTTAAGGTTTATTTTGATTCCTCTTTTATACTTCTTAAAAATATCCATTAATGTCTCAGAGTTTTCAATAAAATTCGTCCATTGCTCCAATTCTTGATCATTCTTTAAAATTTCTATCGTATTATACATATTTTCTAAAAAAGCTATGAAAATATTTCTGGGTTTTATCTCAAGTGATTGGCTCCTTGATTTCGGTTCTAGATTAAGTTTTTCAACAATATCCTTAGCATATTGAACTGAAATTCGATTTTCACTTTTTTTCAAATTATTAATAGTTTTTTTTTTATCGAAATCATCAATATCTGTAACTAATTTTAATTCATCTAACTGAATTTGGGTAATTAAAGGGGTGAATCTTACTGAAAGATGTTTTTTCCCATAAAAATCATTATTTAATCTTAAGATTTGAGTATAGGTCTGTATAAATTCTTCTCCAATCGGTGCAAATAAAACACCATATTCATGATCAAGTTGATTTAATAGGGGATAAATTTTTTCTTGCTTAATAGCACCTGTCACTAATATTTTTTTCCAGGGCTGCATCTCTGGCATACCAACTAAAGGGTTTTTTACGATAACCTTTATTTTTTCATCCAATCCAAGATGTTCTAAATTTTTTTGAGTAATCTTTGCAATTCTTGAATTTGCTTCAAGGATAACAATTTTTCCTTGGGGGGCTAATTTATGTGCTAAAGCTGCTATGTAGCCACTTTTTGCTCCTAAAATCAATAAATCATCATTTTCCTTTAAGATTAAATTTTGAAGCATAATAGTAATCATATGAGGTGCTGATATTGTTCTTAAATTTTCAGGGCGTTCTCTTTCATAGTAAAAAAGAACTGGTGCGTCATCGTAGATTTTTACTGATGGTAGAATCTCCTTTGGGACAAACTTTTCCAATTGTACATCTAAGAAGGCCTTAAAAAGGCGAATATCTTTAAGATAACCATTATACAATAATGATAATAAGAGCTGAATTTTTGAATAAAAGACTTTTTTTCTCTCCACGATAATCAACAAAATAATGATAAATCTTATTATTATTATATCTTTTTATATTAAAATATTATAAACTACCATTTATCAACATAACACAAAATTCGTTGATATGTTTGTATTAACTGCAGAAAATTTTAAAGAAGCCAGGATTACATTGTTTTTAATTTCGATTAATATAGTCATTTTTATTTCCTTTAGTTTTGCAAGAGAAACAGAATATTTTCTCTTATTAGCACAAATTAATGATAAAGTAATTAATCATTATGAATTATGGCGCCTTATTACAGCTATGTTTCTACATGGAGATATATTACATATTTTTTCTAATATGTTCGGTTTATTATTATTTGGAGCATTTTTAGAAGCATATTTTACAAAAATATCATATTTACTATTATATTTTATTTCTGGACTAACTGGAAATATTTTTTCATTAATATTGTTACCATTAGACACAATAAGTTTAGGAGCTTCAGGTTGTGTTTTTGGACTGATAGGAGCAGCCGTAATTATTATTTTCATGCATAGAGATAAGAGCTTATTAATTTTAGCTATGGTATATGTATTATTTTTTATAATATCATCATTTTCTCCAGGGATTAATTACTTTGCTCATATTTTTGGATTTTTAGGAGGACTTTTAATTGGATACTTATTAAGAAAAAAGAAACAAGTAAAAGAACATCAATTCTGATCGATTTAAGTTTTATTTTTTTTCTCCTTAATTGCTTGCTCCATTGAGAAATCTCTAGGACAGAAGTTAAATAATGGGCAAATATCGCATTTTGGACCATTAGGTAAACATATTTCTTGTCCAAATCTCACAAACAAACGATTAACGCGAATCCATTGATCTTTAGGAATTAGTGCTCTTAATTCTTTCTCTGTATTATTTGGATTTTTAGTTTTAACCCAACCTATTCTATTACTTATCCTATGCACATGAGTATCTACGGGAATAGCGGGAACTTTAAATGCATACACTAAAACACAATTTGCTGTTTTGGCACCAACACCAGGAAGGCTTAATAAATCTTTAAATGTATTTGGAACCTTACTCTCATACTTCTCCAATAATAGTTTAGCTACTTCTTTTATACGTGCTGCTTTGATTTTGTAAAACCCTGATTTGTAAATAAGGTGTTCAATTTCCTCCACTTTTGCATTAGCTATTTCTTGTGGGGTATTATATTTTGAGAATAGCATTTCAGTAGCTTCTCTTGTATTTGTGTCTCTAGTTCGTGCTGATAAAATTGTGGATATTAAAATTTTAAAGGGATCTTGTTTTTTACTTGCTAATTCATCTAAATGGGCTTCTCCTTTAAGAATTTTCTCAATTTTATCAAAAACTTTTTTTATCTCCATAAAAATTCTCTATTATAAATTTTTTTCAAATAAGTAGATTTTTCTTTTAATTATTTGATCTTTTTTCGCTTCAATCATTGTTCTTACTTGTTTTTTCCGAAACTGTAGCCTTTGATTGGATTTATTGATAATTCGGTTAATATCTAATAAAGGAACAAGTTTAAAATTAAAATTATTTGCTATTTTTTCAATATTTAATTGAATATCTCCGCCATCTAAAGTTTCAATAATAGGAGATATAATACACATTCGCCCATTTTCATTGAGTACTTTATAGGCTTCTCTAAAGGCGAATTGATAAATTGGCTCTAGTTTGCTTTCAATTAGCTCCTTAACCTCAGAATAATAGGGTCTTTCACTGTAAAAAGGCCCTAATTCTGGTTCGGTACAAATCCCATCAAAAAATTTTTCTTTGAAAGCATTTGATAAATTTTTCACATCTGTAGATTTGATTCTTTCTGTGAATAATAATGGGATAGGTTCTTCTAATTCATTCAGTAACCAATTAATGTTTCTAACTGTATTTTTTACTTTTACCTTATCTATATCTGAACCATAAATTTGGAAGTCTTGAAGTAGAGCAAATAATAAGATTGTACCATTTCCAACAAAGGGGTCAAGTATATTCTTCTTATATCTGTTATCAAATAGATTTAATAAATTTAACATAATTAATGATAATTTTGGTGAAATACTACTTTTGAATTCTTTAAATGGCCTTTCTTCATCTATTTTTCTTTTAAAATTAGGATCATCACAAGTATATGTTCTTGCAATATAAACCCCCTCTTCAGTAAAACCAAATATTAATTCCGCCCGATCCTTATTTAATAAACCATATTTTATAACATGATGAGGAAAGATGGGGTTTAATGTTCCTTCTTCGATATTTTTCTCAGGATATTGATAATAGAGAGCCCTTTCAGCACCTTTTTTTTTTAAGATCCTCATTATTTCTGTGTTAAGAAAGGGTAAAAAATGTTTAACTAAAACTTTCGGGTAGTATTCATCGTCAAAAAAGTTTGGATAGATAGATACAGCATAGAAAATTCTTTCATTTTTTATTTTTGGAAAGATTTCATCAAGATTTGAAGCTATAACCTCTAATATTTTTTTTCGTAGTTTTTGGACTTCTTGAAATTTTTCAATCTTTCGCGGAAAGGCCTCTATAATATTATGAATATGGATGAAATCATATATTTTTGCGATTTTTTGAGTTCCTCCCAAAATGAATTGAAATTCCATCAGTTCATTTATATAATGTTTATGTTTCTCTAATCTATCAAATTCTACAATGGCGACATTGGCAGAATAATCTAAAATTTTTCCCTTATAATTTGAATTCTTAAGCACATTATCTAATTCTGCTAGTGAAAGTTGCCAGTTTGATCCTAAGACCATTAAAAACTTTTCCATAATTTATGAAAAACAAGTTGCTTTAGCTTAAGAAAGAAGCATATTTTTTCTATTTTATTGTTATTACTCAATACTCAATCAATTGCAAAAATATACTTGATTATTGAAATGATATCAGCCTTTCTTGCATTAGGTGGTAATTCTATCTCATATTCTGTACAAAATTTTTTTAATAATTTAACCGTCCAATCATTTAAATCTTCTGGTAATTCAGCTAAAGCTTTTTCTTTTTTCTCTTCCTCCTCAAAATCGATTGATCGCTCATATTTCTCACCAGTTAATTCTTCAATTGCTCCAATAATACCTTCTAAATCCTCTTTTTTTCTTTCTGGTATAATTTCTAATAATTCTTCCTCCTCAGGCTTTTCTTGTATTTCTAATGCTTTCTTAATTGCTTCTAAGTGTTCTTTTTTCTTCTCTAATCTTTCTCCCCTAATTTTTTTTATTTCTTTCATAATGCTACTGTAGTTATCTTTGAAGTATTTAAGACTAACATTAATAAGATCGGAAAAATTATCCCAGTCTTCTTTTTTTATAATTGAATCTGCCCAATGAAACATATCTAATTGTAAATCAATTGTAATCGCTTTACCTTCCATCTCAATATTTGTAGTTAACCATCTTAAGATGTTTGCTAGAAAAATATCATTATCAAAAGCACTAAAGCCGTATTCTCTGCCTAATGATGAAAATATTGATAAAGTCCCAAAAGCAACAACTTTTCCCTTAAAATATTCCACAGCTACCATTAAGTTAATTTTTGGACAGTCCTCTTCAACCCATTCATCCCCATTAAATTTTTTTCTCCAACAATTTATCCCGCCTTTGACAAGTGGTTCAATTTTAATATCTTTTTTATCTTCTAAAAAATCTAAAACTTCTATAGAACATGGATTTGATAAAACAATTTTCCTTACTTGTTCCGTAATGAAATGTGGTTTAAGTTTTTGTAATAATGGTCTTTTCTGTAAATTAACATAGGTTACAGAATCATAGATTTCATCAGGAGCAAATTTAAAACCAAATTTACTAGTTAATTCATTTAAATTTGAACGATTTAAATAATCTCCACCTCGTGCTCCAATGATTAATAAACTTCCACCATTTTTCACATATTTTTCAAGAATATCTATTTCCTCTGGGTTGAGGTTTACATTTTTTGGAGTGGACATAATAATAGCGTCATAGTTCCCTAATTTTTCCGAAGAATAGAATCCTGCTTCAATTTTTCCTAATTTATAACCTGAATTAAATAAGAATTGAGTAAAATCAGCATAGCTGGATGCTTCTAACATCAGCATATTATTATGACTATAATCAAGCCCAATTGCTATATCATTACTCATGGGTAGTGATCATTTCTTTTTTTTTATTCTTTTTAATAATAATAATTCCCATTTTTAATTTCTTTTATATAAAAATTTTAATTAATATCTTAAAAAACCTTATGATATAACCGTTTTATAGGAACAGAATTATTAAATAAATTTTGTTTGCAACTCATATTTAATAAGATAATATTATTAAATGTTTAAGTTGAAATTAGTTTATTTGAAAGAAACTTTAGTAGATTTATATGAGAAAAAGAGAAATCTTATCTGCAACATTTTTTATTTTTTTAATTCTCATTATGATTATGGATAATGCATTAATTCTTCCTAATGAAGTCTTAATTGCAGCAGATTTAGGAGTTAATTTTGATGCTATTGGCATTTTAATTGGAACTTATACGGTAATTCGTGGTGTTTCGATTTTAGTTTTTGGTTATTTATCAGATAGAATTAATAGAAAGAGAATTTTAATTATCTCAGGGTTAGTATGGACGATTCCTGCTGTATTTTACATATTTATCATAGAATATTGGCAATTACTAATTTTTAGAATAATGGCTGCTATTGCTACAGGAGTAACTGCACCATTAACCATTTCTTATTTAGCAGATATGATTTCTCCAAAATCTCGTTCAAAATCCTTCGCAGTTTGGGGGTTAGTTGAAACGTTTGCTACTTTATTTGCAAGTTTTTTTGCTCTGGCATTCAATCTTATAGATTTTGAAGCAATCGATCCAACATTATCTTTAACTGAGAAAATTAATTTTATAACTATAAATTACCCAAATCTTATCTCTACTTGGCGTTTACCCTATTTTTACTTAGCTATTTTAGCATTAATCATTGTAATCCTTAATTTTTTTATTGTTGTAGAGCCAAAACGAGCAGGAAAAGAAATATACTTTGAAGAGTTATTATCAAAGGAAAACTATCAATATTCCTATAAAATAAAAATTTCTGATTTAAGATATATATTTAAAAGAAAATCTAACTTCTTCTTAATCTTTAACTTCTTTGATGTAATTGCTTCTGGTTTATTAGTTGCTAATCTTTTTCAATACTTCCAATTTGATATTCAGGTAAACATCATTGATTTGAAAGTTATTATTCTTTTTTTAATACTGATTGTTTTTGGTTTGATTTTAGGGCAATTTTGGTTAGCTCATTTGGGAGATACAAAAGTTCAAAAAGGAGATCTTTCCGGAAGAGTGAGAATAGCGGTTATTTGCTCTATTCTAAATCTACCATTCCTTTTAATAGGTTTTACAATGTCTCCAAACATACCTAATCAAACATTCTTCTTTAATTCATTAGTACTAAATGAGGTGGGCTTTTGGGTTTTATGGATTATTTATGCTGCATTATTAGGTTTAGGTTTGGCATTCTCATTTGGAATTGGCCCTAATTGGTATTCGGCAATGATAGATGTTAACTATCCCGAACACCGTGGGACGATGATTGCCGTAGCATCTTTTATTGACACAATAGGGCGTGCTATTGGAGCATTTATGGGTGGATTTTTAGTTTTAATGATCGGATTTACATCTACAATAATTTGGACAATGTTAGTTTTTGGTATTATCTCCATCGGATTCTGGATTCCATTATTCTTTACTGCTCAAAAAGACTTCAATAATGTCAATGAAATTATGAAAGAGCGAGCAATGGAAATGAAAAAAAAATAAAATAGAAATTATATATCATGGTTCCTTTCTGATTCAATTTCTCTTATTGGAAGTATTTTTTGCACCCACTTTGGTAGAATAAATCCAATATAAAAAAACAAGTTTGAGGCTACTAGGATTATCCTCATAATAATCAATAGGAGTTGGTCCATCTGTACGATTGCATCAAAAATGGCTGATATTCCAAATAAAATAAACGCGGCTAATAAGAACCTTCCTTTCCACAAAAGAGAAGGCGTTTCTTTTTCCTTAATTGATTTGATTGCAAAATGTATTCCAGTTGTACAAGCAGTTAAAATGCTCACACCTAAATAAACTAAAACAAATCCTTTATAGTCAATATCCACTGGATTAGTTGGGTCTTTTATCCCTAAAAGTGATTCTACAGGGGCTCCTGGAGCAAAATAAAGAAAATAAAATAGATAAATTTCAAAGGCTATTGAAAAAATAGCATACAATGATAGAATTATTTTTTTCTTCGTTGGTTTTACTGTTGTCATATAAACATTGAGCCAGGCTAAAATAGCAATGGGGATGGCTACAATGCCAACTAATACATAAATGTCATAATCTAATGGCCTATTGTTTATTAGCCAATAAACATATCCTAATCCACTTGGATACCACGGAGATAACGTAAATATAATACACAGAAAGAAGTTAAAAATTAATAAATCCTTTACTTTAATACTTTTTATGAGGACAATAAAACCGAAAAAAAAACCAATACAAACAGACAAAAGTGCTGTAAAACCTGAAAGTTGAGCTAATTCTAATTCGGTGATAAAAAACATAATAAGACCTTTTTTATTATATCATAATTCATTACATATGTGATGCAACTAGGTTAATATAAATCTTAGTTTATGAAAAACATTTTAAGGTAAATTTTAAACAAAAACTTAGTTTTTTGAAGCTAAAATATCAATTACAGCATGAAATAGGTTAGGACCGTAACTTTTAACATATCTCTTCGATAATATTTCACATTTAATCTTTTTCGTATTAGCTATATCTTCAAATTCTTGAAATAATGATAAATAATTTCCCCTTTCAACTATACCCTCATAATGATATGTTGTGCCATTTTCTTTTAAAAGAGTCAGTGCTTCTTTAATATAT
>JBHLOI010000025.1:0-49553 GCA_048940645.1 Promethearchaeota archaeon | reverse complement strand
GAAGCTACAACAACTCTATTTAAATTATGTTCCTTTATCGCTTTCTTAATACTTGCTAATCCAGTTTCAGAGCATGTATAAAGGTTATCTTCAGCATATACAACGTTGTTTAATGTTTTAGAATAATCCGCTAATGCTTTACAATCGATTACTCCTCCAATATTGGAACCACAATGACAGACAAATACTCCTACTCTTACACCTTGTTTTGATTCATTTTCTGGCACTTTTTTAACCCCCCCTAATCACTTCTGCCGCACGTGCAGCAGCACCACTTGCCTCAGCAACAGAGCGTGGAATGTCCATTGGTTCATGTACACAACCACATGTGAATATACCAGCTCGGCTTGTTTCTACGGGGACAAATGGCTGGGTCTTAATAAACTTATATTCATTTAATTCAATTCCTAAAATTTCAGCTAAATTTTCAATATCATTAGGAGGGATAATACAAGTAGCTAAAATAACTAAATCTACTTTTAATTGTCTTATTTCCCCCGTATTCAAATCTTCATACAAAATAATTGGATTTTCTTTTTCATCAACTGAAATTTGAGCAATTTTACTTTTAACATATTTAATATTATAATCTTCTTCGCCTCTTCGGAGAAATGATTGAAAACCTTTCCCTCCCGCTCTCATATCTATATAAAATACAAAAGATTCTAAATCATTATTATGTTCATATGCAATCATTGCCTCTTTTGTTGTATACATACAACAAATAGATGAACAGTATTGGTTAGCTCTATCTGTACGAGAACCAATACATTGAAGATAAGCAATTTTTTTTGGTTCTTCATTATCAGATACCCTCTTCACATGGCCACCAAGAGGACCTGAGGCGCTTAACATTCTTTCAAACTCTAGAGCAGTGACGACATTTCTATGATTTTTATACCCATAAAATCTTAATACTTCATTATCTACATCTTCAATCAAGTTATATCCAGTGGCTACAATAATCGAACCAATATTATGTAATTTAACTAATTGATCTTCTTGCTCAAAATCAATCGCATCTCTTTCACACGTTTTTTCACATATTCTACATGCGTTTTTTGTAAACCATAAACAATTTTTCTTATCTATTGTCATAATCGCAGGAACTCCTTGCAGATAGTACATATAAATTGCTCTTCTTTTCCTTAATTGGCGATCAAATTCGTCTTCAACCCTCATTGGACACTTTTCGGCACAAAGTCCACAATTTATACACTCATCTTCCTTTACATAACGGGCATGTTTTAAAATTTCAACTGAAAAATTTCCAACTTCACCCTCTACTTTCTGAACTTCTGAATAGGAATAAAGGGTAATATTTGGATGTCTATAACATTCCGATAATTTAGGAGCCAAGATACAAATAGAACAATCATTAGTTGGGAATGTTTTATCCAATTGCGCCATCCTTCCCCCAATACAAGGTTTCTTCTCAACTATATCAACATGGATTCCCATATCCGCTAAATCTAAAGCAGCTTGAATTCCCGCTATCCCACTACCTATTACTAAAGCACTTTTTGAAGATTTTTCCAACTTCTTCACACTATTTTTTATTCTTTATGTTCTTAATTTATAAAAATTTAAAAATTAAATCCAACAGTCTCAAATAATGCATCTGGTTTCGCTCGGTGAAAGTTAAAACCCAACTCTTCAGGTTTAAACCCAAATGCTAATGCAACTAACTCTGAGAGATAAAAAATTGGTAAACTATATTCTGTATTGTTTTTCTTGTTAATTTCTCTCTGATTAAACTCATATTGTTGATAACAAGCAGGACAGACTACAACAACGCAATTAGCTCCTGCATCATAGATATCTTTAAACTTACTTTCAATCATTAAAAGCGATAAATCTTTATCAGATTTTTCAACTGGATTTCCACAACACTCCATTTTTGAGGCATATTCTACAGATTCAGCTCCAAGAGTTTTTACAATTTCATCAATAGTTACTGGTTCGAAAGGATCGTCCCAATCAATAATTTCAGAGGGTCTTAAATAATGACAACCATAATGTATGGCAACTTTGAAACCTTCCAATGGCTTTTCAACATTTTCTTTAACTTTTTCCAAGTTTTCATAAAGAACTTGAGCAAAATGTTTAACTTCAGTTTTTCCTTCATAAACCTTTCCAATCTTTTGCAAATTTCTATTAACTTCTTTCTTTACGGTCAGATCCTTATTAATGAAGTAGTTTACGCCTTTTAAGGTTTCAACACATCCAGAGCAGAATGATATTACTGCTCCATTATTATTACATAAACTTAAATTTCTCGCACCTAAAGTTAACCACGTATTGTGGTCTATTAGCTCTATTCCTGTTGGATCTGGACAGCAACTAAATCCATCGACATCCCGTAGTTCTATACCAAGTTTTTCAAAAATTTTCCTCGAGGATACTTCTAAATAAGGTAATCTTGCAGGAATTACACATCCTAAAAACAAGTCATAACTCATTTACTATCCACCCTCTCTCAATATGTATTTATCAAAATTAGTTTCATTAAGTATTTTTTTGATTTCATCTACAGGAGCTGTTCTTACTTTCGGAAGACCAAGTTTTTCACGCCTTGTTAATATTGCTTTGGAATATGGAATGGCTACTCCATGTTCTAAGACTGCCTTTCCTTGAGCAATAAAAGCTTCAGGAATTTTACCTATTTCAAAACATTTATTTTTTATTAAAGTAAAAATCTCTGTTAATTCGACTTTCTGGGGACATAATTCCACACATTTCTGGCATGTGGAACAGAGCCATGGATTAGGATCTTGACTAACTACCAATTTATCTTGAAGTCCTAATATGGCTTCTTCAATGATTTTTCTTGGATTATATGTACCATTTGTGATCAAAGCAACAGGACATCCACCAGAACAAGTTGAACATTGATAACAATAACTTAAAGAGGCATTATGTTTAAGGACCTCATTTCTAAACTCAAAATTTATGACACTCATGTCAATATCCCATTTTAATCTTTTTAGTTTTGTTAATCTCTTTAGGTTTGTAAATTATATAACTTATATAAATTTTATAAATAACTTTTATAACTTTTCTCCATAAATTTCCAATATTATTTTTACTGCCTAACACGATAACAAAAAAAATATTTGAAATTCTACATTGATCCCGAATTACATTAACAGAATTGAAAATATTAGTAAACATTATTCTAAATGCTTTTGGAGATCAATGTATATAGGTATCTTCTCATCTTTCTTCTTAATTATTACCTTTAAAAGTCCATCCTCAATTGAAGAACTTATTGGTTTTATTTCCTCTCCTGATTCTTTTCCACTCAATTCATGGTGGGCTAGATGTTTTGTTTTTGTTTTTAAGCAGGTATGTTCCTCGTTATAGAGATCACAATTGGAACAACAAAACCCAATAGGCATAAATCCTACTATCGAACATTTATCATAATTGTCGCAATTGCAATTATTACACATAATTTTTCGCACTATTTTATTCATTTGGAATTATTATAGTTTTATCTGGGTGTTTTATCACGGTTTTTGGCACTATCATTTCATAATTGAATCTTGCTTTTAAGCAAGTTAGTTCCTCATTGTACCCTTCACATTTAGAGCAACAAAATCCTGGAGAATTTATATATCCTACTATTGAGCATTGATAATAATTATCACACTTGCATGAATTACACAAACTTCTTCACTTCTTATTAGTATGTTTTAAAATGTGAAAAAATTTTTTTTTCACTAATGATCATATTAGATAAACTAGTATTTAAATGTTGATCATTTTAACCATTTCCGTTTGAATATGTGATCAATATATGGCAATAAATCGAAAAACGATATTATAGAGATCACTAATTCATCATTATGAATAAAAGTCAATATATATATGATCTAAATCACTTATGATAACGAAAAAATAACCTATAATGTTGCTAATTCTACATTTTGCATAAAACCAAATAAAAAAATCACATTTCTTTTAAAAAAAAAGATCAGAAGGGATCAAAAATTTTAAATATTAAAAGTAATCTAATTGAAATCTAATTAAAATAATTAAAAGGAAAAAATAAATTGATTTATGATCGAAATTAATCAAATAATATTGTTCATTTTATTGAGTTTAAAAATTATAAAATAAATTGATTAAAAGAACATTCTTTTATTATTCGAGTATTTAAAACAAGAGAAATTGGATTACTAATTTCAAATTAAACGATTTTATTGGACTTTAAATAATTTTATAATGAATTATAGCAATCACAAATTTTCAACCTAAAACTACACTTTTTGGTTTCATTGGATTTTAACCTTAGGGAATATGGGGTATTTCCCATATTTCCTCTCATTTTACCTATTAAAGACTTTTTTAGAAGTAACTAGTTTTTATCAGCTAATTGAGAACTACAAAATAACAAAACAAAAATTAAAAATTTTCTATACTCACTTCTTTTTAAATTCACTTAAGCAATAATTTGATTATTAAATCATATAGATTACCAATAAAATGATGAAAGGCGTGATGAATTATAATAATTGACTCAGATTTTGATCTTGAAAGCAGTTTATTAACTTGTCCATTTTCTTACTCATGTAGCCTTCCTAAATCCCAAACCTTATGCAATTTTCCTGATTATAAAATTTGTCCGGATTATCAAAATAAATTACGGAAATTGAAATTTACTGCAAAGATTTTGCATTAAAAATGAAAAAGTAATAGTTTAATAAAAAAAGAAAGAAAAAAAATATTTTATAGTCCTTCTTCAATCATTAATTCATCTAGAGTAATATTAACATCTAATTCAGCGGATTTTATTTTCTTTACTATTTTTCTTAATCCGTAATCATTTAATATTAACTCTATGATGTTTTGATATAAACCTTCTATGTTCTCTTGACCCGCCTCTAGATATACCTGGTCATCTGGGAGGCAAATATTGAGGAGATCATAAAGGCCTTTGATTGATTCTTTAATCTTTTTAAAATTCTCTTCCGCTCTATCAACCATTTTATCTGTAAAATTTGTGTATCCCATTTTTTTTAATCACCTAAATAAAAATAAGTAATGAACCTATTTAAATAGTGATCAAATCTGGCAATTATGTGATCGAAGTCCCATAATAATTAGAATAAAAGCGATCACAAAAACAATCAGAAAAGACAATCAGATATAGAATAATAATAAAAAAACGAGATATTGATTCATCAAATTTTAAATAATTATTAAGAAGAGTGATAAAATCTGATCATTATTTATGAAAAACAAAAATTATTTTAAAAAGATTAATTCTTTCTATCACTCAAAATTAGTTTATGATTGAAATCTAATAAAAATAGGAAAAGTGAAAGAGTGAATCAGTTTATGATCGAAAATAAAAAAGAAGCTTCTGAATTTTTAACAAATCTAATCATATTTGTTGCAAGAATTTTTATGCAATTTAATTATAAAAATCGCCGTAAAATTAATGAAGGGCAATGAATATACATAAAGATTAAAAATTCCTTATAATAGTTTCGAATATCGAACTTATACGTATTCAATGGTAGCAGGTGGTTTTGGAGTAATATCGATGTAAACATTTTTAGTTTCGGGAATTTCTTTTAGCAATACTTTCAATTTTTCTATAAATTCAAATGGTAGATTTGTAATAGTTGCTGTTCTTGCATCTTTACTATTTACAGATCTTATTATTACATCATATGTGCCTTTTTTATCAGTTTTAAGCTCATAAAGTAATCTAGAATAGCCTTTTAATTGAGACGCTAAACCAACAAGCTTTGCATAATCCCATTTTCCTCTAACACATAAGGGCACTTCATAAGTTCTTTTTCCATTAACTATTCCAGTAACTTTTCTGTTAAGAATGTCATCACTTATAGCCGCAAATACTTGAAATGGTTCTTGTTCTCCTTTTTGGTTTATTATCATTGGTTTATTGTATTTCTCGATATAGTAATCATCTATATTACTCTCGATGATGTCATGCACTTTTTTTTCAAAAGCTAAATTTTTATTTGATAGAGGTCCTATAATTCTTGCTGATAATGCTGGGCCTGGAAAAGCCTTTCTATATACTAATTCTGGGGGCATATTTAAATATTTAAGAATATTCCTAATCTCGTATTTGGTAAGGCTTGCTACTGGCTGAATCGTCGCCTTTACCTTATATTCAATTTCTACATTATGTTGGCTTTTTACAAATCCTTGGATATTTTTTTTTTTTAAATTTAATTCCTCCTCAAGTGACATGGTTTCTTTTAAATCTGAGATTTTAACACCAAAACTTTCTTCAATATCGGGTAAGATGGTTCCGTCAGCAAGTAGATCACACTTTTCCTCCTTAATCACCTTACTGATTGTATCTGAATATGCATTTTTGAATAACTTCCGCTTATTTTCAGCATCACCCTCTCCAAAAATCTTTGGTAAAAATTTTTCGCGAATATCAACAATAATGAGTTCTGGAAACAATTTTTTTAGATATTCTCGTTCTTCTTTGCCTCTAATTATTCTCATAAGGCCGTGGTCAATAAATACAGGAAGTGTATCGACTCTAGCTTCCTTTAACAGAAGATATACACAGGAACTATCAACCCCACCAGAAAGCGCACAAAATACCTTTTTATTCTTGGTATATTTCTGAAGAAATTTTACAGCAGTCCGAACAAACTTTTCAGGCTCAGGTGAAGGATCAATTAATCGATGGTTTAACATAGTTTATAATTATATCACCAATAAAATAAGTAGTTTTATTAATTGGTTATGAAAACCGTCTAAGAATTATAAAAATTAGTAAAGGAAAATTTAGAATTAGAAAAAAACCTAATTACTTCTTATTTTTCTCATAATAGCGTTGATGGTATTCTTCAGCTTTATAAAATTCTGAAGCAGGTGTTATCTCAGTTACGATGGGTTTTTTATATCTACCTGACTGATCGAGCTTTTCTTTTAATTTTAAAGCTTTTTCTTTTTGTTCTTCACTATTATAAAACACCACAGATCGATACTGAGTACCAATATCCCAACCTTGACGATTAAGAGTCGTAGGATTATGTATATTCCAAAAGATTTCTAACAATTCCTCATAAGATACAATTGAAGGATCATATGTGACTTGAACAACCTCAGCATGACCCGTTTTATCCGTACAAACATCTTTATACGTCGGATTTTTTGTTTTACCTCCACTATACCCAACAACAGCACCGATTACACCCTTAACCTTCCTAAATCTTGCTTCTACACCCCAGAAGCAACCCGCACCAAATGTAGCTTTTTCCATTTTTCTAAAATAAATAAGAAAAAGTAAACATAAAAGAGTATTGATAATTTCTCATAAACTAAACAAAAGATTTACTAATAATTCTAAATGATATAACCGAAAATCAAAATGTTTAATAAAAAATTTGTAGTAAAAAAATAGTGCAAACATAGATTACTTTTTTGCTTCTTTTTCTCTTAATTCCCGGTGAAGTATTTTTCCAATGATAGTTTTAGGAATTTCATCAATAAATTCCACGAATCGGGGGTATTTCTCAAATCCCATGTTTTTCTTTGACCAATCAATAATATCCTGTTCTGAGACCTTCCCCTTAAATTCATCTTTTAACACGATAAATGCTTTTATGTTCTCATTTCCTTCTTTGTCAACAATTCCAACAACAGCACAATCTTCAATGGTATCATTATAAAATAGTAGATCTTCAACTTCTGTAGGATAAACTGAATGTCCCTTATATTTAATCATATCTTTTAATCGTTCCTTTATCAGTATTCGGCCATTATCATTCATTAATGCCATATCCCCTGTTCTTAACCATCCATCAATAATTGTGTTTTTTGTTTCTTCAGGTCTCTTATAGTATCCTTTCATCATTTGTGGACCCTTAACCCACAACTCCCCAACTTCATTTATACCAAGAACTTTACCATCTTCACTAACTATTTTAACTTCTGTATTTGGCAAAGGCATCCCCGCTGTTCCTGATTTGAAGTTATCATCAAATGTATTTGCAGTTACAGCAGGAGACATTTCAGTTAAACCATAAACTTCTCTAACTTTAGCTCCTGATAATTTTTCAAACTTCTTTCTTACATCATCTGGTAAAGGTGCAGCTCCGCTAAAGCAATATCGAATACTCGATAAATCATGTTTTTCTATACCCTCATAATTATTTATATTATTATATAAGGGAGCAATACCTGGAAAGATAGTGACTTTTGTGGTTTCTACTGCCTCAATAATTTCATGTGTCTCTCGTGGATTGAAAACGCAAGTAAGCGTATCTCCCAGATGGATTACTGCGTTCATCACAAAACACATATAGATATGATAAAATGGTAAAACTGCTAAAAAATTGTCTTCAGCCTCCGCAATACTAGGCAACCAAGTTTTAATTTGATACACATTTGCTACAATACTGTGATGAGTTAACATTGCACCCTTTGGGAATCCGGTAGTACCACCTGTATATTGAAGCATCGCTAAATCTTCTGGATCAATATCAATAATAGGAGGATTTGGTTTTGTTTTCCTAATAATATCTTCAAAGGTAGGTTCCCCCCCCATAGGAAATTCGGGTGGTGCCATTGGATCTGGTGATAAATATGGTCCGAGATTACTATAAAATTTATGTTTAACTCCTGTTTCATTAATAATAGGATCTACTATCCCATTAAACCCTTCCCATCCAATATATATTTTTGCATCACTATCATTCAGTTGCCTTTTAACCTCTAAGCTTTTAAATAGAGGTGATAAGTTTGTGACAACTCCTCCCATTTTAAGAACACCGTAATAATAAGAAATGTACGCAGGATTATTAGTAAATTGAAGTGCAACGGTTTCCCCTTTTTTTACATCTAATTCTGATAATTTGGTAGCTGTACGATATGCAATATCTTGCAACTGGGTATAGGTTAATTGAAATCCCATAAAATTGGTAACAATATTATTCGGGTATTTTTTTACAGAATCTTCAAGAAAATCGATTAAAGTTTTATTTGGAATTTCAATTGTTTTTGGAACATCCTTAGGCCAATCCTTATAATAGATTTTTTGATCAGACATAATCATTCTAAAAATTATTTTAAGTTATTATAATAACTACTTTCTTGCTTTTATTTTTTATAATTTTAGAGTTTTATTGCTATTTCGGGAAAAAAGAACAAATACTTCTGTATTTTACTAAACTAATAACGTAATTTTTTTTCTCCTTTTAACTTATTAAAATCTATTATATTGAAAAAAATAAAGAGCTTATTCGAAAATATGGATTAGAATCTCCTATGGAACATATCGTCTTTTGTCGAAAATAATTATTCTTCAAGAATATCGAAAATTAATTAAAAACTAGAAACAAAAATGTAACTCCAATTTATGATACCACCAATTATTAAAGCTAATGATATTTCTAAAATCGATATTTTAAATGCATATCTCCAATTTGTTTCACGAGCGATAATAATTATTGTAGCGAAGCAAGGAATATAGAGCATAGTAACCAAGCTAAAAACAATAATCTGGATAGGAGACAATAATTGTAAAATTGTTAACCCCATAGAATTTGCAAGCACTTGCAAAAGGATTAGAGTTAATTCCTTTCTTAAAATTCCGTAAATTAAAAATATCCCGGTAATGAATGGTAAACCTAACCAAAATCTTGTTATTGGACTCATAATAAAGTTAATAGGATCTAATAATCGAAAGATAAACATGATCTCCATTAATATCCCAATACCGATAATTATTGGCATGGATTTATATACAAATTCTTTTGTTCTTATCCATGTCTGCTTAAGAATCACATTATAGTTTGGAACCCTGTATTCATGCATTTCCATTATTAATTCTGTACATTCACCGGGTAAGATTTTATTTAACAATCTCCCTACAATTATTATTACTAAAAAATTAATAATAAATAATATTATAACCCAACCAGGACCTAGATATCTTCCAACTAACCCTAAAACTACAACCATCACAGCAGCACAAGGAATCAATGAAGTTAAAGCTATAGATATCTTTTTTTCACGCTGAGTTTCCATAATTCTACAACCTGTACAAGCAGGAACATTGCAACCAAAACCTAATATCATTGGAATTATAGTTTTTCCATGAACTCCTAGAAAGTGCATAAATCTATCCATAAGAAATGCGGCTCTGGGCAAATATCCTGAATCTTGCAAGATTTCAATTATTAAAAAGAACGGTATGACATAAACCAAAACACCACCCACCGCACCAAATAATCCGCCCATTGCTCCATCCCATATAATAAACACTAATATATTGGTACTTCCATAACTATTATAGATTATTTCACTCCAAATACCAAAAACATTATCAATAAGTTCTCCTAAAAAACCTCCTATCAGAAAAGTGAAATAATATATACCAATAAGAATCAAAGCAAGTATTATATATCCCCAGAAAGAATGAGCAGTTATATGATCGAGTTTTTCCGCAAATGAGGTTTTTATTTTTCCCTTAGATTTGACTGTTAAAACTTCTTCAATAATTTTTCGAATATTATTATAAATTTCAGATGAAATTATGGTATTAATATCTTCACCGTGATATTTCTCTAAACTTCTCCGATATTTTTCAGCTAATTGAAGTATTCTTTTTTTAACTTCATTTTTTTCAAAAAGTTTTATGATTTCTTCATCATTTTCTAATATTTTTATTGCTATAAATCGACTGGGATAGTTAAATTGCGAAATATATTCTTCAAATCCTTTTAATTCGGCTTCTATAGCATCTAATTTATCTTCTACTTCTTTTCCATAAGAAAGAAGGGGTTTTAAATCTGGAAATTGGAATAATTTTTTTATTGAAATTTTATTTTGCATTGATATTTTGTTTGTATGAGATAAAGTTTCATGTTTTATTTTCCCATCCTTGATGTAATGTTCATGAGTGTGATGATAAACAGCTAATTCAATAGCTTCTTCAAGTAATTGATGTACTCCCATTCCGTGAACCGCTACTAATGGAATTACCGGTAATTCTAAAATGCTCTCAAACTTTTTAAAGTCTATATCAATATTTCTCTTTTTTAAAATATCCATTTGGTTTATAGCCAATATTATAGGAACTTTTAATTCCAATAATTGGAAAGTAAGAAATAAATTACGTTCCAGGTTTGTGGCGTCAATTACATTAATTATAACATCCACCTCATCTGATACAATATATTCTCTACTTACAATTTCTTCTAATGAATATGTTGATAAGGAATAAATACCTGGTAAATCAATAATATCAAACCGATAGCCTAAAAATTCCAAATGCCCTTCCATTCTTTCCACAGTTTTTCCAGGCCAGTTTCCAATCGTTTGTGAAAGTCCTGTAAGCTGATTAAATATTACAGATTTTCCAACGTTTGCATTACCTGCTAATGCTATATTAATGACGCCCTTATACTTCTTACTTTTTTTAATTTTATTTTTACTAGATTTATGACAAGTTATTCTCATAATCAGTATAAAATGACTTAATTAATTTTAAACTAAATAATGATTTTTATTCTCTCACTATTATCTTTGTTGCTAATCCTCTTCCTAGAACAAGTTTTGTTCCTTTTATAATTACTTCTATTGGACCATGAAATGGAGCAGCTCTGCTTTTTATTATCTTTTCTCCAGGAATAATTCCTAAATTAGCAAGTCTTCTTTTTGCCGTATATCCTGCTCGTACATGTGATATAATATATTCCTTCCCTTGTAAACAATCAGTTAAACGTTTTAAAAATGAAAACATCATATGAATTCTTTAAAAAAGAATATTCTGAGGTAAAATTTAATAAACAAATCGATAAAAAAATGAATTTTTATCTAATATTACTTAATAAATTGAATTATTTAAATTTTTAGGTTTAACTAAATTGTATTTTTTATATCCATTATAAATCGTCCTTTAACTTAAAATTCTTAAAAGATAAATCCAAATTATAAATATTTAATAAAATTTTTAGAAAATTAAATTTTTTAATATACCTATCTAATAGAATCTTAAAAAAAGTAGGATTAATAATTCCATTTTCTAAATTATTTTTCTAATTTAAATATTATCTAAGAGATGGGCCTTAATTATAATTCTTTTGAACTTCAAGACTTTTTGGCTACTGTTAACATGATGATATAATCAGCTACATCTTCAGCGTTATCGCTAATAGATTCAAGTGCAGAAATACAACTATGTATTTCTATAGCACTAAATGGATTAATATCAAGCCTGTTTGAAACTAATATTCTATTTATAGCAAAACGCAATTCATCGCATTGATGCTCGAGAGTATTAACTTCTTCTCCCAATTTCTGTATCGCAGCTTCTTCAGCAGAAAGTAATTTATTTACCATAAAATTTAGTTTTTTAACAGCTTCTACAGATATCCTTGCCATTTCTAAAACGTTTTTATGAATCTGTTTATCAAGCTTCAAAAAATCAGTATGATTCATATAAATAAGAATTCTTGCACTTGCATTTGTGGCATTTGCTATATTATCAATTCTATCAGCTAGATGGATTAGATTTTCACGAATAATAGATGTAAGTTCGGCTTTTGAAAGCATCTTGTGTATATCTCGCCTAATTCCATCAGCTTCATCTTCCAATTCATTTACACGAAAAAGAACTTTTAATGCAAGATCAATATTTTTTTCCTCAACCAAAAATGAAATTGCTTTTTCATATTCAACTACACACTCAAGAACCTTTTGCATATGAACTAAAGTCTTATTTATAGCACTTTCTTCATTTCGAGACTTAAACCATTCAAATAATGCACTCATATCAAAACCTCCCTAATTCGTAATATTTTACTAAATTTTTATTTTTATTCTAATTTTAATACTTCTTTTATAACCTTTTCACCAGGATGTTTAAATAAGATGCCTAATTCTTTCGGAAAATATACTGTAACCTCTAAATCCTCTAAAAAATTATTGTGAATCTCCGATGTTGCTGGTATAGTAACAATGATTATTTTTTCTTGTTTTTTTATATTTAATTTAACTTCAAATCTATAAAAAACACCCATAAATTTACGCCTATGTATTCTTCCTAGAATCGCATTACGTTTTTGTTGTACACGATTACCTAATCGAATTTTCATATGATTTGATCTAATTACCAATAAAACTTTATCCCCCCGTTGAATCTCACCAATTCTATCTTTTAGTAAATAAGCGGCGAAGAGATTATCTAGACCTATATCAACTGGTATAGGAATTGAATCTCTGTGGATTTCTGCATAGAGTTTATCGCCTCTTTTTGATTCTTTTAAAATATCCCATGAGGGAATTTCTTCTTTTTTACAAATACCATCAAAATAATTTATTTCACTCATAAAATTAGCAACGAATAGATTTTTTGGATGATAATAGATCTCATGAGGGGTTCCAACTTGTATCAATTTTCCTTGATTAATTATAGCTATTCTGTCTGCAACCATCATTGCCTCCTCTTGTTCATTAGTAACATGAACCACAGTTAACTCTAATTCTTTTGACTTTGCCATTAATAATAATTCTCTTCTTAAACTCATTCTTAGACCTGCATCAAGTGCTTTAAGTGGTTCATCTAAGATGAGCAGTTTTGTTTGCTCTAAATTTAAAAGAGCTCTACAAAGAGCAACACGTTGTTTCATACCACCACTTAACTCTTCTGGCATTGCATCATCTCTCCCTGTGAGTAATGTCATCATTAATACTTGATCAACAAGGGTTTTTGTATTTTTAGTATCTCTAGCATGTACACGCCCGCTATATGATATATTTTCAACAATATTCATATGGGGAAATAATGCATAATTTTCAAACATAAATCCTAAATTTCTTTCTCCCGAGGCGTTATTTGTAACATCTTTATTATCAAACAATACTTTTCCTGAATCAGGTTTAATTAAACCAGCAATAATTTTTAATAAAGTTGTTTTGCCTGTTCCTGTCGGACCTAAAATAATAAAATATTCTTTATCTTTGATTTCAAGTGAAATTTGATCAAGTGCATTGAATTTCCTATAAGATTTCGACACATTATATAATCTAATATTAACCATTAATTCAAGACCTCTTAATTATGTTAAAGATAATTCATTCATTAGATTTTTTGGTGCTTTGAATACATGAATATCATCTTGATGAACGCCTATAATTAATTCCTCCCCTGCAGTGAAATTCTCTTCAAAAGTTCCTGGTTTAATTGACAAAAACTTATCCCCGTTATCCAGAGTTAAATAAAATCTCTTAGTGGCTCCAATAAATCTTGAAGTTTCTAATTTGGCAATAAAAAATTGAATTTTAGACCAATCATAAGGACTGCTTTCAAATTCATAATCTTTAGGAAATAAATAGACATCTTCAAAACGAAAAGATATTACAATATGGTCATCCAAATTAAAATTATTACCAAAATTATTACAATTAAATTTTGGTCCGCCTAGGCGAATCCAAATTGACATTTTTTCATTATCAAGTACTTTTAACACAAATCCTTGAAGAAAATTAGTTTCACCCAAGAAATTTGCAACAAATATGCTATTTGGATTTTCATATAGTTCATATGGCGTACCCATTTGAAGAATTTTTCCCGATCTCATAATTATAATTTTGTCTGCAATAGCCATTGCCTCTTCCTGATTATGGGTAACATGTATAGCAGTAAGACCTAAATCCTTAATCAGATTTCTTAATTCATGACGAAAGACTTTTGATACTTTAGGATCGAGAGAACCTAGGGGTTCATCCATAATTAATATTTTTGCTCCTGTTGCTATTGCTCTAGCAATTCCTAATTTTTGCATTCCTGGATTACCAAATATCGAAGGGAATTCATCAGCATAATCTAATAGTTCAACAATTCTTAAAGCATTTTCTGCCTTTTCAATGATATAATTTTCTTTATAACCACGCATCTCTAACCCAAAGGTTACATTTTCCCAAACCGTTAAATGATCAAAAATTTCAAAATGTTGAAATATAAATCCCATATCTCTATCTTCAGGAGGAATTTCCTCGACATCCTTACCATTAATTAAAATCGTTCCTTTTGTCGGTTTTTCAAGTCCGGCAATCATTCTTAAAGTGGTTGTTTTGCCACATCCAGTTGGTCCAAGTAAAAAAACATAATCGCCATCTTCAATTTTTAAAGAAATATTATCTACTGCAAGAATTTTTCCCTCATTAAAGGTTTTTGTAACATCAAATAATTCTATTTTAGGTAAATTTCTCACCTCTTTCTTTTTCTTACAACTCTCAATGCGAAAATTAAAATAGCACTAAATATGATAACGAGTGTGCTAGCAAATATAGCGCTTGGAAAGGCATTTGCTTCAACCCAATCTACAATTAATACGGGAATTGTTCTGATACTTCCCATAACTACAATAGTTGCACCAGTTTCTCCAAGTGAACGAGTAAAAACCATTATACTGCCTGCGATAATTCCTTGCTTTATATTAGGGAGCGTTATTTTTCTAAATACAGTTAAATTAGATGCTCCTAAAGTTCGAGCGGCTTCTTCAACTCCTACATTTGCACTTTCTAACACTCCAATAATTGGCCTAACCATATATGGAAATGAAAACGATACATGAACGAATAATATCATAAAAAATCCTGGCTGAAATAAACCTAATCCTGCGGGACCCCAAAACAGGAAAATAGCAAACCCTAGTGCTGCTGAAGGAATAGCTATTGGTATATCGAGGATAGTGTCAAGAAAAGTGATAACTTTTCCCCATTTTCGTTTAGTAATTATAAAAGCAAAGGGTAACCCAAAAATAAGATTGATAACTACTGCTAATGCACCTATTTCAATTGAACTCAAAAAGCTTGCATATAGATAAGCCCATTTATAATCTTGACTTAAGAATAACTCTCCAATCAAATCTCCTTCGAAAATTTGACTGAGAATGAAGAATGACGGAATAAGAAATATAGATATAAGAATGATCATCATTAGAACGTCTCTAAAATAACGAAAGTACTTATTGCTAAAAAAACGTTCAATATTAGGCCATACCCTTTTAACTGGAAAACCGACTTTTCTCGTAAAAAATTTAATGGAAAAGAGAAGAATCAATGAAATTGATATTAATATTCCAGCTAAAAATGAAGCTGAAGGTAATTCTAATTGTCTGCGGAAGCCAACGATCAAAATTGGAGCAGTTTCAACTAAACCTGACATAATTATTGTAGCTCCAGTTTCTCCCAAACTTCTCGTAAAAGCAAGAATAGCACCAGCAATAACTCCTTCCTTCATCATTGGCAAAGTAATTGTTCGAAAAACAGTTATTCCTGGAGCTCCAAGCGTTCGAGCGGCATCTTCATATAAAACATCCGCTTTTTCTAGTACAATTTTCATATTTCGAACAATATAAGGAAAAGTAAAAAGAATATGCCCTAAAATGATTAAAGTATAACCGGGTTCAACCCCAAAAATACCCCAGTAAAGTAAAACAGAGAACCCTAATGCGCTAGTAGGTACAGCCATGGGTAAATCAACTAAGGCATCTAAAATCTTTTTTCCTCTAAAATTATATCGGGTTAATATTATAGAAATTGGAAATGCAATTATTAAGTCTACAGCTACTGCGATTGAAGCAATTGAAAAGGAAACTCCAAGAGAATTTAGAATATTTAACCATTGAAGATTTCCTATTAGAGCATCATTAAAAACATCTTCGCCAATGGAGGGTATATTCAAAAAAATAGTAGAAAATATGTTAATAATAGGACCAATAATAACTAATGCAAAAAAGGCTAATGTAATAGAATCAAGACTCTTTCTATAGATAGGTTTGGAAAAAAATCTTTCTATTTTTAAACTTAATGGAAGATGTATCATTTCTCCCTTAAATTCCTCATTCAAATTTTTTCTCCTCAAAGTTTCACCATCATAAATAACCTTTATGCTGTTGCCTTACATAATAACCATAGATCTGGAATTTTTAGTAGAACTTCACCATCATTTGGCGTGCTTAATTCAGGAACTGTAATATTAAAAGCAATTCCATTTGTTGCATAATTAAACACTGCCGAATCTAAGGGAATTGAAGTATCAATTGGACGAAAGCCATATTCCATTGCCGAAATAACCGTATCATTTTTATTAAGAAATTCTAGAAATGCTTTAGCAACCATTCGCTGCTCTGATGTGATCCAATTGGCATTTAAAATACAAAATGGGTGATCACTATAAAGGGTACCTTCTTCTGGATATACTGCAATGATTTTACCTCCTGTTGCTTCGTTAGAAATATCTCTTATTAAATTTTCATAAAGGAAAGCAACGTTTAAGCCGTTAGGGCCTTTATTTTTCATATAACGACTTAAAAAACCCGTTGATTTTCCATACATCACCGCGCTGGACTCAAACTCGGTAAGCCATTGCTGATTTGCTGGGTCTGTTAGATCACTCATCAATAAATCTTTTGAATCTACTCCCGATGCAGCAGCTATCGCCATAATAGTGCTCATATATCCAGAGTTTGACAAGCGAGGATCCGTATGAGCCATTTTTACGTTCACACTCGGATTTAAATTTAAAGCATGGAGATCAGAAAAGCCATTTATTCCATATGTGTTATTAAAACTCTCCCATGTGGCAATGACAATAGGGGAATAAATTATTTTTACTGCAGCAGAAATGTTAACTATCGGTTCAAGATCTCCAGTGTATTCTGCCCATTTAGTGTTTAAAAATGTCATCCAGATAGAACTTGCTGGGCTCCATATCGTGGGAAATATCTCTCCATTAAGAATACTAATAATTGAATCTGATGAGCCATACGGATGCATATCAATTCTTATTTCTTCGCTTGGATGGGTATTTCTCCAATCATACATGAAATCTGTATAAGCAATTGTCATCCAACTCGCTTTTTCAGAACTATATATTATAGTAATATGGACCACATCTTCCCTTCCAATAATCACAATATTAGTAAAGAGAGCTCCAGTTAAAAAACCTAAAATGAATATTACAACAATATTTCCTTTACTGCTTCTTTTAACCTTGTGTTTACTTTTCATAACAAAAAAATATTATTTCGTTATATAAAAGATCTAATAAAATAATCAATAAGAGTAAAGAGTATTCCTCCTCCAATTCCCAAAATAAAGATTAAAATATATATGCTTTTTCTAGACATATAATAGTTCTCCTCGTATTTTATTTCATATATTTGTAGAAATAACTTGATCTATCAATATATCATGAAAATTGATTGAATATATAATGTAAATTAGTCCATAATTCATTAATATTACTATATATACTCTATATATTCTATATAATAATATATAGAGTAAAATGAGGTTCAGATTTGACATTATGTTTTAAAAGAGGGAAGTTCAAGTAAAAATGTGGCTCTATAAAAAAATAAATAGCTGATTATGTTCTTTATTTTACTATTAATAATCAAAAAAAAAAATTAAATCTTATATGCAATTAAATTTATTCTTAAATAAGAATCTCAATTATTTCTTAGCTATTCAACTAAAAATTTATAAGATGATAAAAATGGAAGAGGAAATAGATGATAAGAAGCTTAGTAAAATGAGCATTGATGAATTAACACACTTATTCATGGATACTATTAATGAACAAAACTTCAGATTAATTAAAGGGATAGAATATCTTGTAGACGAGAACTTCAAAGAATTTAAGCAAAATCTAAGCTATGTTATTAAAACTAATACAGAGGTCTCAATTAAAAAGAAATTTGAGTCTAAAATTTTTAAGTCCAAATTAATGTTTTCAAAGGCAGATCGATTGAAATTATTTACTAAAATTAATGAGATTAAAAATATTGGGGAATTCATGGCTAATAAACTACTTCTTTATAGGGTTGTCTTCCCTGATGAGGAATTTAAACTTCAAATTCAAAACATTCTCAAATCATTGAGGATCATTTCTAATTTTTTATCAGATGCTGTTAAATTAATTGGGTCTGATCTAAGTAAAGCGCATGATGTCTGTGAAGATATAAAAGAAGAAAGACGTAAGATGAGAAAAGCGGAATGGCGATTGTTAGATAAACTTTATAACTATGATATGGATTATTTATCAAGGACTTTTTTATATCTTAAAGAACTTGTTGAAGATATTATGATGTTGGCTGATCACATCAAAAGCTTTTCAGAATATATTCAATTTCTTGCAACAAAATATTTAATTTTCGAATAAAAACTAAAAATTATGATTCGATATGGCTGACGATTTAACACTAGTCATAATTATAGTTCTAATTATATTGGCTGTTGGCCTTGCATTTTCTATAGGAGCAAATGATGAAACCTTATCCACTTTAGTAGGTGCAGGAGTTGTAAAATTTAAAATTGCCTTAATAATAGGTGGAGTAGCTATTGGAGGTGGTATGATCGCTTTTAGTTCTGGGTTTGTAGCAAAAACAGTTGGTTCAGATATCCTGGGCGAAGGAATCACCTATACAACATTTATGCTATTAACCGTTTTAATAAGTAGCATTATCTGGTTAATAATTGGGAGTTTTGCAGGGATTCCTTTAAGCAGTACGCATTCTTTACTTGGTAGTGTAGTCGGTGTTTTAATTGTATATGCAATCTCTCAAGGGGGAGTAAATCCTGAAACAGCATTAAATTGGGATAAACTCGGCAATATAATTCTTAGTTGGTTCTTATCTCCCTTATTCGGTTTGATAATTACTTATCTTTTATTCAAAATTTTAGCAAAAACATACTTATCAAAATTAAGAGGATTAAATCAAATTGAAAAATCGGAAAGATATTTTAAATGGTTTTTGCTTGCGAGTGTTTCATTTGCAGAGATTTGGGTAGGAGCAAACTCAGGGGAAGCGTTAGGCATTCTTTATGGTCTACTGAATAATGGTTCATTAAATTTAGGACAGTACTTTTTCTTTGCAATATTATGCGGGATATTTGCATTTTTTGGAATTTTTATAGCAGCAAGATATGTAATAAGGAATTTAGCTTCTCAAATGACTAATGCTCGTCCAAGTGAAGGGCTTATTACTCAATCAAGTTCCTCAATAATTTTAATGATCGCTACATTGTTTGGTTTACCAATTTCTCATAGTCACGTTATCGTTTTTTGTATAGTTGGTATGAATAAAGCACAGAAAAAAGAAATCGATCTCAAAAATTTAGGAAAAATGGCGATATATTGGGTATTAACTTTCCCAATAGCAGGTATTATGGCTGGACTTATTTATTTTGGATTAAATCTAATTGGATTAGTCTAATAAAATATATATAGCATATAGTAATATAATGAACATTAAGAAAGAAAATTTGATTGATTAAAATGGGATCATTGATTGAGTTTTTGAAAAGAAAAACCACATTAAATGTTTTAGAAAAATCTATCAAACATGCTCAAATTGTACAAGAATGTGTTAAGGAATTAGAAATTGGATTAAATATTTTACTTAATGAAAAAGATCTTCAAAAAGCTCATGAGAATTTACATAAAGTCGATCTTCTCGAAGGGGATGCTGATAAATTAAGAAGAGAGATTCAAAGAGATGTCTCTAAAGGAGAATTAGATCCAAGTGTAAGACAAAATCTATCTCATTTAATTAAGAGAATGGATGATGTCGCAAATTGTTGCACTGGTGTAGCTCGGAGAATAAATACAATACCTTTAAAATTTTGGGAACAAAGTAACGCAGAAACTATAAGTATAGTTACTGAAATGATGAAATCTACCGTAGAATGCTCCAGTTTTTTAGATAAAATCGTTATAGATTTATTAGAGGAAAGAAAAAATATAAAAGAATATGCTCGGCAGATAAATCAATATGAACATAAGGTAGATCTTTTGAATATTAAGCTGAGAAAAAGTCTACAAGAAACAAAGTATGATGTAAATTATTTTACAGCTTTCACAGCAGGCAATGTTTTTGATATAATTGAGGCTATTTCAGATGCAATTGAAAGTGTTGCGGATTATATAATGATTTTATTAACAAGTGCTGTATAAAATGAATACAACAGTTAAATTTTCTTCTTATTAAATTTTTGTAATTAATTATACTAATTAATTAGTGATTAAAAATAAAATTAAGCCGCAGATCGCTTAATAACATCTACTAATCCTTTTTTATGAAGCTTTTCCATTAATTTTTCAATCTCTTCCACGGGTTTCTGATTTATCTGGGCAACTTGTTCTAGAGTATTCCTCCCATCACACACTTTTAGAACTTTATACTCATTCATAGAAAGCATTCCCAACTGGACACTAAGAGGAGTGACTTCTTTTATAACTACAGGAATTCTTACCTCACCACCCGCTTCTATAGTTTGGGCTCCCATCTCGGCCATACTCGGAGTTTCACCAAAGAAGGATCTTACACCAGTAATATCATAATTCTCATTTATATACACATAGATAGTATGTTCTTGCCCAGAGACATCATCGATTTCATCAGGATCAGGATAAAGATTTCGATGTTTAAACTCTTTTGTATAAATCCCCATTTTAAGACCATTTATAATTTCCTTTTTATCAAGTCTTAGCGCTACCATATCTTGGCAAATATCACACCATCCCCATGCTTCAATTAGGGAAAAATACTTTTTTACCTTATTTTCTGGCATAATAATATCCGATTTATATTTAAAAATTAGATAATTTATAAGTAAAATATGTTGTTTATTAATATAAATTTTAATTAACTTAAGCTTTTTTAGATTATACTTTTTAAAAGCGAAAATAATTAAAGTTATAGGTTATTTTATAACCCATTAAAGTTTATATGGTTCATAAATAGTAATGTCGAGTTTTAAGAAGAACATGTGTTTTTCATGTGGACGGCCAATCGCGCCTTATGAAGGAGCAGTACATTTTCCTTGTCCACAATGTGGAGATGTAACTATTTGGAGATGTGAACGCTGTAGAACTATGGGAAACACATATCGATGTCTTAAATGTGAGTTTGAGGGGCCATAAGCATTCTAATAAAAAAAGTTTCTTGATTAATATGGGAGATTTTGTAGCTTTAATTGATGTAGTTCCAGAGGATACTGATGTTGAATTTCAAGGATTTGTGAATAAATTAAAGGATGTGCTTCCTGAAAATTGTAGCATTGACCATTATGAAATCATACCTGTAGCTTTTGGTCTTAAAAAAGCAAGGCTTCGCGTGAGATATCCCGAAGAATGGGGAGGTACAGATAAAGTTGAAGAAATATTAGGTCAAGTTGAAGGGATACAAGGAATAGAAGGTATTGCTTTTTCAAAAGCATAGAAAAAACTAAAATTTATTTTCATTAACATTTTAATTTTTAATTTTCATCCTGATGTAAGATTTGATATTTTAACCATTCAGTCTTATCCTTTTTAATGAGTTCTTTAATTAAGGGAATATAGTAAAAGCTTGGATTATTTTGGTGATGTTTTTTAAAACTTTCAAATATTTCATGCGCTTCATAATTTTTACCCGATTTAATCAAGATATCATAAATTTTTTTAATCATCCTAGCAGATTCTCCAATTTCAGCAGAGAAGTATAAGCCTTGTACTTTTTCTGCTACTTTTCTCATAAATTCTTCTTGCTCATGGACATATGAATCCATTTCATTTTTTATTGCCAATCTAATGACTTTTTCAGCATAATTAATAGCTTCCTCATAATTAGCATTTAATAAACAATTTTCTTCCAAAATCTTCATATCATCAATATCTGATAGGGCATCAAACTTAGGGTTTCTAATTGCAATTTTTTCTCCTTCACTTTTTATCTCTTTTTCCTTTATGGTTTTTTTCTTTAATATCTTTTTCATTTTAATATTTGTATGATTTATTTCTACTAAATTCCAAAATATTCCATATAAAAAATCTTAATTTTAATATTTATATCTTAATTTTTAGAAAGGCTTGAAAAAATAAGGAGGAAACTTCAAAATGATTTTATACAACACGTTTGAATAATTTATCTAACTCTTTAATTGATATAAACTTTAATGTTGGTCTTCCGTGTGCACAGTGAAAAGGATCTTTACATTTAGCTAAGTCGGATAAAAGTTTTCTTATACTAATTATTGATAAATCTTCTCCCCCCCGAATGCTTTTATGGCAAGCTAAATAATTAATAACTTGGTCTTTAATTTCTGAAAAACTCTTATCTTTACCAATATCAGTAAGATCACTAATAATTTCATTTATTATTTCTGCTTTTGGTAATTTTTCAATGATTGTAGGCAAATCCCTAAGAATAAAGGTATTTCCCCCAAAATGTTCAAATTTAAAACCAAGTTTGTTGATTTCATATAAATTTGATAATAAAAAGAACCGTTCGCTTGGAGATACATCAATTTTAAGAGGAGATATAAGTCTTTGTATATCTTTCTTTCTTGTCTGATATAATCTTTGGAAATATTCTTTATTAATTCGTTCAGAAGCAGCATGCTGATCCAAGATATACATTCCCGCCTCTCCATTTTCATTAATACCTTCTAGTAAAATATAAATCTTATTGCTCAGCTGTCCAGTTTTAGAAATTAATCGAATTTTAGGGAAATTCTCTGAAATTATATATTTTTCCCTTAGATACGTTTCAGGTACTTGTTCTTTTTCTGAAATCTTATCTACAATTTGATCTGTTAGATTTAGTTGTATAGATTTTTGAGCATTGTCATCTAGTTGGGCCCCAATAGATAATTCATTTTCATTGACATTATTTGAAGTTGTTTGACTAATTTCAATGGATTCAAGTAAATTTTCAGATTCCATCCTTGAATCCATCTTTAATTCTTCATCTTTATATGAGCTAAATTGACTAAGTTCAGTTTCAAGATATTTATCTTGCTTTTTAATAAATTTTTCCTCTATAAAATCTCTGATAATATTATATACCTTATTATAAATGAAATCCTCATCTTCAAACCTAATATGCAATTTTTTCGGATGGATATTAAAGTCTACAATACCAGGATTAATATCTAAAAATAGAATAAAAAAAGCATACTTTCCGATCATTAAAATATCTTTATATGCTTCTTGAACAGCTCTGAATAATAAATCACTAATAACATAACGATTATTGATATATAGACTGGAATAAGTTCTACTTTTCTTAGATATATCACTATGTCCAACTAATCCATGTAATCCAAAATCTCCTTCTTTATAGTCAATTGATTCCATATTTTTAGCGATCTTTTTCCCATAAATATGAAAAACCGTTGTTTTTAAATCATTTTGAGCTGGACAATTAAGGATAGTTAGTCCATTATGGATGTAGATAAAATGAAGTTGCGGGAATGCTAATGAATATCTTTGCATAATATCAGTTATATGCCCAAGTTCAGTATTATCTTTTTTTAAAAATTTTTTCCTAGCAGGAACATTATAAAACAGATTTCTTACTCTAATATTGGTACCAACAGGGCAAGAAATTTCTTCCTTCTGAATAACTTTCCCTCCTTCAATACGTAATTTTACTCCCAAGTCGTTTTCTTTAATTCTTGAAACTATTTCAACTTGACTAACTGCTGCGATACTTGCGAGTGCTTCTCCCCTAAACCCTAAAGATCTTAAATTATCTAAATCCTCTATTCTTGTTATTTTGCTACTGGTGTGCCTATCAAAAGCAACTTCAATCTCATCTGGAGGAATCCCTATTCCATCATCTACAATTTGTATTAAGGATTTTCCGGCTTTTTTAACAATAACACGTATCTCATTTGCTCTTGCATCAATACTATTTTCTATTAACTCTTTAACTACATTAGCAGGTCTCTCAACAACTTCTCCTGCAGCAATTTTTTCAGCGTCAAGTATCTTTTGAATCTTAGATCTTTTCAATTTGTCTCAAAATTTTATTTTATACTCAAAAATTTATAATTTAAATAGATTAATATATTTCACATTACCAACAAATTTAAAAAAATACTCTATTAAGATTTAAATAATTTTAAATTAGAGTTGATTTTTTTGGTTTTTATAAAAATATTCCAAAATAAGCTAGAAATGGGAGAAGCTGCAGCACAAAAAGCTGCTGAGATTTTACAAAAAGTTATCAAATCAAAAAAAAAGAGTTGTTTTGTTGCAGCAACAGGAACTTCTCAATTTGAATTATTGGATGCTCTATGCAACCATAATGAAATTAACTGGAAAAAGACAGAAATGTTTCATTTAGATGAATATATAGGCTTGTCAGAAAATCATCCCGCTAGCTTCAGATACTATCTAAAAAAGCGAATAATAGATAAAGTAAAACCTGGGAAAGTTTTTTTTATTCAAGGAGATGCCGCAAAGCCAATCTATGAGTGCAAACGAATTAGTGATCTTATTTCTAGAAGAACTATTGATTTAGCTTTAGTGGGTATAGGGGAAAATGGGCATCTTGCTTTTAATGATCCTCCAGCGGATTTCAAAACAAAAGAACCTTATATTATTGTAAATTTAGATGTTAAAAGCCGAATACAGCAACTTAATGAAGGATGGTTTAAATCTATTGAGGGAGTGCCAAAAAAAGCAATTACAATGTCAATTAATGAGATAATGAGAGCTAAAAATATTATTTGTACTTGTCCTGATAAAAGAAAAGCAGAAGCCGTTCGGAATTGCTTGTCTGACAAAGCTAAAATTAGTCCTGAGAATCCAGCATCAATATTGAAAAGACATCCTCGAGTAATCTGCTTTTTAGATAAATATTCTTCTTCTCTTCTTTAATTTTTAAAATTTTTTAATCCTTCCTTAATTTCTATCAATTTTTTCATTGCTTCTAATGGAGTTAAAGAATTGATGTCAATATCCTTTAGTAATTTAACTATTTTAATAACTTCTTCATCAAGCAAGTTTTTATTAATATTTATTGGTTTAAATAAAGAAGTTTGTACATATTTTTTCGCTTTTTTTGATTTAGACTCTTTTTTAATACTACTAATTTCAGATTTTAATTTCTCAATTTCATAAGTTTTTTTACCTAATTCTTTTTCTTTTTTGGAAATTTCTTCTTCGCAGATACCTAATTCCTGGTGTTTTGTTTCGAGTTCGAAGTTTAATTTCTCTAACTCTTTTAGCTTTTCGCCAGCAAGCTTATCATAATGTTTTCCAGAACGTACTCCATTGCCATTTTCCTTAACCATCGCTCTAAATGGGTCTTTTTCCTCTATTTGATCTAAAATTTCAAAAGCTCTTATAATTACATCATCAGGTATTCCCGCTAATTTCGCCACATTTATTCCATAAGACTTATCAGTACTCCCTGATTTTAACTTTCTTACAAAATTAATACTACCATCCTCATTTTCTATAATATCAAGATGATAATTCTTAATTCGTGGTAGATTTATCTCTGTTAATTGATGATAATGAGTACTAAAAAGAGTTTTAGCCTTTAATTCATGGAGCTTTTCTAGAGTAGCCATAGCAATGCTCTGACCATCACTGGTACTGGTTCCTCTACCAAGTTCATCAATAATAATAAGGCTTCTGGGAGTAGCATAATGCAAAATCTTCGCAGTTTCTGTCATTTCAATCATAAAGGTACTCAATCTTCTCGCTAAATCATCTGAGGCTCCTATTCGCGTAAAAATTTGATCAATAATTCCTATTGTCGCCGATTTTGCAGGAACAAAACATCCCATCTGAGCAATTATGCAAATTAAAGCAACTTGTCTCAGAAAAGTACTTTTACCTGCCATATTTGGACCAGTTATTACTAATATTTGGTCTTTCTCGGTGTCCAAATAACAATCATTAGGTATAAATTTATCAGACAAATTTATTTGTTCCACAACAGCATGCCTTCCATCCTTTATAATTATCTTATCTTCATTGTTAATCACCGGGCGACAATAATTATATTGTTCAGCAATCTCAGCAAAAGATGCCATTACATCTATGAATGCAATATTTTTTGCTGTTTCTAAAATATTTACTGTTTCTTGTAATACTTTTTCTCGTATCGTACAATAAATTTCATATTCTAAATCGTTTATCTGTTCTTCTGCTTTTATTATTTTTTCTTCAAGTTGCTTTAACTTTGCTGTGGTAAATCGTTTCGCATTTTTAAGAGTCTGCCTTTCTATATATTCTTCAGGTAATTTTGGAATAGATTTTAGGGTATTTAGTGTAATTTGAATATAATATCCTAGAATATTATTATGACCCACTTTAAAACCAGAATTTAATCTCCATCTTAATTTTTGTTCTTTTTCGTATTCAAGAATATAGGATTTTCCGTTATTAAGGATGTCTCTTAAATCATCTATTCTTTCATTAAAGCCGTAATTTATAATATTTCCCTCTCTTATAGTGATAGGTGGTTCGTCTTTAATTGACGCTTCAATCAAACTCCTAATTTCTCTAAAATCATTAATTTTTTCAAGAAATCTAGATATTTCGGGAATTTTCGACTTTGCTAGTATTGTTTTGATTATAGGGATTTTTTCTAATGAATTTTTAATATTTACTAAATCTCTTGCATTTGAAGATCTAGAATAATTAATTTTATTGATATATCTCTCAAGATCTCCAATGATTCTTAATTCTTCCCTTAACTCCGTTCTTAGGAAAATATCATCTTTAAATTTCTGGACAATATTCAGACGCTGATTTATTTCATTAATATTTGTAAGCGGTTGTAAGATTATCTTTTTTAATAAACGAGCTCCCATTGGAGTATAAGTGTGACTAAAGATGGAATATAATGTTGTATCTCTCCCTTTTTCCCATAATGATGTAATTAATTCTAAATTTCTTTGAGTAATATAATCTAGATGTAAAATTTGTTTTTCTTGGATTATATTTATTTTAAAAATATTCGGTAGTATATCTCTTTGGGTTTCTTTTAAAAATGCTAATAAACCACCAGCTGCTTGAATAGCTAGTGGTTTTTCTTCCAAATCGAATCCTTTAAGATTTGAAACTTTGAAATGTCGAGTTATTAAAGAATAGGCATCATCGTGATTAAAAATAGAATCATCATATGGTTTAATTAAAGCATCGTTTAAATCAGTTATTAACAAAAATAGTCTTTCATCCTTTTTCAACTCTGAAGGGACAATAACTTCAACTGGATCGTATTGTGCAAAAATACTTAAAAGTTTTTCCAGAGGATCTTTTTCATTCATAGAAAATTCTGCTGTCATAAATTCACCAGTGGATAGATCCGCAAAAGCAATCCCAAAACCAGTTCTTTGTCTAATTATCGAACAAATATAATTATTTTCATTAGATTTTAACATATCTGACTCGATAATTGTACCTGGAGAAAGTATTCTTACAACTCCTCTTTTTACAATTCTTCCTTTCACTGTAGACGGATCCTCTAACTGATCAACCAAAACCACAGTTTGTCCTAAATTTACTAAGTTTTTTAAATAATTACCTGCATGATGAGGGATACCCGCGAGAGGATAGGAATCATCTCCAAACTTTCTCTTAGTTAAAGTAATGCCTAATAGATTAGAAACTCTCACGGCGTCATCATAGAAAAATTCATAAAAATCTCCCATTCTATAAGCTAAAATATGATCAGGATATTTTTTTTTGTATTGTTCCTTAACACTGTACCAGTGTTTCATCATTGGAGTTAGATCTCTCAGATTAAGTTCCTCTATTGAGACTTTATCCTTCATCATAAGAAAAAATTCAACTTTAAGAAATAAATCTTACAAGACTATTAATTTTCAGTAGAAATTTATAATATTTATTATAGATTTAATAATAAAAGCTCTTTTGTCTAAATCCAAGGAGTCATGTCCAAGATTTTAATCCAAAGCTTAGGTAAATTGAATATTTTCTTCGAATAGCAATTCCCGCTTTTTAATAAAAAAAAAAAGGTAAATCTAAATTTGTAAAATTTTCTTTTCTAATGTTAAATCATAAGCCTCTTTCATGGCTTCCTCATAGATATCAATTTTAAATTTATTGTGAAGTGGACTTATCTTACTACCGAATTTAGCTACTTTACTTAATGTTTTTGGAAAGAAACCAAGAACTGGAGTGGTAACCATTAATGCTGCTCTATTAAATTCTTGTAACGTATTATCATCATAACCACCTAAGAAACCGTCTAAGAATGCATAGAAAAATATGAACACAAAAATCCCTAATAAGAATAAGATTGCAGTATTGAGGATTTTATCTCCCAAAGGAAGTGCCCAAATTAGTTCACTTGTAAAATATAAGACAATAAAATTAATAATTGCTGAGATTGCTGGAGTTACAAAAGTTTTAAAGGGATAGATTTTATATTTAATGATTTTTTTCCGTACAATTAACCAACCAATAATATCTTTAAGAAGTACCGCAGGAATATAAGCTATAATTACGTAGACCATATCCCTTAAAAAGAAAACTAAAAGAAACATAAGTAATGCTCTACTAGTCTGTTCAATGATCCATACCATCATCAAATAACCAGTATGTCCCGTGCCTTGGAATACAGAATCAACAAGCCAAGAATAGATACCACCAGTATGAAAAAGTAATAAAGGAACTAAAAATTTAACAGCAGGACCACCATATTCTTCACCAGCAGCTCCTACTAAAAACTTCGCTCCTGTGGCAAAAAGAACAGATATTAAGAAAAATGCAAAATAATTCCCCCATCTAAAAGCTTGATAGATATATAATTTTGTTAATGTATGCTTATTATGAGAACTTGATTCACTATATGCCCCTAAAAGAGTGTTCGAATATAGACTAACAATCATTACAATTTGACCTAATGTCCATGTTAAATTAAACCAACCTAAATTATTGGAATAATTTGCTACAAAAATAGAGGTTATAACAACCTGAATAAACCATCCTATTTGCACAAAGCCTTCTCCAACACCTAGCCGTGACCCATAACGTAGTGATTCTTTAACTTCCTTTCTAGAAAAATCAATTCTAAAACAAGTTTTAGGTGAAAATCCTTGTTTTTTGAAGATTATAATTGAAATAAAGAACGTCATCCAATAATCAAAACATCTCGCAATCGCATATCCTATACCTGCTCCTAAAGCTTCACCAAAGATGGGATTAGCAGCACCCCACATGCGTCCAAGGTAACAAAAAATCACTTGTCCAACCAATAAAAATATAATTTCCCAGAAAATATATAATATTAGATAAAAATCCGAACGTTGCATTCCTTGAAAAGAATACATAAATACTAAGAATACGCCAGGGTATTGAACGAACGAATATATTATAAAAATCCAACTCATATGAGCAAGATTAGTATATGGAAAAATAAATGATCCCATAAATGCTATTAATGAAATTTGAATAATACCAGTAATTATTTGCCACCATACATAAATTTGAATGTAATGTATTGATTTCTCTGGATTTTTTACTCGATATTGGGCAAAAAATTTAGCCAAAGCAAAACTAGTTCCGAAATCGAACAAAATCCATATTATTTGAAAGAAATTATAGGCATAATTATACCAACCAGCAGCTTGTGGGTATGGTTGTATGATTTGGGGCATAATAAAATTCGAGATTAGTAACTGTGGTAAAACGAGAATCAAGCCTATGAACAATGTGAAAAGAAATCCACCAAGTTGGCGATGAACCCCTATAACTTCCCAATCATTTTTTAAATCCACATGTTCCTCTAACTTTTTTTCTATTGCTTCAATTTCTTCCGCTTTTTTCATTTCTTCCTCTTCTGCTCTTGATTTTAATGTTTCTATTACCTTTTGGTCGATGGCGCCTCTTGATTTCCTTTTAACAACAATGAATAAAGCAATTGCTAAAATCGCGAGAATAATAATAATTATTCCAATTATAATTTGTTCAAAAGAGTGAGGAACTGGTGAATAAGGCCACGAGGCGTAAGTTTGAAAAGATAGATTTAAACTCTCAAAAGTTAGCGCGTATAAAAGATAATTGAAATAAGGCCATACTTTGAAATCTAGATTAGCGTTTGTTTCTATCCAGCCTGAAAATAAAATAACATTTCCGCTTCCCTTAGCCCTTTCAATTATAATTACTTCTCGATTTGCTTCAATTTCCAAATTTTTTGAAATAGGATAGACATCTACAATTCTTTCTACAGATGAATTTAAGCTATTAAGAGGAATAATGGTCATATTATTAATCTTAATATCTGGAGCAGAATTCCAGTCAATATTATTGCTGATTGGATGATTTGGGTTATTTATTATAAACAGCATAGATTCTTGATTTTTTTTCTTACCTGCTACAAATAATGTATTATCAATCAATTCTAATTCCTCTAAAAGTGTAGCATTATCGTGTAAATTTTGCCCCATAAAAACGATAACTCCTCCACCATTATCAACAAAAGAGGAAATTAATCCTTGTTCTAAAGCATTTAACTGAGGATCAAATAGCAAAACAACATCAATCCATGGACCTATTGAGGTTAATGTTTCAGAATCAGACTGTATTGAGATATTAAAATTTTCTTGGTCAATCCCAAGGCTCTGAATAAATAAATCATCATTTCCTTTACTAATTACTAAAATATTTTTACTCGTACTTGATTGAGCAAACGCTGGTTTTATTAATAGAAACACAGAAATGTTAGATATAATTAATGCAATTAAGCCTATGATCAAAATTTTTGAGATTTTTTGTTTATTTGTAGACATAATTATCAATATGATTTTGTTAAAATTAGTATTTAATAATGGATTTTTTTTATTTATTAATTTTTAATTTTTTTAAATATGTTTTTCAAGCCATACATACATATCTCGATACACTAAAGCGCGACTTTTCTCATTCCATAACTCATGAAGGAATCCATCATATTCTCGATATGTTTTATCTAGGCTCTTTACATTTTTAAAAAACTCTTTAGTTTTGTTTTTCTTAACAATATTATCATTTCCCGCCTGTAATATCAATACTGGACAAATTAAATTAATAGCATTTTCCATAATCCATCTCATGGAATTTTCCATTTCTACTACTGATTTGACTGTTATTATTTCTAACTTTTTATCATCAGCAATATGCTGTCTTAAGATTTTTAAATCGCTAGTCAATTGGTTCTGATCAATAATCATTGATACCGTCTTAGTAGGTGAAAGTTTCGAGATCGCCCCTTTCAGCTTTTTTGCCATTTTACCAGTTGCTAACCCTAATTGTGGAGAAGATACTATAACTCCCTTTAAACCAGGATGGTTAATAGCGTAAATTAAACTGATCAAACCACCAAAGGCATGACCCATTAAAAATACTTTTTTACTTCCGACCTGTTTTTTTACAAGATCCATGAATAAAACAATATCTTTTTGGATATGATCCATACTATCAATGTGTCCTTGAATTTCAGCATTTCTCCAGTGTCCTCGTAAATCGAATGTGTAAATAGCATAGCCTTTTTTTGTGAAGAATTCAGCAGGAATCTTCATTCTATCAGAATGAGTACCCCATCCATGAATGGCAATTATATAAGCTTTTATATCTTTGGAATCAGGCAACCAATATTGATAGAATAGTGTTTTATTCTCCCTTCCTTTGAAATATCCAGATTTATTTATCACATTTATTCACATTTGGATTAAATTTCGACCAAAATCGATTTGATATGACTATTAATTTCGATTTTTTTAAATTTTTATTGCTTTTGAAAAGTTTTTTAAAGAGAAATGCTAATTTGACAAACCTTTATATTAATCAGTAAACTTCTTATAAAATAGTATTATTTTTATATCAACATTTTACCTTCATAGGCTATTTCAATGAATGCTTCAGATAATAATGATGAAATTATAAGTTTAATTATACTAGGCAGAGGTGGCCAAGGAGCAGTTACTGCATGTGAAATTCTTGCAGAAGCAGCATATTTAAGTGGAAATTTTAAAGATGTCCACGCGTACCCTTCATTTGGTGCTGAAAGGAGAGGCGCTCCAGTTCAAGCTTATGCCAAACTATCCAGAACTGAAAAAATATGGGATCGTGCCCAAATTGAACACCCGGATATTTTAATTGTATTTGATGAAACCGTTTTAGATTATGAAGTTGTATCTTCTCTAAAAACTAATGGCACTTTTATTATTAATTCAGATAAAGAGCCAGAATTCTTTGTAAATCAGTTTAATTTTAGTAAAGAGGTAAAAATTATAGTCGCTGATATTAGTAATTTAGCATTGGAAAAACATTTGACTATAGACGGAAACCCAGTTATTAATACTCCTATTTTAGGATTATTATCAAAAGGATTACCAGATTTAACATTAAAGAATCTAAAAGAGGTAGTCTTTAACAAAATGGGCGAAAAAGTTGGAAAACTTAATTTTGAATTAATAGAGCAAGGATATAAACTAGCTAAAATACTATAAAGTTTATGAATTCTTCTTAATTGATGGGTAGTTTTACAATAAATGTACTTCCTTTGTTTCTGCCGGCTGATTCAGCTCTAATTTCACCTTCATGTAAATCAATAATCTCTTTTGAAATGAATAAACCCAAACCAGTACCTTGAATATCTATATATTCATAACCGGGACCATATCGCTCGATTTTGCCAAATCTAGTAAATAACATATACATCTCCTCCCTTGTTAGACCGATGCCTGTATCATTTATTCTAAATTCTGCCCAATTTCCCGTTTTACTAAGATTTAGCCTTATTTGCCCATCGGGAGGTGTATTTTTTATCGCGTTTGATAATAAATTAATAATTACTTGCTCAATTCTGATTTGATCTAACATTAACACGAGATTTTCGGGAACTGATATACTCAAATTAAGCTTCCTTTCCTTTATCCAATAATCTAATTCTTTAACACAATCCTTTATAATTTTACTTAAATTGGTTGATTTTTTAGTAAGTTGGAGTTTATTATAATCAACACGAGAAATATCAATTAAATTGTCAACTAAATGTCTTAATCGTTTACCTCCCTTTTCTATAAGTTCAATTATTTCAAGTTGTTCTGCTCCAAATTTATCTTTATATAGAGTTAATAAAAGTTCACTCCCCCCGCTTATTGAAACAAGAGGAGTTTTCAATTCATGAGAAACGCGTGAGATTAAATTTTTTCTAATTGTATCTAATTCTTTTAATTTTTTAATTTCTTCTTTAATTAAAATCTCCGCTTCTTTTTGTAGCGTAATGTCATTAAAAATTGCTTGAACGTAGGTTTCCCCGCCTATATCAATCAATCCAGCCTGTAAGTTAACCCAGATTAGACTGCCATTCTTTCTGTAAGCTTGTAAGTCAATGCGATGAACAACTTCTCCTTTGATGAATTTTTTGAACAAATCAATTATTTTTGGTAAATAATTTGGATGAAGAACTGGAACATCTTTAAATTTTTTCCCAACTAATTCTTCTTTTTTATATCCAAAAACTTCTGCCGATCTTGGATTAATATCAACAATAACTCCTTTAGAATCTAATAATACTATAGAAAAAGGGGTATTTTCATAAAGGCTTCTGAACTTTTCTTCAGATTCTCTCAATTTTCTTTCTAAATTGAATTTTTCTGTAACATCAGTAATAGTTCCATCAATTTGAATAGGCCATCCATCTTTATCTTTAATTAAGTGCGAATTTAATTCTAGAGTAATCTTTCTACCTGTTTTAGTTTTAACATGGCAAATATAACCTCTTACTTTTTCATCCTTAGCGAGAACTTCTAAATATTTCCCACGATCTTCAGGATTTTGCCAAAATTCTGAAACATTTTTCCCTATTAAACTCTCTGAAGGATTATATCCTAAAATAACATTATGTGCACTATTATGGTTTAACATTTCTCCATCTAATTTAACTTGATAAAAACCTACATCTAAATTTTCAATTAAATTACGATATTTTTTTTCTGATTCTTTTAAATTCTCTTCTGCTCTTTTTCTTTCAGTTATATCTTCTGTATGCACTATAATCAAGTCAGGACTAACATATCCATAATTTACAAAAAGATCCTTTTCTTCACCCGAAAACTGAAATTTGTATTTCATTTCTCTTGTAATTTGGAATTTTTTATTCATACAAAGTTTTAAATCTTCTAAAATATCTTTCCGATCTTTATACAATTCAGAAGCTTTATATCCTAAGAAATCATTAACTGTTCCTTTTGTTATTTTTGTAGCAGCGTTATTAAAATCTATTAATACAAAATCATCATCATATTTTTGCCAAGTATAAGCAGGAATTGGTCCCTCCTTATATATAGCTTTAAACATTTCTCCAGATTTTTTTAAATTCTGTTCTGCCTTTTTACGATCTGTTACATTTTTACCAATTCCTAAAACTGCATAGACATTTCCATCTTTTTTTAGGGGTATACCATAAGTTTCAATATATACATAATTTCCATCCTTAGTTTTAATTTTATATTCACTTCTTTTTGATTGTTTACCAGTTTTTTTTATTTCCTTCGTTACTTTATACGCTTTCATTAGATTTTCTTTATCTAATAAATTTATAAAAGAAACATTAGGAATATCGTCTCTTTCATAGCCAATGGTAAATAATGTTATTTCATTCGCATCCAGAAAATTTCCATTTAAATCATTGACATAAATTAAATCTAAGGAATGTTCAAAAAGATCTTTAAATTTTTCTCTTATTTCCTCTTTATTATAATCCATTTTAACAACCTAAGTGTATGGTAACTATTCTCTATTAGAAACTTCTCTAAAAAGATTATTAAATTATAATTATTTATGTTTATCCTTTATCAACGTTAATAATCTAAGTTTATTCTATTTTGGGGGTTTATGTTTCTACTTTATATGAATTTATGAAAAAAGATTATTTTTTTAATTAACTTAACCCGTAAATCTTATCGAATTTAATAGCAAGAATTTTATTTCAATACTTATTAATTTTTATATTAAATTCAATTCAATATTATGTGTGATACCTATGACTGATATTAAAAAGGATTACCAAAAAATACTCGGCTCTGTACAAAAACCAGTAAAAGGTGAGGCAGGAAAAACAGGAACGTGGAGCTCTAAAAAGCCAGTTATTGATTTGGAGAAATGTATTCCAGTTAAATCAGGAAAAGCTAGCTGCTTTAATTGTTGGCTTTTTTGCCCAGAAGCTGTAGTTTCAAGAACAATCCCGCCAAGAATAGATTTAGAATATTGTAAAGGATGTGGTATATGTATGGAGGAATGTCCTGTGAAAGCAATAACTATGGAGGAGGTAAAAACAGATTGAATATTATAGAGCCAAAAATTAAAACATTCGGACAAAAAACAAAAATATTAACCGGTAATCATGCTGCCGCTCATGCAATTAGACAAGCGAAGGTTGGTGTGATTTCAGCTTATCCAATTACTCCGCAAAGCCCCGTGGTCGAAAAAATAGCTGAATTCATATCTAAAGGAAAATTGGATGCTAAATTTGTAAAAGTTGAATCAGAACATTCAGCATTAGCTGTATGTTGCGCAGCTTCTGCAACAGGTTCTAGGGTAGCTACAGCAACCTCTGCTCACGGACTTGAGCTAATGTACGAGATGCTTCCTTGGGCAGCAGGTAATAGATTACCAATAATCGTAAATTTAGCCACTAGATCACTTGGAGCGCCGTGGAGTGTCTGGACAGATCATTCAGACTTTATAACCATAAGGGATGTGGGGTGGATTCAGTTTATGTGTGAAAGTAATCAAGAAATTTATGATACAAATATTCAAGCTTTTAAAATTGCAGAAGATCCTCGAGTTTTTTTACCATCAATTGTAGCCTATGATGGATACATATTAAGTCATACAATGATGCCTGTTACTTTAGAAAATCAACAAGATATTGATGCTTTTCTCCCTCCACTCAAACACCATATCAATCTATCAGATATTTCTCAAATAAAAGGAGTTGATCCTGTTACAACTCCTCACATTAGAAATAGAGGGAAAGAAGGTACTGCTCCTGGATATTATGAATATCGATATGCTTTACAAAAAGCCCTTGAAAATTCTATCGATATTATACAACAAGTTCACGATGAATTTGCACAAAAATTTGGTAGATCCTATGGAAATGGTTTATTTAAGACTGAACAACTAGAAGATGCTGATCTAATTATCCTCGCTATGGGATCAGTTGCATCTCAATCAAAAATTGTATTAAAAAAATTAAGGCAAGAAGGTTTAAAAGTAGGTTTGGTTAGTTTAAAACTTTTTCGACCTTATCCTGCGAAATATTTGAAAGAGTTATTGAAGGAGAAGGAAACAATTGTAGTTTTTGATAGAGATATTGGATACGGTTATGAAGGGGTACTATGCTATGAATTAAAATCCGCTTTATATGGATTGAAGAAACCACCTTTCATTAAAGGATTTATAGTTGGTTTAGGTGGAAGGGATGTAACAAATGAACACATTATTGATGGAGTTAATAGAACCATAAACCAAGCTAAAACTGGAGAGATATCTCAGACAACCGAATTTTTAGGGCTAAAACTAAATGAACTCAATAATTATGATGAATCAACTTTTTTTGAGGAGGTAAAAAAATAATGGTAAAAGTAATGGACATTCCCGAAGAAGAATTTATTTATCCAGGAACCAGAGCATGCGCTGGGTGTTCAATGGCTTTAATATATAGGATCGCTCTTAAGGCTTTAGGCCCAAATACGATAATAACCGTACCTGCTTCATGCTTAACTGTATTACATGGGATGCAGGGTTTTTGTACAACTAAAGTATCTGTATATCACACCCCGTTCGCTACCACAGGAGCTGCAGCATCAGGTATAGTTGCATCTTTAGATGATAAAGGTTTATCAGAAGATATCAATGTATTGGCATTTGCTGGAGATGGTGGAACTGTTGATATTGGTATTCAGAGTTTAAGTGGAGCTGTAGAAAGAGGTACAAATTTTATTTTTGCTTGTTATGATAATGAGGCTTATATGAACACAGGTGTCCAAAGAAGCGGAAGTACTCCTCCAGGAGCATTTAGTACTACAACACCCGAAGGAAAAACGGGTTATAAGAAAAATATGGCAAAAATTTTGGAAGCTCACGGAATACCATATGTTGCTACCGCTATATCATCTTACCCGCTCGATCTATATGAAAAATTTCAGAGAGCTAAAGCTATAGCTGGTCCAAAATATTTGCATATTTTAGCTCCTTGCCCCCCAGGTTGGGGATACGAACCAAAAGACTCAATTAAGATAGGTAGATTAGCCGTACAAACAGGATTTTGGCCTTTATACGAAATAATTGAAGGTAAATTTATCCTTTCTAAAGATAGTAGAAGATTTCTAGACGCTTCAAAAAGAAAACCCATAGAAGAGTATTTTAATTCCCAAAAAAGATTCAGAAAAATCTCAAAAGGAGAAATTGAAAACCATAAAAGATATATCCATGATTTATGGAATGAAATTGAAAAGAGATTAACAGAAATTTAACATTTTTATTATATATATTTATCCTTTTTATTTTCGCTAAAATTTTTACGACATTTATCGAAATAAATAGATAAAAATTAAAAATATCATGATTTTAAAATTAATTGATCCTTATGCTGAGAAGTTTTATTTTCAATGAAATTAAAAATAATTGGATTGAAGAGGATGAATATTTATTTTATCATGATTTATGTGCCTTTCTTGATGAAGATAATAAAATCATTTATCTATGGAGAGGACCTAAGAGTACTAAAGCGAGGTATAAAAAGGGATATCAATTACTAAGTGAATTAATTTCAAAGGATCTGCAACTAAAATTTCAAATTAATGTATTAGCTAAATATATCCCGGATTTTGTTAAAGAAAGACTTGATAAAATGTTAATTGCAGCTAAAAAGCAAAAAGAAATTAGTAAATATAAATTTGCGAAATTCACAACTATTAGACTTTATTCAGTGTTTTTAATAATATCAATTACTTTTCCAATATTTTCTCTTTTAATACTATTCAATTATTTATTTTGGCCTGTTTCAAATGGTAATTATATTGTTTCTGCTGTAATATATCAAAGTTGGTTGTTTTATCCAAAAGTCCTATTAATAATTTCTCTAATAATGTTTATCTTTAATATGATAATTGGATTTTATGAAATGGAAGCTCAAGTTATTATATTTTCTTTAATAGGTCTGATAATTTGTAGTGGAATCTTATTATATCTCCAACAAGGAATTTATTTGTTTCTATTTCAGGAGGGATCAACTACTACTTTATATATAATTAAAATACAAGATATTACCCTGTTTTATATAATTATATTTTCTGCAATTATCATTTTTGAATTACCTAATTTGCTCAAATTAATATCTTTCATAAGAACTTACAGAAAATATATTTTTTAATTCTATACATTACATATTTATTTATAATCATTTGATTAAATAAAAATTATAAATAAATAAATTCAAATTTAATAATATGGCTGAAGCTGCCAAACTTCTTCCCAATCTTGAAAAAGAAGATTTGAGGATATTAATGGCAATTGAACTTGGAATGAAAAGATCTGAGTATGTAAAAATTAGTGATATAAGATTTTATGCTCGATATCCAATTGAAGAAACGCTATTTCGACTTAAAAAAGTGCATAAAAACGATTTGATTATAAGGAACTCCTCAGAATATGAAATCTCCTATACATTAAATTCCTATGGATATGACGTATTAGCTTTACATGCTTTAGTTGAAAAAAACATCATCAGTGAATTAGGACCTCTAATTGGAAAAGGAAAAGAGTCAGATGTTTATAGTTGTAGGGATGATAATGAAAATATATATGCAATTAAAATTTACCGAATGGGAAGAACAAGCTTTAAAAATATTAAGAAGTATCGAAGTTTTATAGGGAAGAGATCACACCTTTCATGGTTATACATAAACAGGTTGGCAGCAAAAAAGGAGTATCATGCATTAAATAAAATTTATTTACTTAAATTAAATACTCCTAAACCAATTGCATTTAATAGGCATGCTATTGTAATGTCATACTTAAGAGGTAAAGAACTAGTATATTACCAAAGTATTAAAAATCCAGATAAAATTTTTAACACGATAATAAAACAGATAAAAGTAATATATAAAAAAGCAGGTATGATTCATGGTGATTTGGGGGAATTTAATATTATTTTAGACGAGAAAGGAAATATCCTTATAATAGATTGGCTGCAGTGGGTTCCGAAAGAACATCCAAATGCTCAATCTCTATTAGAAAGAGATATTGAAAATGTTTGTAATTACTTTAGAAAAAAGTTTAATGTAATTAGTAATCCTGATGAAATTGTTGCTAAATTTTATTAAAATTAGTGCAAATCTCTCAATTCTTTATCAATTTTCCTTGAATTATTACATCTTCAATAGATTGAATATTTTTAATTTTAATATCTATTAATTTTGAATTTAACAAGGAAATTAATAAATCTAAATCTAGATTTTTTTTTAATATCGAAATTTCTAAATTAGCCATATGTTTACCCACTCTTAAAATTTCTATTATACCTTTAGAAATATTAGGTAGATTTTGTAATGATGTAATTGAAAAAATTGAATCAATTCTGTTTTCTCTAAAAGGTAAATGCTCAATATCACTTAAAATTAAATTTATATTAAGATTAATACTCAAATTTCTACATTTATCGGCAAACCTTTTTAGCATGTTCAAAGAAATCTCAATACCGATATAATTAAAAAATTTAATTTTGTTAATCTTATTTTTTACAATAAATTCTAAAAGAAGACCAGAACCACAACCAGCATCTAGTATTATTTTATTTTTTTCTAACAGAAAGTTGCTGAGTATTATCCTATATTTTTCTTCTTGGATTTTGCTATATCTTTTATCATAAAAATTTGCAGTTGAGTTATATTTCCTTATTATTTCCTTTTTCTTGTTATAATTCCCTTTAAAAATTCGCAATTATGATTACCAAAGTATAATAATTATTTAAGGGATTAATACCCGATAAAAAGGTTTTAATTCAAAAAAGTTTTTCTTTAAATTATCTTTTCTATAAATATAGTAATTATTTCAACAAAGGTAGAAATATGTCAAGTAAAAATAATAATTCTAGTTCTAAATCTAAAAATCCACTATCCATTCTTATGGCATCACAGAATAGCCAAATTTTATTAAGATTAAAAGATGGTACTGAATATAGAGGGTTATTAAAAGAAATTGATGCATACATGAATCTAATTCTATATGATGCCACGGAACTCTTAGAGGGGACTCCTGTAGCTAAATATAACGAGATTTTTATACGAGGTAATAATCTTCTCTTCATAAAGCCAGATGCATCTCAAATTATGTAGAGAAGTTGAGAGAATTTAACCCTTCCTATAACCTTGTTTCTGTAATTGGATACGGAACATTCATTTCCCGTGGAATTTGGAGAACTAAAAGGAATGTTGAAGTTTGCTTAATTGAAGGTTATATTCGGATTTATCCTGAAGGATTTTGGTATCCATGTGTTTTACCATCAGAAAGATCCTCATTCTATGCATTGAAATTTGATGTCACGAAAGAAGAATTGAGATATTTAGATTTTTATGAGGGCGTTTCAGAAAATTATTTTAAACGGGAAATTATTGAAGTGCATCTCAAAAATAATGAAAAAATTCAAGCCTATATATATTTACCTACAGACCAATTAATTACAAAATACAAGTTATCTGTTAATTTGGATGAAAAGGATAGATGGAAGGAAGAAATAAAAAAGGATTCCGAGATTATAGAAAAATTTCCAGAATTAATTCTTTAATCAATGAATTAACATTGGAATTAGATTATTATCTCTTATTATAGCATATGAACCGGGATTAGGTGAAAAATATCCCCTGTAATTAGCAGAAGAAAAAATTGATAATAACTTTTTATTGAAAAACCATCTATAACCTTCAGGAAAACATTCATGAGCTCTTATTAGTAATTGTAAATTATTTATTTCCATAAAAGCATCAAAAGCTTTTTTTCCAAAAAACTTTATTCCTGTACCTCTAAAACTATTTGAAAAATTTAAAGTTTCAACTTCTTTTGGGTCATTCCATAGAATCTGAAATATGGCTGGATTAATTAATTTAATAGTAGTTTTATCAAAATCTTCATGTTTTTTATTCTTTAATTTTTTTAAAATATCAAAATCTTCTGGAATTCCACCATGCAAACATAATATATTGTCATTAATCACAGCACAAATAGGCAAAACGTCGTAAATAGATAAAATTTCATTAAATTTGGATTGATCTTTAAACTTTGATATAAAATCCTGGAAAAAACCATAATATTGGTTCATTTCCAACGTTTCATGATTGCCTTTTAAAAGAAAGTATCTAGTAGGTTCAATTATTTTTAGTGCAAATACTAATATTAAACATTCAAGTTGGTATGAACCTCTATCCACTATATCACCTAAAAAAATTACTAATTTAGGATTTTTTTTTTCTATGATTTCTATTATTTTCAATATACTTTGTAAATTTCCATGAATGTCTCCAATAATATAAGCCTCTTCCTCCTTTCCATCCAGCCTAAATTCTAATAGTAAATTTTCCTCTTTAAAATGCGCCTTTACTTCTTGAAAAATATTTGAAAGTTCTTCAAATTTCAATTCTGATATTAATTTTGGCTTTTTTATTAAATCTTTTAGATAGGATTTCTCAATCATTATTCTTTGCTTGAAAAAATAATACTAGCATATTTTTCTTATATAAATGTTCTATCTTTTTATTCTAAAATAAAAGTGTTATAAATATAAACTAGAAGAATAAGTAATTTAAAATATCTGCTAAAAGTATTAGAAATACTAAATAGATAACCTAAATAAATATGGTAACACAAGAATTAAAAAAGATCTTAGTTTCGCTTGAAGAACATATTATTGAATTTGAAAGTAATAAAAAAGAACAAAAGAAAATAAAAAAAGATCTAGGTATTATTTATACACCGCAAAATATAGCAGATTTTATGGTTACAGAAAGTTTTAAATTATATTTTAAAAATAATTTTGATTTTAATGAGAATAATGAGATTTTTTCTAAAAATTATAGATTTGAAAAAAAATGGTTTAAAATTGTCCTAAATTTAAAAATTTTAGACCCTGCCTGTGGTTCTGGAAGATTTTTAATCTCAATGGCAAAAATTTTGTTTCAAATTTATAAAAACCTAGGTTTACACTTACCTGATTATGATATTAAAAAAAGAATTATTGAAGAAAACCTATTTGGAATTGACATAGATTATTCAGCAATAAAAATCTCAAAATTAAGACTAGTTAAATGGTTATTATCTGATTTGTCAGATAATTCAAGCTTAAAAATTGAAAATGTTAATCATATTTCAAAAAAGATTGACCTTAAATTTAATCTATTTGTTAAAGATTTTCTTTTAGAATTTAATATTAATAATTTTGATTTTATTATCGGTAATCCTCCATATATAGAAAATAAAAAAATCCTTGACAAAGTCTATAAACAAAAACTTACAAAAACATTTTATTCTGCTTATCGATTGTATGACCTATCAATATTATTTATTGAAAAATCATTAGAATTATTAAAAGAAAATGAGGGTATACTCTCATTTTTAACAATAAATAAATTTTTATCGGCGGATTATGGAGAAAAGCTCAGAGAACTCCTCATAAATGAGGTGGAAATTAAAGGAATTATAGATATTTCTTCTTTACCAGTATTTCATGGAATAGCTGCTTATCCAATAATTATATCTTTGAAGAAAAAAGTACCCCAGAACTCAAAAATAATGGTAAAAAAAGCTGTTGATTTAAACCTGTTAAAAAAATCCAAATCAATTCTAGTGAATGAAATTCCTCAAGAAACTATCAAACTCTTCCCTGCAAAAGTAATTCCAATCTCCAAGAATTTACATTTAGTAAAAATGTTATATACAAAATATAAACCAATGTCAGAAGTGATAGCAGATCTTAATATAATTTATCGCCCTTATGGATTTATTAAATGGGCTCAAAACTTCAAATATGTGTCCAAAAAAAAGCTTTCAGATAAAGATTTATTATTAATTGGAACTGGAAATGTAGGAAATTTCCATATAAATTTTGAAAAACCAATTAGGATTGCCAAACATAAATTGAATGTATCATATTTTAATTATCATAAAAATTTTGAGAATATTTGGAAGAAAGTCAGTATCGAGAAACTAATTTTCAGAGAAATTGCAAAAGATCTCACATTTACTTATGATCCTGGCATATTTACTAATATCACGGGACTATATTTTATTCAGATTCCTTCCTATAACACAGATAACCTATTTAGTTTACTATTAATTTTGAATTCAGATTTGATAAATCTAGTCTTTAAAACATTATTTAGCTCATTACATATGGCAGGTGGTTACTTAAGAATCAACGGAAGCTTTATTAAAAGATTACCCCTACCTGAAAAATTTCCAACTTTAATTTCTCGCTTAGGAAAGATACTCCAATTTCTATTCCAATTTAAATCTGATTTTATAGAAAGAGATCAATTTGATCCTCCTAGGGGGATTGAAATTTCATTTTTGGGGAAAATGATTCGTTTTTATAAAAAATTTTCAAATTCTCTTGTAAATGGCATATATCTAAAAGAAACAGATTCTAAAGAATTGGAAAACATAATTGATTATGTAAATTGTCTACCTAATATTCAATTAAAATATTTTGTTCCGGGATATAATCTCCCAAAATATGTTATTTATCGAAAACAAGAAGCTGAATCAATCTTTAATTTAATTCTTAATATTTATAATGATTTGAGCACAAATAAAAAAATTTTAGAACAGATTTGGCAATTTCAAAAATTACTTTTGAGTTAAAAAATCTATATAGATTTAATACTTAATAGAAAAATAAAAACAAAAAAATCTATATTCAATTGTATCAAATTTTTATATGTAATTTCATTAAAAATCAAAACTTTAAAAAAATCAGTTGTGAGATCAATGGCAAAAAAGAAGAAAGTTGTCGAACAACCTGAAATTGATGAAGTCCCTGAGGGGAAAACAGATGAAGATGGGGATGAAATCATTGATTTATACGACGAAAAAGATAATTTAGAGGAAGATTTAGATTATGATTTGAGTCAAATTAAGGATGATATGCTAGCTGATGAATCTGAAGACGAGGAGTTTGGATATGAGGTAAGTGAAGTAGAAGCAATGTTAAGAAGAATAAAATGCGAACCATGCCCAGGAAGTTCAAGTAAAAGTGAATGTAAAACACGTGATGATTTTGGATGTCCTCCTGATAAAGCAAAAAAATAAATTACTATGAATTTGTTTTCAGAAATCTTTCATTTTTTATCTTTATTTTTTTTCTTATCTAGATTAGTTATATAATAATTGGGGAATAGTTTTTGGTATCTAAGAATATAAAAAGAATTGTAGTAGTTTATTTTGGTATCCTCATTAGTACGCTCATTTGGAATGTAAATCAAAATATTTTTGGTAATCCCTTTTGGCCGTGTTTTATTTTATCAACTACAACTTTTTTAATAATTTATACTCCTTTTGAAATTTACTTTAGCTTTCGAAATCTCTGGTTTGATAGATGGATTCAATTTCATTTAGAAGATTTAAACCTAAAAAAGGTAAAAATAAAAGTAGAAAATGGAAAAAAGAAAAAAAGCAGAGCATTAGCTGCATTGATAATTACATCGAATAATGAGAATCATATTAGATCAAAAAATACGGTGATCGTTGTATGCCATGGTTTTTCTGACAAAAAAGAAACCCTCCAATTCTATTATTTACCATTAGCAATGCAAGGATTTACGATATTGGCATATGATGCTCGAGGAACTGGCGAATCAAGAAAAGTAGGTAGAAGAAACCAATTCTATAAACGTATTGAAGATTATAAAACTGTAATCAAATGGATTAAAGAAAGAGATGATTTAAAAAAAAAGAAAATATGTTCAGTAGGCTTCAGTATAGGGGCATTAACAATTTTATGTGGAGGTTTTCCTAATATTGAAATTGAAAAATTAATCGCAATATCATCAATATCAGATTATAAACAAAACTTACCAAGGTTTAATCCCATCATTTTATTAAGGTATTTTTTTAAAGGCGTTAAACTTTTCCCTACTGATGAAGAGAATGAAAAAGTATCTCCATTTATAGTTATGAAAAATATTAAACAAACCTTAACAAAAGAAGAATGGAAAATCTTATCTAAAAGAGTTTTAATAATTCATTGCAGAAATGATAAAATAATAAAATTAAGGAATTTCGAAGAAAATAGCAATTTATTAAACCTTTCGGAAGAAAATACCTTAATATTAAGAAAAGGTGGACATACTAACAAAAAGGATGAATTAGCCTTGGTAGGAATATCTTTACGATTTTTTAACTCTTAGATGTTAATATTGAGATTATCATTTCACTTTAAATATCCTAATTTTAATAATTAGATAAAAATTTTAATTCTTCTTCAAATGGTAAATTGTTATTTATGTAAAAGAGATATTAAAATTCAAGATTTACATAAATCATTTCAAATTACATTAGGAAATATAATAAATGGAAAATTTTATGGTGAAAAGGTACTTTTTTACCACAAAGATTGCTTAATTAATGATGTAAGTAAAGAAAGCAAAGTTACCTCGCAGATAATATAACTTTTTTCATTCTTTTGAAGATTAAAAGAGTTTTATCATTTCTTTTATAGTTTCATTTACTAATAGAATACTTTTATTAATAGAATTTACTTTCTTTTCAAGATAATCTGGATTAGATTTTAATTTTTCAAGTTCTATAAAGATATCAAAAAATTGCTTCCTTGATTCTAATTCAATAGCATATAATTTTTGCCGTTTTGTAACTTTATTCATATTTACAAAACATCCATAATCATGAAAATCATGTGGAAAAGCTGGAAATCTAGTTTCCCACAATATTTCCTCCAGTTTCTGATATACGATTTCTGCTAATTTTTCACAATAATCCTTACTTTTATTATTATAACAAAAATAAAATGGTAATTTTCTATTGTTTCGTGTAATATAATCTAAAAGTTTCTCATAAATCAAATTAATTTCCTTCATAGTTAAGTTTAGATGTCTATGATTTGCAGAAGCTTTACACTTAAAAAATAAATTCTGAGGACGATTTATAAGATTATATAATTCTATTATATTTAGAATAATTTTTTCTTGAAGCCAATGAGTAAATTTAAAAGTATATGATTCTTGATTTAAATTTAAACTTAATTGGGTTATAAAGCGATCCATTAATGAGGTTTCATGAAAATCCATTATATAAATACCAATTTGTTCATTTTTCCAATAATTTTTGAGAACCTTTTTAATAATTCGCGTTTGTAATGGTAGTTCATAATTATTTAAAGGCATTTTTAGCTCATTATATTCTGGAACGAATGTTACTCTCCAGAATCTGTTAAGATTACCTCCATTTTTTAAAAAATATCCCGACTTATTGTCATTTCTAGGATTCAAAAAACCATATGGATTCATTAATGGAAAAAATATAATAGTTTGGTTTTTAAGTAGAATATTTTCAATATCAGTTACATTTTCCTTGACATCATGTAAAAATTTTAATATTCCAAAAAGCCCATTATACTCGTTATGTTGAGCTGCAATAAAAACTTTAACATATTTTACCGTTCTACTATCAAGAGAAGTAGAAATAAATAAGACAGGGATTAATCCCTCTGGAATCTCATATGCTTTGTAATAAATATTTTTTATATTATTGAATAATTTAAATTTTTTCAATATTTCAAGAAAAAGCTGTTTTCTTTTAGGTAGATCCATTAAATTTTTCAATTCTAAAATATCCATTCTCGTTTAAACCAAAATTTTATCCCAATTTGAAAATTTAACGATTTTTTTATAATTTTGAACCATCCCCTTAAATAAAACGCATCCGATACAAAACATATTGATAAAATCTTCTGATGTTAAATTTAATATTTCACATGTTCTTTTTGAAAATCCAATTCCTCTCTCGACTTCTATTTGGCCATTATATCCAGAAAGATTAACTACAAACTCTTGCTTATTTAAACCACTTATAAAACTGTCCCTCGAAATTCTTACCAATCCCCCAATTGGAATGATTTTTTTATTATTTTGAGCTAAATATATACGTAAATCATATGTATGTTTTCCACCTTTCCAATCTATTAACGAAAAATCAGCTTTTTCTTGTATAGTATAAGGAAATGGATTGCGAGTCTTCATAAATTTGGTATAAAATTCATTTTTACTCTCCTTTATGATTTTTCTTATATCAGAAGGTTTCTCAAATTCAGATATTGGCATAACCCCAGCTCCACCAGATCCACCACTAGGTTTAATTATAAAAGATTGTTTATATTCCTTCAAAAGAAATTCAATTTTATTTATGAGATCTTCTTCATTGTAAGCTTTTGTAAATAAAAGATACTTTAAATTATATTTAGTAAGTTTTTTTTTATTATAGTAACTCGCTAAATATGTTAATGATTTATCATCTGTAATTAAAAAAATAGGATTTACAATAATTGTATTTAGCTTCCGAATATTTTTCTTTATTAAATTAATAAATTTATGATTATTAAGGCGTCTTGCTATTCCATCTCCTATTAACACATCCACTTTTTCTCCATTATATATAACCCAATTCTGGGAAAACGTGAGATAGGTAGTTAATTGTCTATAATCGGCAATTAGAAAAATAACTTCTGCTTCAAAAGTCCCATCAAAATTATCAGCATTAAAAATTTTGACAGCGTGTTGTTTTTCCTTTAAATTCTTTCTTAAATATTCAACCATTATTATCTTTTCATGTATTAAACTATCATTAATAGGTACTCCAACCAATACGAATATCTTATTATCTTCTCTCTTATTGTTTATAATAGCTTGAGAAATAGCCTCAAGATACCCATTATACAGAATTTTTTGTTGTTTTTTTGATAGGATTGAAAGTCCTCGATGTGATCCTCCATTTGTTTCTAAAAGAAAAAATCTTTTTCCCTCAGGTTCATTTGAAACCATGAAATCAATACTTCCGGCATAAAAGTAATCGTTGTATTGAAGATAATTATCCTTTTCTTCCTGCATTCTATATAATGCTTTCTCTCTTACTTCATCAACAAATTCATCTTCTTGAGAAGCTCTTAAATCTGCAAATGAAACTAAATCTAAACCTAATGATTTCCCAAGTTGAATTAATTCTAAATCAGATTCAGTAACTTTTTTTGACATTAATTCTAAAAATTTTGTGAGTAAGTCAACACTCAAATTTATCACTTAAGGAAATATTGAAATGGGAAAAAAACTCTTAAAAATAAAACCGCTATTTAATCTTTAAAATATTATTATAAATAAAGATATCCTTGATGGTTACCTTTGGTACTTAGTCTTAAACTACCAAGTAAAATTTTCTTAATTTGGTTTTGCTCCCTAAAATTAAAATCTGAAAACAAAAGAATGTAATTCTTTTCTAAATTAATTACAAAAAGAAGCCCAATTTTAATCATTTTTGAATCTTCAGTCATCAAGGAGATAATGACATAATGGTAGGGTAAGGTAATTAAATCGTTCACATCTATTTCTATTTCGACAATTTCATCCTTTTCTTTATCATAATCGTTTTTAATGAACTTTATATCATTTAAAGGTATAGATATCTTTCTAAATCCTTCTAAAATTTTAGCAAATTGACTTTGCCTTAGAAATCTTCT
>JBHLOI010000081.1:0-12328 GCA_048940645.1 Promethearchaeota archaeon | reverse complement strand
ACATTTAATTCTCTTAAATTTTCAACTACTTGTGGACAAATATCTTCACAGATATCTTCTTGAACAAAATGAACAAATGCCACATTATCTTTCTTGTACGATAATGCTAAATCTAACATTTTTTTAACAATCCATTGAGGTCTCAATTTTAAACTAAGAAAAATTTCTTTTTCCTGAATTTCTTCTCTCAACATATCTATCCAATTTTTTAAACTAAGCCCTTTAAACGATTCTTTATCCTCCATATTTTCATATTCTTCAAATAATTCATTTTGAAATTGTTGTTTTTCAATAATTTCCTGATATAGATATCCCATAGCATAATCTGGAATATCTAATTGAAAATATGGTATGTCAAGTTGATTTAATGTTTGAGCAAATGGTGTTGTTCTAAATTCTTTTATATCAACCTGAAAATCAACAGTCACAAAGTCAATATTTTTTTTTTTTAAAAATTCTATAAGTTTAGAGTTATCAGTATTTTGGAAATATTTAGCATTCTCTTTAGATGACATATACACTACGATTTTTTTGTTTCTTATTGGCTTAAATTCCAAAACTTCCATTAAGCTATACACCTCTTTAAGTTTAAATTTACAAGTAATTTACTTTCTAAGTAAATGACTATTTTACCAAAATAAAAAGAATTTGACAAGAATAATTTCTTTAAATTTGATAAATCTTTTAATCAAGAATCCTAATAGGACAATTTTTTTAGTTATATCTAAAATTAACAGAAAAATGACTAATATCCATAATGTGAGTTATGAATCTCATAAATTATATGATCAATATTTCACAAAGATTTAAATAATTCGATAATAATCATTATCATGAAGAAAAATAAATTTATCAAAATTTAAAAATTTAAAAAAAAAATATAATAAAAGCGAAAGAGAGAGGATTTTGAAATGAATATTTACTCTATATTATCACATCCTTTTCGTAGAAAGATTCTATTACTTTTAGAGAGAGAGGGATTCATTCCTTACACCGATTTAATGGAAAAATTGGGATTAGACCAAACGGGGCAATTAAATTTCCATTTAAAAAAACTTGGGTCATTGATTAGTAAAGATAAAAGATCTTATTTTTTAACAGAAGATGGTAGACGAGTATTAAATATAATAAGTTTAAACAAACGCATTTTATCAGGTGAGGAATTAGAATATTTGGATAAAAAGGGAAGTATAATAAATCGTATAGGCGTAATAATCTGTAATTGTAATACTGAAATTTCTAATGTTATTAACATTAAAATCTTAGAGAAGTATATAACAAAGTTGAATGATGTTGTTTCTGTCAAGATATTTGATAATTTATGTCAAGAAAAGAATTTAAATAAAATCTCATCTTGGGCAAAACAAAATTTTCTAAATAAAGTAGTAATTGCAGCTTGTTCTCCTAAAACCCACCAACATATTTTTGAACGTATTTTTAAAGATGTGATTGAACATACAAATATAGAAATTGCTAATATAAGGGAGCAATGCTGTTGGGTTCATGATTCAAATCTTGAAAAAGTTAGTGCAGATCTAATTCTAAGAAAAACAGAGTTATTAATAGAAGCTGGAATTGAGCGTGTAAAACTTCAAAAGGAAGTTAAAATTAAAACGGTAGAAGTTGAGAAAGCTTGTGCAATAATAGGAGGTGGTATTGCAGGTATGACTTTAGCACTGAATTTATCAAAAGCAGGAATAAAAGTATATCTTATTGAAAAATCACCAACATTGGGAGGCAAAGTGGCTAGATGGCACCGTATCTCTGAGATGGGTGATTGTTCTATTTGTTTCACTTCAGAATTGATTGGAGAAATAGTTAAAGAAAAAAATATCAATATATTTACAAATAGCGAAATTGAAACTATCTCAGGAGAAGTGGGAAATTTTACGATTGAATTTATTAAAAAACCTAGATATGTAGATGAAAAAAAATGTACCGGTTGTAAACAATGCATTAATGTCTGTGGTAAGGAGAAAATGAATCAATTCGATTTCGGTTTATCACTTCGAAAAGTTATATATATCCCTTTTCAGAATTCATATCCATATATCCCTTTGATTGAAGACGAAGATATTGAAGATTGTCTCGATTGCAGGATTTGTGAACGAGCTTGTATTAATAATGCAATTAATTTAAACAAAAAACCAGAAAAAGTTCGAATTAAGGTTGGTGTAAAAGTTATAGCTATCGGGGCAGATTTTAGTGAGAATTTAAAGGATTATAATTATAATCCTCAAAATAATATTATTACTTCACCTGAATTTGAGCGTATATTATCTTCTGATGGTATTACAGAAGGGAAACTATTAAGGATATCAGATAATAAACCAGTTAATTCGGTTTCTATTGTTCAAGAAGTCGGACCTTCAAAATTACTCTCAGATTACTCTGAAATTTTAGCACAAAAATATATTGAGGATATTAAAATAAGAAATAGTAAATGTAAAGTTAATGTTTTTTATGATTTGAGTAAATTAAATGATAAGGATCAGATTTTATTACGATCAACTAATTCTAGTTTTATTTACGCTAATCATATTTCTGTTAAGTATAATAAAGATATTAACTATATTGTTGCTGACGGTACTGAATTTCCAAGTGATTTGATAGTATTAAACCTTAAGTATATTCCCAACAAAGACTTAAAAACTCTTCGAAAATACATGGACTTTTCTTTAGATGATAATGGTTTTATGAGTAGAGAAACATTAGCATCTGGTATTTATGGCGTTGGTACGATTTTTGGGCCATTAAATTATAAATCTACAATTTCAACAACAAACCAAACAGCCTTAGAAATAATCTTTCTTCTTTCAAATGACTACTTAGTATCAGAATTTACAGGAATTAAAATAAATGAAGAAAAGTGTGGGTTATGTGGATTATGCGTAGTATCTTGTCCATATAATGCCATAGTAATCGGAGGAGATAAAATAAATATCGATAAGTTTAAATGTAAAGGCTGTGGATCATGTGTAAGTGTGTGTCCTACAAATGCTATTGATTTGAATATTGATACTTCCAAAAAAATACTTAAAACGATAGAAATTTTTTCTAAATTTAATAAAAAGCCAATGATTCTTGCTTTCTGCTGTAAATCTTGTGGCTATGCTGCTGCAGATGATGCGGGATTAAAGAAATTATTCTATCATCCAAATGTGTTTATAATTAAAGTTCCATGCACAGGACGTATTGATACAGAATTTATCCTTAAATCTTTTGAGTTTGGATTTGATGGTGTAATGGTAATTGGATGTAGAATAGATGCATGCAGATATATCGATGGAATTCAAAAAGTTCAGAAAAAAGTAAAATTGTTAAAGAAAATATTAAGTCCCCGATTAAGTAGGAGGATTATTATAAAAAATCTGAATGCTGTAGAAGGTTCCAAATTTACAAATACAATAAATAAATTTTATAACATATTAACGGAGGAAATTAGATTTGAAACTTAAAATCTTAATCGCATCACTGACGTCCTGTAGTGGATGTATCTCTAAATTAATCTCAAGTGATATATTTCCTCAGTTTTTAGAAAGAGTAAAAGTTTCTTACTTTCCCTTTATCTCTGATGAGAATAAAATTGAAGAATGCGATATCGCTTTAATAGAAGGTTGTATTTCGATGGATTCACAAATTGAATTATTAAAAGATATTAGAAATAATGCAAAAAAAGTATATGCTCTAGGTACTTGTGCAGCATTTGGGGGAATTTTAAGTTTATCTGAAAAGAAAAAAGCAGGCGCAATATCAGATATTATCCAAATCGATGGTATTATACCTGGTTGTCCTCCTCCTTTAAAGCTTATAGGAAATTGTTTAATAAGATTAATAGAAAATAAAGAAATAAAATTATCGGAAAAAAATCTATGCTCATCATGCCCTCTAAGAAGAAATAATAATATTCATTTTGAAAAAACAATTTATAAATTAAATCCTACTGGTGATGAGATAGCAGCTCTTGATGAAAATTCAAATTGCTTTTTAAATAATGGAATTTTATGCTTAGGACCAATAACTAGGGAGGGCTGCGATCATATATGTATTGAACTTGGAATACCATGTGAAGGATGTTTAGGGCCAATATCTAAGGATTATACCTCAAATTTGGTAAACTTTTTAAGTCTTATTAATCTCTCTAAAAATCTAATAAAAAACAAAGCACTCTTTTATAGATTCTCGAAACCAAAAATACGATGGTGATTTGATGCAAAAAGTTATTGATGTGTGTACAAGGGTTGAGGGTCACGGTAATGTAAAAATTTATATACAAAATGATGAGATTTCGAATGTGGAATTTGAAATTTTTGCCTTCAGAGGATTTGAAAATATTTTATTGGGTAAAAAGTTATCAGATGTCCCTAAAATTGTTTCTAGAATATGTGGATTATGTCATGCATCTCAAACTATAGTAAGCTGTAAAAGCATTGAAGAAATGTATAATATAAAAGCCAATCAACAATCTGTTCTAGTAAGAAGGCTCTTGATGGCAGGGGAATTATTAAAATCACATAGTATGCATTATTTTTTCCAATCTTTTCCAGATCTATTGAATATATTTAATATTTATACAAAACCTATCGATATTTATGATTTAATAAAATATAATCCACAATTAACCTCTCAAATATATGATATTATTAAAATCGGGAATGATATAGATAAGCTTTTTGGAGGAAGATCAATCCATACAATTACACTTATCCCTGGCGGAGTTATTTATAGCCCATCACGGAAAAGGATAATTATTGTTGAGAAATACCTTTTAAGAGTATTAAGTAATTTAGAGTGGATTATTAAAAACTTTATTGATTTATTCTCAAAGTTTAAACCACCAGAGGATTTTATAATCCCAAATGTTAATTTCCTTTCATTAAATAATAATAAATCCTATGATAGATATGATGGTATTTTAACCATAAAAAATGGGTTAGCAAAATATCAGAACTTTAGGTTAGAAGAATATAAAGATTATTTTGATAAAGATCCTACAATAAGGGGTATTGATTTTAATAATAAAAATCATTATTTAGTTGGACCAATTTCTCGAAATCAGGTTGTAGAAAGTTATGGATCAGATGATATTTCTGGATACTTAAGTCTTTTTGATAAAGAATGGAGAAATAACCTTCTATATGCCCCCATTTTAAAATTAATTGAAATGTATGTTGAATCACAAAATTTATTAAAAGTTTTAAAGGACCCTATTTTAAAAAGTACCATTCCTCTTCCAAATCTTAAATCAATTATTTCTAGAGAAGGTATTGGAGTTGTGGAAGCCCCTAGAGGATCGCTTATTCATCATTATAGAATTAATAAAAGAAATATTCTTGAAGAAGCTAAATTATTTATAGCAACAGAAATAAATATCCCACTTATTAACTATATGATCAGTAATTATGCTCGAAAACTCTATGAAAAAAAGGATTTAGATAAAGTTAAGAAAGAAATTCAAAAAATTATAAGAGCTTTTGATCCATGTATTTCTTGCGCTACCCACTAATATTTTAAAAAAATGATGAATTTATTTTACGATAGAAAAAGACTAATTTTATTTGTTTAATTCCACTGTTATAATTAGAGAAACGATAAATATTCAAAAAATATGATTCTAGTTTTAGATTTTGGCGGGCAATATTGTCACTTAATAGCAAGAAGGATAAGAGATTTAGGGATATATTCTGAAATTTTTCCATTTAGTATTAAATTAGAAATTTTAAAGAAAATAAAACCTGAAGCGATTATTTTTTCAGGTGGCCCAAGATCAATCTATGAAAGCGATAGTCCTAATTTAACTAAAAATGTTTTTCAATATATTCTGAAAAATAAAATCCCAATATTAGGAATCTGTTATGGATTTCATTTAATTATTTATAATTTGGGTGGTAATATCATATCTAAAAAACAAAAAGAATATGGAAAAACAAAATTAGAAGTTGTTAAACCAAATTTATTATTGGATTCTCTAAATCCAACCGAAATTGTTTGGATGTCACATGGGGATCAAGTAAAGAATTTACCACCCAATTTTGAGATTTTAGCTAAAACAGAAACTTGTCCCATAGCATCTTATGCAAACCATGATAAACGTATATATGGAGTTCAGTTCCATCCAGAAGTGAAGAACACTCCTAAAGGACAAATTATATTGGAAAATTTTGTATTCAAAATAGTTAATTGTAAAAAGCAATGGGAATTAAAGAATTGGATTAAAGAATCAATAAAAAGAATTAAAGAGAAAATAGGAAATGAAGATAGGGTAATATTAGGGCTAAGCGGTGGAGTTGATTCCTCTGTAACAGCAGTTTTACTCCATAAAGCAATAGGGGATAGATTACATTGTATTTTTGTTAATAATGGTTTATTACGGAAAAATGAAGAAAATGAGGTACAAACTGTTTTCAAAGAGCAATTAGGATTCAAAAATTTCCATTTTGTGAATGCTGAAGGAATTTTTTTAGAAAAATTAAAAGGTATTGATAATCCAGAAGAAAAACGCCGTGTTATTGGGCATACATTTATAAAAATTTTTGAAAAGAAAACATTAGAATTAGAAAAATATTTTCCAAATATAAAATATCTTGCTCAAGGAACAATTTATCCTGATCGTGTAGAAACTGCTGCAACCAGTGAAGCGACAGCAAAAATTAAATCACACCATAATGTAACTTTACCTGATGATATGAAGTTAGAATTAATCGAACCATTGAAAGATTTATATAAAGATGAAGTTAGGAAAATTGGACTAAAATTAGGTCTATCAAAGGAAACGGTTTATAGGCATCCATTTCCTGGACCTGGACTTGCTGTAAGATGCCTTGGACCAATTGATAAAAATAAACTAGATATTTTAAAAGATGCCGATTCAATCTTATTGGAGGAGATAGAAAAAGCAGATTTATATGCCAAACTCTGGCAAATCTTCTGCGTCCTTATTCCTGTAAAAACTGTAGGAGTAATGGGTGATTATCGAACATATGAATATATATGCTCAATACGGGCGGTAGAATCTGTGGATGCAATGACAGCAAGTTTCGCAAAATTAGATTGGGACTTGTTAGAAAGAATTGGAACAAGAATTATTAATGAGGTTAAAGGATTTAATAGAGTTGTCTATGATATTTCAAATAAACCTCCAAGTACAATAGAATATGAATAATTTTTAGAATCTTATTGTTCCATTTTGTTTTTCATCTGATTTTCAAGAGAAGATTTCTATAAGGAAAAATTTTTTTAATTTTCAAATTTATTACGTTATGATTACTATGTCAAAAAATGATATTGCTTGGGATTTAACAGAAATTTTTTCAAGTACCAAAGATCCAAAAATTATAGAAAGGATCAACTTTCTCGAAAAAATGGCAGATGAACTTGTTAAAAAATTTAAGGGAAAAATCAGCTCACCTCATTTTTCTGCTAAAGACTTACTTGAATTGATTAAAAAACATGAAAAATTCATAGCTAATCTTGATGAGCTAACATTGTATGCTGACAGATTATATGATGGAGATCAAAATGAACCACTAGCTAAAGGATTAAAATATAAGATAGATAATTTTCAAACTAAGATCTTGAAACAAATTACTTTTATTGATTTAGAAATTGGAGAATTAATTAAAGAGAGGGGGAACATAATTGAAGATCCAATTCTCGGAGGATATAAGCAATACTTGAGGAAATTTAAACGACACGTGCCTCACTTACTTTCAGAAGTTGAAGAACAACTTATTTTAGACAAGGATCAGTTTGGAGTAAAAGCTTGGAGTGATTTACAATCTGAATGGCTTAATAGTAGAGCATACATTGTTAATGTTGAGGGAGAAGAAAAGCCCTTATCATATGGAGAGGCGAATAGTCTATTAACGCATCCAGATAGAAATACAAGAATATCTGCTAATAAATCGATTTATGGAACACTTGGAAAGGAAGAAATTGTCTACTCAACTGCTTTAAGGAATATCTTTAATGATTGGCTAAAAATTACTGAAAGAAGAAAATATGATGACCCAATGCATCAAAGTCTCATTTTCAACGACACAACTCATGAGATCGTTGATAATTTAATGACTGCTATAGGAAAGAATGTTGGAGTATTTCAAAGATATTTAAAGCTTAAAGCGAAGATTTTAGGAGTTCCCCAACTTAATTGTGCAGATATTTATGCTCCGCTCCCAAATACTCCAAATAAAGTCAGATCTTGGGAAGAAACTAAAGAACTCATTTTAGACGCTTATAGAAGATTTGATGATATATTTGAACGTATAGTTAAAGATATGTACGAAAGAAATCATATTGATGCTGCTATAAGAAAAGGTAAAAAAAATGGGGGATATTGTGATACTTGGTATAATGGTAAAACATCTTACATATTACTATCCTTTACTGGGGCTTTAAGGGAAATATATACCCTTGCTCATGAATTCGGTCATGCTATTCATGGTTCCATGGCTTCAAAAGAACAAACTATTTTTAATTTACATCCTGGTGCTAGTATTGCTGAAACAGCATCTATCTTTGGAGAACTATTACTTACTGATTTATTACTCTTAAAAGCAGATTCTAATGAAGAAAAAAAGGCAATTTTGGCCAAAATTTTAGACGGGGCAGGAGAAGTTGCGTTCCAAGTTAGTGCTCGTGTGTGGTTTGAGCAAAGTTTATATGATGCTATCAAAAATAAAGAGACATTGGATGGAAAAACGATCTCAAAATACTGGTGCGCAGCTAGAGATAAAATATATGGAGAATCTGTTGAATGGTTCGAGGAGATGGACTGGGAATGGGCTATGAAACCTCATTATTATTTCCCCAATTTTCGATTTTATAATTACCCTTATGTATATGCTCAACTTTTTGTTTATGCTCTATATCAGAGATACAAAACGGGAGGAAAAGAATTTATTCCAAAATTTAAAAGGCTTTTAAGTGCTGGAGGTAGCCTATCAACTGAAGAATTAAGTAAAATCGTAGGTTTAGATGTTACTAAACCGGATTTCTGGAAGCTTGGGATTAAGCAATATGAAGATTTTGTGGATCAATTAGAAGAATTAATAAATTAAAACCTTTTTTTAATTTAGGTTAATCATAATTTCCTGAATATATTTCTTTTTTAACTAATTCAAAATCTATACTTTCCTGTGAATTAATCCCTAAATTCCAGTTTTTACAAACATCCTCTGCGCGCTTGGAAATATAGGCAATATCATCTCTAGCAATTAAGTCTAAATTAAATTTTCTAACTCCTGCTAATAATTGTCTTAACCCAGTACCTAGTTTACTAGCAAAATAAGTATAAACTCCAATTGCCGATGTTGGAATATCTCTATTGTAGGATCTAATAAGGTTATCGTATTCAACAAAAGCTTCGTTTAGAGTTAAAGTGCTTGGATCTTTTTGTTTTGGGAATCCTAAATTCCTTAATAAAGCATGAGTAGCCTCATTTCTTTTAATAACTTCTCCAATATATTTTCCTTTCATAGCAGCCGTGATTGGAGCTCTTGCCATAGCAATACATTTAACATAAGGAGCTCCAATGGCAAATGCTTTAAATATTTGTGTCTCATTCGCGATACCTCCAGCCATTGCTATTGTTGGTAATCTGATATTAGGATTTTTCTTTTTAATCATATCTAGACACCCAACTACTAATGCTTCTAAATAGACTGTCGGTATAGACCCCTCATTCATCATACTAACAGGACTCATTCCAGTTCCACCTCCTGCTCCATCAAAAGTCATTCCATCGACTTTTCCTTCTACACCTAATCTTATTATCCAAGCTGTCGCAGCGGGCCTATAAGCACCTGTCTTAATAAAGATGTTTTTCGCTCCATTCGAACGAATTTTTTCTATTTCTTCTAAAATCTCATCTGTAGATGCGAGTGAGACCCTACTGTGTCTCTCGAAGTCAGGGATTAATCCCTCTTTCCATTGTTCGATTACATCAGGATTGGAGGGATCAGGAAAAACTAAATATCCTCTCCTTTGCAATAATTGTGCTTTTTTAAGAGATTCTAATCTAACTTCTCCTCCAATAGCTTTAGCTCCTTGGCCAAATTTAAGTTCAAGTGCATTTACTTCCAGTTTTGATGTAACATAATCAAAAACTCCCAATCTTGTATCTTCCACATTTTTCTGCACTATAATATCTCCATGGGCTCCATCCCAAAATTCTCTGAACGTTTTAACACGGAATTTCATATCTTCTGTATCAATTACTTTAGGGTAAACAGCATGATTTGCGAATTTAGTATTAATATCCATACCTACTACATTTTCTCCTATAATAATACTAACTCCAGTTAAAGCTGCACCCATGGCCAAACCTTCCCAGTTGCGTTTCGCAACATAAGTGCTTCCTAATCCTGCTATAACAATAGGGTATTTTTGTAAAATTTTTCCCCAATAGGTTGTTAAATCAACATTAGGAAAAATTGCTTTATCTTCATCAAGTTCAATACCCTGTGCCCCTCTAGCCTCAAATTGTATTTGAAAATCACTATAATATAAGCCAAAATCTTTAGGGGTTCCTGCAGTAGAATTACCAAAATATTCTCTCCGCGGATAAAGCACCTCCCGCCCCCTCAATGCTGATTTTGAAACTTCACAAAATACAGGGCAATCTGCAATGCAAATTGGACAAAGCCCAGATTCGCAAGAATCTTCTACCCTAGTTCTAGACCCAATTATGCTTGATTGATGTGTCATCATTGAAAATTTTGTCATTCTTTATTCAACTTCTTTTATTTTAGACTCTATTCATAAACCAGGTTCCATCCTAATTCCGTATCAAAAAAAGAAATATATATAACTCTTAAGGTAGGATCACAATTCCATTCATAAGAATTTTTCTCCTCTATTATTAACTCTGTGTTTTTCAATTGGAGCTCTGACGTTAAAGGATTAGTATGCGACACATTTGAAATGATTTTCGAATTACAATTCCATTGATATTCTCTTCGATCTTCATTGAATAAAGTTCCAAAAAAGATGGAATGATCTTCACATATATGACAAATATTTCTACCATAAGAATATTCAATTCCGCATTTAGGACATTTTATTACCATTTTTAATTCCTCTTTATTATGCTACTTATTAGGTAAATGCTATTTTACAGGATTTCTGTGACAATATAAAAAATTCATACTTTATAGAGCTTCATATTGACGTGGTGACCTATTATAGTATATTTTCAACTTGTCAGGATATTTTTTTTCGATCCTTTTTATAATTTTAGCAAGTGAGCTTCTATGATTATATCCCATCGCAGCTGACCATATTGCTGCTGTACAGACACCCAATTCTTTAAGTTTCTCCAAACAAATTAACTCATATGTCCTAAATACCTTCTTCTTAGGTTTTATTAAAACTTCCATGCTAACTTTTAACTTTTCTAATGCCATCTTATATTCACATGCTAAATTTTTTTTATATTTTTAGTGGGAGTTATATCCCACTGAAACTTTATTAAATTAAATACAATATAGTTTAAAAATTTTACTATTTCAAGAAATTCGGTGAACATATTTGATCAAATTCATATTATTATTGAATATCTTTCAAAAACGTTTGAACTATTATTTAAACCTTTTGATTTTAGGTGAAAAATTTTCTAATACAATATGTGTGTATAACACAAAATCTTCTCCAAAATCGACAATAATTTAAAAAGATAACAAAAAATTTTAACATTTTTTGATAGTGGTTGAAAAGATTGTAATAACCTATTTTTACTTTTAAATAAGGAATAAAAAATGAGCGAATACCTATTATAAAAAAACATTTAGAGTGCCTTTTATAATCGGTGTATAAACATATTTTTATATCAGTTAATTTATGTAAATTATGACGAATCCATACAAATGAGATTTGAAATAAAATGAGATTAGGTAAAAAGGTATTAAGCAGACCTAGATGTGAGAACTGTGGAGCGCGCATCTATCGAACTCGTGGCATTTTTAGGAATTATTTTTGGGGAGAAATACCCTCACATTGTCCAAAATGTGGTGAACAGATAAATCTTGATAAAAAAAATCATTTAAGAGAACATGACGAATTACTTTGGTTGTTATGGTGTGTCACATTTATCACAATTGTGATTGTAGTTTTAATAATTTTTCTCTGAAAATAATTCATGCAAATCATTTATTTCCTTACTTACAGAAGTAATACCTAAAGGTAAACCTTTTATTTATAACTATAATAAATTTCTTTATGCCGATATATATACTAGCAACAAGACTTCAGAATCCTGATCTGGTTGAAAGAAGGAAGGAACAGGGTGAAAAGTGGTTAAAGTTAGTAAAAGAAAAAGTTCCAAGCATTA
>JBHLOI010000024.1:0-50167 GCA_048940645.1 Promethearchaeota archaeon | reverse complement strand
CCGTTAAATTTATTCACGAAGGATTTCAGCATGGATCTATCTCAATGAGATGCTTCCAAATTGAGACTAAATAATAAAATTATTTAGTAAAAGTCCAGTTGTCGATAAATTTTACAAAAACGTTTAAATTTAAATAATATGTTATTGATAAAGACAATAAATTGATTATAGCTCGCAATATAGGACATTCCAAGTGGTTCTTTAATCCCCGTGAATAAATATTCTTCTAAATAGAAATCACCGACTTTTCGTAATTTTTTGAATTGAAATCCCAAAAAAGCCACAAATTCCGAATTATTAAGATATTAAAATACTATTGCAAATGCAAATTTAGCACTTATTATTAAAAAGGACTCTACTCTGTCTAGCAAAATTAGAGTTAATATGGAATTCATGAAATTTAATGAAATAAAGAAAAATTTTGCTAGAAAGTAGGTTGATTAATTACATGAGTGAAAAAATTTATGGATCCTCGTCAGAAATTAAAAAATCCAGACAAAGAGCTAAGTTGTATCAAAGCTATTCATTTTTTCGAGTATTTATTTATGAGTTTTCAACGGTTCTACATTATATAATAGGAGGAATAGGATTAATTATAGGGTATACATTTTTATGGTTGGGGTATTTAATTGGTTCAATTTATATTATTTTTGCCTTTCTGCAGATGTACGTACTTATGCCATTGAGTGTGTGCCCAAATTGTGTGTATTACAGAATGGAAGATTCATGTTGTGTATCTGGTTTAAATAAAATCTCAAGAAAATTAGCAAAGGAAGGGAATCCGGAAGATTTTCCAAAAAGGGCTGAGGGGTTATTTTGCTATAATAATATCTATATGGCTGCTTTATTCTTCCCAATCGTGGCTTCAGTCCCCGCTTTAATTTTAAATTTCTCTTTACTTCTATTAGTTATGTTTCTGATTGTCTTAGGTTTGTTGGTATTTCGATTCTTTGTTATTTTCCCTAAAATAGCATGTTTACACTGTCACGCAAAATATACATGTCCAATCGGTGAAAAAATAGGCGTTCGAGACAAATAAACAATTTTATCTTTTTAATATGTCGTATTAAACAATAATCGTAAAAATAGCCATCAAAAATTTTATTTAGAGGGTATAACAAAAAATTTTTAAAAATAATTGTATTAAAGCCTTATAAATAAAAAAATAGCAACAAGCTCTTTTGTGAAAAATTAATTGCCAAAAGTTCAAGTTAATAATATTAATATTTATTATAAAGTTCATGGGGATGGAAATCCTTTTATTTTGATTCGTGGACTTAGCAGCTCATTAGATAGTTGGCCACCGTATAGTATTGAGCAATTTTCCAAATCTTTTAAAACAGTATTATTTGATAATAGAGGTGCAGGGAGAACTGATATCCCAGATGGAAATTATAATGCTAAAATGATGGCTGATGACACTATTGGTTTAATGAATGCTTTGGATCTTAGCAAAACTTTTTTATTAGGGTTCTCGATGGGAGGTTGTATAGCCCAAGAATTAGTACTTAATTACCCTAATAGAGTGACTAAATTGATACTCACCTCTTCTTGGTGTGGTCCTTCTCATGGGATTGTTACTCCTATCCCCGAAGAAAACCCATTCCCAAAGATGCTACCTCTTATGAAGGAGGGTAAATTCGAAGAAATGGCCCGAATACTCACTAATTCTTTATTTCCTGAGGATTATAAAAAAAGAAATCCTCACATTATTGAAAAAGTAGTCGAAAATTATATGGCTCATCCTCCAACCCCCAAAGGTTTTGAAGGCCAATCAGCATACGTTGATACATTTGAAACTTATGATAGGTTATCAGAGATAAATATTCCAACTTTAATTTTACATGGAACAGAGGATAGAATATTACCAGCTGAGAATGCTAAAATTCTGGCTGAAAGCATTCCTAACGCCGAATTAATGTTATTTAAGAATACGGGCCATGGTTTGATTATTCAAGAATATAAGCTTTGGACCCAGAAAGTGATCGAATTTTTAAAAAGATAATAGTTTATGATTAGGTGATACAATTTTTATAAGTATATGGTGTAATTAGTATGAAAGATTGGAAAGATGATTATTCTCAAAAATGTAGCTCAGAAGAGGAGGCAATCTTGAATATAGAATCTGGAAATAGAGTAGTATTTGGACATGCAGCTGGGGAACCAATTGTTTTAGTAGATGAACTTGTAAGACAAAAAGATCGCCTCCAAAATGTCGAAATCGTTCATATGGTCCCTCTTAGAGAATGTCAATATTGCTTACCTGAAATGAAACCACATTTTCGCCATAACTCTTTATTTGCAGGAGCGGGAACACGACAAGCAATAAGTGAAGGAAGAGCTGATTATACTCCAACATATTTTTCTGAAATTCCGCGCCTTTTTAGAGACAACATTTTAGCTGTAGATGTCGCGCTTATTCAACTTTCCCCACCAGACGAAGAAGGTTTCATGAGTTATGGCGTATCTGTGGATTATACCGTGCAAGCTACTAAATCTTCGAAAATTGTCATTGCTGAAGTAAATAGGCAAATGCCTAGAACCAAGGGTGCGAATATCCATATCTCAGACATCGATTACATCGTTGAGACTGACAGGTCCTTAATAGAAATCCCTCTTCCAAAAATTACGGATGTTGAAGAAAAGATCGGCCGTAATATCGCTTCATTAATCCCAGATAAGGCAAATCTTCAATTAGGCATTGGTGGAATTCCTGATGCTGCGTTAAAGTTTCTTCAAGAAAAAAAAGATTTAGGAATTCATACCGAAATGTTTTCTGATGGAGTAGTGGAATTATATGAAAAAGGAGTTATTACAAATAAATATAATAACTTACATCCCGGTAAATTTATCGCTACCTTTTTAATGGGTACTAAGAAACTTTACCAATTTGTTGATAATAACCCTAATGTTGAAATGCATACTGTTGATTACACCAATAATGTTATGATAGCTGGTAAAGTCAAAAATCTAATTTCAATTAATTCTGCCCTCGAAGTTGACTTATTTGGCCAGGTATGTGCGGATACACTGGGGTATCAACAATATTCAGGTGTTGGTGGTCAAGTAGATTTTGTTCGAGCATCTAGTTTATCTCCTGGAGGTAAATCTATTATTGCTCTTCCCTCATCAAATAAAAAGGGGACAATAAGTCGAATAGTTACTAAATTGAATGAAGGAGCATGTGTAACAACCTCACGTAATGACGTGCACTATGTAGTGACTGAATATGGTATTGTAAATTTACGTGGGAACACAATACGTCAACGAGCAAACGCTTTGATTAATATTGCCCATCCTAATTTTCGTGATCAACTTAGAAAAGATTTAAATAAAATCTTTACGTTATAAAAGAGCCTATTAATTAAATCTTAAAATTTTATCAATTGATTTTAAATTAAAAAAATTAATATCATTAAGCTCCGCCTTACAGTTCGGACAATACATTTTAAATGCCTCTCTATTTTAATTTTAGGAATTAAATATTTATTTTTAAGTACTTTTTCGTCAATATTAAACGCTAGCAATAAAATTTTCTAACAATTTTTCAAATTCTAGAAGAAAAGAATTACCATTCCTACCATGTTTCTTAAATTCAAAACTTTTAATTAAAAAAGAGTCATATACAGAATTTTCTTTCTTTGAGAAAAATTCCTTTAGAGAGAAACCGAAATCATTAAGACTATCATTATTAATCTCACCAAAATCAGTTATTTTGAACCCGTACTCTAATTTTTGATTTATCATTAAACAAAGTTTACCTCCGTTTCCGAATTTTTAGATAACTTTATCATTTTATTTGTTTTTATTACTTAAATTTTGATGTCTTCTTAAATATTAGAAATGTCTAAATAGTTTATAAGATTTACTGAATGTAGGAATTTCGAACGAATTAGCTATTTTTAGTTCCATCTTATGACTAAATTTCAATTTTAGATTCGATTTTAAACATATAAAATTCCCAAAATTAATTTAACTCTTTATTTTTAGAAGATTCTAGAATTTGAACATAATTCTGATTCTAGGATTAAAGTAAAGTGTTTTCACTTAAAAATTTCCAAATTCTATCCCTAAAATATCTTCTGTTTTCTTCCAGAGTCTTTTCTGAATCTCATTATTGTACGTAATATCTTTCGAGGGTGCTTGGTGATTATTTACAAAATATTTTCCAGTTACTGTTTCTAGTTGTGGTGCTAGAGCAGCAAAAATTAAGGTCTTAGCACCGTCTAATAATGAAGCGCCACCTGATCCATAAGCAGATCTCAATAATTTTGTATTTATCACTCCTGGATGAAGACAATTTACAGTTATATCTGTATTTTCCAATTTATTTGCGAGGAAATAAGTAAATAATATAAGAGCTGTTTTTGATCTAGCATAAGCTTTTACTCCAGTATAGTCCTTTTTAAATTGAAGATCATTGATATCCAAATGGTTTGATTGGACTCGCGAAGCTACATTAACTATTCTACTTGATTCTGCTTTTCTCAATAAATCGATTAAAAGATTAGTGAGGAGAAATGGGGCTATATAATTTATGGCAAAAGTTTCTTCTAATCCTTCTTGATTTATTTGCCGTTTTGATTTATAAACTCCAGCATTATTAATTAATACATCCAATCTATCAAAATGATCATAAATATCATTGACCATTTCTTTTATTTCATTAAAAGAATTAAGATCAGCATAGACGCTATTTACTTTATTTTTATTAGTTATCTTTTGAATTCTTTGGGTTGTTAATTGCGCTTTTTCCCGATTTCTTCCATGTACAATTACATGATAACCAGATTTAACAAGCTCTATTGCTGTTTGATATCCTATGCCATCTGTAGACCCTGTGATTAAAATAACTTTATCTTTAATAATTAATATCACTCTACTTCTGTTATATTCAAAGAATTAAAACGTGGGTTTTAGAAACTTTCTGTAATATTTTATTTAATTTTTTTTACCATTAATTATAAAATAAAAACCAAACATAAGTTATAGTTTCTATATTAAACATGATTAATTAGAAAATACCATATTGAAGGAGCTAAGAGAATCCTTGGGTAAAGTATGAAAATTTAATGTTAAAATTTTAAAAAAGAAGAAAATTTACGTCCTTGAGCTTCAATAATACACTCTTTACCTTGAGGAGTTATTTTTAAAACTGCCTTATCTATAACGTCAATTGGGATACCTTCTTTTGGTAATACATTATGAAACCAATCGATAATAGATTTATAATACCTCTCCACATCATCTCCCTCCAATTCAGGTGTGAATTTGCCCGTTTTTAAATCAATTATTAGCTCATTTTCAGGAGTATAATGATAAAATGGATCCACCATATATCCTTGTGAATCACCAGACGATTCTCTTATTACCTGGTTCACTACTGATTTTAACCTGTTTAACTTCATTTATATCACATTAATTTTTTATTAAAAGAATTCATCTTTTAAAATTTTGTAGATTCTAAAATTATGTCTAAAAGTCGATTATTTAATAATGCCAAAAAAAAAAACAAAAAAAATATTATTGGTTTTTCAGCTTTTTATATAATTTATTAATTTGAACACATCCCGTATTGCTTCCATCTTCAGCATTTGCGAAGCATCTCTTCTCAGGAACTTTAGTGAACTTTGCACAGCCCCAACACCATAATTTATTAAAAGAAATCGATTTTTTCTTATTCTTTGCGCGAATTTGCTCACATAACTCCAAAGCTTCATCAAATTCTAGTCTTAATTCACTCATTATATTTATCACCATTTTTTTATTTCATAATTAAATTTTCCTTCTGAATTCTATTTTTAAGTATAGAATTCGCAATATACCAACCTATAAACCCCCCCATCACTCCCTGAATGATTGAATATGGTATCAAAAAGTAGCCGTATGTAAGAAAATCATCAACACCTGGAACAGAAAATCCAGATTTGTAAAAAGATCCAGATACAATACTTAGCAGGACAAAGCAGACTGAAGAGATTAGAGAGGAAAATAAAACTGCTTTTCTCTCATTTTTAGCAGGTTTTAATAACCATAATGATAGATCTATAGACAATCCATATGCAATATAAATTAAAGCCCAATATACAGAACCCCATGGAGACTTTAACGTATTCTCTATCTGCCATTCTATTATAAGTTCAATCGGAATTCCGATAATTCCACATAATCCGAAAAAGAAAAGAGCTGTACCCTTTGTCTTCAAATAAATACAGAAAAAATACGTTACCATCATCAGAAAAACCATAACAAAATACAAATAAATATACCCTATTTCTATCATTATAATATCAAAAAACACGGTAAATACAGCTGTTAAAACAGCTATACTCATGAAACCGATGATATTTAAACCCATGGATCGTTTATCCCAAGGTTTATACCAACTTGAGTTTTTACTTTGATGCAACATTATTATTTCTTTCACACTTTTTACCTCCTTTTAATTATTTGTAATTTATTAAGAAAAACAGACTATCACTACTCAGTTTTTCTCATACATTAAGAAATATTTGAAATATTTAAAGAGTGTGGCGATTTCAATCCTATCAACTGGACAATTTTTTTTTGAAAACTGTACAGTTTCATAAAAATAAATAAGGAAATCGGACATTAATTAGTATAAAAGAAATTGTTACTCACTTTAAAATGGACCATAAAGACTTAGAAATTCTAAAATTGCTGCTTTTTGATGGAAGAATGCCTTATGAATTAATTGCGAAGAAAGTTGAGTTAACTCCCTACTTAGTCAAAAAAAGGATTAATAATCTTGTGGATCTGGGAGTAATAATGAAATTTACAACCAATCTCAATTTTTTAATGTTTCAAAAATCTGTGTGTTATACTCTTGCTGAGGTAAAACAAGGTACAGATCAACAAGAATTAATTGAACGTATTGGACAACTAGATGAAGTTAGCGGAGGGGCTATTTCTCTCCAAAATAGGATGCAGATTATTCATATATACTCTGATGATTATGAATTCAAAAAAAATCTTGAAAAATTGATGGAATTTGAAGATATCCAAAACACCGAAAACTTTATCTTACTCATTCCTCCAGACCTTGACTTTAAAAATAAAAGATTGATCAAAACAGATTGGAAAATAATTAATTCTATTAAAGATAACTGCAGAAGAACCGATAAAGAAATCTCAAATGAGTTAGGAATCTCAACTAAAACTGTCAAAAGAAGGTTAAGCTATCTGAGGGAAAATAACATTATTCTTTTCATGATCGACCTTGATACAAGCGCAGCCGACTTCCTCTCTTACCTATTAATTGTTAAATTTCAAAGAATTGCGTCTGAATCTTATAGCGAAGTTATGAAAATAGTAAAAAATTATTTTTACGTGTGGAGAGTTGCTAATCAAGAAGCATTCATATTCACTGTATTTATAAATAAGTTAAGAGAAATTGATGAGCAAGTGAAGGAAATTGAAAAAATTCCATATGTTAAAGAAGTAATCAGTTTTGTGCCTACTAAAATGTTTTATTTCGAGAACTGGATTGATAAGTTAATTAAAAGTAATGCTTCCGATTAAAATATATTCTACATCTAAAGTTAGATAAATTTCTAAATCATTTTAAATTCTCAATTTTTTTTTGTGGAAAGTGTTTTTCTCCAGATTATTAATATAAATACAACCAAAATCGACATCATAATAGAAATATACATTTGAATTTCAGCGATATTAAATAACCAGACAATATTATTGGAAATGTGGAATATAATTGCCATTAAGGCACTCCCTCCTGAACTATTGTAAATAAATGTCATAAGAATTGCACCCATGAATAGACCAAAGAGCCATCCAAAAAGTATAGTTATAGAAAATCTATAAAAGAAGAAAGGTGCATGCCAAAGACTCCAACCAAGGAATAATATAAGCGTTGCGATTAAAGGGTTATATTTTTCTTGTAATTTAGGTAATGCGTAACCCCTCCATCCAATTTCTTCAAAGGTGCCATAAGAAATCGCACCAACCCAAATCCATAACAAAATTGAACCTATATCTACTAATCCGTTGTTAATCATGTATGCAGTCAAATCAATTATATTTCCTGTAAAAAGGAAGTTCAATAAAATTGTTAGAATAAGGAAGAAAGGCATTATAAAGGCCGAAAAAATAACCCAAAAAAGTCCAACTTTCCACTTAAGACATCTTTCTTTGAGTTCTTTTAATCCAATTCTTCCTTTAGCTAAATAAACCACTATTATAGCTGAAAGAGTAGGACCTAATGCACCTAAAAAGTGCCAATTCAAATCTACTGATATTAACCCTAAACCTGTTAGAATGAAGGGTAAAGTAAAAATCCACGTTAAGATATAAGCTATGATAAAGAAACTAGTCAATGGATGGTTTTTTATTACATTCATGATACGACTTCACTAAATTTTTTAAATTGATATAAGTATTTTTAATTTATATAAAAAAGAAAATGCAATTTTAGCATTTTTCTTTTTTGAAAAGAGATGCAAATTTAGCACTTATAATTTAAAAAGACTCTTCTTAATTTTAATTCTTAATTAATACAAAAATATTGCTGTTAAAAGGTTATAATGAAATGAAAGCGCTTCTATTAAATGGAAGTTTAAAGAATGATCATGATTTCAGTACAATATGTTCTTTAATAGTAGAATTACTTGAAAGAGATGGATTTGAGGTAGAACAAATCTTATTAAAAGATTTTAAAATTGCTGCCTGTCAAGGCCTTTTTGATTGCTGGTTAAAGACACCAGGGGAATGCAAAATAGTAGATTACGGTCGAGAGGTCACTAAAAAGATGGTTCAGAGTAATCTAATTATACATTTTACTCCTATTACATTTGGAGGATATTCTTCGGAGTTGAAAAAAGTATTAGATAGGTTTATTCCAGATATACTACCGTTCTTTACAAAAAGAAATGGAGAAACTCATCATAAGTATCGCTATGAAAAAAGAAGCTCGATTATTGCAGTTGGAGTCTTAGATACACCCAATGAGGAAAAAGAATCTGTATTTAAAGAATTAGTTTATCGTAATTCGCTCAATATGGGTGCCCCTGTTCATGAAGCTATAATATATACTAAGAACCTTAACAAAAATGATTTTATTAATGAATTTGCCAATATATTAGAAAAATTGGAGGTCCTGGCATGAGCACAGATAAAAAAGCACTCTTATTAGTCGGTAGCCCAAAAGGAGAAAAAAGTACTTCAGCATCTCTAGGAAATTATTTAGTCTCAAAATTAGAAGAGTTTGGGATGATTATTGAGAAAGGATTTATCCATAGGCTTGTAAATCGAGAAGAAAAAATTCAAAGTCTTTTTGAAATGATTAATAGGGCAGATTTAATTATCCTTTCATTTCCTTTATATGTTGATAGTTTACCAGCTCCCGTTGTTAAAGCAATGGAACTTATTAAAGAAGAAAGAGATCGATTAGAATCTAAAAAATCTAAAAATTTCATTGCTATTTCTAATAATGGTTTCCCTGAATTTTACCAAAATCATACCGCACTTCGCATTTGTAGAATTTTTGCCGAAGATTGTGGCTTTATATGGAAGGGTGGGCTTGCTCTTGGTCAGGGAGGCTCAATTGGTGGAGTACCTCTACTTGAAAGAGGAGGTATGGTCAGAAATGTCGTAAAAGGATTAGATATTACAGCTCAAGCTTTAGTGGCTGGTAAAGAAGTCCCTCAAGAAGCGGTCAACTTATTTTCAAAGAGATTTATACCAAATTCTCTCTATAATATATTTGTTAACTTAGGTTGGAGATTACAAGCACGCAAATATGGTACAAAAAAAGTAAGGGGTAAACCTTATTCGCTTTAAATTTTGTTAAATTCATCTGAAAACATTCTTTTCTAATTCCGTTAATCCATAACCTGATTCAATTAATTCTTTTAGTCTATTAATAAAACGAGTAGCAGGAGCACCATCTACTACATCGTGATTAACTAAAACAGTAATGGTTAAATATTCTCTAATCTCAATTTTATCATTTATAACTCCCGGCTTTTTTGTAATTCCGCCAATCGCGAATGCTAGTGGATGAGTAGTAGTCGGAATTGGCCATCCATAGAGTTTTCCAAACATTCCAACTGCGGTTACTATAATTGTACCCATTATTTTCTTAACTCTTAAGGGATTTTTCAATAACTTTTTTATTAAAAATCTCCTTATTGATTTCGGAAGTTTCGTATAAAATTTAACCCGTCTTTTAAGTGGATTCTCTCCAAGGACAGTAGCTCCTTCAACTTTCTCTAATTGTGCTGATCTAATTTCTTCATGAATTTCTTTGACAGTTTTTATATTTGTTTTTCTTATTACTAGCGGTATCACAACTTTCAATCCTTTAGCTAACCTTTCAACAGGAACAGAGATATCAACATCATCAAAAGATATGATATTCTTTTTACCCTTCATAAGTGAGTGAACTTCTTTGTATTCACTTGCTGCCTTTCCTATACACTTTAATAACCAAGCAGTAAAAGAGATCTTTATAGTAGTCTCTTTTTCATAATTATTAATGATTTGCTGTCCATTGGTAACATCAACTTCAATTAATCCCTTTACATAATGTTTATTGTCTCCAACTGCAAGAAAATCTAGAGTAGGAATTCTATCTTTAGGGAATTTAGATATTTTATATGAACCGATAATTTCTTCTTTCTTAGTCATTTCAGTTTATAATTTTTAATTTTTTTAACATTTTAAATGAATGTCTTACATATGGATAACTAAGTGAACCACCAGCCATCATTCCCATCTTAATTGTATCAATAATCTCTGGTGCACTCGAATTCACTTTTAGACATTCCTTGATATGATATTCAATACATTCTTCGCATTTTGAAACAATTGATACAGCAACCATTGCTAATTCTTTATATTTTTTTGGAATCGCTCCCTCAGAAAATGCATCATCATCAACTCTTCCAAAATCTTTGAAGAAATTATCTGTATTTTTCATTAGATCCATTAATTGCTTCCTTTCTTTGTCAAAATCATAATCATTCATATTTTTATTTCTCTCCTTTTAGTTATAAATATTTCTTAAATTAAGGTTTTCTCTTATAGTAAGATTAAAAAAATTTAAATCCCATTTTATTTTTGGTGAGCATGTTGAAAGACACAAAATTAAATTGGTGATTAATATAATTAAAGAAAATAATATCCAAAATCATGATGATATAGTATATGCAGAATGGGTTCCTGCGGGAAAATTTGTTAAGGCTGTAATCCTGTTTGCATTTTTGTTAATTCTCTCTCTCGGTATAATCATTCCTCTTATCAATCCAGAAGAACTTTGGTTTGTAGGTATCATTTTTGGTGTTGTAAGTCTACTCATTTTTCTTTTTTATTGGAACTACAGAGGACTAAAAATTAATTTAACCAGAAATCAACTTAAAGTGTCCTATGGAATATTTAATCATAAAAGGATTCCTCTAAACAAAATAACCAGTTGTGATATAACTAAAGCACATTTTAGGACTTATGGTGGAGTAGGAATTCGATTCGGGTTAGATGGCTCATGGGCTTATAACACAGATTTCGGAGAGGCTGTGAAATTAACCTTTCAATCTGGGAGACCATTTCTTTTCTCTACAAGAAACCCACAAAAAATATGCAACCTAATACACGAATTATCAAATTAAAATTACATATCAATGATTAAATTTAATCTTGCCATATATGTAGGTCAGAACTTGCACGGGGGTTTTTATATCAAAAATTTCTAAGCTTCAGGTATTAAGATAACAAAATTATTTCCTTCTACCCATATTTTTCCTTTATAATTATTTAAGATTCGTTCAACTAGAAGAAATCCTAAAATTATTTCTTTAATTTTACTATCTTTTTCTCTCTCCTTTTTGAAAATCATATCTTTCTCTATATTTAAGATTTCTTTTTTATAATCGATGAATTTTATTTTAACATAATTTAAATTATTCTCTTTACTTCTATAGATAATAATCTTCAATTCAATTGAGGGTTTTTTACTATATCTTATCGAACTAATGAGTATATTAACTAAAACATCTATTAGAAACTTATCAGCCTTCACGTATAACTCCTTACTGGGATTTTCAACAATTATATTAATTTTTTTGTTGGTGTATGTACTAGTTATAAAATCTATAACGTCATTAATTACATTATTTAAATCTACTTTTACAATTGCAATTTTTGTTTCATTAAGTACTGTTAATTTTTGTATTGTATATATTAAAAGTTGGGCGTTAATACATTCGCTTTTTACATTATCTAATAATTCTCTTAAAGATTTTGATATAAATTGACTGTTTTGCTTGATATATTTGTCTAATGATGATTGAAGGCTATTTATTATATTATTTATATCATTTATGAATAGTTCTTTATAGAAGTATTCTCTATCAAATTCTTCATGGAAAGATTCTTCGCTTATGCGTAAGTTGTTTTCAGCTAATTTACGCAATATCGCATTTTTTAGTATATCTGAGAAAATTCCTAACGTTTCAAGATTTTCTTCTTTCCAATAATCTTTTTCCGATAGATTATCAAAACATATGATTCCTTCTAATAAATCATTAATTTTTATTGCAAATACTAAAATATTTTCAACTTTTTGCATTTCAAGAAAATATTTAAAGTTTATTGCTTGTTTAGGAAGCATAGCAACATCATTAATGCAAAAATAATCAGATGTTTTTAATTTCTCAATTACCCATGGAAAATTGTTAATTGATATAAATTGAGGCAAATCAATTTGTGGATAAGTTAATTTACCATACCAAATATAATTTCTCTTCATAAAATTATAACTATTATTAAAAATGTAAATAGAAGCTCGATTAGCATTAACTAATTCCCCAATCTCTCTAAGAGAATCATAAATTGCTTGATTAAAATCTTTTATACCTATAAATCTCGAAATAGTTCTCGCAATAATGCCTTCTAATTTTGAAATTTTCTTTAAATCCAGTTCTGTTTTTTTTTGCTCTGTTACATCATGACAAATTATTTGATAAAAAGTTTCATCACCAATTTCAACAAAAGAAGATAGCATATTCACCCAAATGAGATTCCCATTTTTCTGGTAAAGTTGAATTTCTAATGATGGAAAAATTCTGCCCCTTTCTTCTTTTCTAAATCTCTTAAGAACCTCTACTAAATAATCTTGATGAATTAATGAAAGATCCACAAACTGCCTCCCCAATAATTCTTCTCTTGTATATCCTAAAGACTTTTCTAATGCAGGATTACAATCAACTATAGAACCATTAGGATTAATTAAAAGAATAGAAAATGGTGAATCTTTAAAAAGATGACGATATTTTATTTCAGAATTCTTTAATTTAATTTCTGCCTCTAATCTCTTACTGACATCTCGAATAATATATTGAGTAAAGACCTGTCCTCCCATTTGTACGTCATTTACATTAATTTCAACTGGAATAAGATTACCTGAATTATCAATGACATCTAATCTTAAAGGAAAGGAACTATTAAGCTGATCAAATATTTCTTCATTAAAATCGATATTTATAATTTCATTTAATAATTGACTTGAATGGAATCCGATAAAATCTTCAAAAGGGAGTTGAAATAACTCCTCTGCTTGTTCATTAGCATCCATTATAATTCCTGATTTTTTATCAATAATCAAAATCGCATCTCGAGCAGCCTTAAATAAAGCTTCATAACGTAATTCAGCAATTTTAAGGGCTTCAATTGATGGTTTATATAAATCAATTTGATTTGTTATTGTACTATGAATCTCTCTTAGAATTTCTAATACTTGAATATTATTCAAGTAATTATTTTTTATGTTATCAAATTGTTTAAGAATGAAATAACTAAATTGGTTAACTATACTCTTAGGAATCTTATCATTGTAATAAATTATTAGTGATAATGGTAATAAACCCCCTCTAATACTCTCATCAGATACATAATCAAAATAAATTGCAGCATTTGAATTTAAATGAGGAAATGGTAAAATTACTGAGGCACGTTTAAATTCTCCTCCTCCAAAAATATATTGCGAAATTGAAAAACTTTTTATAGAAATCAATTCTGGATTCTCGAAAGCATCTTTAGGATGAACTGCTTCGATTTTAACGCCAAGATTTTCGTCCCATCGACAAAATATTATCCCAATATCTGTTCTTGGGGTATATGTTTCAATTCTCTCGGCTATTTTAAGTGAAAGCCAATTAAATGCTTCATCAATATTTATATTATTAATTCCACTTGTTAAAAAAGATTTCATTGGCATTTTTCCAAGCTTTTCTAATCCCATATCGTCTTCTAGATCATTTATATTCGGTTCTTCTAAATCAATCTTATTGAAAAGAATAAGAAGTGGTAATTCACTTAGCTCCGGCATTCCTACTATTTCATGTAATAATGCACGTGCATCTGGGAATTTTAACTTATCCGAAACATCTAAAACAAAAATCAAACCGTCTTGTTTTTTCAGATATGGTTTCCATATTTCCTTAAATTTTACTTGTCCAGGTGTATCATAAGTTAATAGAGATACATTATTAACTAAGATTCTAGAAATATCTACATTTATGGTTGGAAATATTGTTTTTAATACAGATTTTCTTCTTGTCTTAATAATAGTTGTTTTCCCCGCCATCGAAAGTCCAAAAATTAGCACTTTTGCCTCTTTTTGTTCAAATATGACTCTTTCTTCTGGAAAAGATGTATTAAATGTTTCTAATAGTGTTCTAATTTCCTGTAGCTTACCTATATCTCCTTGATAAAATTGAGAGTCCACATAAAAAGCCTTATAGGCTTTTTTAATTTTTTTAAATTCTTCAACAAATCCTTCTAAAAGTTCTTGTGCTAAAGTAGTGTTAATTTTGTTTTTATTATCAACTATTATTGAAATTAAAAGGCGCTCCTTTTTCGTTCTTGAATACTTACTCGGAATATCAAACAACAAATTAGCTGTTTTAAAAGTTCCAAACATATGTTTAAAAAAACCATCTTCATAAAGCTCTATTAAAGTGGGAACCTGTTTAAGATCATCCCTTTCAATTGTTTCAGGAACTTTTAAAAATATATATGGAGGAAAAAACAGATTCCGGTGGCTTAATACTAAAATTCTCAAATATAATGCCCCTTATCCATCATTAAAAAATTAAGCTTTCTTACCTAATAATCGAGTTATATTATAAAAATATATTTGATATTTATTAGAATCATAAAAGTAAGAAAAATTGGATTTTGAATTGGTAAATTAAAATTATTAATAGCTAAATTGATCTATTTTTCTGTTTTTGGCTTAATTAATTTTCTACAAACAAATAGACTTATTGGCTCGAAGAATTGTTGAAAATAATATTTTTATATAAATAAATTGTATATATTAATATTCACTTTTTAAATGGGGTTGAGAATGTTAAAATCAAATAAACTGTTTATCCCTATATTGCCTCTCTTATTTTTTGGCTTGATTTTTGCTAGTATTTTTCTTGGTGACTTTTCTAATAGTGATCCTAATAAGATTAATGGCATTATAGAAAAAAAAGAATTTAAACCGCAGATAAAATCGAGTAATCCCCCAATGCAGATAAAAAATGAAACAATTAATAGTGATGAGACATGGAGTGGAAATATTCTTGTAACTCGAAGCATTACAGTCTCTAAGAATGCAACACTTACTATATTACCCGGAACAATTGTTAAATTTAAGCATTATAGGGGGTACAAAATTCCTGATGCTCGGTTAAGCCTTTTTATAGCTGGAACTATAAACGCGCTAGGAGCACCAGATCAGCAGATTTGGTTTACTTCTGATGCTGAACCGCCAATCAACGGGGATTGGGATGGCATCTATATGAATGGTACTACAGATTCTACATTTAATTATACTATTATAGAATATGGACTCGTAGGAATTGTCCAATTTTACTCTGAATCTACAGTTGCGAATTCAATAGTGAGGTGGGTCAATACAGAAGGACTGTACGCAGAATATTCCAATGTGGATTATGTAAACAATACATTATACGGAAATGGGTATCATGAGATTGCTTTAGAACAGTTTAATAATGCTACTATTAGGAGGAATATATTTAAAAATGGAACTGTGGCGTTTCATTCAGAAAATTCGGAAGTTTATCTTAAACGAAATTACTTTACTAATTATAGTGGTGATATTGTGTCGATTGCTGCTCACACAAATGCGACTATAGAAGAAAACATTTTTGATCCGTCATTATCTCCTCCACATATTACTATAACTCCAAATTCAAATGTAACCCTAATCAATAATGATAATGGGACCATGACATTACCGATTCCGGTATTTGATTATCAAGATGTTAAAAACTATTCATTAGATTATGTTCCGGGTGACTCAGAGGATCAATATCCATATGTATATGATTCAGTAGATGAAACAAGGAGGGTTGTAAAAAGAATTGGATTGGGATTAAGTTTTGGGTGGGCATTAGAGCATGCTATGGGCTATATTTGGCGATTTGATTTTTGGAATGCTCAGATAGGGAGTGCTTTAAACTTTATAAGAATGAATCCAGATACAGGAGATTATATTGAAATTCAAAATGATGTTATTGAAAATGCCCGAGGTTTAGCATGGGATGGAGAGTACTTTTTTGCTTATGATCATAGTCAACTCAAAATTTTCAAGTTTTTAATTTCTGGGAATGCAATAGTAGTAAATGATTCATTTGATCTACCAAAAAAAGATGAAGGTGGTATACAAGGATTAACTTGTGTTGGAGACTTTCTCTATATTCCTAGTAGGGGGGGTGCTTTAGTAAGGAAAATAAATAAAACTGGGGCAATTATTGAAGAAATTCAAGTTCCTGGAGAAGGTATTAGCGGAGGTTTAGTTTGGACAGGCTCACATTTCTGGGCAGTTACCGGAGGAGGTAATCTAACTAAATATTCTCATGATTGGCAAGTTGTAGGGCAAATTTATCCAGTGGCTGATGGGACATGGGCAATTGCTTGGGATGGAGACTATATTTGGGCACTTCAGAGAACGTGTGAAAGTTGGGTTGATGCAAAGATGTTCCAAATTGAGCCTTTAATCTTAACTACTACTAATTATTTAATAATAAAAGACGATGCCCCTTACACAATAACTGTAAAATCTAATTCCTCCGATTTTGGGCTTGTGTTTAATGAATCGCGGAATGAAATTAGCTTTGAGATTTATGGTCGAGCTGGAACGACAGGATATTGTGATGTTTTAATTCCCAAAGCTGTTTTACTTAGCCCATACGGAGTATCCATTGATGGAATACAGATCCCTTTTACTTTGAGTGTTGGAGAAATAGGTATTTTAATTCATTTTGAATACACGCATAGCTCTCATGAAATTAAAATTTATTTAGAAAGTCAATCAGTAAAATCGACTATCCCTTGGATTCATGTTCTTCCCGTGAGTTTAATATTCATAGCAGGTTTGAGTATTTGGGAATATCCTTTAAGGAAGAGAAAATAATTAAGAAATCTTATTATCTTTTTTTTTAATTAATCGTGGATTTCAATTTCTAATAAACCCTAAAAATTTGATAATAAAATAATCTAATTTTTATGAACATAAGAACTAAACTAGATATTTTTAAGTACACTTAAACCGTTCTCCCCCAACGATATAACTAAAGCACGTTTTAGGGCTTATGGTGGAGTACGAATTTGATTCGGGTTAGATGGATCATGGGCTTGTAACACAGATTTCGGAGAGGCTGTAAAATTAACCTTTCAATCTGGTAGGCCATTTCTTTTCTCTACAAGAAACTCACAAAAAATATGTAATCTAATACACGAATTAAAATTATAAATAGCTAAATTATTTTATTTTTCTGCTTCTGATTGAATTGACTTTTTATGAGCCCACTCCATGAGAGGTATCATAGCATCTTTAACTTCTATGCCATCTTGCGTCAATGTATATTCGACTCTTGGTGGAATTTCTGGGAAACTTTCTCTTTTTATAAGCTCTGCTTTTTCTAATTCTTTTAATCTCATTGATAAGGTTCTTGGACTTATTCCAGTTAAATCTTTTATAAGTTCATTAAATCTAATTCGTTTATGATTACTTATTGTACCGATAATTACTAATGCCCATTTTTTGCTTAAAACTTCGATAACTCCTTCAATCGGGCAAAAACATATTCCATTTTGCTCTGTATTGCTACATTCTGAATTAGTATTCATATTGATAGTAAATCACCTTATTTTTACTTACTATGCTATTATACACTTACCAATTTAAATACTTTACAATTTATACTTAATATATAATATATAGCAATCTATTAAAAATTTATTGAAAACAAAATTTCGGATGACATAAAGAAATGTCTAATAAGCTAAAACAAATTAAAGATTTGGAACCCGTTAAGGAAGATAAGAATTGTTTTTGCACTTGCGTGAGCTCAAATGAGAGCGCTAATAAAAGAGAGACAACATTAAATGAAGATTGTTGTGAATAAAAACAAGTATTGCGTGTGTAGACACTTAGATATAGCACAAAATCTATTTGATAAGACGGGAATATTTCAAATAAACTATTTAAAACACTTTTTTTTTAATTTTTGTTAAGATCAACTCTATTTGATGTCTCAATGCTAATTGAAGATGAAACAAGTATTTTAAGATAGTTCTTTAGTAGTAATGAATTTGGTCACCCTAAATCGATTGATGCAATAAAAAGATGCCTTAGTGTAAGTGTCACTAATAAAAGGTTAATTTTAGATTGTTTTGTTGGTTCCAGAATGATGAATCATGCAATTTTATGTGAAAAGTAAAACTCAATAAAAAAAAAAATTGATTATTTATGAGAAGATCGATTCTTCTTATAGATAGTTATCAATCCTAAAGCACAGAAACAGAAAACGATAATTAAAATATCGTATCCTGCGATCCCTTGAGATGGAATATTCACAATTGTGATATTTGTAGTTTCTAAATAGGTTAAACCATACTGTGACAATTGAACAGGAATATTATTAGAATAATTTAAAACAACACGCACTGGTACCGTTTCTATTGGAACGATAATAGAAGTTGTACCATTAACCCATGTATCACCATTGAATTCTAAGTTCAAGCTATTATTATAAATTTCGAGAGGGATTGGTTGCGAATAACTATATGGATTTAAACCTTCGTTAACATCTTCAATTGTAATATTGAGTAATTTACTTGTAGCATCATATATTACATCAACAAAATTATATTTGGGAAGATAAGGGTTATTAAACCAAGGATTAAAAAACCAATCTAGAGATTCACCTACTGCAGATTCAATTGATTGAATAAAGTCTGTAAATGTTGCAATTTCAAAGTAAAATTCATGGGTAAAGATTCTTAGACCTTCAAGAATCTTATCGGTTCCTATAATACGCCGTAAATTTTCAAGTACAACTGGAGCTTTTCTATATGCTGTGTACCAATAGTCTGTATTACTACTCAGGCAATCAGGGATAGATTGATTAATTCTATTAGGTAATCCATAATTCAAAGAATAATTCCATACATAATCCATTAACCAATATGGTTCAAAAAGATTCCAGTCAGGATGAAAAAAATCCTTTGCCCAATCTGTAATCCAGCATACAATACCTTCATCTAAAAAGCCCCAATCAACCTCGTCAATCCCAACCAAATTATAGAACCATTGATGCCCGACTTCATGTACTATAACAGTCTCAAGATATACCCATGGATTATCAGCACTATCTGCTTGTTCAGAAGCATAGACTTGGCAGGGATATTCCATTCCCCCATAATGAGTATATTCTTGAACGACATTTAATGTAGGATATGGATAATCCCCAAATGTAAGATTAAATAAACCACCAGGGCTTATAGACTCAAGAGCAAATTCGTGCCATAACCAATCAGATTTTGGAAGAAAGTAAGTCGAAACGGTAACATTTGCATTAGAAACGATTACAGATTCTACGACAAAATAACGAGATGCTGAAAATGTCACTTCCCGTACAGGTAGACGTGGATTATAATGAAATATTGTTCTATCTCCGATTGTTTTATTATCAATTAATGCACCTGTAGCTGCTACAGTCATATTTTCTGGAACGTTTATGATTAAATCATAGTAGGCCATGTCAAAATAGAAAGGATCTCCTACTAAAAAATAAGGATCAATATTCCATCCATCAAATTCATCATACACACATGGTTGAGGATAACAATTTGCAAATTTAAAAATGCGAGACTCATTATGATCCCACCCATGCTCATTTGCTCGATCAATTCCTCCATCTGGTAGAGTTGTATTAAAAGAGATAATGAATGAAGTCCGATTAGTAGGTTCTAATTCAGTGGTTAAGTTTACCCACATTAATTGAGTGCTATTAAAGACTTCGTAGGACAGTTCCTCCTTAGGCTCGGCTAATGTAGTTACATTTAATATTTCAATATAACCCGGTCTTGTATCATATCGCATCCCAGATGCATAAAGATGGAAAGGTATCTGAGTGAAGTTTACAGGATCATTATTGTAAAAATCAACAATTAAATTCCCCGCTACGGTACTTGTATCTTCATCTAAGTAAACAGATAAATTGTAAAAGGAAAATTCATATCCTGTAAAATTCCCTTTTTTAAATTCTTCATATGGTGATGAGATTGGATTCAAGTCGATATATTTTGGTTCTGATAAATTATTTAGTTGATTTGAATTAAATGAGAATAATCCTCCTAATAATAGCGTCAGAGTTAATCCTACTATAAAAGAAACATTTAAGCTTTTTCGTTTAAGTTTCATGATTAACATTTATCCAATTTTTTTGTAAAATATATTTGTAAGAAAAAAGAAGAAAATGCGATATATGAAAATAATATAGTCCAATTTTTGAAAATCAATAAATCTAAAACTATCCTATAGACATTTAATAATATTTCATTTTCTGCGGATCAATATACTCGTTCTTTCTGTGAGTTAAATCGCATGAAGTAATAAAAAGTTAAGAACCAAAAATCTTTTATCTAATTAAGTCTTATCTTCTTTAATAAAACTTTGTAAAAACATGAGAGATATGGTTCTTTTAATAATTAGTGGAATATACGCAATAGTGATAGGAATAGGGATTTTAGGACTTTGGACAATGTTGCTTTTAACAAAACAGGTACCAGAATTAAAAACAGAACCTGTAGCAATAGCATTTCATTTAACTGCTGAAATTATAATGGGGATTCTCTCTCTATTAAGCGGAATACTTCTTCTTTTTGGTCTCTCTTGGGCACCTTATTTCTTTATTCTAGCAATGGGATTAGTAATTTATGCAGTGATCAATGCAGCAGGTTATTATGGACAAAGAAAACAATGGACATTTGTGATTATGTTCGGAATAATTCTTATTGCTTCAGTTAGCCTAGCAATCTTGAATTTATTCTAATTGTAATTAATTGTTCACAAAAGAGATCAAGAACTTCCAGAATTAGAAAATATCTAAGTTAAAGGTTAAATTATACATTAAAAGCCCAAACTCCGTTTCGCATTATTGGTTCTACGGTCTTATCTTCTAATATTCCATCTACATTCATTTCTCCCGAACCAATCATAACATCAAGGTGGATAATGCTATTATTACCTCCCCTAATTTTCATGCTATTTTGAAAATTCGGCTTAGAATTTCATTTGTTTAAATAGACTCTTTGTTTAAAGAGAGAATACCAAGCCATCCATTAGAGTCGGATTAGCGGGTTTTATAGGATATTAATTACTAATTTAACACAAATTATCAAATTAAAAATAACTAGATTCTTATAAATCTTCATTTAATAGAATATTAAAAATCGAAATATAGAACAAAAGAAAATCTCAATAGTTGATAGAAAATGGCTCAGGAGTATGAGTATCTTTTTAAAACGATTGTTATAGGAGATGGTGGGGTAGGTAAAACAGCTTTAACTATCAGATTTTCAAAAGGGATTTTTACTGAAGATTATAAAATGACCATTGGAGTAGATTTTAACGTTAAAACTATATCCATAGATACAGATGAGGGAGTTATTAGGTGCAAGTTACAAGTATGGGACACAGGTGGAGAAGAACGATTCGGTGCTATAAGACCTATGTATTATCGAGGTGCTCTTGGAGCAATTTTAGTATTTGACTTAACAAATTATGCTAGTTTTGAGCATCTTTTCAAATGGATAGAAGAAGTGCGAAAAAATATAAATATTGAAATCCCTCTTTTATTAGTTGGTAATAAAAGCGATTTAACTGACCAAAGAGCCGTTTCTATCGAAGAAGTAAATGATTTTGCAAAAGACTTCAACTTGCGCTATATAGAAACCTCAGCTAAAACAGGAAATCATGTAAATGATTGTTTTTATATTATTAGTTGTCTTATGATCGGTGTTGATAATGATTTAGATGTTTGATTTACATATGAATGAATTAAAAAATTAAATTAAATTGCCCGATCTTAAACCATCCAACATCCAGGCTCCAAATAGTTCTAGCGTGAATTTACTCTCAGCTTGATTATATATTCCCCTTTCATTCATTCTTTTAACAAATTTTTTGATTATGAAGTCTTCATTTTGATTTTTGTTCCATGTGGTTATGAAAAAATCTTTCCAATCAGAATAAGCGGATTTTACTAAATCGGGAAACTTACGGGCAATTGACTCAGTTAAAACTCCATAATGGGCAAGGGCAAGAGAATTGTAATCTAAATTTTTAATCCTATTAATTGTTTTAAGGTATTTTTCTTCTGAAAATTCCGGAGGCATAATTAATGGCATGATGAGGTTCAATGTCCATATATTACCTAAACTATCTCCTATAAATAACACTTTATGATTTGATTCAAAAATGGAAATGCAACAATTCGTATGACCAGGAGTTTCTATAATCACTAATTCTAATCCCCCCAAATCTATCTTATCGCCATCACTTATAGGGGTTAAACCATCGATTTTTTCTAACTCTGGTAAAAATGGGAATTCACTAAATGGTTCGTTAAATTCTTTTGGATTTTTAAGAGCTTCAATTCCATGTTTTTCAATCATTACTTTTATGTTTGTATATTTTTCCTGAAATACGGGGGTACCAGCAGCATGGTCCCAATGTGCATGCGTTAATATAAGTATATCCGGTGTTATATCCATTTTTTCCAACTTTTTCGTAAAATTTTCTGCCTCTTGAGGTCCTGCAGCATCAATTAACGCCGTTCTTTCAGTACCTTCGATTAAATAAATACACGTATCTTTTGGCGTGCCTAACATGTTTGCGTCTATGAGAGTAATGTTTTTATTAAATTTTCCTGCATCATTTATCCATGGCATTCTCATCAACTCAAAAGCCTTACTTCAGAAATTTAAGTAATGTTTTGATAAACTTATCAGGTTCCTCTGTGTGAATAATATGAGCATTTGAATCGAAGTATATGATTTCTGCCCCTGGCATTTTTTCAGCTAATAATTCAGCATTGCTAGGTGGAACAAGAATATCCTGCTTGCCATGTAGTATTAAAGTGGGTATATTTATGTTTTTTAATTTTCTACATGAATTGTATCTCATCCATGCAGCCATTTGGGCTTTAAAGGTAGTTGGTCCTGTAGGAATAATCAAAATATCGTCAACTTTTTTTTCCATAAATTCAGAATTTTCATCCAAGAACGTCTTAGTAAATATATGGGTCATTCCTTCCTCGGTTAAATCTCGTGTGTGTTTTCTTATTGATAACTTAGTTAATAATTTTTGTGTCTCTATTGAAGGGATTTCTGCCTTTGATCCTCCGCAACTTGTTGAACACAGAACAAGCTTTTTAATTCGCTCGGGAAATTTGATAGCTAGCTCCTGCGCGACCATTCCTCCTAACGAATGACCAAGGATATGAGCTTGATTAATACTTAAAGCATCCATCAATCCTAAAGCATCAGTAGCCATCATTTCTATCGAGATATCTTCATCCAGATCATCACTCCTCCCAACACCTCTATTATCAAATATGACTGTCTTGAAATGCTTTGAAAGCTCTTCAATCATGGGGCGATCCCACCAATATACATTCTCAGATAAGCCCTGAATCATTAAAAGAGGAGAACCATCACCATGAGTCTCATAATAAAGATTTACTCCATCAACCTTAACTTTTGGCAACTTCACATCAACTTATTTTTAATCATCCTTGGATTTAACATATTAATATTTCTTGATTTATAATAATTCGCAGAAAAGTAAAGCTTTTATTTTAAAGCATTTTTTAAAGAACAAAACCAGAAAATATTGAAGAAAGAAAGAGATATGAAATGAAAAATGACGAATATCCAGAATTTAAATTAACAAAAACCCGATATTTGAATCAAAATGATATGAAAATTATGCAAAAGGAATTGAATAAAAACGTTTATGAGTTTAAAGAAGAAAACCCAGAATATGAAATATTTGATATTAATTTTATAAAAACTGGAACAGCAGAAGGTTTTTTTATTTTATTCTGGAGAAAAATAAAGCTTTAATTTTAAATCACTTTTTAAATACAAAACCAGAAAATTATGAATGTATTTCAAATTTTGGCAATTTGCGGAATGTTAAGTCCAATCGTATATACTGCGATGTGGATTTTATGCGGAAGTTTACAAGCGGATTATAGTCATATTCGAACTGATATAAGTTCACTGTTTGCAGTTGGCGCTCCTAACAGGCGCTTATCGCAATCATTAATTATTATATCTAGTGTTTTGTTGTTTGTATTCTATATTGGATTACAGGAGGGTATAAAAGATGGAGGAGGGTCAATTTTAGGACCGAGTTTATTTTTGATTAGTTCAGTTTTAGGCATACTCGTGGCTCTCTTTTTCCCTCTTGATGCGGGGGGTGAAATAAAAACTATTAGAGGAAAAATGCACCTAATCCTTGTGGCAGCGTCAGGAATCTTAACAATTGCAGGGATGGTAGCACTTTGGTTTCGATTACAGTTAGTAGCAGTGTGGAGTGCGTTTGCTACATATTCACTCATTTCAGCTATCGTTTCTTTAGTCCTTGTAATTATCTCAGGTATCTTCGCCACAAGTAATTACAGGGGATTACTCGAAAGAATAGGGGTCACTCCCTATGAACTCTACTACTTCGTTCTTGGTCTGATGGTATTCCTAAATAATTAATACTAACAGTAATTAAAACATAAAAAAGTGGAAATTTATATATTTTTGAGATTCTTTTATTTTTTAGCGGTTTCTATGACGTAAAGTGCTTGGAATTCTCTTTTCAGATTTAGTAGACTTTTCAGGTGAGTCTTTTGGCGATGGAGGAATGTCACCATATTTTACGCGCCCAGGTCTTTTCCTAGGAATATGATCTTCCGATTCGGCTGTAGATTGAACAGAAGTGGCAATCATATCAAATTTATTTGTTGGTGGCTTTGGCTTTGGTTTTTCTTTGGATTTTTTTTTCCCTCTTTGAATTTTCGCCGCCGCACCTACCGCTATTACCCCAATTGAACCAATTGTAATATACGACCAAGGTAGATCGGTAATAGTAAAACTAGTTGGTCTTGGAATTTGCCAATATAATTTCGGGTCATAAGTACCATTGATTACTTCGCCAAAATTGATATAAATTGATCCAATATTTAAAGGTATAGGGGACGATGGTACTGTTGTATTTACCTTTGTTTCAACATCATCAATTATTGCCCAATTATACCATTCATACTCCACTTTATAATTTCCAATTGATGAAATTGCCGATAAAGTTGTTCCTGAAAATGTTATATCATGACTCGAACTTAATGAAAGATTTAAAGCCAATTGGGTTCCTCCAGTTATCGGTGTATATTCAGTAAATGTTATATAAGATTTTAATTCAGATGGGCTCAATAGTCCAACTTGACGACCGAGTAATACATGTTCTCTAGCAGTATAGAAATCAACGTGGAATACACCATCAATTGTAGAATAGCTTGAATAATAGGCAGGCTCTCCTTCAACCCCAAATCCAAATCCTAATCGTAGCATATTATCTAATGTTGTTTTTCCTATGATCGTATCTATTGCAGGGTCAAAAAATCCATTACTATCACTATCCACAAACTCTATTAGTGAGTCATATTTAATATTAAAATCAAGAATCGGAATACCTGCCGAAACATCATCAAATAGACCCAATCGTACATTTACGTGCGAACTAAGTCCATCATGAGAAAGACCTAAATTATGACCAACTTCATGACCACTAGTCCCAGTCTCATATGTACGAAAAAATAGAGTATCGTCCGAGATGTCGAAAAATAAAGCACTACTCGCAATGTCCTCCTCAAGATCCGGGATTGAATCGCCATCACTATCACGCGTTTCCATGATATCAGAGTATATCATCATTCCGAGGGAACCCATAGAAATAATAACAAATAAAGTTAATATTATAGTTCCAATGTTCACGTGAGGCTTGTCCCTCACAAATTTTTCCTTAGACATTTTATTTTCCCATTTTTATAATTTTCGTTCTAGTAAAGTTGAACCTTGGATTCACTACAAAAATGTACTGATTATATTATATTTGTATGGATTTCGAAAGCCTTATAGATGATTTGGCTTTATTGGAATAAATTTTTAATATATAATTTTGATACAAGATAATCTTTTTAATTCATATGGAAATACCCAAATTTTAATAATGCGAAAAAGAATATTAAGAATCGTTAAAACTAATATAATTAAGAATTTAATAATCTACTTGAGATATTTAAATAATACATCCAAATCTGCTAGCTTTTCAATAGGTTTAATAATTATATCATCTGCTCCAGTAGATGTTAATATCTCCCTTTTTTCTATTTCTGAAACAACAGCAGAGATTAATATTATTGGAATTGTACTGTATTGTGGTGTGGATTTTAAAATTTGACATAATTTATCTCCATTGATATTACTAGTTTTTAAATCTATATCCAATAAAATAGCTCGAGGAGTAGAAACTTTTAAAATATCAAGTCCCTCTTCGGATGTCTCTATAGATATAATATCTACTCCTTTTCTATTGAAGTATGTATCAACTGTTTTTCGTTCTAATTCATTATCTTCAATATACAGAATATCGAATTTTTTTATATGTCTAATTAGTTTTGGTTCCTCAAAACGCCGTTTTATTAAATTTTCTAATTCAAAAAGAGCGTTTTTTACATTTTCAATGTTTTCAGTAAGTTTATTAGGTTCATTTAAAAAATTATCTAACATCAGAATTGATATTTTAAGAGGTGAAAGTTTCTGTTTCAGCTCTTCATAATAAGTCATGTTCAATTCATAAACATTAATAGCTTTTCTGATAAAATCATCAATAAATTTGTCGTTATATTCTTTTTTTTCAGTTTGCTTTTGTAATACTTGTTTTACATAATCAATATAGTAATTAACGCAGTCTCTTATTACTTTTGCTTGTTTTTTAATGTTATATAGTTCCATGAACTCCTTTAATTTAGTATCGAGTTCTGAATCTACATAAGTATACCATTTTACATCTTTTTTTGATTTTTTTGTTTCTTTTGGAATCTTACCATTCATAATTGAATACCATTTAAGATAATTGATTTTATAATTAATAGAATTATGTTTTGATTAAATAAATAATTTAATTGTAATACTTAAATTATTCTGCTTCTGGTATTAAAATAACAAAATTACTTCCTTGAGTATAATCTCCTTTAACTCTATCCTCAACCCAGATTTTTCCTTGACAAAGGTCTAAAAGTTTAGCGACAAGAGAAAGTCCAAGCCCCATACCTTTAGATCCTGTTCTTTTCTTGTAATTCTCCATGAATATGAGTCTTTTTCTATTATCATTTATACCAATACCATTGTCTTTAAATTCTAATTTAATATATGATTTCTCATTTTCTTTCAATCTTGAAATATTAATTTCAATCTTTATAGATTCATTTTTATTGTAAAGTACAGAGTTAATAAGAATATTTTCAAAGACATCAAGTAATAAATCATTAGAAAGTACGTAAATCTCATCTAAATCAGATACAATATTGAAATTAATATCTCGTTTCTGGAAATTTACCTTAACAAATTGGATAGCGTTTTTCAACTTATTAAAAACCTCTGTAGGCACTAAGGGCATTTCGGATTCTTCAATTTCTGATAAATTTCTAATATTATTTATTAACTTTTTCCCCCGATTAATTTGTTGTTCAATTACATCAAAATATTCAATCATATCGCTATTTTTCACTCCCTCTTTCAATAATGTATCACATAATTCTATAGAATTTCCAATAGTGTGAAACATATTAGATATATCGTGAGTAAACAGTCCTTTATAACAATTTGCCCTGTTATATGCCTTCCGATACTTTTTTTCCGAATTTTCCAGCTTAATTGTTCTCTCTTTTACTCTAGTTTCTAACTCTTTCCTTAAATCCTCTAATTCAATTTCAGCTAACTTTTTCTCTGTAATATCCTTAATAAATGTTTGAATAAGTCTTTTTTTGCCTATATTGACAAAGGAAGATTCTAAAGTTATCCAAAATGTTTTACCATCACCCCTAAAAATTTCAAATTCGATTGGTTTGATATAGCCTTTTTTTAATAATATCTTAAATCTATCTTTCAAACGTTTTTCTAAATTTTCAAATCTGGGATCTCCTTCACGTGCAAACATTTTAAGTACATCTCTGAAAGATTTTCCTATTAAATCGGTGTATTTAAATATTGACATGAATTTATCCATTGGTTCATTACAATCAATAATTTTTCCTTGTAAATCTACAAGCCAAATTGCATAGGGTGTACTATTAAATAAATTCCGATACATTTCTTCAGACTCTTTTAATTTCTTTTCTGCCTTTTTGCGCTTAGTAATGTCACGATTGATGCCACGATAGCCTATAAGTTTACCATCTTCATCAAAAATTGGTACTCCACTCGTTTCAAGAATCTTTAAACTTCCATCCTTATGGAGATTCGTATTATCAAATATTTTAAAAGATTTATCGGAATCAAGTATGGTTTTAAAAACTTTTTGCACACGTTCTGCTTCCTCTAAAGGCATTAAATCAAAAGGAGTTTTGCCAATGATTTCTTTTGGGTCATACCCTAATAATTCTCTAACTTTTGGACTTACATAAGTAAAAACAGAGTTCACATCCACTTCCCATATCCAATCACTAGTAGTTTCAACCAGAGAGCGAAATCTTTCTTCACTCTCACGTAACTTTTGCTCAGCTTTTTTATATGCAGTAATGTCTTCATGCATCATAACGTAATTCTTTATTTTGCCCTCTCTATCGAATATTGGAAAAGCAACAGCTTTATGGCATATTGGTGAGCTCGGATAATCCTCTAAATTAAGACCAGCTTCTCTTGCAGAGTCACGAACATCATACCAATGTTCTCCCATCTTTACAACCTCACCATCCTTTAGTTTTAGAATTTTATCCAGTAGTCCTCTCTTTTTAAGATGAGGATCTGTAAAGATAGAGTATTCAGGTGGAGCCACAGATTTAAACATATCAATGAAGGCTTTATTAGCACTAACGTGTCGACCTTCAGCATCCTTTATTTCAATAGCATAAGGGTTTAGTTCGATTATATTTTTTAATGTATTTCTCTCTTCAGCCAATTCAAATTCAATTTTCTTCTGTTTGTCTATGTTCTGAAAATTAATGAGCATTTGATCATTAGCTAAAATAAAAATAAATACATTGTAATAACCAGTTTGATAATTTACCTTTATACTAACTTCAAATATTTGAGGCTTTTTTTCTGAAATTTTTTGAAGTAATCTTTTATTACTCTCTTGTTGAATTTGAGTCTCGAAGAACTTGATGAGATCTTTTCCTTGAAGACTTTTCCATCCGAAATATGAATTAAGCAATCTATCTTTAATCCCACAATCCAATATTATATTCTTTTTAGAGAGTAAAAAATAAGCATCGAATATTGAATCAATACTTTTTATACATTCTTCTTCAAAATTCTCTAATTTGACATTTAATGAAGTCAAAAACTCATCTCCCTCCTAATATAATAACTTAATACCTTGATGGGAAAAATAAGCATAGGTATTATTCTAAATTGTTAAATTTGTTTATATATATTTGCTTTTTTTCGAAAAATATTAACAATATTGTACGATAAGAAGAAATTAATGGTTCATATTCCTAAAATTGTTAAGAACTAACCAGCACTTCTAATGAATCAATTGGAGTTAAAAAAATTAGCTATTTTAATTTTACTAGTAATTCGTAAATTTTACCACTAAAATATATTTTTTACTACTACTTCTTCCAACTTTACTAGATATTTTCGAAGTAATCTTTTTATTTGCGAAAGAAATACCTATTTTTTGATCAATCAAATTTGATTGATCTAGAAATCTTTTAAAAAAATTGAGGTAAATAAAAATGCAAAGAAGAACAGTTAATATAAGTCTTTTGGCCATCTTACTCGCGATAACATTATCAATTCCTATAATCTCTGTTCAAGCTAATCCTAATGGGGGATATCCTCAACGACGTCGAATAATAATTAACTCCCTCATCACTGGTGAACAAAGAATACATACTAATGCTGAGGTATTTGTTGGTGACACCAATTATATGATTTTTGCGAGCGGAGCCACAAAAGAAGAACAACAGCAACATTTATGGTCACGTCCGTATTCTTGGTCTGTCCTTTTAGATGAAGAGGTTGAAGTTGAATTTAGTAAATTTGGGTGGTACGATAAAAATGGTGAGGTATTTGGTGATGGTATACCTGTATATTGGACAGTTTTTTATCATATTTACGAGCCATATTCTTTAGAAGTTGGAGAGCATAGAATGGACCACGAGATCAGTTTCTACCAAGGGACGATTAATCGTGAGCAAATTGTCTGGACTTGGACTAGTTATTTTTGGGTGCTTCCTTACGAAGTATGAATAATCTAAATTCACTTTTTTTTTTATTTTTCAGATTCGAATAGGATTATTATAGAAAACTTTTTTAGTCCTCATATAATAGAATATGTTATAAATTGAAAATATGCTAGTAAAACTAGCTATAATAAAAAGAACTCAATATGGGTGAATTTGTTTGATTTTTTATGAAAATAATCATCTTAACTTAATTTATACTATATTGAGTATCTCATTTATGGAAGAGTCTAATAATTGTCTTGTTATTAGATCGCAAGATGTACCAGTTAATTTTCTTAAATATTTTAATTCAGTGGTACATCATTGGCTACATCATTAATAATTCCGACGAACTAAAATAATATTTGTTATTGATTGTTCATCGGAATTTAAACAAACTGAACTATTTCAGTTTGGGGGGTATAATATGTTAATATTGAAAATAGATATGAAGGAACTTGAAAAGATTGGAGGGTTAAGGGAGTTCATAGATGGAGTATTTATAAAACGAGGTTGGGATTTATATGTTACTCTTATTCTTAAGGCTAATAATAACAGTATTGTAGCACTGATAAAAGATGGAACCCTCAAGGATGCTTCTAAAAAAATTGAATTAGGGATTAGTTTAGAGCCCAACCAAAAAGAGCTAAAATCGCTACTAAAAATGCACGGGATAAATAGTTTTGAACTTGAATCTTATAATGAAAATGAGATAATAAACTTCGACCTAAAGATGGATTATTCATTCATAGACAATCGATTGTTACCGATTTTAAATTTTGAAAAATCGAATGGACTAATTCCAACAGTGGTACAAGACCAAAATAATATTGTTTTAATGCTTGCATATTCATCAAAAGAATCGATAAAGCATACTATTATGACCAAAAGAGCGACCTACTTCAGTAGATCGCGAAATTGTCTTTGGATAAAAGGGGAAGAATCAGGCAATATTCAAATCGTGAAAAGAATTTTTTATGATTGTGATACCGATTCATTGTTATTTAGAGTAAAGCAAATAGGTGTTGCATGTCATACGGGATCTTATTCTTGTTTTCGAAATGTGAAATTTTCAATAAAGTATCTTTATGATTTAATCAATGATCGCATTGAAAACTATGGAATAAGAGAATCCTATACTAAAAGACTCGCTGAAGATAATGAATATTTATTATCGAAAATTCAAGAAGAGAGTCTGGAATTGATAAATTATACTAATAGAGATAACTTAATCTGGGAAATTGCTGACTTAACATATTTTATCCTTGTTTTAATGGCTAAAAATAAAATACAGCCAGATGAAATTATAAATGAATTATGGAGGCGAAATAAATGAGAAAAGAGCTACAAATATCATCTCCAAAGTATAAATCAAGAAAGGTAAGACTAGCTATCCCTTCAAAGGGAAGAATGGAAAGTGAAACTCAGGAGTTCTTAAGATCCTGTGGATTTAATATACAAAGAAACAACAGACAATATATTGGAACAATAGAGGGGCCCATTAATCTCCAACTAGTTTATCAACGTCAAGTAGATATTGTTAGGGGGGTATTAAATGGATCATTAGAAATGGGAATAGTTGGCTACGATTTAGTTCGTGAATATTTACCCAAATATGATAATGAGTTAATAGTTATACATGATGCGCTAAATTTTGGAAAGTGCAGCCTTGAAATAGCCATTCCTGAAGAATGGCCTGAAAATTCAATTGATGAGATTAAACAGAATAAAAAGCTAATTCGTGTTGCTACAAAATTTCCAAAGCTTACTAAGCAGTTCCTAAATTCAGTTGACATAACTTATGAATTAATTGAGGGAAATGGTTCTCTTGAGGTATATCCAGAGTTGGGGTATAGTGATATTATAGTTGATCTTGTGTCAACGGGCCAGACATTAAAGGATAATCGTTTAAAAAGGATAAATGGAGGTCAAATAATGACTTCTGAATCTGTACTTATAGGTAATCGCAGATCACTGAAGAATGAGACTATTTTAAAAACTGCTCGGGGATTGATTGAATATATCGAAGCAACCTTAAGAGCCCAAAAATTTGTATCAGTATTCGTAAACATGAGAGGAGAAAGTCGTGAAGAAATTGCTAAGGCAATTTTCTCTAAAGAAGGGCTTGAAGGACTACAAGGACCTACAATATCTGCTGTATTTACCAAAAATAGAGAAAATATGTTTGCAGTTCACGTTATTGTCGAAAGAAAAAATTTACAACAAGCGATAAGAAATCTCCGAGAAATTGGTGGCAGTGGTGTAGTTGTTGCTCCAGCACTTTATATTTTTGAAGAAGAACCATTGAGATATATAAAATTATTAAAGAATTTGGGGATGGATAGTGATTAGAGTATACACACCGGATGAGGCAAGAAATACAATTTTAAAAAGAGAAGTTATCCTCTCAAATCCAGAATTCAGTAGTAATAGTATTAGCCCAGAGGAAATTGTAAGAAAAATTGTTAAAGATATCCAGGAAAGGGGTGATCAAGCACTCAAAGATTGGACTTTAAAGTTAGATAAAGTGAATATAGACCAATTTGAAATAGTTGATATTGATTTTGAAGAATGTCTCTCGACTATTAATCCGGAGTTAAAAGTAGCTTTGGAAATAGCGAGCGAGAGAATCTATAAATTTCACAAGTCGCAACCAATCCTAACATGGATGAATTACAATCTTGGAGGACAATTAGGTCAAATAATAAAACCAATTAAAAAGATAGGAATTTATATTCCAGGAGGTAAAACTCCTTTGTTTTCCTCAATATTAATGACAGCCATACCCGCTGTCGTAGCAGGAACTAAAGACATCATCTTTGCTTCTCCCCCAGAAAAAAACGGAGCTTTGCCTAATATTATTCTAGCAACTTGTGGATTGATTAAAAAATTTGGTGTAAATATTCGTCTATTTAAAATGGGAGGTGCTCAAGCTATTGCTGCCATGGCATTCGGAACTGATCAGGTTCCTAAAGTAGATAAAATTGTAGGTCCCGGAAATATTTATGTAAATTTAGCTAAAAAAGAAGTATATGGAATCGTAGGAATTGATGGAATATATGGGCCAACTGAAGTCATAATCATCGCTGATGAAACAGCAAATCCTTCACTTATTACTTCCGATCTACTGGCTCAAGCAGAACATGATCCTTTAGCAATTCCCATATTAGTTACTTCCAATCGAAATTTAATTTCATACATCAAAAATGAGTTAAAAAGGCAAATTAGGGACCTGGAAAGAAATGAAATCATTGAGAACTCTATTCAGAACAAAGGTGGTATCATTTTAACAAGTTCATTAGAAGAATCAATTCAAATTTCAAATGAGTTTGCGCCTGAACATCTATCGCTTATGGTTAAAGACCCTATGACAGCTTTAAATCAAATAGAAAATGCTGGAGGCATTTTTATTGGAGAAAATTCCTTTGAAGTATTAGGTGACTATATTGCTGGTCCCAGTCATGTAATGCCCACTAATGGAACTGCTCGTTTTTCCTCCGCTTTATCAGTTTCCGATTTTGTTAAGAGAATCAATTTGGTATACTTAAATAAAGAGGTTGCACTAAACTTGTCTAAATACGCTGAAAAAATGGCAGAATCCGAAAAGTTAACAGGACATGCAAAGGCAGCTAGTTTAAGAGGATATTATAACAGAATTGAGGAGGAAGGGGATAAAATTGAATAAAGAATCACACACTATCAAACCATCTAGAATCATTCAGAGGTTTTTAGCTTCGGAATATTTAACTCCACCATCCTATTATGAGCATATTCAAAATAATATAATATATTTAGATAAAAATGAAAATCCGTTTACACCTCCCTTAGGAGATCTTGCATCTTTAAATCTGTTAAGTTTCGTTAAAAATTATCCTGATCCAAGCGCTAATACCTTCTTAAAACTATTATCTGAGAAAATTAACGTTCCTATTTCATTTCTAGTTGCGGGTTCTGGCTCTGATGAATTGTTGGATCTTATCATTAGGATTTTTTCTTCATCAAGAAATGCAGTATTAAGTGTGAGCCCAAGCTTTTCAATGTATAAATTTTATGCGAAAATAAACGGTGCTAAATATTTATCAGTACCCCTAAAACTACAGCTTAATGAAGTAATGGGTATCGCACAATATGATTTAGATCAGCAAAAGTTTATGCAAATGGCTAAATCTTCAAAGATTATTATTTTAGCGAGGCCAAATAACCCAGACGGAATGCTATTACCTCTTGACTTTATTAAAAAAATATTAGAGCTTAAAAAGTTGGTAATTATTGATGAAGCTTATATAGATTTCAGCAATGAGTCAAGTTTAAAAGATTTAACAAAAAGCTACAATAATTTGATAATATTACGGTCATTTAGTAAATCCCATTCTCTCGCGGGCTTAAGGTTAGGCTATATAATAACTAACCCTTCCATAAAAAAGATAGTGACTCGTGTAAAAGGTCCGTATAGTGTTAATAATCTAGCATTATTCTACGGTTCTTTATTGTTAAACACGCAAGAGGAGGTTTTGGCAAATATTAACAAAATTAAGTCAATTCGAGAAGAATTTTATAAGGATTTACTTAAATTAAGAGGAAAAAGTAAAGCTTTTTATTTTCATCCAAGTGAGGCAAACTTTATTTTGTTAAGATTTCAATCGGCAGAAATAGCAAAATCTCTTTATCAATATTTTCTTAATAATCAAATTAAAGTGCGTAACTTCGAGGCGGGCCTTCCAAATTGCCTAAGAATATCCATAGGTACAGGTGTGCACATGAAAAAAGTAATAGAAATAATAAAATTATATTTTGAGGTGAATTAAAACGGAAAGAAAAACTGAGTTAGCTAGAAAAACTAAGGAAACGGAAGTTAAAATCAAATTGAATATCGATGGAACTGGTGATTCTGAGATCAATACATCCATAGGCTTTTTTGATCATCTTCTTACCCAGATTGCAATTCATGGTTCCTTTGATATGAATGTATTTGCTGAGGGTGATTTGAATATTGATAATCATCACATTATTGAAGATACAGCTATTGTTTTAGGTAAAGCTTTCAATAAAGCCCTGGGAAGCAAATCTGGAATAGCTCGAGTTGGACATTGCTTTTTCCCCATGGATGAGAGCCTAGCGTTTGTTTCTGTAGATATTTCATCAAGACCATATTTCGTGAAAGAAATAAAGTGGGTAAACCCATTTTTAGGTTCAAAGGAGGATAGTTTGATACCAGTTGACTTGATAACACACTTTTTATATACCTTTTCAATTAATGCCCAAATAACGCTCCACGTTAGAGTTTTATATGGTCAAAATAACCATCACATCGCAGAAGCAATATTTAAGGCTCTTGGAAAAGCTTTAGATTATGCGTCAAGAATCGATTCAAAACGAAATCAGAGAGTTCCATCAAGTAAAGGAATGCTATAGGGGGGATTTGGATGATCGTAATAATAGATTATGGCAGTGGAAATCTTCGATCAATACAAAAAAGCTTTGAAAGATTTTATCCAGAAGTGATTATTTCAAGAGACTTAGCTATAATAGAGAAAGCAGAAGGATTAATTCTTCCAGGGGTGGGGGCATTTGGGGATGCTGTCAAAGAACTCAAACAATACGATTTATTCAACCCATTAAAAACTATCATAAGACGTGTCCCAACTCTGGGCATTTGTTTAGGTATGCAACTACTTTTTTCATATTCTGAAGAATCTATGGACGTAAATGGATTGGATATCATCCCAGGTAAGGTGATTAAATTAAAACAAAAAGAATCTATTAGAATTCCCCATACAGGATGGAATAGGTTAATCCCAATTTCAGAACCTTATTTTTATAGCTATGCCTACTTTAACCACTCGTACTATTGTAATCCTAATGAAAAAAACATAATCATTTCTTATGTTACCCACGGAATCTCTATCCCCGTTATAATCTTAAAAGATCATATAATGGGAACTCAATTTCATCCAGAAAAAAGTAAAAACACAGGTGATGATGTGATTAAATATTTCATCTTTCTAATTAAGAGGTAATTATACTATGAAAAAGATAATTCCAGCTATCGATCTTTATGATGGTAATGCTGTTAGGTTATATAAAGGAGATTTTCAGCAATTACAGACTTACTCTAATAAACCTGTTGAACTTCTGAAGCGATTTATAGATCATGGGGCCGACCAAATACATATCATAAACTTAAATGGAGCAAAATCAGGAGACTTTTTTAGTGGGCCTAATTATGATGTAATACTATCTCTAATTAAAGAGAGTAGTAAATACGGTTGTAAAATTCAACTAGGAGGAGGAATTAGAACAGAAAGAATAATTAAGGAACTGTTAGATTTAGGAGTTTATAAAGTCATTATTGGGACTCTCGCCATTGAAAATCAAGCTCTTTTCGAAGATTTAATAAAAAAATACAAGGATGATATAATTGTTGCAATAGATGCATTTGATGATAATTTACGAATAAAAGGATGGATTAAAAACACTCAAATTAATTTAGAGTCTCATTTTACGAATTTAGAACAAAAGGGAGTTTCTCACTTTATAATAACAGATATTTCACGTGACGGTACATTAAACGGACCTAATACTATGTTATACAAGAGACTTTCAAAAATTAAAAATCCCGACATTAAAATAATAGCATCTGGTGGTATAAGCAAAGTCAATGATATTAAGTCCGTTTTACACTATACAGATGGAGTAGTTGTAGGGAAAGCGCTATATAACAATAAAATAAGCCATGAAAATTTAAAAGATTTGATAATAAAATATGATCCAACTAATTTAGCGAAAAGAATAATTCCGTGCCTTGATGTTAAAGATGGAAGAGTAGTAAAAGGCGTTAAGTTCAATAATTTACAAGATAGCGGGGACCCAGTGGAATTAGCTAAATTTTACAACTTTCAAGGTGCGGATGAATTAGTATTTCTAGACATTTCAGCCACATTAGAAAATCGAGAAAGTATGATACAGATTATAAGAAATGTGGCTGAAGAAGTCTACATTCCTCTTACTGTAGGAGGAGGCATAAAAAATTTGAAAGATATTACTAATATTATAAAAGCGGGAGCAGAAAAAGTAAGCATAAACACTGCAGCAGTGGACCATCCCAAAATAGTCAACGAGGCTTCTCAGAAGTTTGGAAGCCAATCAATTGTTGTTGCCATTGATGTAAAGAAAAAAGCTAAGAGCTGGGAAGTATATATCAAATCTGGAACAGAATCCACAGGATTGGATGGGCTACAATGGGCTAAAGAAGTGGTAGAAAGGGGTGCAGGAGAATTGTTAGTCACTAGCATGGATAAAGATGGAACTCAGACAGGGTATGACTTGAAATTAATTAATACTCTTTCTAAACTTATTTCAGTTCCGATTATTGCCTCGGGGGGTGCCGGGAATTATGAACATTTTTACCAAGCGATTAAGCATGGAGCTGAGGCTGTTTTAGCTGCTTCTCTATTTCATAGAAAAACAATTTTCATAAATGAACTAAAATTATTTCTCTTAAAACATGACATTAAGGTTAGAATATAACTTTTCCACCAATATCCCATAAAAAATCTCCTTTATTCATAATTATATTCACTTTATACTTTTTGTTAATTAGTATCTTTTTTTATTATATAATATAAGAGAGAAGAAAATTAGAAATTAATGATGTGCTATTATGCTTAATTTATTGGTAATTTGATTTTTTTCTTTTAGTTCCGCTGCTCGATTATCTAGTATTGATGATATTCTTAGAATGTCTTTGTTTATTGATCTAGCTCCAAAAAGCCATACCATACAACCAATCATACCAATGAGCACTGAAATAAGAACCGTCAGTTGATAGTTTTGATTAAAATTAATTAATAAGAATCCTGCTAACATCGGCCCTAGACCTGATCCTATTAACTCGAGAAATTGGTTTGCTGAACTTATTTTTCCTTGAGCCTCAGGAAGATTAATTTTCTGTAGGATCGGTGGTTGGTTAATTGAATAAATTGTAAATATCATTTTTGCAAGGAAAGCCATAGTACCTAAAGTTAGAAGTTCTGGATTCGTAAAAATTATCATTATATTCCTCCCTTCATTAGGACTAAAATTTGGAAGCGGAAGCATGAAGATCACTAAGAATGATCCAAACATCCCAACTATCGATAAGATAATCAGATACACGCGATATTTGAAATTTTTCTTTGCAAGTCTATCAGATATTTTTGCAAAACATAGAGAACCAATTATCGCTCCAGGTAAACCTGTCATTAGCATGAAAATTGTCGTTGTAAAGGGTGCAATATTATGGGGAGGTCCTGTTACATACGCTATTAACAAGAAATCGGGTATAGCAAGCAAAATAGTCGTAAAAATTCCTTCGATAAATGCAATAATATTCGTGCTTCTTAAGATTGTCATTCGAGTAGTCTCTTTAGTGAGTTGATACTTATATTCGACATCGGACGAATTTAAAACTTCCTTTAATTCTTCCTGTTGAATACCTCTTTTAGGTTCTTGGGCTTTAAATGAGATTAATATACCCTCAAATACAATTATAGTGCCCAATATCCAGTAGAATTGTCTCCAGAGTAAATTCTGAAATAGAAGTGAAGAAAACAACATTCCTATCACTTGAGCTAATTGAAAGATCGCATTTATCGAACCGTAGAATTTAGATCGCATTGATTGTTCCACCATGTCATTTACAAATGAGGTCTCAATCGGATTAAAAGCTCCACTAAAAAATCCCTGGATTATTAAAGTAGCAATAAAGAAATAGAATGACATATTTCCTAATCCAATTGGAATGAATCCAGTCAGAATTAATCCAATTCCATAAAAAGTAACGGAAAAGACATATAGATTTTTCCTCGAATATTTATCAGTCAAATACCCAAAGAAAATCCCCGAAAATGCTGTTGAAAACATTGAACTTGCTACCATCAAACCTAATTCAGCGCTGTGAAATGACTCATTCGGCCAAAGTAAGTTTGAAATAATAATAATATTCAAAAAAACCGCACTGATATTCATCGCATAGGAAGCTTTTGAAACAAAAGCAGGCCAGGTATTTTTTATTACATTATTTTTATTTTTATTCATCATTTTTTACCTTATTTTTTATTTATCAAGCTTGTCGAATTCGGTTTTTATTAATAATTTCGAATTCAATATTTATTAAATTAAAACAATAATATTTAAATGTTCGTATTTGTTATAATTAATCGAATTCGATCAGTTATTATGATTTCGAATATTATAATTTATAGTGATAAAAAATGGAAAAGCAAGCTTCGAGAAAAGAAAAAATGGCGGAGATTGTTGATCTCTTAGGTAAGACAAAATTTCAAATATATAGTTTTCTGAATATTTACGGTAAATTAAGCCTATCCGAAATCACTGAAAAACTAAATAAAAGTAAATCAACGATTCATGGACATATACAAAAAATGAAAGAATTTGATGTTATATTAGAAGAAAAAAGACCAGTATACTCAGATCCAGGATCAACTAAGCCTAAAGTATTTGAGAATACGTATGCTATTAACCCTAATTTTGAAACTGAATTTAATGCCATTCTTCCTGGACTTAATCCTGAATCACTTACTCTCGAACAAGCCAAAACTGTAATTGATGTATTTTTATTTATGACTAAAATACGCATTGTAAATTTAAAAATCCAACAGCAATTTTTTGAAAAAATAAATAAAATTATGGGTAGTAACCCAGAAGAAATGATAAATCTTACAAAAAAACTAATTTACGGATTATTTAACCCTCGATGTAATATTGCTGACAATGATTCGAGGGACACTTTGACAGATAATGAAAACCAAGACTTCCCCTTACTTTCTGCTTATATATATCTTTCCCCTCGTCAATTTAATTTATTTTCAGAAAAATTTAACCAATTATGTCAATATTGGTACAGTGATGAATTTAAGAAACACTCGACTGACGAAAAGCCGATTATATTTATGGGAACAGGGATTCCAATGAAAAGTTTCATTGAATTTTTAAATAAGTAATTTAACTTAAAGGATAGATAGCCATTAGAATCTAAAAATTAGGTCTGATTATTAAGTTCGATATTCTTAAATATAAGAGAATGTTTCGTTACCAATGAAATCTCTATTGGTTTTGTTTTCATATCATCACAAGAATACCGAGAAGATCGCTAACGTCATCGCAAAAGTACTTGATGCACAGATAAAAACGCCAGAGCAAATTAAGGCTGAAGAGCTTCAAGAATATGGGCTAACTGGCTTTGGTTCAGGGATATATGGCGGAAAACACCATAAACTTCTGCTTGACCTTGCCGATACTATACCACATATCACCAACAGGAAAGCATTCATTTTTTCGACCGCTGCATTGACAGGAAAAGCCAAAGTCGCCATGGATCACTCGCTACTTAGGGAAAAACTGCATTCGAAAGGTTATGTAATTCTCGATGACTTTCAGTGTAAAGGTTTTAACACAAATAGTTTTATGAAATATTTTGGGGGAATGAATAAGGGTAGACCAAATGCTGAAGACCTCAAACATGCAGAAGAATTTGCTCAAAAACTGAAGCAGAATCTGTGAAATGAGTGAATATAATGACTGGACTTTTTATTGAAGAAAAGTATAAAATCCCATTTGTTATAATTCTTATAGGAGCAATTTTGATTGCAGCAGATATAGTGAGTTTAGGACTTTTAAGTTCTGAAGGATTTCCAACGATTTTGGTCGGATTTCTCTTAGCAATATTAGGTGGGATTTGGATTTTATTCATTAAGAAAAATGAAATTGTGGGGGAGATATCAAGAAGATTTCGGGATTATTTCAGAAAAAATGCAATTATCTCGATCGTATCAGCGGTAGTTGCATTAGTAATTTATTTGATATCTACTCCACCAGATCTCGTTTCGGCCGTGTATGGGTATTTCAATATTTGGGTTTATGGCTCTACGGATTATAGAGTTCTCTTAAATTTGGTTGCTATACCTTTTCTATTAATTGGAATGATATATAGTCTAAAAGGTTTCAGAGAAGAGAAAATACCCATTTTAGAAATGATTGGAGGGATAATTGGTTTAATTTTGTCAATTATGACTATTTTGCCATTCATAGTTTCTCTTGTGGCACTTGTAGTTCCCTTCTTTATCTAAAAGGTAATGATCCGTCTGATATAGATTAAAAGTTGGTTAAACTAACCTTGAATATAAATATTTACTTTTTACGTTACGTATTGAAGATATTACTTAGTTTTCCTTCTTAACTTTAACTCAATGTTCTTACTTTTGGCATATTGATTTAGTATCTCTTTTACAATTTTTGATTTAGATTTTAAATCGTTTGTACGAATATTCTCCTCTCCAATTTTTTTTTGTGCTTTTTTAATACTCTCATTTAGATCATCAATCGTAAGTAGAGTAGCAGCAATACAGAAAAAACTCTTTGACCTTCCCTCATTAAAAGAATTCAGTAAAGTTCCAAGAATTTTCACCCGAATATTTTGCTGTTCAATAAATTTTTCCAATCCGTTTTGTTTGATTTCATTCAGGTTTTGAAGACATACTTTATGGGTAACAAAAGAGTCTGCCTTATCCCATAATTTAATCTTTTCGCAAGGATATTGTTCACAGTCTGCACACGTTTCAAGACCTTTTTTTTTAACAGCACAGGTTAGAATTGAGCAAGAAGGATGCTTGTTGGAAAACTCTGGTCCCCCGCAACCCGGACATCTTGAAGATCCCTTTGTATAATAAGTTGGGCATAATCCACAATCTATACCGCAACAGGCAATAGATGAAAATTTCTTGAGTACAGGAATCTTCATTTTTAATTAAATTAAGTAAATTAATCGTCAAAAAAAAAAGTATAGATCTTAAAAAATCCACAAAAAAGGATAATTCAGAGTCTGATTTCAATGAAAATTCCTTTAAAAAATATAATAAAAAAAATATTAGGCTTCAATCATTTCTTCCACTCCTTGGAAGAAAGAATACACCCTCATATTAGCGCCTTTTGTCATTTCTAGAAGTTCCGGCGAGGGGTCACCGTACACATTCACGTGATCTATAGAGAAATTACTAGCAAGTTCTCGAATTTCGCTCATGTTAGCCATATGCTCGAGCACAGCTTCTGAATTCTTGTATTCCTCATGAATTACGCCCTCTGTCTGACCTTTGCTAATAAACCAGTCTTGCTTAAGGACTCCTGTGTCTCTTTCACTTGTGAGTCTTATACTCTCGACTGCGAATTGCTTGAATAATTCTAGTCTTCCCTCAGGTATCTTTATAATGGTGTTTATTTGTAGTCTGTTTATTTTTTCCATTTTAAAAACTCCTTTTTTTGTAATCTCTAAAATATTAAACTATATATTGATACTGATAATATTTCAAACCATATCTGCAGAATAATATTACAAAATGAATGACTTTGATGAGATATATTTATAAATTATTATATTTCAAAAATAGAAAAGTAGGTTTAGTAATGTATTAATTTAATAATGGGAATAGTTAATAATTCTTTTAATTTCTTTTAATAACTACAAATATTATATATATAATTCTTTACTTGTTTTTAATTAACATTTACTGTTTGAATTTATAAATACAGTTTCACCTGAATTGAAAATACCACTTTAAATAATTGAAAAGGCATTTTCTATGGGATCTGCCGCTGATGAAGTGCGGAAAAAGCTTTTAGAAGATATATTATACAAAGTGATAGTTATAGGTGATCCTGCTTCAGAGAAGACAAAGTTATTAACTAAATTTGTATCCACTCAATACGAAGAGAAATACCTTCCCACTGTTGCAGTCAAAAAATTTTCAAGGGAGAAACAATTAGATGTAAATTCTGTTATACAATTCTAGCTTGGATAAGCTAGATATTATCTGTATATACTAAATAAATCCAGAGATAAAACCCATGCATTCTATGGAACCTTATGCTGCCAACGGTATAAAAAGAAAAAGAAGGAGAAATCAATTTTTTGGTGCTAATTATAACATTGGAATACTTAAAGAGATTTTAAGTAAAATTATAAAGTCAGAAAGTGGAATTAAAAAAGTCATTTTGGTTGATAGAACGGGTTTAACAATCTCAAATGTGTCTAAATTTAATTATTTTCAAGTTGATATCGATGGAATAGGAGCAATAGCAAGTGCTGTTTACTGTGCATCGGAAGATCAAGGAAAAAGCCTTGAACTTGGAGACTTAGAAATCGTCACCACTGAATTCTCAGGAGGTAAAATATTTACATCAGCTTGTGGAACTAAAATGATGCTTACGATCATTTCTGAACCCGATATAAGTATAGGTTTGATTAGGCTTATTTTAAAAAGTTCTGCTGAAGAATTAAAAAGTATAGCAAATGAGGATGATGATAGATATCCATATCCCTACATCTTCAAGCCTCCAGTACCACCTGGAGATTTAGGGGTTGAAACTCAGTCACAAGTGCAAAAACCTGTTAAAGAAGAAGAATTGGAAATTGAATTTTATTGTAAATATTGTGGATGCAGACTAAAAAAAGAACAAAAATTTTGTCGCTTATGTGGAAATAAGGTTGAGTTATAGCGAAGAAGTAATAATTAAAAATCATGTAAATTTTAAATAGAATCTATAAAGACAAATTCAATGTAGTTTTCCTAAAATAATCGAATTTCTTTTATCAGTCATTTAGAAATAGAGAATAGAATTACTGATTTATCAATATATTTTTACTTATTATTTTGAATATTATTTAATGTCCCGTCACGAGCATCTGCGAATTCTAAAAGTAAATTTACACATTCAGAATACGTTTTGCATCCTTTTTTATCCATGTATTCCTTTAATTTTTTCTTTACTATATCAGTAAGGTCAATTGTAGCCATATAACTTTAAATTTTTGAGAAATTGTTGTTAAATTATAATTATTTCAATTATTTAATAACCATTTCGATTATTTTTTACAAATATTTCGTATAATTACGATTATCTACCCAATCTATTTTAATAAAATTTGAAAATTCTTCAATTAGGTTGGAGTTTGTCATTTTATAACATTTATATAATAATAAAATAATATTTTCTTAATGATTATAAAAGAGGGTTAAAAATTCAGAATTATTCAGCACCCAAAAAAAGGAAAGGGTCAAATTATAGCTGGATTTTGTTATTATTTGGCTCTATTATTGGGTTACTTTCATTGATTGCTCCCGCAGGCAGTTTTCATTATGGAAATCTGTATTCGTGGGATATGTGGATGTTTGGTTATAATATCATTTATGATTGGGAAGTTGGCACAGAGATTTTTTGGACAGCAAATCGTTATCTCTCTTTATTCTCAATTTTTTCGACTGTATTTGTAGTGATCGGGAATTGCTTAAGTATATTCGCTGCTGTAAAAGTAAAAAGAAAGAGTGATTATGCACATATTTCAGCTGGTATCAGTCCTCTTATTCTTTTTGGAGCTACGCTATTTTACCTAATATCCTATGAATTATATTTTGTTATTAATGCAAGTGAATCGTTTTGGTCATTATTGAGTCCATCTTTTGCTGTATATGGTCAATTTATTGCTGCAGCATTCATGGTACCAACCTTCTTCATTGCAAGAAAAGCTTCACTATATAGTGAACCATTAGAGAAAGAAGTTCATCAAGAAAAAGTCTATAATATGTTGAAAACAATTATTGAAACAAGAAAATTTTCAGAAAGTGGAAAAAGGATATTGAAGAACGAATTGGAAGCCATCTCACTCCGTCTTAAAGGTTACAATTTCTTACGAGAAAAATTGACTTTTACATCTACGGAGATTCGAGATTACGAGCATCTTGAAGATGGTTTAAAATACTTCCAACAAGCATTTGATTTAAGTTCAAATTTGCAACAAAAAATTGCACAAGAGGATTTAAATTTAGTGGAAAAAATAATCAAAGAAGAGGATAAGTCAAAAGTGATGAATTACCTAAATGAAATTTCTGACCATACAACCATTCTTCTTGGAGAATTTCTTAAAATATTGACTCAGTAAATTAAGAAAAGTTTTAAATAGATATGAAGAGTTGAATTTAAAATGTCTTATAATGAAAATACTGTGACAAAAATCCAACAAAAAAATGCTCAAAAAGCTATTGACTCTGTAATAAACGGATTTCAATTAGAGCCCCCTCCAAATTATGTTATTAAAGGACTTAATTCAAATGAAGAAATTGCGAAATTAGAGTATAAAAAATTCGGGAAAAATGGGAGAGAGATAAAAAAGATCGATAAAGAGATTAAATTTATCCAAGGATATTCGCAAAACTTTGTCAAGGTCGTTTTTGAGTTCAAGGATTACTTCCTTAAGAGAATGGTATACAAAAGTGATACAATGAAAACCTCAATGTATTTCACTTCACGTTATATGTGGACAGGTGTTTTAGATTTCCCTATTCCAAGTTCCTTTATATTTGGACGAGTGTGTAAAACCAGTAAACATGGAGGGGGAAAGTATTATTTTGCTCCGTTTGAGTCGGTTGAAACTGAAATCGTTAAGAGAATTGAAAAATTTAAAAAAATTATGCCAAATTTTTTCCCCTATGAAATAATCGAATTTGATCTTTTCATTGATTTATTTGGTCTTATGAAATTCTCAAGAGAAACTATGGACCTTTTAAGCATAATGCCGAGAAAGGTAAAATATAATAAAAAAACAACTGCTCTCGTGGATTATCTAAATCAAAAGAAGGATTTAATAAATATTATGGAAAGTATCCCTCATTTTGGTACAGGTTACGGTGTAATGTCTAAATTCGTTAGTGAAATCGATGTATCAACAATTTTTATTCCTTTTAAAGAACTAACCTATTTTCAAATTGATCAATTTTCATATCCTCTTAAAAAACATGGTAGAGCTATTAATTCTTTGTTGAATTGTTTAGAAGAAATTTATTCGAAGAAAATAATTGTAAAAAGAGAAGATGATTTAAAGATATCTCAAGAGAGTGCTGAAGAGAAACCCCAACTTGAGCAGAGCATGCTTCTAGACGAGAATCACCTTTATTACTATTTTAAAGAAAACGAAGGTAAAGCATTTACAGTACAAGCATTATACCATAGAATTAATGAATTGGGATTTAATGAACAATTAAAATCCAAGATGACTCCTAACATGATAGAGGAGATTTTAACAAATCTAGTAAAAAAGGGAAAAATATCCTCAGAACAAAAGGGTTCAGAAAAATTTTACTTCTATTGAAATTATAGATCAACCAAAATTTGGTCACTTAATATATTTTCTAATATTTACAATTACGTATAATTTTATAAATAAATGTTCACCTATATTAAAAATATGACTTAAATTATTGGAACCGGTTTTTCTATGGGATCTGCTGCTGATGAAAGGTTGAACAAACTTTTAAAGGGGATTCCCGGAATAAAAGCTGCTGCTATCGTCTCAGTGGAAGGTCTCCCAATTGCTTTAGCACTCCCTAGTGATGTTGATAATACAAGAATCGCTGCGATGACTGCTACGCTATTTTCCTTATCAAAAAAAGCTATAACTGAAATGCAGAGGGGTGATTTTGATCAATTATATATTAAAGGCTCTGATTCCTATATATTAATCCTTCAAGCAGGACTTAATGCTATATTAATAGTATTAGCAGACAATGATATTAGGCTTGGGTTAATAGGAATTTTTGACGATGACGATTTTTTTCCATTCCCATATATATTCAAACCTCCAGGTCCTCCAGGAGATTTGGGAGCTGAATCACAGTCACAAATAAAAATACCTATTAAAAAAAAGCCAGAAAGTAAAATTTATTGCCAATATTGTGGCATGGAACTTACTAAAGACGAGCAATTTTCTCATAACTGTAGAAAAAAGCCTAAATAGATGTTTCATGCGTTCCATTATTGCCGAATATGTGGTAAAAAAGTTAAATAGATAATTAAAAAACAATACTAACTAAAAAATTAAATCCAAAGTATAAAAAATGTGAATTCTATGGAACCTTATTCTTATGATGATGCTAAAAGAAAAAGAAGAGAAGATTCTTTTGGAGTCATTTCCTTAACTGAAAACACATTAATTGCGAATAAAACTGGTTTACCTATTGCTTCAAGTCTTCCAAAAGATATTGATGAAAAAAAGATCGCTGCGATGACCGCTACATTACTCTCCTTATCTGAACGAGCCATTAATGAGACAGGAAAGGGTGATTTTGATCAACTATATCTCAGGGGTTCTAACGGTTATCTTTTGGTTATTGATGCGCGTGATGCATTTTTAATGAAATCTGTAGATAAGGATGTACGACTTGGGCAAATATTATTAGATTGTAAAAGAACTTGTGAAAAAATTGCATCAGAAAGTTTGGGATCTAATGAATTCTATGAACCTACAACAACATTTCCCTATATTGCACCATTTTCTTCTTTATTTCCTTCTTTTACTATGAAGAAAACTGCAGTAGTAATATCAAAAAATGGGATGCCAATCACTTCAATAATTCCGAAATATGTTAATAAAATGATAATGGGTCTTATAGCTCCTACGCTTCTTTCCTTATCTGAAATAGCTGTTTTTGAGATGAAAAGAGGTGACTTTGATCAACTATATATAAAAGGTTCCAATGGGTATCTTTTATTTCTACAAGCTGGTCCCAATGCTTTATTAATGGTTTTAGCAGATAAAGATGAACGACTTGGGCTAATATTATTAGATTGTAGAAGGATTTGTGAAAAAATCGCACAAATGACATTTGAGCCTGAATTATCAAATAATTTTAAATGTCTTTTGCTTGGAGATAGTGAAGTCGGTAAGACAGCTTTAGCCCATAAATTTTCAAACGGGTTCTTTACAGACGATTATAAAATGACTATAGGTTTAGATTTTCATGTAAATACTGTACCTATCAATACTGCGAAGGGTCAAATTAAATGTAAATTACAGCTTTGGGACGCTGGTTGCCGAGCAAGATTTTCTTTTCTAAGACCTAAGTATTATGGCGGGTTATTAGGTGCATTTCTAGTTTTTGATCTTACTAATCCTTCAAGTTTTGAGCATTTACCATTATGGATTGAAGAATTAAAGGCTCGCGTTAACAAAGAGCTTCCAATTTTACTTGTGGGAAATAAAAGCGATTTAACAGACCAAAGAGCAATTCCAATTGAAAAAATAAATAAATTCACTAGAAAATTCAATTTATATTATATAGAAACATCAGCTAAAAAAGGGACAGGAGTAGAAGATTGTTTTAACATCTTAGCGTGTTTAATGGCAGGTATACCCACACGATTAGTAGATATAGATAGAAAACGTTATAAAGGAGATCGATTTCCATATCCTTACATCTTCAAACCTCCGAAACCACCAGGCGACTTAGGAGTTGCTACTCAGTTACAAGTGAAAAAATCTGTTAAGGAAGAAGAACCTGAAGTTGAGCTCTATTGTAAGTATTGTAGAAGTAAACTAAAAAAGGAGCAGAAGTATTGTAAATTGTGTGGAAAGAAGGTTGATTAAAAGTATGAACGGATATGCAAACTTCTTGTATGTCCCGTGAAAAACTAATAAAATTCTTGTATGTTCTTGTGTGTCAGAAAAACTGACAGAAGTGTGAAATTTATATGCTTAGTTCTTTATATTAATAACGGAAAGAGTAATAATTAGAAATCAATTACATTTTTAATTACACATCTATAAATTCAGCAGAAGGATGTGAATACATACCTCCTCAATGAATTATTAAATACTAAAATGCCAATTTATGATTTTAATTTCAAAATACTTCTCCTCGGCGATAAATCTGTGGGGAAACAATCTTTTGCTAAAAGATATTGTTATAATATTTTTAATCCCGCAGAAAGACTAACAATTGGTGTGGATTTTCTTGCTAGAACAATAAATTTACATGGAAAAATAATTAAATTGCAAATATGGGATGTGGGTAGAGAAGAAAGATTTCGATTTTTACTCCCTACATATTGTTTGGGAGCAAATGCTGCTTTCCTTCTTTATGATGTCACTCGTCCTCCCACTTTAGACAATATACCCGAATGGGTAAGAATAATAAGACAAAAAGCTGGTGGAATTCCAATTTTACTTGTGGGATCAAAAATAGATTTAAATACTCAACGTAAGATATCAAGAGATTTTGGGATTCAAATAGCAGAAAAAAATAACCTTTCAGGATTTGCAGAAGTTTCTGCTAAAACTGGACAAAATGTTAATAAAACATTTGAACTACTTACAGAATTAGCTCTTGAAAAGATGGAAAGCAGGTGATCTTATGGAAGAGAGTGAATTTTTCCTTTAGAAGAATTTTTTTAAACTAAAAAAAATCTCTAAATTTTTTAATAGGAGTTCTTTGAATTATTTA
>JBHLOI010000023.1:0-51087 GCA_048940645.1 Promethearchaeota archaeon | reverse complement strand
TTATTAATAAGAGTATTATCCAAATCAAAACTTAAAATAATTTTTCCTCTTTCAATCATGAAGATCTAAAATAGTTAGTATAGCTTTATAATTACATAGAGTTTGAAATATATATTTATAGGTTAAGTGATCTTTATATGTTAAAATTAGTATTTTGTTAGGTGGCGATTTTAAAACCTTTAAACAACCGTAACAAGTACATTATTTCTTCACTTCCTTGAATGATTCTTTGTATTCCATATGGAAAGTCTTGGAATTCAACTTGTTTCCCTTGCGAAACCCATCCTATAATTAACTGCACCATTTCCTTATACTTTTTTACCGTATGCCCTTTGGATTCAATTTCTGATATAATTTTTTGAGCTTTCTTTATTTTACCATTTAAAATTGAAGAGATTGCTGCTAAAACATAAGATTGTACGATATGAGAATACCCTATTTGTTTGAGATTGGCTGCCTTGTAATAATATTTATAAAGATTATTAATCATTTCATTAAGTAGAAAATCTTTTGCTGTATCAAGCTGCTGGTAAAATTTAATAGATTCTAAAATAAGTGTAGCTGCTGTATAAAATTCCTTATTCTTTAATCCTTCTTTCGCAATTATATTTAATCCTCTAACTATTTGGTTAAAAATACCAAATCTATTAAATTCTAATCGTCCCTCTATAGCAATGTCATAAGCATAAAGATAGCTCTCAGTTGAATCATTTACATTTTCTGTTTTCCAATAATCGTCACCAGCTTTTACATAGTGCTTATAGGCCATTTCTAAATTATTCAGTTCTTTAAATGTCACAGCTGCATTGAAAAAATTTGTAGCTGCATCTTCATATTCTTCAATTTTTTCTAAGTAATTACCAGCTAATACAAAGCATGATGCTGATTCAATAAGATTATTATTAATTTCTTGATAACATAAAGCAGCTCCACGATAAAATCGTGCAATTTTTTGAAAATTTTCCTTACTTTTTTCTAAATTTTCTGCAAGGTTTATATATGCTCCAGCTTCCTTTTTTGAGTAATGAATAAATTGATCCTCATCTTCTATTGATTTATATAATTTCTTTAAGACTTGACAAATTTGAGCTATTATAAGATTATCATTTTCTCCTTCAATACTTTCATATAATGCATTAAAATACTCAATTGCTTCTTGGAGAATATTTTTAGACTTATCAATTTCATCCAACTCTTCATAGCAAAAAGAAATTTGCTGGTAAGAATATGATGATAAATCATAATAATGGTGTTCTTTTGATATATCTATAGCAGAATCATAATATTTTATAGCTCTCTTAAAGTCATTAATTTTAAGATATAATTCAGCAATATTCTGATAATTTTGAGCAAACTTTCTAGTTTCATCAAACTCCTTTAAAAGCTTACTTTCTTGTTTAAGAAAATCTATACTATTAATTATATTCTTTCTTTCTAATTTCGAATCATCTAATTTGTCTGCATATATATCTGCTATTCTCAGATAAATCTCCGCAATTTCATGTAATCTTGCCTGTAATTTGTATGTAGTTATTTGATTTTCCCATAGTTTAATTGAAAATTTATACAATTTTTTTGAATGATTGTTATTAAAATCTTCCAATAATTCAGCTGCGGTGAATAAAAATTCACCAGCTTCAAAGTAATCTCCAGATCCAACTATTTCATTAGCATACTCAATAGAATCTTCAATCAATTCTTGAATTTTTCTATCTCTCTCTTTTTGGACTTTTAAAGCCTTTATATTTGTTACAAGCTTACTCAACTTTTCTAAGTAATCTCCATAATCTATATAGCTATCTTCTCGGAGGATCTATAATCAACCCTTTAGTTTATGCCAAATTCTATGTATAAAAATTAATATACACATAAAAAATACATGGTTTTTTAGAAAAATTTTAAAATTCTTATTTGAAATGTTAATTAGCTTATTAATCCTCAAATTTCATCTAAAACTATTTTACAATTTTGAGATTAAACACTTTTTAAATTATGGAAATAGCTTTAAATACTAAAATAATCTTATTAATATTAATTAAAATCAAAGTATTGATATAAATAAAAATTTAAGGTGTGTTGAAATAAAGCAGGTATCTGAATTATTAGAGACAGGATTGTATGAAACATTCAAACCTGAGAAGAGAATGGTAGTAAGAGAACTTCTTAAAGAATTAAACCTAGAAGGAAAATATTTTGGGATATTAGTTAATGGAAAGAAGGCAACTGAAGATACAGTTATCCGAGAAACTGATGAAATAATCGTGTTGCCCCACATAGCGGGCGGAATTTAAAATATATTGATTTTTCTAAAAATTCTCTTTATTTTTACTCTAAAATAGGTAATTTAACCTTTAATTTAATTTTTAATAAAACTAATTGAGAGCAATTTTTAAAAGATCTTGCGCTAATATTGTATTAGGAAAAATTTCTTGAGCGTCTTTTAACAATTTTTCAGCATCTTCTTGATATCTTGAAGAGATATGAGTTAATATTAGCTGTTTTGCATTCATTCTCAAGGCCATGTTTGCGGCATCAACAGAAGTTGAATGTTTTTTTTCTTTAGCAACGTGATCTAATTCTTTCGAAAAGGTAGCTTCATGTATCAATATATCTGAGTCCTTACCAATATCTATTAACGAATCACAAGGAACAGTATCTCCTGAATAAGTCACTTTTCTACCTGGACGTTTAGGACCGACAATATTCTCCTTAAATGGGTCAACTTTTTTTCCTTTAAAATCTATTATTTCTCCTTCTTGTAATTTCTTCCAAAGGTGACTTGCTGGGATTCCTAGTTCTTCTGCTCTTTCAGGATTAAATTTCCCACTACGAGGTTTTTCTATAAATGAATAAGCAAATGTTAGTACTGAATGTTCGACAAGTGTATATTTTAGTATATATCTTTTACTTTCAAAAATAATATTATTTTCAATTTCAATTTCTTTAGAAGGATTTTCTGAGTCTAAACCTATAAATTCAATTAATTTCTTTTGCAAATGATCAATTTCAATAATCTTAATTGGATAATCTGCTTTCAATCCAAGAATTTTTCTATGCAAATACAAATATAAGTAAAGATTTTTAGGACCATAAATGGTGAGGGGAGCAGTCCTTTCAATTAAACCAAATCGGAATAAAAGACCTGGAAGTCCTATTACATGATCCCCATGAAAATGAGAAATTAAAATATTTAGAGGTTTGTTAAATTTTAACCCTGCTTGATTTAAACGCCGTTGAATATCTTCACCACAATCAAATAGGAGCATTTCATTTTTATATTTAAGAGCAATTGAGGGCAAGTTCCTTTCTTTGATGGGGATTGCGGCAGAAGAACCTAAAATAATTATTTCCATATTTCATTATATACTTTTTCTTAGCTGGTCAATTTCTAGCCTTTGTTCAATATTCTGTTTGGTCAAATCTTCAATAACACTTTCCAATTCTTTAATTCTCAACATAAACTGAGGGTTTTCAACTTCTTGGGTCTGAAAATGAGTTTCGGCTGCTATACTTAATCTATTTATATCATTTATTAATTCTGAAATTTTTTTATCTTTTAACCTTATTTGGTTTTCAAGGTCTTCATAGCTTCTTTTTATCCTAATTGCTTCATTTTTTATTGTCGTAATTTCCTCATCTTTAGTTTTTAAGGTATTGTTCGCTTCATCTAATTGTTGCTGTAAAAAGCTAGCCATTTCTCTCTGAATTTTCAAGTTGCTATCAATATTACTTTGAGGAACTGCTTCATTAGGCACTTTTTGATTTCCAAATGCCTTTAATTGCTCTTGAAGTATTGATATTTGAGATTTAGATTTATTTAGCTTAGTTTTTAACTCTTCGACAACCTGTTTAAGTGTCGGAGATTGTGATGGATCATCTACTAGGCTTCTTTGCTCTCTTAATTCCTGAATTTCTTTTTCTTTATCCTCTAGTTTAGTTTTAAATTCCGCAATTTTATTTTCAAAGTCTTTAATTTTATTTTTAAATTTACTTTTATCTTTATAAGAATCTAATTTCTGTTTTAAATCATTATTTTCTCTTTTAGTCTTGTTAAGTTTATTTTGTAGTTCTTCCAAAAGATTTTTGGAAATGTTAGTACTGGTTACTGTTGCACTATCGTCGACTCCTATTTCTAAAACTGATTCACTTTTTTCGAGTTTTTGATTTAATTCTGTCACTTGTAATATTAAAGATTCAATTTCTTCCTCTTTTTTTCGTAAAACCTCGTTGAAATCACTTTTTCCAATATTCTGAATTTTTAACTTTCGTATTAAAGATTCCTGTTTATTTATTTTATCTTGTAATTCTTTTACTAAATTATTGAGGGGTGCTTTTTCTCTAAGATCCTCGACTCGAATAACAGAAGTAGATTTTTCTAGTAATTTAATATTATCAAGTTCTTTCTGGGCTTCAAGTTTGTCTTTTCTTAAGAAGCCCATCCTATCCTTCAATTGCCTGATCTCCCTATCTTTCGCATCTAATTCAATTTGTAATTTTGATTCTTTTATTTTCTTACTTTTCTTTTTAGAGGGTTCTTCTGACATAAGTTGATGGAATTTCATTATTTCTTCTTCAAGATTATCAATTTTATCGAGATATCCTATGATTTCATTATCCTTTATGTCAAGATTCTTCTTTAATTCGTTAAGTTTCTTAAGTAAATTTTCTTCTTCTGTCATAGTTAGTTTAATGTGTTTAATTAGAAATTAATCCTATATATATTTCATCTTGCAATATATATTTTAATCTTTTTTATTCAATAGATTTCAAAATCTTTAATAGAAAAATTCTTTTTTATTTTCTTTATTACAGGAAGCAGCCCTAAGAAATTAAGTAAAAGAAATATACCCAATAATATACCTATTATTATAAAAGGTATTGAGATATGTGGTAAATGAACTCTATCGAATAAAACAATGGAATTTAAGATCATTCCTACACCTAAACTTAATATTATTGATGGTATTAATACAAATAAAGTTTCTAAGAATAGAATCCTCCTTAATGAGCGGAACTTTGAACCAATAGCTCGCATAATTAAGAAATCTTTCGCTTTTTCGATAATACCTCCTTTATGATAGTTATATAATGAAAGAACAGAAATAACTGCCATAATTACGATTAAAAATGTAGGATAAAGAGAAATATTTGTAATGTAAGCTAAATTAGTATCAAATATTAAATCTAGATTGATGAACGTAAACTCAGGCCCAAGAGTATTATTTAAAATTGCTTCTAAATTAGATTTTAACGTAATATAAGAACCAGATTCGTATTTTAACAATATTAAATTAAGGTTTTCATTACTTAGATGTAATTCATTCCTAAAAATTTCCATATCTATATATCCAGCATAACCACAATAAAAACTATCGATAACTACTCCGCAAGGATGAAAGGAATGGTTTAAATCTTCTAATAACATGCTTTGATCAAGTGCATAATCAAAAAAATTATAAGCTAACCCATCTCCAATGACCATATAAATATGTGAATCACTGTCATTAAAAAATCGACCTTCTATTTCAAAATCATGAATTAATTTCGTGGAATTTATACCTACTATGGGAAATCTTCCAGTTCTTTCTTGGCCTACACTAATACAAGTCCCATCCTCATAACAATGAGTCCCATATATTTCTTCAGCATCGCTAAAACATATTAGTCTTTCGTCGATTAGATCAATTTCTGTTAAATTATATAACTCCTCAATATCTGATGCGTTGAATAAATATTCTGGTTTTAAAAAATCAATGCTATTTGAATCAACAATAATATTTGGGTTTGAGAACATGTTAAACATCAACGTGTAATTAGATATTACATCCTTATGGCCAATTGCAACAATATTATCACCTTGAGATTTATATACCCATTCTCTCGATGATGATCCTAAAACAAGAATACCTAATGCTAATGTGAAAATTATGAGTGTGATAGATGAAAACACAAAAAGATAACGCTTAAATTCTCCCTTTCTTCTTAAAGTGTTAACAATAGACATTTTAAAGTTATATCCAATTTTAGATAACCATTTGGGAATAAAAGTTAATCCTTTACTCGCATCATAATCATAAGGGATCTCTTTAGAAAAACTTTTGATGATTTTTTGATTCCCAAATTTTCTTAAAATGTAACCCGGAATGATAAAAATACCGCCTAGACATGAAATAAATAAGATTAGAGTATAGAAATAATCAAATTTAAAAAATATTGAAGCACCAAGAGAGGACGAGATTAAAGCAAAGATTCCAAAAGAGACTAATCCGATAATAAACCCGATTATGAATCCTATTAGAAAGATTAGATAAATTTCAGTCAAATAATATCCATATAATTTTCTAGGAAGAGATCCTAAGGCTCTCATTATAGCAATATCTCGTTTTTTAGATACAATTAAAGTACTGCTAATAATAATTACAATGATAAATGCTAATCCTATCATTAAACTTACAATTAAAACGCTATAACTAGTGTAAATAATACTAATACCACCAGTGAAGAAATATGGATTTTCGAATTCATAAGTAATAAAGCTGTTTAATCCAGTAGATGTTGTTAAATAAATTAAAAAAGTCGTAGCTGCTATAACTAAAATAACCATAAATAAATATGGCAAAGAAATTTCTCTCTTCCTGTAGAAATCCTTTAGTGCAAAATCAATGGACATGATAAAATTCCTCTTAGTAATTGGTTATTTCTGATCTACTTTAATAATACTTCCTTCTTCAAATGTAATGACTTTATCTGCAAGTTCAATTAGATAATCATCATGAGTTGCAATAATTATTGTTTTTCCCTCATTTTTCAAATCTTTAAAAAGATCTCTAATAAACAAACTTGTCTTTTGATCTAAATTAGCTGTTGGCTCATCTGCTAAAATTATAGGAGGATTATTAGCTAATGCGCGTGCTATTGCTACTCTTTGCTGTTCACCCGCAGAAAGCTGAAAAGGAAGATGCTCCCTTCTTTCTCCTAGACCAATTCTTTTTAGTAGCTCAACAGATCGTTCTCTTTGTTCTTTTAGAGTCATACCCGCTAAATTCATTGGAAACATTACATTTTCCTCAGCAGTCAAGGTGCTAATAAGATTATAATTCTGAAATACAAATCCAGAATTTATTAATCTAAAAGTAGCTAAAGTTTCCTCCTCCATATCAGTAATATTTACTCGACTATTGTAAATTGTTCCTGAATTTGGAGAATCTAAACCTCCAATTAAATTTAACAGAGTAGTTTTCCCAGCACCAGAGTGTCCTTTAATAACAATAAACTCACTCTCTTCTATATTTATAGATACGTTATTCACAGCTCTAACTACAAAATCGCCAATCTCATAGTCTTTAATTAGGTTTTTGGCGATAATTATAGTATTTACGTTTTCTGATTCTGGTTTAAAATTAGGTTCTTCTAGTTTATGGTTGTTGAATATTATATCTTTTTCCATATCTATTATATAATTTAATATTTTTAAGCTATTTTACTAATAATTCATAGCTATTTAAAAATATTAATTGAAGGTTTTTGAATACATTTCGATATTTATGCATTTGGATATAATAAATAAGATTTATATATCATCTTTTCATATTTCATCATTAGAGGGATGTCGTGGATAAGTGTAAAAATATATAATATCCCCTAATTTCCTAATTAAACACCCATGCGATTCGCGTGGTAAGGGTTATATGGTAACTAAGTCTTAGGTTTTATCCCAAAACTTAACCTCCTCGGAGGTTTCCTTTTCCCGACTTCTCTCTTCTCCTTTTTTTAAGAGATCATAAAATAAATAAATAAAGTTTTTTCTTAAAATTTAAACAGTATTAAGATTTTTAATAGTTAAGGTATATAATAATACAATAGAATTTGGGATAATTTTTATGGATTTTGAGAAATTAACCGAATTAATTATTGAGTTAGAAGTAGACGATATTGCAGATGCTGTGAAAGAAGCTTTAGAGGTAGACGATAAGGATCCATTTGATGTATTAGATGCATTAACAAAAGGCATGGATGAAGTTGGGAGAAGATATGAGGAAAAAGAGTATTATTTAACTGAATTAGTTTTAGCTGGGGAGACCATGAAAGAAGCATTTAAAATACTGCAACCAGCTTTAGCTGCTACCGATAAATCAGAGGAGAAAGTGAAAATTATATTGGCAACAGTTAAAGGTGATAACCATGATATTGGAAAGAATATACTGGCCTCACTCCTCCTTAGTTCTGGCTTTGAGATATATGATTTAGGTATGGATGTCGATGAAAACAAAATTGTTGAGAAAGTGAAAGAGAGCGGTGCGACAATAATAGGTTTAAGTTCACTTCTAACTATGACTGTTGAACAAATAAAAGTCGTTCATGAGTCATTAATAACTGCTGGATTACGAGATAAAGTAAAACTTATAGTAGGAGGAGCGCCATTGAATATGGAACTTGCTAAGAAACTCGGAGCCGATGACTTTGCAGATGATGCTGTAGAGGGTGTAAAGCATATTAAAAATTTGGCTGGAATGTAAAAAGAAAAAACGATATTTCTTATTCTTTAGTTTTAAATTGGTATATGAGCAAATTTTTACATAATTTATATTTTATAAAGGTTGTTTAGTAGATACATTACTTTCTGTTTATAGTACTTATTCTTTTCTACTAAATTATAATGTGAATATTTAATTGTGTAAGAAACTGTAAATATATTGAATTTAGTAATTAATCTGTATTTTGAAGGTGATATATAATTTGACACAAGAAATAAAATATGATTATGAGTTAGATACCAGAGGTTTATATTGCCCTGAACCTTTATTTGAAGTTAGAAATTTTTCAGAAACATTGGAGAGTGGAGTATGCTTCAAAGTATTGGCAGATGATCCAGCTGCCGAAGAGGATTTAAAGAGATGGGCAAAAAGAACAGATACTGAATTAGTTGAATTTCATAGAGAAGGAGAAGATTTGATATTTTATTTTAGAAAAAAGTAATCAAAGGTAGAAAAAAATGGAAGAAAAATACATTTTGTATGTTCAAACAACTGATGCCCCAGAGAGACAATACTCGCCTTTAGTTTTAGCACAAACAGCTAGAGCAATGGATATTAAGGCAACAGTATATTATCTCGGAATGGGTTTAAAAATTTTAAAACCTGGCGTAGCAGAAAATATTCAAGTTGGGGAGTTTCCTACAGTTAAAGAGATGATAGATAAATCACTCGATATGGGTGTTGAAATCTTAGTGTGCGAAGCATCAAAAAGGATGCTAGGCTGGGATAAAGTTGATTTAATTCCTGGAGCGAAAATCGTAGGTGCAGCTACTTTAAATGATTTAGTACTAGAAGCAGATGCTACTCAATGGTTTTAAATATGATAAAAATTATTAAATTATATTAAATTAATTGAAAGTTTAGGAGGATTTTAATTGTGAGCATATATTTAGATAACCAAGCAGCTAAGCCTGTGGATGAAAGAGTTATCTCAGAAATGTTGCCATACTTTAGAGATAAATTTGCGAACCCTGCTTCTTTACATGCTGATGGCGATATAGCCACTGACATTTTAGACAAGTCAAGGGAGAAAGTAGCAGATTTTATAAATGCTCCGAATCCATCAGATATTATTTTTACATCGGGTGCAACAGAATCGAATAACTTAGCACTAATAGGTGCTGCTAACTTTTATAAAAGAAAGGGGAATCATATCATTATTTCTGAGATTGAGCATATTTCAATTCTAAATATTAGTAAAAATTTAGAAAAATTAGGATTCACAGTAAATAGAGTTCCTGTTGATACTTATGGTGTTGTAAAATTAGATAAATTAAAAAAGTTAATTAAGGAAGACACTATTTTAATTTCTATCTCTACAGCAAGTAATGAAGTAGGTTCAATCCAACCTATTGATGAAATAAGTAAAATCGCTCAAGAACGCAAGATTTTATTACATACTGATGCTGTTGCGAGTGAGAGTGTAATACCCATTGATGTTCAAAAAATACCTGTTGATTTACTCACCTTATCCTCGAACGATATTTATGGGCCGCGTGGAGTTGGAGCCCTATATTTGAAAAAAGGAGTGAGAGTTAATCCGATTATTATAGGAGGAGGTCAAGAAAGAGGTTTCAGATCAGGTTCTGAAAATATACCAGGTATTGTTGGATTTGCTAAAGCTACTGAAATTACAAAAAATGAAATGCCAAAAGAAGTCGAATATCTTAAAGGATTAAGAGATAAATTAATCAGTGAAGTGCTTGAAATAATACCAAATTCCCATTTAAATGGTCATCCAGAAAGGCGGCTGGCCAATAATGCTCATTTTAGATTTGATTACATTGAAGGAGAATCATTAATTTTGGAGTTAAAAGCACATAGAATTGCTGCTGCTACTGGTTCTGCATGTTCTTCTAAAACCTTAGAACCTTCACATACCTTAATAGCGATGGGCTTATTACATGAAGAGGCACATGGTAGTCTTTTAGTTTCTTTGGGAAGAACAACAAAAGAAACTGACATTAACAAATTAATTGAGGTAATACCTGGAGCAGTAAAAAGATTAAGAATAATGTCTCCTTTAACTCCTCCTGAATTATTAAAACAATATAAAGAGGTGAAATAAAAGATTGAAATCAACTCAATATTCTGAAAAAGTTCTAGATCATTTTAGAAACCCAAGAAATGTAGGTGTAATCGAAAATCCGGATGGGTATGGAAAAGTAGGCAATCCTGTATGTGGAGATTTGATGGAAATGTTTTTAAAAATTGGTAAAAACGAAGATGGAGATGAAATTATTGAAGATATTAAATTTAGAACTTTTGGTTGTGGTTCTGCGGTTGCAACATCTTCAATGACAACAGAAATGGCAAAGGGTATGAAGGTAGAAGATGCTTATAAAATTACCAGAACCGATGTTGCTGATGAGTTAGAAGGATTACCACCAATTAAAATGCATTGCTCTAATTTAGCTTCTGACGCATTAAAAGCCGCAATCGATAATTATAGACTTGGTACTACTTCTGAAGTTGAAGTTGCAGCTTCTTGTAGTGTACCTGATATTAAAGTCATTCTTGGTTTAGAAGATTTTATTGGAAAAGGAGTTTATAGAGAAGTAAAAGATTTATTTAAATTTAAAGACAAAAGAGTTTTAATTTTAGATACAGGGGATAAATCGCTTGAACTTGCTCTGGAATTAACAAAATATACAGGAAGAGTCATTGTATTAACTTCAGCTAAAAATATACCTGGATCAGAAGAACTAAAGAAAAAGTTAAAACTTTCAGACATTAAAATACTATATGAATCAGAATTACTTGAAGTAAAAGGGACTGATGATGTAGAAAAGGCAGTAATTCATGACTTTGATGAGGATGAGAATTATGAACTTTTTATTGATACTGTAATTTATTTAGAAAATTAATAAAACAGAATTTTTATCATTTCTTATTTTTTAAGATTTTTAGAAACATTGTCGATCAAGACTTAATTGAAGGCATTTTATTAAAGAAGGATTTCTTAAAAATAATTTTTATTGTAATTAAGCTAAATTTTTTTAATTGTATAAATTTTACCGTTGAAAGCACAAAAAAAGATTTCATAATTAGCATCTAAACCAAATGAAGTTATTTCTAGAGTTGTATCAACTAAAATTGAATTATTACTTGGATTTAATCCATCATACTTTAATGCCCATACCTGACCATATTCATAATCGCCATATATATATTTACCATATAATTCTGGTAATTTAAAACCGCGGTAAACAAATCCTCCAGTAATGGAATGTCCAATATTATGTCCATATTCATATATTGGAGGTTCTACTTTTGTAACATTGATACCAGGAGAATATGGGTGATTTCCTTCCATTGCACTCCATCCATAATTATTTCCACTCTCAATTATATCAATCTCTTCCCATGCGCTCTGTCCTACATCTCCTGCCCAAAGATTACCAGTAATAGGATCAAAACTAAAACGCCATGGGTTTCGTAAACCAAAAGCGTAAATTTCCTCCCTATAACCATTTAAATTTCCAAAAAAAGGATTATCACTAGGAATTGCATAAGGTGTAGCTGAATCAACATCAATTCGTAAAATTGATCCTAGTAATGTATTTCGATTTTGACCATTTCCCAGTGGATCTCCAGCTGAACCTCCATCTCCTAAAGCTATATATAAATACCCATCTGGTCCGAATGCTATCTGTCCTCCATTATGATTCGAATAGGGTTGTTCTACATTTAATAAAATATATTCACTAGATTTATTTGCAAAATTTTTATTACCTGAATTCACCTGAAAACGAGAAACTACTGTATCTCCATTAGTATCTGTATAATCTAAATAGAAATATCCATTCTGAGAAAAGTTAGGGTGGAAAGCTAAGCCTAATAATCCCCTTTCACCTCCAGTAATAATAAGATCAGATATATCAAGAAATAGATTTTTTTGCTGCACAGTGTAATTATTGTTAAAAGAAAAAATCCTGCCTCCTTGTTCCAAGATAAATAAACGATTCGAACCATCATTTGGTGAATAAATTCCTACAGGATTTATAAATGTAAGATTCGGAAAAGCCAGTTCTATATCATAACCAAATATTTTTTTTGTATTTGAATTCAAATACCAAATAATAGAAAATGTCAGTGCTGAAATTATAATTATGGATAACAATGCTATTATAATTATCTTTTTCTTCAAAAATCACACTTGGTTAACTAATAGAATAATTTATTTACAATTACATGAGCTAAAGTTAAAAAATTTGTTCTTATAGATTAAAAATTTTAATCATTTTCTTTGTTCATTTTTTTATAATTTTTAATTCATAAATTCTAATCATAAATAATTAGATTAAATTAAATGACATTTTGATTTGTGATATAATTCATAACGATGAGGTTTATATGAAACATTTAACTTGAATTATTAAGTTATGGTATAGAAATGCACAACCTTAAAATAGTTGAGTAAAATATGCAAAGAGTTGTAATTATTGGTGGAGTTGCTGGAGGCGCTTCTGCAGCAGCTCGTTTAAGAAGGTTAAGGGAGGATTTCGAGATAATTGTTCTTGAAAAGGGCCTTTATGTTTCATTTGCAAATTGTGGTTTACCTTATTATGTAGGAAATGTGATTAAAGAACGTGAACAGTTAGAACTGATGACTCCTGAAGATTTTTTCGATAGATTTAATATTGATGTGAGGGTAAATCATGAAGTATTATCAATTAATAAGGAAGAAAAGACTGTAAATATTAAAAATCTTGAAATTGATAAAGAATATAGTTTAGAATACGATTACTTAATACTCTCTCCTGGTGCATCTCCAATAGTTCCCCCATTTAAAGGATTGGAAGAAGTACCAAGTTTTACACTTAGAACAATTCCAGATTCTGTGAAAATAAGAGAGTTCGCCGAGAAAAATGAAGTGAAACATGCCACTATAATTGGGGGTGGATATATCGGTTTAGAGATGGCTGAAAACTTGAAAGAAAGAGGAATTAGAGTCAAAATAGTTGAAATGCTGGATCAAGTGCTGGCACCATTAGATAAAGAGATGGCTCAATTTGTACATCAAGAATTAATTTTAAACGGGGTATGCCTTCAATTAGGAGATGCTGTAGATTCATTTGAATGTGATCAGAATAAATGTAATTATGTGATACCAAAGAGCGGTAAAAAAGTTAAAACTGACATTGTTATCTTAACTATTGGAGTAAAACCTGAAAATAAGTTAGCAAAAGATGCAGGTTTAAAACTCGGACCAAAAGGACACATAGTTGTAGATGAAAATATGCGGACTTCAGATCCTTATATTTTCGCTGTGGGAGATGCAGTTCAGACTAAAAATTTTGTCACAAATGAACCAACAGCGATTCCTTTAGCAGGTCCTGCAAATAAGCAAGGAAGAATCGCAGCTGATAACATTGCTGGAAGATTTTCTAAATATAAAGGCGTTTTAGGAGCTTCTGTTTTAAAAGTTTTTGATCTAACAGTTTCATTTGTAGGATTAAGTGAAAAACAACTAAAGAATACAGATATAAAATATGAAAAAATATATGTGCATCCAAATAACCATGCTGGTTATTATCCTGGAGCCACTCCAATCACTTTAAAGTTACTGTTTGAAGTTCCTACTGGAAAAATCTTAGGAGCTCAAGCAGTTGGAGGTTCAGGTACAGAAAAACGTATAGATGTAATTTCAACTGTAATAAAGTTTGGTGGAACAGTATTTGATTTAGAAGAGTTAGAACTTACTTATGCGCCTCCATTTGGTTCGGCAAAAGATCCTGTGAATATGGCAGGATTTGTTGGGGCAAACGTTATCAAAGGCGATCATCCCATATGGCATTGGGAAGATTTGCCAGAAATACAACAAAATAATAGTTTCCTTCTTGATGTCAGAACTCCAGAAGAATATGCAGTTGGAAGTATAGAAAATGCTGTAAATATTAATGATTTAGAGTTGAGAAATAGATTAAATGAAATACCAAAAGATAAAGATATTTATGTGTTTTGTGAGGTTGGGTTTAGAGGGTATTTAACAACAAGATTATTGGTACAAAAAGGTTTTAATAGTGTTTATAACCTTACTGGGGGATATAAACTATTTAAGACTGCAGCTGCCACTACACAAGAAATTGCCGAAGCTTGTGGACCACCAGAAGAAGTCATCGAAGAAATGATTGATAGAAAAACTTTTGAAATCGATGAACTTATGGAAGTTGATGCGTGTGGTATTTCATGTCCAGGCCCATTAAATGCACTTATACAAGGGCTTGAAAATCTATCTCAAGGTAAAAAACTAAAAATTTATGCAACAGATCCAGGATTTAAATCTAGCGTAGAAGCTTATGTGAAGCTAAATGAAAGTGTAAATCTACTAAAGCTAGGAAAAGAAGAAGGAAAACTAGTTGCAATTCTTGAAAAGGGTGAAGTAACTTCGGATGAACTTAAAGCTCCAATTAAAGTTAGGAAGAAAACTAGAGCGGAATTAAGAACCCAAGACGCCCCTGCGTTGTCAGAAATCAGTGTTGATGAACTTTTTGATAGATTAGGTACAGACGATTGTCCTGCAATAATAGTAGATGTAAGAGAACCACAAGAATACCATAATGTGGGTAATATTAAAGATGCGAAATTAATTCCTTTAGGAAAATTAATACGTAATGTAGATTTATTAAATGAATATAAGGACAAAGAAATTGTAGTATTATGTGCTGTTGGTGGAAGATCAATGATGGCTGCCCAACTATTAGTAAGAGAAGGCTATAGAGATGTAAGAAACTTATCAGGTGGGATGAGAGTTTGGCAAAGAAAGGGATATCCTGTAGAAAGAGAAAATAAATATCATTTTGAAATTTAATTTTTAATTTTCTCTAATTGAAACTTTTTAAATTATACAACTTAGTTGCGGAATGTCTATAGATTATAAGTATAAAAGTTAAAATAAGCCAAATAATAATAAACTCAACAAAATTCATTTGTTACGTAAACTTAAAATTATACATAAGAGGGTAGAATTATGAAAGAAACAGCAAAAAAATTATATACCGCCTATGTTGGTGAGTCTCAAGCTAGAAACAGATATACCTTCTTTTCAAAAATCGCTAAAAAAGAAGGGTATGGTTTAGTTTCTAATATATTTCAAGAAACAGCAGATCAAGAACGTGAGCATGGATCTTGGTATTATAAAATGCTCCAAAGCTTCAAAAAAGAAGAACCGTTTGATGAGATGAGAGTATTACCTGAGGCAGAGTTCCCTACGACCCATGGAACCACAATCGATAATTTAAAATCTGCAATAGCAGGAGAAAACATGGAATGGCAAACTCTTTATCCTGATATAGTTGCAACAGCTGAACAAGAAGGTTATCCTGACATTGCAAAAAGAGTACGTGGGATTATACGTGCTGAAAAGCATCACTCAGAACGATATGGAAAGCTGCTTAAATTAGTTGGTGATGATGCGTTCTTTAAACGAGGTAAAAAGATCGTTTGGGTATGTATGGAATGTGGTTATGAGGTAGAAATGGATCATCTACCAGAAGATTTCAAATGTCCGTCTTGTGATCATCCTAGAGCTTATTATAGGAAGAAATGTGAAGATTTCTAAAAAAACTTTTAATTTAAAATCAAAATCGTTAAATAATAAACTGAATGAGTTAAGAACAATAATTTTTTTGAGTGAAATTTATATGCAACAAAAGGAAATATATAAATGTGAAATTTGTGGAAAAGTAATGGAAATTCTTAATCCTGCTGCTCCAGAAACTAATTGTTGTGGTCAATCTATGAAGTTGATGGAACCACAATGGAAAGAATGGAAAACTGAAAAACATGTTCCCAAAATTACTATCGAAGGGAATAAAGTCACTGTCGATGTTGGAATTTCAATGGGTACCCCACATCCTATGACAGAAGAACATTGGATTATGTGGATTGAAGTCGTTTGTAAAGATGGTTGTTATGAAAGACGATTTTTAAATCCTGGTGATGAACCTAAAGCAACTTTTACTTTCGCTAATCCTGAGGGCCTTATTGCAAGAGAGTATTGTAATATTCATGGTTTATGGATTTCTGAAAAATAATTTAAAAATTTTTCCTATTTTTTTATTTTTTATATTGCTGGTATTTAAAATTCAATATTTATTAAATTAGTTAAATAATAAAATTAAGAACTTTAAACATAGTTGTCAAATGTCCTTATTTTTACAAATTTTCATTATAATCTGTTTTTTAATCATAATAATAGCTCTGTTCCGTGAAAAAACAGACTTTTTGGCATATAGCATGGCATCTATGTTAGCAGCAGCTACAGCCACCTATATTTTTTTCCTAGATTCACCGACACCTATAACTCTTGAGAATTTTTTTCTGGCGATTGATTGGCCAGTAATTTTTTTCTTAATCTCTATGTTTACAATAGTTGCAATTTTAGAAGATAAAAGGATCTTTAATGAGATCGCCTTACGGATTACAAAGAAATTCAGTACTAATACTAGGAAATTCTTTTGGGTAATATGTTTAATTTCAACTATCAGTGCCGCTTTTATTGAGGACATTTCAGTTGCGGTTATTTTTATACCTATGATAATCAGTACCAGTGAGAAAATGCGAATAAATCCAACTCCTATTTTACTTGGTGTGACTATTTGTATCAATCTTGCGGCCACGTTAACTCCTTTTGGTTCAGCCCAGAACGTTTTAATCGCAAACGAATTTTTTCTTACCACAAACTGGTTTTTCATTAGTTTGGGGATATTTTTTGTAATTGGGGTTTTAACGACATTATTTTTATTAGACCAATTCTTTCTTAAAAAACATTTAAAAGATATTTGGGTTCCACACTGCGTTGAATACGAAGAACCCGTAGATTCAGAACATTTAAAAGAGCATGAATTAGTTATAATGGAAGAACCAATTAGTTCAAAGGTATTTTACAAAAATCTTATTGCATTATTAACTTTTTTTGTTTTGTTAATTGCAATTCCAAATATCGTATTTGTAGGTATCTTTGGAATGCTAATGTTTGTATTTATTAATCCACGTAGAAAAGAATCGGGTAGAAAGCAACCAGATATCTCACATTATCTTAAAGAAGTAGATTTTAAACTAATATTTTTCTTTATTTGCTTATTTATTTTAGTTTATTGCTTTGAGGTTGCTGGCATTATTGGAATATTTGAAGATTTTATAAATTTGTTTGCCCCATCAAACATTTTTTTATTATCAATTTTAATTTTAGTTTTAACATCAATCCTTTCTGGATTTCTTGATAATGTTCCAGTAACAGTGATTTTTATTCCTATTATACATCTTTTAATTTCTTCGGGATTTGCCTCAACTCCTCTCATTATTGCATTTATATTAGGAATTAATTTAGGAGGTAATTTTTTACCCCAAGGTTCTGCTGCTGATATGATGACACTCGAGCTCTCAACGAAATATTGCGTGGATGGTATGAATTATAAGAAATTATTAAAGGTTGGTGGATTATTTGCTTTATTCCACATAATTTTGGGAATTGGTTACCTTGCTATAATTACTTTCTTGTTTTTTTAAAAAATTTTTTAGTATCTTTAGAATTAATTTTAAATGGGTTAAAGATGGTAAAGAATAAAGCAATTATTTTAGATAGAGATGGTACATTAATAGAAGATAAAAATTATGCATATAAAATAGAAGATTTTGAAATTTTACCAGGAGTATGTGAAGGATTGAATTTACTTAAGGATTCATTCTTGTTCTTTATAGTGACCAATCAATCTGGTATTGGAAAAGGCTACTACTCCGTTGAAGATTTTCACAATTTCAATAATCATTTATTAAGTACACTAGACAAGAATAATATAAAAATAGAAAAAACCTATTTCTGCCCCCATTTGGCAGAAGATAATTGTAAGTGCAAGAAACCTAAACCTAAATTTTTACAATTAATCGCAAAAGAGTACAATATTAACCTTAATGAATCATGGGTTATTGGAGATCATCCCTCAGATATTCTCTTTGGTTTGAATGGAGGGTGTAAGACAGCATATCTTCAAACGGGGCACGGAGTGAGACATATTGAGGAATTAGAGCAAAAGGGTATAAAGCCTGATGTTATTACTGATAACTTTTTGGAAGTTTCTAAATTGATCTTAAAAAAAAACTAATAGATTTATCCTTACTATTAATAAACGCACTTTTTAAGACTGGGCAGAGTTAAAATCATTTTAATTACATTTAATACCTTTTAATGACACGATAAACAATAGGGGTCAATTTTTAAATACTTAACTATATTCTTTTTATTTGATTTGGTTTTAACAGTCTGAGAAAGAATAATGAGAAGATATTATTCGCTTTTAATAACAATTGGAATTTTAATCGTTTTCTCGGTTCTGATTAATAAATTATTTGTATTTAGCGTTAATGGAAGCGAAGAAGTACCTGCTTGGAACACTTATATTAACTTACATAATTTAAATTTAAAAAGTTCTAAAATATCAGGAAAAATTTATATAAATGGTAATTCTGATTGGCAGAATGCTAAAACGGCGGGAATATGTAAAGGTGAAGGTACATATTCCAACCCTTATATTATAGAAAATTTAATAATAGATGCGGGAGGATATGGAAGTTGTATACTGATTGAAAATTCGGATGTGTTCTTTATAATTGAAGGTTGTACTGTTTCCAATTCTGGCATCGATGAAGAGAATGCAGGAATCAAATTGTCAAATGTTCAAAATTCCTTATTAATTAAAAACAACTGTTTTCGAAATGGTGCTCAAGGGATATATTTAGAGTATAGTAATCATAATACAATTTCAGAAAACATAGTATACCACAATTATGATGGTGGCATAACCTTACGTTATAGTAATTACAATAAGATTTTGGGAAATACAGCAAACTCCCATGATATTGATGGAATATATTTATATTATAGTAATAATAACATGATTTTGAGAAATATAGCGAATGAAAATTTTAATAAGGGCATAAGATTAAGTCATAGTAATAATAACATCGTCTTTGGAAACATAGTACTATTAAATTATGCCGGAGGTGTCCATGAATATAATTGCGAAGGTAATATTTTTTTATTTAATTTTTCTGCAGTTAATATAATGATTATCTTTCTCATCATCAGTATAATCATGATCCACATATACAAAAATTATAAGATTAGAAAAAGTTTAGATTCTAATTTAAAAGTTTTCTTTAAATAATTATCAAGTAAAAATCTTAGAAAATAAAATTAGGAAAAAAATAAAAATAAAAATAATAAAAAAGCTTAGGATTAATCTCTTTTTTTTCCTAGAAAAGGCATTGCATGCTCATATCTATTTAAAACAAACCTAGATATTACAATTCTTTGAATTTCGCTTGTTCCTTCATATATTTGATATAATTTAGCGTCTCTAAATAATTTTTCGACCGGGTATGTTCTCAAATACCCATACCCCCCGAAGATTTGAATTGCTTCAGTTGTGACGTTCATAGCAACATCCGAAGCGAAAGCTTTAGCAATTGAGGAACTCAAATTATTATCCATACCTTGGTCTGCTTCCCAAGCTGCTTTATAGGTTAATAAACGTGCAGCTTCAATATCTTTATACATATTAGCAATTTTTTCTTGTATCATTTGAAAATTCTCAATTGATCTACCAAAAGCCTCTCTTTTTTTAGCATAATCAATGGAATATTCCATTGCAGATCGAGCGCATCCTACGGCAAAAGCTCCAATAGCAGGTCGCGTATGCGCAAAAGTTTGCATAGCTAAAACAAAACCTCTTCCTGGTTTTGCTAAAATGTTTTCTTTAGGTATTCTAACATTTTTCAAGCTTACTGCTACTGTATTTGACGATCTTTGACCAAGTTTTGGTATATGTTTCCCTAATCTTACACCCTCAGCTTTAGTATCAACAATAAAAGCTGCTATTCCCTTATGCTTTTTTTCTGGATCTGCAGTTGCAAAAATACTAATATAATCCGCGTGTCCACCATTAGTGACCCAGAATTTACTGCCATTCAAAATATACTCATCTCCATCCTTTTCAGCTCTGCATCTCATTCCAGCAACATCAGATCCCATAGTTGGTTCAGAAGTAGCAAATGCGATTAATTTAAACTCACTAATTAATTCGGTTAAAATTCTTTGTTTTTGTTCCTCATTTCCTCCGATCACTATTGGTTCGGCTCCAAGATTATTATCAAATATCGATGTTGCTATACCAGGACAAGCTGATGAAATTTCTTCTACTACAATACAAGACTCTAATAATCCATATCCTGGACCCCCATATTGTTTAGGAATTGCCAAATTAAGTAAACCTTCTTCCCAAGCTTTTTTAATAACAGGTAAAGGAAATTCTTCTGATTCATCATATTTTCTTGCTACTGGTAAAACCTCACGAATTGCAAATTCTCTCGCTTTTTTTTGAAGTGCTATTTGCTCTTCAGTTAATTTAAAGTCCATCTTAATTCACTCTTTTTATCCCATTTTTTTAACTAATTTATCAATTATATTTTTAAAATCTAAATCTTCTGGTTTTGGAACGAATTTTAACTCTACTTTTTCATCCAAAACATCTATACCGGTAGCTTCTAGTTCTTTTATTATTTCTTTTACTGCTCCTCCACCCCAACCATAAGATCCAAAAGCCATACCTATTTTTTTAATAGGTTTTAATCCTCTTTGATAGCTTAAATACTCTGCAACTAAGGGATAGAGACCATTGTTTAGTGTTGGGCTTCCTACTAAAATAGCTTTGGCTTTCATTACCTCAGTAATAACATCAGAGTAATCTGCATTTGTTAATCTGAATCTCTTTACTGGTATGCCTCTATGGCTGATCTCTATAAACAATGCTTTAGCAATTTTTTCAGTACTCCCCCACATTGTATCATAAACAATCAATACACTTTTTCCATCAATTTCCCCTGCCGACCATTTTTTATATGCATCCACAATTTTACCAATGTGGGTTCGCCAACAAATTCCATGGGAGGGACAAATAATATCAATAGGCAAGGCTCCAACTTTTGGTAACGCCTTTGCTATAAGTCCCGATAAATGAAGTAAAATATTAGCATAATATTTCTCTGCTTCCCACATTATTTCAGAAAGATCATTTTCATCATCCCATCGCATTGATGTAGCTAAATGCTGTCCAAAAGCATCATTTGAAAATAATATATTTTTTCCATTTTCATCTGTCATAAAAGATACCATTGAATCAGGCCAATGAATCATAGGTATGGGCACAAATGCAAATTTTTTACCGTTTCCAATATCTAATGTATCACCTTCTTTGACTGCTCTAATCTTATCAAATATTTCAGATTCTACTTCTTCATGGAAATGAAGTCTTAAATTATCAACTCCTTTTGGTGAAGCGATAATTTTAGCATTTGGTAAATGCTTAAGTATAAGGGGAAAAGAACCAGAATGATCCATCTCAACATGATTTATGATTAAATAATCAATTTCTTTTGGGTCACACACTTCTTTTATACTTTCTAAGTAGTATTCAAAATAGGGACGCTTTACTGTATCAATTAAGATAGTTTTATTCCCTGATTTAACTATATACGCATTATAAGAAGAACCTTTATGTGTTGAGTATCCATGGAAATTTCTGACTTCAAAATCGATATAACCAACGAAGTATACATCTTTCATTAATTCTAAATGTGTCATTATTCAATTCATCACTTTTTTAGGATTTATTCTATTATCTATGTTTAGTTTCATCACGATTATAAATTTAATTTCTATATCTCATAAAAAGATTTTAAGATTCAATTAATGTTTCTAAAAAAGATTATTCTAAAAATTAAAAAAAAGAATTAGTATTAATATTGACTTTCAATCTGAGATTTTTGTGAAGAAACTCTTATCTACTCCACAAACAGGGCAAATCCAGTCATCAGGTAAATCCTCAAACTTAGTACCTTCGGCATCTTCATCATATATATAGCCGCAAGCACCACATTCCCATTTAGCCATGGCGTAAACAACCTCTTGTCATAAAAATTAATTTTAAATTAATTGGATTCGTTAATCGAATATTTATTAAAAATATTAATTTAATATTTTATAAATACGAAACTATTCTGATTGTTAAATGAGCTTAGATTCAAAAATAACTTCATATGAAAATATAAAAGAATTCGACACTTTAAGAGGATTTGCCATACTTTTTGTTGTTATTATCCATACTTTTGGTTTAGTTTATCATTATAATGAAGGGATTGAATATCTTCTAACATATGGTGTTATTTTCATTATAGCACAATCAGCTGTACCAATCTTTCTTTTTATTTCTGCTTACTTTTTGCGTTTAAAATATGTCAATGAAAATTCTTTAAAATCAATTTTTAAATCTAGAGTCAAAAAAATAATTCTGCCATATCTATTATTTTCATTAATCTATCTTTTTTATAATAACTGGAAATTCGATAAAAATATGAATTTTTTAGAAGGGATTTATCAAATATTAACATTTTCAGTAGAATTTCATTTCTGGTTTATGGGGTTATTAATATCTTTTTATTTATTCTTTCCGTTAATAAATAAATGTTTTGAAAAATTTAATAAGGTTAAGCTTTTAGCGGGCTCACTTATTTTACAATTAATATGGATTCTTCTTGAAATTAGCACATACAAGCAATTTTTATTTAATCCAGATATGCAAGTTTTAATCTTTTTTATTAAACACGCTTTTATCTCTTATATCTTTTACTTTTTTTTAGGAATGTATTTTGCTGAGAAATATGGCCAGATAATAGATAAATCGAATAGTAAAAAGAGTCTTTTTATAGAAATTCTAATTTTTATTCCTTCAATTTTGTTAAGCTATTATTATATCATGGATTTAGTATATTTTAAATTAATAACCTTGCCTTTAAGCATACTAGCCATATTGATTTTTTATAAAGTAAGTCTTTATTTGAAAGAAAGGAAAATAGGGAATTTACTTGGTTTTTTTGGAAGATATTCATATGGCATTTATTTAATCCACCCCTTAATCACTAGTTTGATAGGACAAATATTTGAAATTGGAGCTCTATTCTACTTAATATTGTTTATTAATGTATGTGTTTTTAGTTTATGCATAATTTACTTTATCAATCTTTTACCTTATAGTGAGATTTTAATAGGAAAAGTGAGGAATTGACTGTTTCAATCTACTATTCTTAATTTTTATGTGTTCTATGCACTATAACGAGTTCTTTTCAATAAAAAAGGTCTTAGAAGCACGACATTTCGGACATTTAAAGTTATCTTCTAATTTTTCAAAATGAATATCTTGCTCTCCATTAATATATAAATAATTGCATCTTTTACAGCGATATATTGTCATAATTTAACCCTCATTTTTTAATAAATTCATCTTTAGAACCACCACATCCCACACATTTGAAATCAGCTGCTAAATCTTTGAACAAAACTTCCATTTCTGCCTCATCATATTCCCATCCACAACTAGGACACCTCCAAATATACAATTCAAGTAACTCTTTCATCATATCTTTATTAATTTCTTTATTCATATTTTGACTTACAAAACTGAGATTTTTACTCTCCCCAAATAAAATCGCACCCTTTAGTTTATTATCTTTTAGTACAATCTTCTGATAACAACAATCTTTTTTATCAGCTTTTCTTAAAATTTCCCAAGCTCCGCTTTCTTCTTCAGGAGGGTTAATTCGTCCTATTGAAGTTAAATTAATTCCTACAATTTTTAGGGTATTTTTGGGAGTTGTGCCATTATACTTTATCTTTTCTTTTCCTAGAATGTAAGAAGCTAATATCTTAGATTGCTCAACGCATGCGGGAATAATACCGTAGATTTGATTATTATATTCTATACAATCTCCTAATGCAAATATATCTTCGATACTAGTTTCTAGGAACTGATTTACTACTATGCCTCGATTTGTATTAATTCCCGCATCTTTAGCAATATCAATTGTTGGTCTTATGCCTGCTTGAATTAACACTATCTCACTTTTAAAGATTCTGCCATCTTTTAATTTAATTCCCTCAACTTCCCCATTTATTAAAATTTCTTCCGTTTCAGCCCCTAATACAACTTTAATACCCATTTTCTCTATTTCTGCCTTAAGCATTTCTCCACACTCAGTATCCAATTGACGTGGTAAAAGGCGTGGAAAAAATTCCACAACTGTCGTATCTAGGTTGCAATTTTTTATCTGGCGAGCTAGCTCTAATCCCAACAATCCACCTCCTATAATAATAGCCCTTTCAACTTCATTATCTTTAATATATTCTCTAATATTTAAAGCGTCATCAATAGATCTTAAAGTAAAAACTCCCTTACCAACCATACTAACAGCATTTTTAATAGAGGGTGGTATGTTTGGGATACTACCCAAAGCAAGAACTAATTTATCATATTTTACTGGCTCTTTTTCGCCTTCAATAATTAGTTGTCTCTCATCAGGTTTAATTTCAACAACTTTTTTTCCCAAGTAGGAATCAATTCTATTATTTTTATACCAATCCTCATTATAAACTATTAACTCTTTTATGGTTTTTTTTCTGGGAATAAGTTCTGGTGTTTTTATTCTCCAATAATAGGGATAGGGTTCTTGAGAATAAATCTCAAGTTTAATCTCTTTATCTAAACTTCTAATATTTTGTGCAGTAAAAATCCCAGCAATCCCGTTTCCAACAATGACAATTTTCATAGAATTATTAGGTTATTCACCCTATTTTAAACTTATTATTATATGTTGAAAATTCTTTATGTTTCAATTTAATTTTCAATTTTTAATTTCAATTAGAACATGTTCTAATTTAATTTTAAATCAAAGTAAACATTTGTTATGTTTAGTTTATAAGAACTATATTTATTAATTAGATTGTCTTAAAAAACAAAACAAAAAGAAGTTATGAATCATGGAAGGAGAAAGAAAGTCTTATCATAAATCTGTTCAAAAAGTATATGAACGTATTAAAAATGATGGAATGACTAATATTTGGGATCGTTTTGAAGCACAAGGATTTGCAGGAGTTCCCGATAAACGATGTCCATTTTGTTTAAAAGGCGCTCGGTGTGATTTATGCTCTAATGGCCCTTGTCGTGCTGATGCTTCTATTGATAAGAGGGGAGTATGTGGAATTACTGCAGACGGGATGGCTATGCGAATGATGCTTCTTAGAAACGTAATGGGAACTTCAACCTATCATTATCATACCGAAACTACTCTAAGAACATTAAAAGCCACTATTGAGGGAAAAAGTCCTTTTAAAATAAGTGAACCTGAAAAATTAAAAAATTTCGCAACTCGTCTTGGAATCGATACTTCTGGTGATATTAACCAGATTGCGTTGAGATTGCATAACTTTGTTAAAGAAGATTTTAATCGCTCTTATACCGAAACTAGTAAAGTTGTGGAAGCCTTAGCTCCAAAAGAAAGACAAGAAATATGGAGAAAATTGGGCATCTTTCCAGGCGGAGTTTACGGAGAAATGATGTTTTCGACAAGCTCGTGTTTAACTAATGTAGATGGGTATTATGCTAGTCTTGCCTTGAAAGCAATGCGTTTAGGAATTGCAATGGCATATCAAAGTCAAATTGTAAATGAATTTATTCAAGATATTTTGTTTAATGTTCCAAGACCCCATAAAATGCGGGTAAATTTAGGAGTGTTAGATCCTGATTATGTTAATATTTTACCTAATGGGCATGAACCATTCTTAGGATTTGCTATGGTTCAGTTAGCACGTAAACCTGAGTGGCAAGAAAAAGCGAAGTCAATGGGCGCAAAGGGTTTGAGAATTATAGCTAATATAGAAACAGGTCAGGAAATGATCCAAAGATGGGAAATGGATGATGTTTTTTATGGTTTTACTGGTAATTGGATTATGCAGGAGGCAGTTTTTGCAAGTGGATGCATTGATGCATTTATATGCGACATGAATTGTTGTATGCCTATTGATCCTCTATATGCAAAAAAGTACAAATTTAAATTAATCCCCGTATCAGAAGTGGTCGTTTTTGAAGGAATTGATGAAAGGGTAGACTATGTCCCAGAAAAAGCTGAGGAACAAGCAGCCAAATTACTTCAATTGGCAATAGACAATTTTAAAGAACGGCATGCTGATATTAAACCCGTTACCGGACTCGATATGAATGAAGCTGTCGTTGGGTTTTCAGCAGAAAGTATATTGGAAGCATTGGGAGGTACCCTTGAACCATTATTAGATGCCATTAAAGATGGAACAATAAGAGGCATTGCAGGATTAGTATCTTGTACAACTCTGCGAGATTATGGTCAAGATGTCCATACTATTGATATAGCAAAGGAATTAATAAAAAGAGATGTTTTAGTATTATCAATGGGGTGTGGAAACGGCGGACTCCAAGTTGCTGGCTTATGTTCACCAGAAGCAAGGGAGTTAGCAGGACCAGGACTTAAAGCTCTTTGCGAAAAACTCGGTACACCACCAGTTTTAAGTTATGGAACTTGTACAGACACTGGTCGAGTAGCAGATCTTGTTGCAGCAGTTTCAAGTGATTTAGGAGGCGTTCCAATACCCGATTTGCCAATTGTTGCTGTTGCGCCAGAATATATGGAACAAAAGGCTACAATTGATGCAATTTTTGCTTTGGCATTTGGGCTTTACACTTATGTTAATCCAGTTCCTACAGTTACAGGAGGTCCTGATCTAGTCAAACTCTTAACTATAGACTGTAAAGATATAACCGGTGGTATTTTACACGTTGAAACCGATACGAAAGAAGCCGTTGATGCTATGTTAGAGCATATCGAATCAAATAGGAGAAAACTCGGTATTTAAACTTGTTTTTTTAATTTCTTTTTTTTATATATTTAAAGTCTAATATGGAGCTTAAGGCCTGCCAAATAATATTTCTTGCTCAATTTTTCCCCCATGATAAGCTATAAGAATACCTATTACAAGGATAACTAGAGCTACTAATGAGAAACCAAACAACATTAAAAATAATGGCAAATGATCGCCAATTTGATCTATAGATATATTAAGTCTGTTCAATATAATAAAAAACCCAATAACGTCAATGATTAAAATCGCGCCAAAGCAAATTAATACTACATAAATCTTTTTCATCCTTTTTGGTCTTCCAGGGTGTTCTCCCCCCCGTCGGGGGTGACCTCCAGTTTTATAATACGTTTCTTCTATTTTAGTACTTTCAACCTCGACTTTTTCGGTTTGTTTCTCATAGTCTTCTCTTGTAGTTTTCCTAAGACTATCTTTTTTACCGCATTGTTCGCAATATTCCCGTTGCATATTAGAGAACTCTTCACAATTAGTACAAATATATGGAAGGGAATTCCTAAAAGTTTTCCATTTAACTTTCATAGATACTCCCCTATTATCTAATATTGATTAAAGTTATTTAGCGATATCTTTTTAAAAATATTTCTATTAATTCTTAAAACACTTTTTTTATTTTGATACGATGGTTCTAATGGATTTTTAAAGATGGACGAAGTTAGTGTTCAAATTTTTGAACAGAATACGTAATTATTTCTCTCTTCCTAAACCTATCTCAAGTTTTTATTTGAACATGTTCGAAATTAAAAATATATAATCACTTCCATTTTTTTTAAATATGACTGAAGTAAAACAACATAAATTAATAAAACGAAAAATTATCAAGATCGATGAGGATCTTTGTACAGGATGCGGAAATTGTGTTGTAGATTGCGCAGAGGGTGCTTTAAAAGTAATCGATGGAAAAGCTAGAGTTATAAATGAAGTTTTCTGTGATGGTCTTGGTGCGTGCATTTCTGGTTGTCCTGAGGGTGCACTTGAAATAATTGAACGAGAAGCTCTAGAGTTTGATGAGGAAGCTGTTGAGAAACATTTAGAGACTATGAAACATAATGAAAAAATTGAAACAGACCAAGTGAAAAAAATAGTTGCTGAACATGCTCATCAATGCGGTTGCCCTTCAGCTCAAACCATGGTATTCAGTGAGCAAGAAACTAACTCAGAAGTAACAGGAAAGATTTCCTCAGCTCTACGACAGTGGCCTGTTCAAATGCATTTAATCAATCCACGAGCGCCTTATTATCAAGGGGCAGATGTATTATTATCAGCAGATTGTGTTGGTTTTTCCTATGGTGATTTTCATAGAGATTTCTTAACGAAAAAATCGATTGCGATCGCTTGTCCTAAACTTGATCAAGGTAAAGATATTTACATAGAAAAGATTAAATCTTTGATTGATGACGCTAAAATTAACACCCTTACTGTTGCGATAATGGAAGTTCCTTGTTGTTCAGGCTTATTAGCTTTAGCTCAAGAAGGTGCTAAACGAGCAACCAGAAAAGTTCCTATCAAGTATATTGTCGTAGGCGTCCAAGGGGATATTTTAAAAGAAGAATGGATATAATTTTTTTTATTATTTTTTTTAAGATTGAAGCATAACTTTTTTTTTAATAATTTTTCTCAACATAACTGATAAAGCAGATTTTGATTTTCCCAATTTATTTGCTAGTTCTTCTAAAGAAATTTTTCGAGGGATTTCGAAAAACCCTAGGCTTATAGCTTTATCCAGAATTTGGGATTCTTCCAAACTTAATTTATATCTCTCATCCTCAAGATCATAAGGGGCTTTTCCAATTCTCAATAATTCATAAGATATATTTTTTTCTTCAAAGAGCGTTAAAAGTTTATCAATTCTCTCTCTGCTTGAAATTAACCTCCAATAAGCATATCCCTCTTTGACTCTAACTGGAAAATTAACCAGTACCCCACATTGAATTACAGCATACAATAAATATGGATCCTTTGTTTTTACATTAATTCTAACTTTGGTTTCTTCCTTTTCTAAAATACCAAGTTCGAAAACTGAGACATGGTTTTTAATTTTTTCGATAATAGAGTCTATATTATAATGCATGATCTCAATTATTGCATTTCCGATTGACTTTTCAAGATCGTATGGTAAAAAGTATTCAATTTCCATTCTAACGTCCTGAAAATTGTTGAAAATGTCTGAGAACCACAGATCTTTCGGAAATTTAATTTTGATTCTTGCTAAACTTGTTTTGCTTGAATCCATTGAAAATGGTAGTTTTGAAGAATTTAAAATATTTTTTAGAAATAATTGGTAATTATAAATAAGAAATAAAAATAGTAATATTATTATGGAAGAAAATAAGTCCCTTCTGTTAGGAATATGTGGAAGTCCCAGAAAGCAAGGTACTGAATTTTCTGTTGAATATGCTTTAAATTACGCTACAGAAAAATTTAGTTTTGAGACTGACTTTTGGACTGTTAGAAATAAAGAGATTAAATTTTGTATAAATTGCGATTATTGTATACGTGAAAAAAAAGGGTGTGTTCATAAGGATGACCTACAAGAATTATACCCTAAATTGGAACGCGCAAAATTTCTTCTATTTGGTACACCAGTATTCCAAGGAAATTTATCTGGGCAGTTGAAGACTGTGATCGATCGTTGCAGAGCGTTATTAGCTAAAAATACAGAAGTTTTTAAAAATAAAATTGGAATGGCATTAGCAGTTGGTGGTGATCGAAATGGGGGACAAGAGATAGCAATTAGGAGCATTTTAGACTTTTTCCAACAAAACCACATTATTTGTGTTTCTGGGGGGGCATTTGGTGCAAATTTAGGAGCAAGTTTATGGACAAAAGATAAAGGAAAAGAAGGAATCGAACAAGATGAAGAAGGTTTAAGATCTATAAGAAAAGTAATAAAAAGACTTGCTGAATTTAAAATAGATTAATAATAAGTAATTTTCTATTAAAAATAGGAATAATAATAAAAAAATAATTATAATAAAATACTATTTAACCCCAAATATTCTTTTAGCTTCCTTTTTACGCAAACCATTAATTCCGAAAAGTTCTTTAAAAAGATATTTACCTTTGTACATTACAACAGGAGTATTTACGATACATCCATCAGCATCGCAAAACGTACCTAAGAAGTTATCATCGTGTAATAATTGATGTACAAACTCCTCATTATTAATATCTTCCTCTACATAAGATACATTATTTTCATCTAACCATGTTTTTAACTCGAGACATCGCGTACAACCTTCTTTTGTAATTATAATAGGTATTTTCATTTCAGCCATAATCTTTTACCTTCTTAATATGAATATCATTTGATATTACTTAGATATCATTTAGAAATAAAAAAGGTTTATATTCTAATTTATTAATTGGAAATACAAGAATATGATAATAGAACACGGATTATGTGGAATTTTCTATAATTCATTTAAATTCAGATAAATCAGTTAAATACATTCAGCTTATTTAAATAATTATTAGATTAATTGTTGTAATATCCATCTTAAAGCTTCGACGATCTTTTCATCTTCAGTTAAAACATTAATAGCGAAATATTTGACTAACATACCACATTCTGCTAATTCATTTAAATCGAAATTCTTATAAATAAAATTAGGATCCACTTTCTCTTTATTATAAAATTTATTCCCAATAATTACTATTGGCATGTATTCCTCTTTATCTAAGCACCTATTCAAAACCAATTGAAACATATCAATAACGTCTTTTAAAGAATCTTTATTTGATGCATTAAAGATAAGCATAAAACCTTGGGCGTTATCCATACATTCATCATAGAGTTTAGCATATTCTCCTTTACTCTCATCTTCAATACACTCGTATGTTAAAATTTCTATATTTTCTATAATAAAATCGTAGATCTTACTGATCATATCTCTTTTTTTTTCATTGTCTTTATACTGTAAAAATTGTATAACTTCTAAATTCTTTAACAACGTCGTTTTTCCTGACTTAGGAGGGCCAAATATGTATAGCTTTTTTAATTCTCCCTTTGCAATAATTGGTGTTGGCACAGCTATTTCTGGGGATATTATCTGATAATATTTATAAAAAATTTCTAAAAATTGATTTTGAAAATCTTCTGAACCTATGCTCAGTAAATCCTGCTGTACTTTTCGGTTTTTCTCGGTATGAAGAATTTCTGTCAATTCTTTTAATTTACTTATTTCTTTTGCAAAATTTTCTAATTCTGGTATTTTAGATTCTAAATATCTATAAACATCTGTAATTTCATCCTTAAAATAAGCCGCCCTTATCATATATGTAATCATTAAAAGATCCTTACCACCTCTAGCGAATTCGGAATCAATATAAAAAATCTTATTAATTGTTTGGTATTTACGGTAAGAAAAAATAAAACTACCTTCATGTTCTTGAAATTCAAGGATTCTACCTAAGTCAGGGTGCTCTTTAGTATCGATAGGTGAACTACAATAAAAAGTGGATGGCCCAATTATTGAATCAAAATATGATAAACACAAAATTGATTCTCTTGAAACATTTAGTGAAGAAGGAATGGACTTACTTGACATTTTTCTATAAAATGATAGTGCATCAGTCTAAATTATATAAAAGACATGGTCAATTTTATATCAAACGATTTTAGTTAAAAAAAATCTAAAATTTTATAAAACAAACTCAAATAATAATGATTCTTAATCATTCTCAATGGGCTTGCTGAAATAGGAATTCAGCTCTTTCCAATATTAATTGGTTAATTGATGGTATAAAGCTGTTGATTAACTTTTCGTCATATATAAGAGCGGAACCACGATTAAACATTAAAATTACGCCAAAAGTACCTTCGTTATCTTTTTTGAAATACATATTAGAACTGAAGCCTGGAGTTGCCCCACCATGCCCTTTAAAATTTTCTGAGTAAAGGAACCATCCTAATCCATAGCCTTCCCAATTAAAACCTTCAACTGAAGTTCCAGTAAGTGATACATGATTAGAGTGTATTAATTCAACACTTTCAGGATTTATTAATTGAGTTCCATTATATTCACCTTGATTCATATAAGAAATCAAATATTTTGCCATATCTGGTATTGTACTTCTTAAACAACCTGCTCCCGTTACGTTAATATTGTAGAGAGGATATTCAAAATTCCCATTATCCTTCCACTCATAAGGAATGGCATTTTTTTCAGCAAAATCTGCGTATTCAAATCCACTACTCGTCATATTTAATGGATTAAAAATATTTTCTTGAATATATTCTATCCAAGTTTGATTTGTAACTTTTTCAATTAAATACCCAAGTAATTGAAAACCCGCATTAGAATAATGGAATTCCGATCCGGGTCGCCAATGCCAATTATAGTGATCATAATATAGACCATTAGGGTTTAAACTGCCGTTTAGAAACTCTTCTAAAGAAGGTCTATCATCCCATTTAATGATTTCCCCTCCCAAATCCAGATTCTCATTAATCCAATCAATTGTTTGATTATCAAAGTAATACTCGAGAGACCAAAAAAGGTTGGTTTGTAAACCTGCATTATGAGTAAGAAGCATACGAGTTGTAATAGGAATATTTGGGTAATTAGGATGTCTTACCTCAAATGGGAGATAGTTGTTGATATCACCGTCTAAATTAAGCAAATTACTTTCATTTAGTTGAAGGATTGCGGTTGCTGTAAATGTTTTAGTGATGGAACCAATCATATATACGGTATCTAAGTCAGGTTGTTCACCAAATCCTCTTGCCCAAACTATACTATCATTAATGATGATCCCTGCTGCTAATGATGGAATTTCATATTCTGCCATAAGCTTTTGAATTTTAGACTCAAAAGATTCTTGTGTGGGTGGAAGGACGGTTATAATGAGAATAACTGTGATTCCAGCAGAAATTACACAAGCAATTATAATTAATCCTATAATAATCTTTTTATTTCTAATAGTTAGATTCAACTCGAATTAGATAGAAAAAATACTAAACAAGTTATTATTTTGATATCATAGAAAACTATTAAATCATTTTGTATTGAACTAAATTTTAATAATTTATAAAAATCAAATTTTAATGGTCTAAATATCTTAAAATCATATGGATTCTAATACACAAATAAATGAATTCAACCTTGCTATGAAAAAGCTCTTCCATGGAGGAGTAATGGAAAGAGTTACCGCCGCTAGAACACTTGGAAATCTTAAAGAGGGTCGCGCTATAAACTTACTCATCAAAGCATTAAATTCAGAAAGAGATTCAATTGTAATTAACAGAATTATTGAAGCAATGGGGGAAATAAAAGATCCTAAAGCAACAATTCCAATAGTTAACTTCTTAAAAAAAGAATTAGAAAAATCTGAAGATGAGCAAGATAAAACTCGTTTATTCTTAATAATAGAGTCATTAATGAAAATAGGAGATAAAAGAGCTTTAGAACATTTAGGTATACTCTTAGAGTCATGTGATGCAGATATTAGAAAACTAACTGAGCAAGCTTTTGAGTGTATAGATCCTAGTTTTAAGGAAAATTTAAAACAAATTAAATAAATAAAAAACTAAACGTTGAAATTGAAAAATTAAATCATAAACAAAAGTGAATATTATGTTTCCAGACTTTATTTCAGAACTTTTTCAAGAAGTAAATGGAAAGAATGATAAACAAGATGTTTCCATTTTCACATTGTCGACTTGCATGTGGTGCAAAAAGTGCAAAAGATATCTTAATGAAAAGCAAATCAAGTATAAATATATAGATGTTGATCAAATTACACCAGATCAGAAATTAAAAATTTTACAATATTTAAGAGAAAATTACAAACCAGATAGAATCTCATATCCTTTCTTAATATGCGATGACAAATTCGTCGTAGGATATGATCCAAATAGATATGAAGAATTAATGAGGGATGGTGATAATTAAAGTGAATATGGAAACATATGATGGTATGCTTGAATATATTAAAAAGGTTAGTAAAAAGAATAACTGGATTTTAAATAGTCACCAAGATACATTAAATGAATTGATTGATGGCTTAGTAGAAAATAAAAAGAAACATACATATCAATCTTGCCCATGTCGTCTTGCTTCTGGTGTAAGAGATTTAGATAGAGATTTAATTTGCCCCTGTGATTATGCTCCTTTGGATATAAAGGAGTATGGAGCTTGTTATTGCAATCTGTATATGCGTAAAGATTTCTACGAAACTATAGGAAATGAATATGTTAATGTCCCAGAAAGAAGACCGATTGAAAAGGAAAAAGCGGTACTAGAATCTTTTAATAAATAGTAATTTTTATTGTTTTTAAGAATTGAATAATTAGAAACCAATTTTTTATAAATAAAACTCTTAAATATTATTTTTTCTCTTTTTATATTATGCCAGATGAAGAAATTACTGATGATGAATTAGAAGAAGAATTAGATAGGGCTTTTAAGGCTAATGAAGCAAAAAAGGACCACTGTGGAACTGCTCTACCGAGTAATAAAGAAATAGGTATTCAAAGAACGAATGTAAAATTAAAAAAAGAAGATTAAATTAAAATAACTTTTTTTATATTTCTTTTCTAATTTTTTTGGAATTTAGGATGTATCTATTAATGTTAATTTTGTTATAGCTCCAATTTCGTTGAATTCTGACGGCTCCATTCTTAATTCTTTACCTGTAATCTTATTAGCAATAGCAGCTGCAAAAAATGCCCATGGACACACAGCATTAGTTAATTCCTCTTTTGTCATTACACTTCTCACTTGAGCAGTTGAACAATTTTTAGATTCAATCGTAAATGATTTGTCAGATTCCCATTCTATCTTTACTTTTTCAGCCATGCCTATTTTTTCTGCAAGTTTCATAAATTCCTTCAAGGCATCAGAAAGACTCATCTTTTGAAGCTTATTCATATTAAATCCAGACATAGTCATCATCTTTTCAATAAATTCGTAAGTTCTAGGGATTACATATTTAAAGAGTGTGGGAGTACCAAGTAGTTCCTTAGCTGATTTCTCGTAACCAAAGGTTACTCCGTGCAACAAAAAGGCAATCTGATTAAATGCAAATCTTGCTTTTTCTCTTATTTTTGATCCCCTTTTATAAAGAGCTAAAATAAATAATCCAGATCCTATGATAAAGGGGATAATTGCTGCCCAGATAAAGGAGTCAGGCACAATAACCGCAGTAATCCCTAATGAATTCCAATAAGGTAATACAACAAAATAAAAATTATACAAACTGGTCCAATGTGATAAGCTCCAGCCCACAAATCCGATAGGACCAATATATTTTCCATATCGGTATATTTGATCCTTTTTGAATCTCGCAATTATAAACTTAAAGCTAACTAGAATTGTCGCAATTAAGCCTCCAATCCAAGTATGCGACCAAACGCCAGAAGGTCTTAATAAGAGCGGATCAGACATTACAATATGTTGATAAAGCATATACATACACTGGGCAAACATAATATAAAAAATTGATATTTCTATCCATCCAAATCTTTTATGGTATTTTACAATAGCAAGATCCCCTTTCATAAGGTTCAAATCTCTGATATTGTATAATCCAATAAAATCATTAGCAACAGCAAAAGAATATCCAATAATTGATTGTAAAATCATCAATTCAGTCCATAATTCCATCGCCATATTATAATTTCACCTTCTTAAATTTAGTGATTTCCAAAAGATTTTTTAAATAAAAAGAATTGTTTTCCGTAATATAAACCTTTTAGTTATAATTTATATTAACTGTTTATATATATTGATACACAAATTTTGGATAGAGGTAAACTCGCTAAAATCACTAACATTTCCAATAAGAGTTAAAGCAAAATTATTAAAGTTAATACATATTGTAGTAATTTTTTCCCCTCCTATAGCTGCATTGAATAAAATCCTATTATAAATCTCTTTACTTATTTTTTTTGATGATGTTAGGAAACTAATTGTTTCTGGAATGTATTCTGAGCAATCATAAGTGGGATCAAATACTTTAGAAAAGAAAACTTTACCTACCAAATCAATTAAAAAGACTTGTTTAATATTTGAATCCCATTTGAGGGTTGTAAATTTTTCACTCAGCCTTTTTGGCTTTTTAATATATTTCTCCTTATCTTTAAAAAATTCTAAAGAGATAAATTCTTCTTCAATTATATTCATTAATTGGAATTGTTTAACGATTATTATTTTAGCTCTGGGTTCTACTAGTAAATTTTCATTTTGGACTGTATTAATAAGAATCCAGCTTAATTTTTCATTAAGATTATTCTGATATAATAAACGAGAAGAGTTTAGTATTAATGGAATTAAGAAACCTAATTTCTCTTTATTTACATATTGTTTAGCATGAATATAGAATATTGAACCGCTTTTTGGTTCAATTAGCACAATCGACTTCATTACATCGTCTTCGTCAATTCTTTTAACAGCATCATTTAAGATGTCTAATCCATGCGAAACCAAAATATAGGGTATATATCTATTAAACTCTTGAAATTTTGTAACCTCTCCATTGAAAACTCTATTTAACTCTTTACTGAATAGTTTAATAAATTGATCTTTAATATCATGAATAAACAAATGTAAAATTTCAATTAATAAGTCATTTTTGGTAGTAATTACAAATGTAAGTTTCTGTAAATTCTCATCAGATTTTTCAAAAATAATCGTTGTTTCTCTTAACTTGAGTGATTTAATATCTTCTCCTCTTTCTACAGTAGCAAAGTTATCCATTGCAGTTAAAAATCCACTCAATAAATCTGCTTTATCTTCTTTTTTATTTGAATCAGGATGCCAGTGATATAACAAAGCTCCAGTATCATTTATAATTAGTAAATCTCCAATCATAATTCCAAACTTAATTAAAAAATTCTAGGTTTTTAATAAATAACTTCTAAACAATTATAAATAATTACTTTAAAATTCAAAAATTTATATTTTAATATAAATCATTAAATGATGTCTTTATAGATTATCGAAGAGTTTTTGTTATGAATGAACGAATTAAAGGCAGGGAAAATTTTCCTACAAAAGAGATTGACCCAAATAATTTTATAGAGGATGAAGAAGTAAGAAATATGGTAGAAAATATTGAAAATATCAAATTTAATCAGGAGGATTATTATAAAGTTTATAATTGTGTACATTGTGGAGAATGTGAATCAGAAGAAGAACGTATTACCTTGAAACAAAAATTTCTAAAAGATGGGAATATCGTTGAGGGTCTTGATCAGATGATTGAATGTTTTGAAAAATATCGGACACCTTATCCCTCAAATAAAATGAGGATTAAAAAGCCAAAAGGGATAATTAAAAATTCTACTACGCTATTTTTCATGGGATGCCTTTCTACCATTAGAATACCACGGTATACCGAACATGCTCTTCAATATCTTGTGAAACAAAAGATAGATTTTACTATTTTGGATAAAGAAATATGTTGTGGTTGGCCATGGTTTGCTAGTGGTTCAATGCGTGAATTTGAAATTTGCAAAAATGAAAATATTGAAATCTTCAATAAATTTGATAAGATCATTTGCTTGTGTCCAGCATGCTACTTTTTATTCAATAAATTTTATAAGCCAGCAATGGATAAAGATGTTAGATTTGACTATATAGTTGATTACCTTAAGCCATCCAAAAACCAAAAGCAGGGTTCAGTTGGGATACAACATTTATGCCAACTTATGAATAGGGGAAGAAATGGTGTAGATAAATTTGTAAATAAAATTTTAAAGAAATCTGGCTACAAAGTAATTGATGTCCCTCATTGGTGTTGTGGAGGGGGTTTAGGGTATATGCATCGAACAGATATAATCGAAGCTATTGCAAATAAAAGAATGATTGATTTTGATAGAGAAGATATTGATTATATAACAACTTATTGCGTTAGTTGCTGGTGGATATTAAAACGGTTTAGTAAATTATGTAAAATAAAGCCAAAAGCTATAGATTTTTTTGAATTAATCCTATAATTAGAATTTACTTAAACAATTCAATGATTAAAAAAATGACTTTAAAAAGAAAATACCCCACTCAAGAAGTAAATCCACATAATTTCTTAACTAATGAAGAAGTATTAAATCTTCTTGAGACTAAACATAATTATAAATTTAAACAAGAAGATTTTCACAAACTTTATAATTGTATTCATTGCAGAGAATGTGGCACCTCTGATGAAAGAATTCTATTAAAACAGAAATTTTTAAAAGATGGAAATAAAATTGAAGGTTTAGAAGAAGTAAAAAAGATATATGAAACATATGGAACTCCATATAAGGATAGTAAAAACCGAATTAAACTCTCTAATGAAATCCCTAACAAAAGTGATACACTTCTTTATTTCGGGTGCTTTACAAGTGTTAAAAATCCTAGATATGGGGAGAATGTTGCGAATTACTTATTAAAGTATAATGTTGAATATACCATTTTAGACAAAGAAATATGTTGTGGTTATCCCATTTTAGTCACTGGAATAATAGATACCTATAATAAGCTTGTTGAGCGAAATAAAAAGATTTTCAAAGAAAGAGGGTTTAAAAGAATAATAACTGTTTGCCCTAGTTGCTATATGGTCTTTAAAAAACATTATAGCGATATAGGTATTAAGATTGACTATTTTACTGATTATTTAAAACCAGCTTCTAATAAGAAATCTGGAGATATTTGTATTCAACATGCCTGTCCATTGGTATATGACTGTAAACCAGGGATAGATAAAGAGATTGAAAACATTTTAAAAAAATCTGGGTATAGGGTTATTGATATTCCTTACTTTTGCTGTGGTGGTGGTGGTGGGATGCAATTAATCGAAGATGTTATAGATAAAATTGCAAAATTAAGAGTCAATGATTATAGAGGAGATTTTGTAACATACTACTGTCCTGATTGTGGATGGTTTATCAAGTTTTTTGGAAGGAAAGAAAAAATAAATCCAAAACCAAAAGATATTTGTGAATTACTACTTTAAAAACTTCAAAATATTGAACTTTGGCATATTTGCTCTGATTTTGTTAATAATAAGCGATTAGCTAAATTATGGAAATAATTTTCGAGATTCTCTCCTGTTAAAGCAGAAATTTCAAAATATTCAATATTTAATGCTCTTGCTATTCGGATGGCATCATTTTTACTTACATATCTTCTCTTTATGAGATCAATTTTATTTCCGATTAAATAGCCATCAATTTTGGGATTATTTATAAAGTAATTTTTAATATCTTGATACCAATTAGGAATATTAGCGAAAGATTTTGGATTACTTACATCAAACATTAATACAAAAACACTTGCACCTTCATAGAATTGCTTTCTTATTGTTTCGAATTTCTTTTGTCCCCCAATATCCCATAGAACTAACTCAACATTATGATTTTGTACATTAAACCTTTTTTGAGTAATAGACATTCCTATTGTAGGCACATATGCCCTCATAAATACATTATCTGTAAATTTTAGAACTGTTGATGTCTTACCCACTGTTGGATCACCAAGAATTATGACTTTAAACTTTTTTAGATTTTTTTCTTGAATCTCTTCTTTAATATCATATTCCTCTTTAGCTTCTATTAGGATATTACTCTTGGAACGTAAATAATCAACTGTTTCACATAAGTTATTGCGTAGTATGGTAATTTCTTCATTTAGTTTCTCTTTTCCAAAATCTTTTTCTTCAAATTGAATGATTTTTTGAGTTGTCTCATTAAAGTATTTATCAATATAGCTCATATACCTATAAAAAATAATGTCATCTTTTTCATTAAACAAGAAAGCTAAAGCTGATTTAGCAATACCATTTTTTTGAGAAGTATTCTTTCTTTCAAAATATTTAATTAAGATTTTTATTTTTAAATGTTTAAAAGGGTAAATTAATAATATTTCGGGGATAAATGCTTGATCTCCAGAAAGGATATTATTACATTTTAATTCAATAAGGTTTCTAAATTCCTCTGGAATTTCTGATGGAAACCAAAAAATAGATTTTGGTTCATTTATAGCATCTAAATCAATATAAAAAATAGCAGGTATAAAATTTAAACTCATTTTACCTAACTTTTAGATTGTCCTAGCAAATTTTTTGGTATAATAAAGAATAAATTATTATTTATATTTGATTTAGATGAATGTTATTTAGGTGATATCAGAATGATACTGTAAATGGAAATAAATATAAAATTTATTGTTATAGAGAAAATAGATTAGAGAAAAAAAAGATTTTAAGGTTTTCTTGATGCCAAAGGACTTTACCATACGTTTAGCAACGATTAAAGATGCTAAAGCTGTTCATGAGGTTTTATTAGCTGCTTTTGCAGAATATACTTGTTTTTATTCTACAGAGGGATTTGCAGACACTGTTTTATCAGAAGAAAGAGCAAAAGATCGTATTAAAGAAATGAAAGTATATGTAGCCATTGATCAACACGGGAAAATAATTGGGACTATTGGTTGGCAGAAATTAAATGAAAATGAAGGACATATTCGAGGAATGGGAGTAATTCCAATTCAGCAAGGCAAGGATAGTCCTGCAATATCTCTGTTAAGACAAGTAGAAAGAGATGCTCAATTAGAAGGTTGTAAAATTTTGACTCTTGACACAACTGAAATTCTAAAAAGAGCTCAAAACTTTTATGAAAAAAATGGTTTTCAGAAAACTGGGAAAATTGGGGATTTCTTTGGTTCAATAATTTATGAATTTGCTAAGACATTATAAAAAAACACCAATTTTTAAACTATTAATTTTTTATAACTTAATTTTAATTTTAACGTTAATTAGCCAACTTAATTTATAATTTATACAAAAAAAAATTTTAAATCTAAATTCAAATATTCATAATAGATGGTGATTTAATGTTATTTTCCCAAAATGAGATTGATAATATCACAAGAGAAATGAGTAAATTGAAGAATAAGGTAATCTTGAAATTATTCACAGATTTTAAAACTCAAGAAAATAATACGAAACTACGTAATTGTATGGGTTGCGAGGGTACTTATGACTTATTGAATAAATTGGCTGAATTTTCAGATGGAAAGTTAGTGATTAAAGAATATTCTATTGAGGAAAACAAAGATGAAGCTAAAAAGTACGATGTTAAAAGGATACCTGCTATTTTGTTTGTTGATGAGAATGATAATGAAGTAATTAGATATTCAGCACACCCAATTGGAGCTGAGTTTGTACCTTTTCTCAATAGTATCCAATATTTTTCAGGAGTAAGACCGTATTACGCTGATCAAATCCTCACTCACCTTAAAAAAATTGATAAATCAAAAATGAAGATTTTTATTAGCGAAACTTGTCCTTACTGCCCCGCAACAGTTCCAGTTCTTACTCTTTTTGCCATTGTGTCTAAGGGGAAGATTTCAGCAGAAATAATTGACGTTAATTTAAATCCAGACCTTGCTATGAAATATCAAGTTCAGGGAGTCCCCCATACGGTTGTTAATGAGACTGAGAATATTTATGGAATGTTTACGCCTCAAGATTTACTAGATAAACTTACTAAAGGACAAAGAGATTTTGGAGGGATGTATGCCTAAATTAAAGGAGGTAGTTTGATAAAGTGTCTCAAGACGATAGATATAAAGAAATAATAAAAACAGAAATGGCTAAATTAACAAAGGCTGTTAAATTAAAAGTATTTACCTCACAGAAGGTTCAAGCTGATGGAACAAAGATAAGAGCTTGTATGGATTGTGGGCAATTTATGGCGTTATTAAGGGTGTATGAAGAAAATTCAAATGGTATGCTTACAATAGAAGAACTATCAATTGATGATAATCCAGAATTTGCCAGAAAATACGATATTTCACGTGTTCCGACAATACTTTTCATTGATGATATGGGAAGAGAAGTAATTAGATATTTAGCTGCTCCTAAAGGTGGTGAGATCCAACCTTTTATTCAGTCTATATTTACTTTTGCAGGAATGCCCAATTATTATGAAGCTACAATTAGGCAAAACTTAGAGAGAATTGCGCCGTCAACAATTAAGATAATGATCACTTCGACCTGTCCTTATTGCCCAACTGTAGTTACAATCGCAAATCAATTTGCAATTGCGTCTAAAGGAAAGGTTAGAACTGTTGTTGTAGATATTATGGCAAATCCAGATATTGGTCAGTACTATGACGCGGCAGGGGTTCCTTACACTATTATCAATGACCAAAAAACACTAGTTGGTATGGTTGGACCCAATGAAATCCTAAGGGCGTTAATAGGAGGTAATTTTCGTGTTCAATATTGATATGGAAAGTATTGATTTAGAAAAAATATATGATTTAATTGTCTTGGGAGGAGGGCCAACTGCTATAGGATGTGCAATTTATGCAGCACGATTCGCGATGGATGTTTTGATTATAGGAAAGACATTTGGTGGTCTAATTGCGACAACTCATCTTGTAGAGAATTATCCAGGAATAACCTCAACAAGTGGGCAAGGATTAATGGACATGTTTAAGGATCATATGGATTCATTAAGTATACCATATATATCAGATGAGATAAGTAGTATAGAAAAAAACGAGACGCATTTTGTATTACATTCCTTTTTTCAGATATTTAAAGCATTTACAGTTTGCATCGCAACTGGTTCAGAACGTAGAAAGTTGGGAATTCCAGGTGAAGAAGAATTCACTGGAAGAGGAGTATCTTACTGTGCAACTTGTGATGGCCCTTTTTATAAAAATAAAACTGTGTGTGTAATTGGTGGGAGTGATTCCGCAGCAAAAGAAGCTTTGTTTTTAGCCCAAAATGTTAAAAAGGTTTATATTATTTATCGTGGCCAGGAAATTAGAGCCGAACCGATAAATAAAAAACGGGTATATGAAAACGAGAAAATCGAAATCATATATAATACAAATATAGTAGAAATTAAAGGGGATACTAATGTTAAATCAGTCATTTTTGACAGTGGAAAAGAATTGAACATTGATGGTGTATTTATCGAAATAGGTTCGTTTCCAAATTCAGATATAGCAAAAAGAGTAGGAGTAATAACAAATGAAAAAGGAGAAATTAAGATAAACCGAAAGTCCGAGACCAATATACCTGGAATATTTGCTGCTGGAGATGTGGCGGATGCTCCCTTTAAGCAAGCAATTACAGGAGTCTCTGAAGGTGTAATTGCTGCTTATTCTGCCTTTGATTACCTAAAGCATACAAAAATAGAGTATTAATTTCAATTTATTGAAATATTCACTTTACTTTTTTTATTACACAAAAATTGCTTTTCGGATTTAATTTTGAAAAGAAGATAGGAAGAATTATCATAGATTTATACATAATATTTAACTTTTATCAATCTTGTGCCACCTAATCGATTCAAAAGCTAGTAATTTTATAAATGGATAGTTAAAATAAAAAATAGACAAAGATATTGAATTTACGAATTATCGTAAAATTCAAAAACTCTTTTATCCTAATTATAATAATAAAAAAATCTTTGGAAGTGATCATGATTTTAGTATGGATTATCGTCTTTAGTATTATTGGAAGCTTAGGAGCTATTAGCGCAGCTGCAACTTTTATACTCTTTAATGATAAAGTTCAAAAATTAATGATTTCTATCTTAATTTCTTATGCTATTGGCGTTTTACTTACAGCATCCTTATTTGGTTTAATACCTGAAGCAATAGAAATTGTAGGAGAACCTCATCTTATAATGACATTTGTTTTAGGCGGAATATTGTTCTTTTTCGTCTTAGAAAAAATTATAATTTGGCGCAACTGTCAAGATGATGTCTGTGATATACATAACGCTGCTGGCCCTCTTGTCTTAGTAGGTGATGCATTACACAATTTTACCGATGGTATTGTTATCGCAGCAGCCTTTTTAACCGATTTTTCAGTTGGTATTATAGTTGGTATTTCAATTTTGATACATGAAATTCCACAAGAAACGGGTGATTTTGGTATTTTATTACATAGTGGTTATTCACGGAGGAAAGCATTTTTATTAAATGCGATTTCAAGTATGGCTACAATTCCATCTGCTATTATTGGTTATTTTATTTTAGACATCTTCTCCATAGCTGTTCCTTATCTATTAGCAATTTCTGCGGCTAGTTTCATTTATATAGCTTTAACTGATCTCACTCCTCAGCTTCATCAGAGGGCTAACCCTAAATATTCAATTCGCCAAGTAATTCTAATCTTAGCAGGTGTAAGTACCATGGTGCTTATTATAATACTTTCTATTCACCAACATTAAAGTGACTCTTTAAATAATTTCATTTGTGATTTAAAAATGCTTGATATTGATAGTAAAGTTATAAAATTCCTATATAAATATCCAAAACAAAAAGTGGGGGATATTGCTAGAAAATTTGGATTAGCTCATTCCACAATAGGGAGTTCTGTTAAAAGATTGGAAAAGCAAAATTTAGTTAAATATAAAAGATATCAAGTAGTGGAACTTACGGGGAAAGGGAAAAATTTAACTATTGAATTATCCAGACACGCACAATTACTCGAATTATTGCTTTGTAATGAATTAGGAATTACAGCAGAACAAGCCCATCAAGAAAGTGAGAAATTTAATCTATTATTTTCATGCGAGACTATCAACAAAATCTGTGAAAAATATAAACATCCAAAAACATGCCCTTGTGGAGATGTAATAAACAATTCTCCTAATTGTTTTTGTGAAGGACATACAAGCGAATTTTGATCGTTTTAGATAAATAACCAATTATTATAGAATATAATCTAAATAGATAAAAGCTAATCAACTTTAGCATATTTAATGAGTGAAGTAAAGAATCAACCTAATATTGAGAGCTATAGATTTCACCATATAGATACTAATAAATGTAGGTTGTGTAAAGACTTTTCATGTGAAGAAGCTTGTTTCAGAGGAATTTATGAGGTTATTAATAAAAATGATCAACCAAAATGCATTGTCATTGAAGAACGGGAAGATCGATGTGTTAAATGTCATATTTGTACAACTGCTTGTAAATTAAGAGCAATTACTATAGATTAGTCTTTTTAAATATATTTAATAAGCTTGAAAATTTTCAAACTTTCAAATTGGTAAAGTCATCAATTATAAGTTCTTATTTTTCGATACTTAACGTATTTTATAATTGAAAAATTATAAACAATAAATTACAAAAATTATTATTCAAATTATAAAATCAAAATTATTTTTAAAAGGAATAGTATATGATTTCAGAAAAATTAAAACTTGATGATATTGATCGCCAAATAATTACTCTAGTACAAGAAGATCCAAATCTTACACATACTCAGATTGCTGAAAAGATCAATCGCTCCCAGCCTACAGTTGGTATGCGTATAAAGAAGCTTGAAAAGGAAGGAATACTTCAATTTCAGCCGGGAATTAACTTTAAAAAGGTACAGCTCCATTTAGCGACTGTTGAAATTAATACTCGTAATCCTGAGGAGGTTTTGGAAATGGGAACGTGTTGCCCATTCATGTTAAATGCTTTTAGGTTAAGTGGTGGTCATAATATATGTATCCTTCTTGCGAGTAGTAATTTAAGTAAACTTGATGCTATCGTTAATTATCATTTTCGAAAAAACCCAGAAGTAAGTTCAGTTTCAATGGAAATTGTTACAGATATAGCAAAAGATTTCGTATTACCCATTGATTTTGATTCTGAACACCATGAACCTAATGATGAAGTCGGTTGTGGAGAGAAATGTAAATATAAACTTGCTAAAATGAGAGGAGAAATTTAATAAAAATTATATTTAATTAACTTATTTGAATAAATGAAACAAAGTAGGCTATTCTTCTTCTATTTGATCAAACTTATATTTAGGAAGATTTACATTAAGATTGCAATCTGGTCCACAATTATCAGAATGAAAATCAAACCTTTCAATTTGAAAATCAATAGGTACAACAAAATCGTGTACAGATTCTATTAATACATTTGTCTTTACATTAATTACATTTGGATCTTTTCTAAAGCATACATCTACTAATCTTTCAATTGTTTGGAGATCAGAAGCAGAGACAAAACATAATAGATTAAATTCACCAGAAATTTTAAAAGCATGATTAATAAAAGGACAATTCTTAATTTTGTGCACCACCGTTTCTACATCTTTAGTAGATATAAAAACTATAGCCACTTTTATATCAACCTTTTTAATGTTAAATCCAACTTGTTTGGTTAATAAATGTTTTCTCTCTAATTTAATAATTCGAGCACCAATTGCTGGCTGACTTTTCTCCACTTCAATTGCAATCTGGCTATGAGTAATATCTGGATCTTTTTCAATCATTTCGATGATTTTATAATCGTCATCATCAATATTTAATAATTCCTTAAAAGTTTTCTTTATCATTTTTCTAATCTTTTACTTTTTGGATTTTGATTAATTATTTATTCATTTATTCCTTGTAGCTAGAGAGGGATTTCTAATTTAAATTTTGTTTCTATGAATATAAAATTTACTTATACTTATCATTAAGAATTATGAATAGTTACGATTAAGATCTTTTATTTTATAAATTATTATTTGAAACTCCTTATATTGATAAATGCTGCGGATTTAAAAATGGAAAAATTAGAATAACTGTATAGCTAAAAGAGACATCTATATATTTATTATGTATTTGCCATTAAAGGATACTTATGAAAAGATTTATTAATACAATTGTAATAATAAATCCAACCATCCCTATTAAAAATTTTAAAGGTTCTCCTTTTTCTTTCTCAGGAATGACTTCTCTTACAATGATATATAAGATTATTCCCGATATAAAAGAGAATGCGAGAAATAAAAGTTCAGTGTTAATATCGATAAAGATTTTAATAATTAATCCAATTATAATGCCAGATAGAGCTGAACTTGCTAATAAATATTTTTTAATCGATTTTCTATCAATTTCTGGCTTTTCATAGATATCCAAATCAGTAAAAATGATGTGGGCTTCTGATCTGTTTGTAATAATTGTTCTGAACCAAGCAAATATAAAAAAGAGTATTCCATCTAAAATGTTAAGTAATAATAATCCTACTAAGATAATACCTACCAGAAAATGATAAATATAATCAGTAAGATATCGAAATTTTGATAAATCCTCATTTATTCGGTTTTGAATTTTGATTTTATATTTCTCTATTTCGTTAATCATATCTTCTTCTTGTTGATTCAAGGTTGATAAGGTTTGAGCGATTTCTCTTAAAGTATATTCATCTAAGTCGTTCTTCTTTATCTCTTCAGTCAAAATTTTTTCCATATTTTTTTCAACTGCTTCTAAAATCTTTTCTTTTTTAAGTAATTTCCTCATTCTTTTTTGTGAACGACTCTCTACTTTTTGTAATATCAATTTTTCACTAATATGAATAAAACAAAAACCTAATAAAACAAATAGATATTCTAAAAATTTTAAATGAAGAGGATATTCAGGTAATTTTTCTGCTATTTCAGGTAATACAATTATGAAGAAATATGCTACTGAAATCCCCGCTATTAATGAGACATGTAATTTAAGATGTTTATGTTCATAAAAATCAGCGCCAAAAAATAGAATGCCAAATACTAAAGATAAAATTAAAACGGTTATTAAATCAATTGACATTATATACAATGATTTAATTATAATTTTTTAAAGTTGTTATTATGGTTTCTTTATTTGAAACGATTTGAATTATTAGTTTATGTGAAAAATACCTACTAACTGAAAGTTATGGACTTTTTAATTATACATTCTTCCAAAGATACTGCCTCAATGAACATTTATGATAAGTTATTAAATTCTGAGTCCTTTTCATTTAAAAATGTCGATTTCGAATGGAATGAAAAACCAGTTTTTAAATTAGAAAAATTTTTAATAGATCAGAATAAAAATTTATATCTTGATGATATAGGAATATATCTTGGATTGACTGATGAGAGATTAATATTTTTGGATGACTTAAGACTAAATAAATCTATTTTTAATCCTGATTTTCTCATATTTGCCAGTCGTCATACATCTAAGACGGCAAGACCAGCACTATTAACTCATACTACAGGAAATTGGAGTGAAGATGTTGAATTTGGAGGAAAACCATTAGATCTTTCTAGATCTAGTGCATTACTTCATAAGGCAGGATTTTTTTCCTTAATAGAACAAGCTACAATTCAATCTATAGAAAATTTTGTTATAGATATCGAAGTAACTCATCATGGTCCTACAATTTTAGAAAAACCTTTGATTTATATGGAACTTGGTAGTAGTAAAACAGAATGGACCAATAAAAAAGCAGGTGAAATTATTGCATCAGCAATAGTAAATACAATTTTTAAATATATACAATTTAAAGAAAGTAGTCAAAATAAAATTGGATTAGGCTTTGGTGGAACTCATTATGCTCCAAATTTTAATAGATTAATTAAAACTAAAAACATAGCTATGTCATTTATTTGTCCAAAATATTTCATCCAAAACTTAGATCATGAAATGATTGAAAAAATGATTCGATATACATTTGAAGATATTAACTTTTTCATAATAGATTGGAAGGGCACAAATTCTGATGATAAAAAACATTTAATTCCAATTTTAGAAGAATATGAGATTCCAATAAAAAAAACGAAAGATTTCTAAAAACAGGATTTAGAATAAGTTAGTTCAGGTCTGCTTTTATTTTTTCATAATATTTAACCAAATTCTTAAATACGTAATGGGATGCAATATATCCTTGAGTTGCTGCTTTTTCTAAAATCTTATTTAGGAATTCAGGATATTCAATATTTCCTTCTACACTAACATTTAATTCTCTTATATTATAATAACTTCTCCAAAAAAGGGTAGGCCATTCAACTAAAGGACGAAGGGTTTGATTGAATTTTTTATTACCAACTTCACTTAATTCTAATTCCTTATTAGTAACGTAATAGATTAATTTTTTTTTCTTCGTTCTTTTAATAATTCCATCTTTAATGACTTCTTTTAAAACTTTACGTAAACCTGGTAGAGTAATATCAATATTTACCTTTTTCAAATTTTCAAGAATTTCTTTTTCTCTTAAACCGTTTAACTTCATCCTTATATAATTTCTCGCAATCAAATTGTATTTAAATGGTACTGATTCATGATCTAATTGATTATATTGCACTAAATCGCCAAGGATCTTTTTTGCTACAAAATATTTTAGGAGTAATTGATCATGATTCGAAAAGTCTTCTTTGAACCGTTTTGAATCATTAAAATACAATTGATATAAAGTGGTTAATAAGGTTTTTATGGAATGAAAACCATCTTCAAAAGAGAGCCTTACTTCGTCTAAAACTTTAATCCTATATTCAATATCTTGTAAAAATTTATCTTTCTCAACAGGGATTTGACGTACAAGATGAGGGTTTTTATTTAATTGTATTAAATTTTCATCCCATTCTTTTTTAAATCGATAAGATTGGGTTTTTGAGATTCCCGAGAGTTTGAAAACAACTTCATAAAGTTTATCTAGGAATCCTTCTCCATCAAGCTTTGTCATTCAATACAAACCCTAACCTTATTCATTTAAAATTTAGTAGATTAATATTTATTAAATTCAAAAATTTTTAAATTTTCATTAGTTTATCAACAGAAAAAAATAATGTATTAATAATTAAAAACTAATTTATTTAAAGATGAGTTGTATATATTTGAAGTACTTTTCTTAATTTTAGATTTAAATTATCCTTTTTATAACATAAGAAAAAAAATATAAGATGTTTATAAATTTGTTAAAAAATTTACTTCATTTCGCTTGGTTTTCGAAATAGTATAACAAGACTATATATACATATCGTAATTACAATACTATCAGCAACTATCCGAAGTGGTAAAACTAAACTACTATATCCTGCTATTGACAAGAAGACAACTGCCCGAATTCCAAGAATTAAGGTAAAACTTGCTAATATAAGGACTATAATAGTGATAGCTTTACTTCTTTTAAGTACAAGGGTTAAAACACCGAAAGTTACCGAAGCAGCGAGATATATGATACCTATAACAATCATCATTAAACCAAATAATAAGCCAGCTAAGGCTGCCGTTATTCCATAAACTATAGCTTCTGCAAGATTAGATGCTGTAACGTCAATTCCAAAATTAAAAAGAACTGCTAATGCATTAATCTCAGAAGGCATGAAAACCATTACTAAAATAGTCATAGAACTTATAAGTATTATAATACCAGCAACAATTTTTAGACTTTCAACTACTCCCATACTAAATAATCACATTCTTTTTGGTTATTTTGCTAATCTTTAATGAAATTTAGTGGATTATAAAAATATTTTAAGATACATTTTAATTTATAAATTTCTAAAAAACGTTAAAATTAAATTTTTCTTAGTTCAAACCAAAATAAAATATCAAAATTAAGATTTATAACAATATGTTTAAGTAATAAACTCTATTAAATAATTTTAGATTATGGAATCAAAACAATATATAGGTTAGAATTTTGAGAATTGAGCATATAGCGGTTGCTTCTAACTCAGAAAAATCCTCTGATAAATTCTTTATTGATTTATTAGGATTAAGAAAAGTTAGAGCTTTTACGGTTAATGAAAATCTGATGGAAAAATTTTTTGGAACTAAAGAAGAACAGGAAATAATAAGATACTCCGACGAAAAAATCAATATAGAAGTATTTATTACTAAAGATAATAGCAAAGTTAAAGATACTTTCACTCACACTTGTTTAATTATTGAAGATAGAGATAGATTAGTATCTAAAGCAAAATTAATGGCTTATGATGTAATTAAAGTGCCACGCGAAAATAGTGATATTTACTATCTTTTCATTAAAGACTCCTATGGAAATTTAT
>JBHLOI010000022.1:0-51530 GCA_048940645.1 Promethearchaeota archaeon | reverse complement strand
ATTATTCCCGAAATTATTTGCCCTTTAGTTCGTAGAACCTTTCCACAATTAGGGCATCTCCTTGGATACATATACACGGGTCCATAAAAAAGAATAGAACTAAGAAAATTCACAAAACTCTTTGCTAATGTTTTTGACTCCTTAATAGGTTGTATTTCTGCTTGGCATTTATTACAGTATCTCTTTTTACCTACTTCCTTAAACTCTCCTCTCTCTCGTATTTCGCTTATTTCGCGTTTTTCTCCATGTTCAAGAAGACATTTTTTATGGTAATATAGGTCTTTAACTCTTAGCTTCGCATTTTCCATCCCACAAATCTCACATTTCATCGATTTTCTCCTTCTATGTATGGATATTTTTATACCACATTCGCAATTTAGTATAATCATTAAAAATACAACTTTAACATATAAAATTATCGATAAAGATGCATTTAGAGGTTAATAATTTGAGTGGTGCTTATTTAGGTAGAGTAAGTGATGTAATATTAGTTTTTAGGTAATTAGACTTGTAATGAAAGGGTTAAAATACCTCAAAATAGGTTGCTTAATTGATTGAAATTCAATTTCATTACCTTATTAAATAAAGAGATCAATTTTAAATATCGATAAAATTTAGCTAGTTCATATTATGGAGGAAATTATTTTTTACATAGGTATAGGGTTATTTTCTTTTACCTCATTGATGTTCCTTATATTAAAGAAAAAGAACCATGAAATAGCTTCACTCAATATGATTGTGAATTTCATAACAATTGCTTCTTATATTCTAATGGTGAGTGAATTAGGTGTAATCACTGCATTAAGTGGGGATTTAATATACTGGACAAGATGGGCATTCTATGCGGTGAGTTGTTCATTCTTGATGTTTGAGATTTCAAAGATTCTGAGCATAGATACTAAAACAACACTGGAAATCATAGTGTTTAATTCAACAGTTATGGTTACTGGATTATTTGCAAGCATTACGGAAATTCCTGTGAAATGGCTCTTTTTCACACTGAGCTCTCTGGCATATATATATGTACTATATCATATCGGTAAAAATCGTGCTGAACAGAAATTTATCTTTGTTTTCGTAGTTATATTTTGGTCTGGATTTCCATTAGTCTGGATATTATCTCCTGCGGCATTTATGGTTTTGAATTCTTTCTGGACTGCCCTAATATACTTAGTTCTTGACGTGATTACTAAGGTATATTTTGGAGTTCATACAACGTTGAAATTTTCTGAGAAATAAATCTTTTTCTATTTTTTTATTTTTTAAAACACAGAGAATTCGATATGATGAAAGAAGTCTAAACTTAATGTTAGAGTTAAGTAAAATAAGATGTTATTATCAAGGGAGCATTAAAAAAGTGGAAGATTGAATATTATATCCCATTGATATAGTCCATTAGAGTTATATACTCTGTGATGCTGACGGGCAATCGTTCTTTGAGGTAATAAAAATAATCGATAAATTCTGTTTCAGAAATGATGCACATTTTGATATCATTTCTATGAGGTATGCTCTCAAATAGAGGTATTAAAAATTTATTGATTGCATGTTTAACGTGATGAGTTTTGGTGTTGGTGTGATGGTATTAATGATTTTCATATATAAATACAGGATATATAGAGGATTTTGAGACTTGGAAGAAAAGGTTTATCGTGATACGTTTTGGGGTGAGGGAGAAATTTCGAGCCTCGTTAATTTGTGAGCACGAAGATCATTTTTGTGTGTAATAGTGTGTGTAACAGCGGACTTTGTAGCCGTATTATACGGAAAAATATAAATACTATTAAGGAATTAACATGTAATGATTTATCTAATAATTTACAAAACTATTGCAATTTAATAAAAAGGAGGCGTAATTTAGTATGAATTATTCTCATCACTCTGATACTTTTTACAATGTAACTTGGAGACGAGATGTAACTTATTAACTTAATAAAGATTAATTATGTTTTCTATGGAAAATGGTCTTAAAATACTCCTAGAGAAGGGGTATACATTTGAGGATATTAAAATTGAATTCCATAATGAGAAAATTTATATAGAATTAATTAAACCACGCTATTTTATTGTAATGGATTTAGGGAAAAAAAGAATTCAATATTATTTCAGCGAACAAATTGGAAAGAAAGACCTTAGACTCATTTCCAAAGAAGATTTACTTAATAAAATAAAAGATTTATATTTCAGATTTCAGCTTTTTTAAAGCTGATTAATTTTCTTTTAAATTGCTTATACATATCTTCTGTACTCATACTTACTAAACTCATTCAATTTTTCTTATTATACTTTGACCAAAATGTTTAGGTAAAAAGATCAAAAATTAGAAAAATCATAAATACTATAAAAACTTAATTTGTTTTCAATGATAATACATTGTAAAGACTGTAAACATAGTCTTTTTATGAAAGATGACTTATCAATAAGTCAATGTCCCGACTGCGGTTCGAGTAATATTAATATTGAAATTATTGATCACGTAAAAAGAATAAAACAAGAGCGAGGTAATAAAACTTATAATTTAGTATTTATTTTATTTGGTTTATTTCCCGGGATAATTCTCATCGTAATTATATTATGGTTTTTAGTAAATGCATAATCCTATTTTAGTATAATTTTGGAAAGGAAAAGAACACCTCATTCACTAATTTTTGAAATATGTAATTATTTTTTTCATACATTTATTTGAACGTGGAATATATTTAAGACCACATAATATTGAAACGTTAAATAGAATTATATGTTTTACCCCAACTTTGCTATAATTTTCAATTTGACCAATAATTTCATCAGGACTACCATTTAAGTAAAAATCATGACACATTTTATTAGGGATCTTTTCAAGTATTTGTAGCAATGAGTCTTTATCGTAATGTGTAGGAATAAATTCTAAAGTTCCATCAATATTTTCTCCAAGAGGATGTGATAATCCATATGGCTTGAAATCTTCATGATATAACGTAATTAAAGTATTTTTTGTAATTGGATTTTTGAGCATTTTATCGACTTCTTCCCTTTCCTCATCGGTGATAACTCCCAAAATAACTGCGGGAGTAATCTCATCCATATTTCTACCTGCCTTCAGTGTGTATTTTCGAAGAATCCTTAATTTTTCTTTATAAACTTCTGGTTTTAAAAATATAGGTAACCAACCATCACCTAATCTGCCAGTTATTTCTAGCATTCTATTACCACGAGCGGCAATCCATATTGGGGGAAATTTTCCTTTTTTAAAAGGATTTAATCTGAGGAGGGCATTTTTTAATTTCCAAATATTTCCATTATAATTTATTGGTGCATCACTTTCCCATAATCTTTTAATGATTGTAATGGCTTCTTCTAATCTACTTACAGGGTTCTCCCATTTAATTCCGTAGGGAACGGTATTTTCTTTTTCACCCGCTCCTATCCCTAATATTGACCTCCCTCTGGATAATTCATCTAAAGTCAGAAAAGTTTGCGCAAGTACCGCGGGATTCCTTCTAAAAGTTTCAGTCACTCCTGTTCCAAGGTAAATCTTTTTTGTGTTCAAGGCAGCAACAGTCATCATAGCAAAAACATCATATAATAGATGGGGACTGGGATAAACTGTAGCAAGATCTGTAATATCTGGAGTCCATATAGATTCCGATATCCAATTTAAGATATGATCGGCAAAAAATATGGAATCATATCCATCATTTTCATAGCTTTTGACTGTGTTGATATTACTTTTAAATGGGGGCACAAATGTTCCCTCTCTTCCTATCTTAAGATTACTAATGTCCATAATATCAAATTTTATAATTCTTCAAATTGGATTATGATACTTTTTCAACAATATCGACCACTCGGTAACCACTTTCTACAGAACCAGGAGTTCCTATAAGACCTGGGGCGATACATGAGTCTCCTACGTTAAATAGATTAGATATTGGCGTTTCTAATGGCATACCATACCCAAGCCAAGTTCGGCCTTCAGGCCATTCGTTGATAATGTCACATGCTCTCATTTTTAAAATTCGACCGTGATTTTCGAAATCTGGAAAAAATTCCCTTATATCACTCTTAACCTGTTGCATTTCGTATTTTATATCCATAGGATGGAGGGTTGATTCGGACTTAGCTGAAGTGTAAAAAAGATGTTCTCCTGGGGGAACAAGTTCGGGACAGATATTACTAATAGGAATAACAGTTTTAATTCTTCGTGATCCCATTATTATTTCCAACCCATTATGTATTCCTTCTAAGCACAGAGGCTTATCGCTTGCGACTAGAACCAGTAAGCATGGGCTTGGTCGGAGTTTTATACGCATCTTTTCAAGATATTCATTATCGAAATTTTCCTTTCCTGCTAGACCTACCGTCGATTTAGCCCCTGCATTACTAATAACCATTTTGCATTTTATTTCAATTTGTTTTCCTGCCTTTTCAACAATTACACTTGTAGCTTTTCCCTCTTTGATAATTATTCTCCTCGCAGGAGAATTAGTCCATACAGCACCGTTTTTCTCAACTACTCTAGCTAGTTCCTCTGCTATGCTGAGGTTTCCGTCAGGTGATATATAAAATTTAGTCATTTCTTGGAAAAGGAAAAATTTTGAAATAGGTAGCTCCCAAGAATGAGCCATCATTAATCCTGTACAGAGAGTATCAAAAGCATCGTGCACTTTTTCATTCTCAGTATATTGGAGAAGCCAATCCCGAACAGTTATAATTTCTTCTTGATTTATTCCTCGCATTTTTTTATAATAACCACGCATGATCTTACTTAATTCGACAGGTTTCATTGGACGCTTCTTATTTTTAGCGTCTTTTCTTTCAAGCTTATCTATTATATCAAGCGCTTTTGGTACTCCTATTTCAGGAGGGATTTCATATCTTTCACCATCAATTCTATAATAAACTCGTGTTATTGGTCTTAAATTGTCAGTCCTGATTCCCATCTCCTCAAGTAATTTTACTACCCAACCATCTGGGATAAGAATCGCACCAGTGGGTAATTTGAAACCTTTATACTCAAAAGTGGAAAATCTACCTCCAATACGACTTCTACTCTCCACCACAAGAATTTTAAATCCCTTACGGGAGAGGAGACTTGCTGCTGTTAATCCACCTAATCCTGATCCAATAATCACTATATCATAATCATCATCTATTATGTCATCCTTCACATCCAGCATCTCCAATTAAATTAATTCCAATTGGATCACTAGGATTGATCTCTAAAAAATCTTGACTAGGCTTTGCATCATACTTTTCTTTTAATTTCTTTTTCATTTATCCCCACCAGAATTACCTGCCATACAGAAATGGCTATATTTTCACCCACTTTAAGAGCTTTTTTTAATAGTAAAGACATATTTTATCTAAACTACTTTTTACATATTAATGATAAATAGCATTTTAGAAATAATAAAAGTTTAGACAATACCAATTTTAGTTTTTTGGGTAATTTTAGTGTTCTTTAAACTACTCATTTTTATATTACTTTTATCTTCTACTAAAAATCATAAGCGATATATTTAAAATAGATTTTGACAAAAATATTAGTACAATTTAATCGAAATTTAAAAAATAAATGAAAAGTTATTAATAAAAATTAATGGAAAAATATTTAACTCACATAAGGTGATTGATTTTGGGTAAATTGGATAATAAGGTCGCCATTGTAACAGGGGCAGGTCAGGGCGTTGGAAGAGGTATAGCCCTTGCATTAGCAAAGGAAGGTGCAACCATCGCTGTTGCTGAAATCAATGAAGAGGGCGCAAATTCAACAGTTGATGAACTGCGAGACCTAGGTGCCAAGGCAAAGGCCGTTATTTGTGATGTCAGTAAACGTGAAGATGTAGATAAGGTTATACAGACGATAATTGATGAATATGGGGCTATTGATATTCTGGTCAATAACGCACAAAGCGTACCACGACCAAATACTCCATTTGAAGAAATAACGGAAGAGGATTGGGATGTGACGCTTAGGTCGGGCCTTATGGGGACATTCTACTTCATGAAAGCCTGCTTTCCGCATATGAAGGAAAGGGGTGGTAAGATCATCAACCTTGCTTCGGCTGCCGGAAGTCAACGGATGGTGGGCTTTACACCCTATTCGGCAACCAAAGAAGCAATCCGAGCGATCACAGGTGTAGCAGCTCGTGAGTGGGGAAAGTACGGGATTAATGTGAATGTCATCTGCCCTTCCGCGAACTCTCCAGGGATGCTCCAGTGGAAGGAGATGTTCCCTGAACAGTATGAGGGATTAATAAGACAAATTCCACTTGGGCGAATCGGCGACTGCGAGGATGATATTGGCCGGACAGTTGTTTTCATTGCTAGCAGTGATTCTGATTATATTACAGGACAGACATTCAATATCGATGGTGGCACTGATATACATAGCTAACGGAAACTGAAATTTGCTCCTTTAAAAAAATTACCATTTATTAGGATTTTTAACTAATTTTTTTTTCTTTTGAAGGTCTTTTTGGAGAGAGATGATAATTGCAAAAATTTTCAGAAATATCTTATTAATTTACTCTTCTTTAAATGTAAGAAAAAATATTATTGTAAATTATTTTAATAATAATTTTAGATTTCTTTTGAGCCGGGGAAAAAATAGTTGTGCATCTGAAGGATAAAACATTTTAAGCTTTTTAGATAAATTATTCAGGAATTCTTGTTCTGTGATTCCTTCCAACATCATTTTTGTTTCTGTTTCGGTTATATCCTCAAACCTATCCGTTAATTTAATTACTTCACGATTACCTGGACAAGGTAATTGACATCTCATACATCCCATTAAAGCATTATGAGCATCAGCACTAATCCAATTTGGAATTTTACCATCAATTTCATTATACACAGAGATACATTTACCTGCATTGATTACAAAGGTCCCATCCGAAGGTGTGGGGATTGCGTTAGTCGGACAATTAATTATACAAGCTTTACAATTTTCGCATGAATCCATCATTTTCATCTCGGTCCAATTATCTTCTTCAAACTGAAAGTTTGTATAACAGGCGTATAAATTTAACATACTACCCATTTCGTCAACATAGCATATATTATTCCTCCCATATTTCCCAAGTCCACTTCTAACTGCGAGTAATTTTAAATGAAGATTCCTGGTTAGTTCAATTTTATATCCTGGCTCTTTTATAATCTTTTTCAATATTAGATCCTCTAAAATTTCGTTCGTTAATCCATCATCATAATAGGCCGGCGGTATCATAATTTCATATTTTCTACCCTCTAAATGAAAATCTATTAATGCCAATTTTGTAAATATGGCTAAGATTATCATTGATTTAGCATTAGGGAGCTTCTCAGGAATTTTAAACCCTCTAGTATCGATATAGCCTCTATAAATTTCATTATCACTTAGTTTACCAGCATTACGTAATTTATCTATATCTTCCTGTAGTTCTTTTATGTGATCAATAGAAACCGTTTTATATTTATAAGTAAAATTTAAATAAGTATCATAAGATTCCATTTTAATATAACCTATTTTTCTAATTTAGAATACATAAATTATTTACAAATTTTTAAGGAAACTTTTATCTTTTTCTGTTATTATACTGTATTCCAGTTTTAGATTTTAAATTTTATTTAAACCCCAGAAATTATTTTTTCATTAAATTCAAAGTAAGATTCATAAACAAAAATGTATTACATAATTCCTAACGAAATCTAATAAAATAATATAAATCAACAATCTAATTTTGTATTAATTTAAAAACTAGAGGTAAGTTAAATGGCATATATTGTAGTTACGGGAAGCTTCCCTGCTCATGTTGGTAAGGAGGTTGGAAAAACGTTTCTAAAGTTAGAAAATTTACCTGATTTTGTTAAGACTGAACATGTTTTTAATACTGCTGCAGGAGATTACATGTTTTTCTCAATTTACCAAATTGAAGATGAAACTAAGTATTTCGATGGGTTGAAGGCAATAACAAAGAGGTTTTCTGGATATATGGATATAAAAGGATATAAGTATACTTTGTATCCAGTTTTAGAAGCAAAGGATGCCCTAAGTATGATCGGCCTTGGTTAGGCTATTTAAATATAAAAAAAAATCCTTCATTTTTTTCTTTTTTACTTTATTAAAAATCAGAGAATTCCATACGATAAAAGAAGTCCAAATTTAAGGTTAAAGTTAAGTAAAATAAGACGGTATTACCAAGGGAATATTTAAAGAGTGGAAGATTGAATGTTATATCCCAGCGATATATTTCTTTAAATCCACGTCAAAATCTTTTTTGGTGTAAAAGTTTTCTTTATTTTTTTATTCTCTTGCAATATCATCTATTTTACTTAATTTGATATAAATTCAAAGATGCTATTTAAATCTTTTTTCTAATTATTTGAAGATGTTTACAAATAATGGGTTCTAGAAGGATAGAACTCTTCAATTAACGCCTTTTTAGGGACTAGAAACTCTTTAAAAAATTAAAGTTATGTTGGAAATTTAATTTTCTCTAAAACCATATCCATATCTTTTTCTTTCTTGATTAAGACTCCAAGGAAGGGAATATTTTTCTTTAATTCTTCAATTGAAATGCCACTTTTTAATAATACTCCAATCCAATCTAGAAGCTCAGAAGTCGAAGGCATCTTTCTTAGTTTGGTAATGGCTCGTAAAGCATAAAAATGCTTGAGACATTGGTCTAATAAATTCTCTTTTAAATTAGGATAATGAAGTTGACAAATATCAGCCATAAATTCTTTAGAAGGAAACTCAATCCAATGAAAGATACATCTACGTAGGAAGGCATCTGGAAGTTCCTTTTCATTATTTGAGGTTATAACCACAATAGGTCTATGTTTTGCCTTTACAAATTCCTTGGTTTCTTTGATATAGAATTCCATAACGTCTAATTCTTGTAATAAATCATTAGGAAATTCGATATCGGCTTTATCAATTTCATCAATTAATAATACAACCTGCTCATCAGAAACAAAAGATTCTCCTAAGGGTCCTAACATAATATAATCATGAATATTATCAACATTTCTCTCATCGCAGCCAAATCGACTATCATTTAATCGCTGTACGGTATCGTACATATAGCAGCCATCTATTGCTTCAGTGGTAGATTTTATATTCCAAATAATTAATCTTTTTCCAAGAGCCGTGGCGATTGCATGAGATAATAATGTTTTACCCGTCCCGGGTTCTCCCTTTACTAATAAAGGGCGCCCTAACGCAATAGACACATTAACAATATTTCTTAGTTGAGGATCTGCAATATATTTTACATTTTCAGTATTTACGTCTCCCTTAAACTGATTAAAACCAGCATTACTCATAATTATATGAAATTATTTTAAAATTAAATAATTTTGGAATAAAGTCTGAAAAACAATATATTCTTAATATGAATTTTAAATTTTTTTATTCTATTTATTCCTCTATAACTTTAATTCCTTTATATATTATACCTTCAGATTTAATAGTACCCTCAAATTTTACATGGTTTGTAAAGATAGGTTCTCCTCTTAATAATACTTTCTTACCAAGATATTTTTGCAAAACGGGGTCTTCTTCCCAAAGGTGAGCTTCCTTTCTAATGAATAACTCCTTCTGACCAAAATCGTTAGGTTGATCCAATATTATATAATATTCAGGCCCCTCTGATAATGACCCAATCCGATCTTTTTTAGAAATTAGTATTCCAATATACTCTTTTAATTCCAACTAAAATCCCTTAACTATAATAGCTTGTTATTATTATGTAATTTTTAATTTGCTAATAATTTATACAAAAAAATTATAAATAATTTCTACAAAATCTTAACTAAAAATCTAAATTTAAACTAAAACTTCAGATTAAAAATAAAGGTTTTAAATATGTCAAAAGAAAAAGAGATGTTGGATGAATTAAAGCAAATAAGAGAACTATTAACACCAGCTCCACCACCACCGCCTCCCAAAAACATATTAGATGAATTTAAAAATTTTTTAAAATCATATAAAGTTATAGGGCTTGCTGTTGCTTTCATTATGGGGATATATCTAGGTGCTTTAATAGGTGCGCTTGTTACTGACTTGGTAATGCCTATAGTTGAATTTTTTCTGCCTCCTGGTGAAACATTTGAGGCATGGACCGTTGGTCCTTTCCGAATAGGACATTTTATCGGACAACTAATAATATTTATCATTGTAGCTTTAGTAATTTTCCTGTTAGTGAAGCTGACAAAAAGAATGGGGCTAGAATAAAAAAATCTTTAAAGAGATATATTATTATATTTCTAAATTCTACTTTTTTTTATTTATAATTATGAATAGCCTTTATGGGGCAATTAAAATATTGAGTTTGAAAATCTAGTAAAATTTCAAAAATTCACTCATTTTTGAAATTAATAAAACATATATAAAAGATTGAAATAAATAAACATATACAGGGAAAGAGAAATCTAAAGTTACTTTTTATGAATGAGGTAAAAATTTTAAAAAGTGGGGACTGGAAAGTTCTATATGAATTAGAAAATATAATTGGTAAACCTATTCCGCAAATTGATCGGCTTAAACGAAACTCTTTAGGATTTGTGCTCCATGGTGATAATATAATCGGATTAGGACTTTTTAATAGCTTATCTACTTTTCCTGATTGTATAACTTGTCTTAAATCTCTTAAAGAACTATTTCTAGTGGGAAATGAACTGACAACTCTTCCAGAATCAATAGGAAACCTTAAGGTGCTTCAAACTTTAGATTTAGAAAATAATAGTTTAAGAATCCTTCCAGAATCAATGTCTAAGCTTAAGTCGCTTCAAAGACTAATTTTGAAGGGAAATAAGTTATATGTTTTTCCTGAAGCACTAACAAGGATTAAGAAATTAAAAGAGTTAGATTTAACGAGTAATGAACTAATTGGTCTTCCCGATTCTATAATGAAATTAAAATTACTTCAAAAATTAATTTTAGATGGTAATAATTTGACTAGTTTACCCGATTCTATTGGAGAATTATCATTACTAAAAGAACTTTCTTTAATTAATAATGGATTAGAAACGCTCCCAAAATCTTTAGAATTTCTCTCATTTCTTCAAAAACTAAATTTAAGTTATAATCAACTGTCAATCTTTCCAGAATCAATATGCTATCTTTCCTCGCTTCAAGATCTCTGTTTATTAAAAAATCAATTGAAAGAATTGCCAAAATCAATAGAAAACCTTAAATCGCTTCAAAAACTGGATTTGAGACATAATTCTTTATCTTTACTTCCAGATTCAATAGGCAACCTTACTTCGCTAGAAGAAATAGATCTAAGATATAATCAGCTTTATTTGATACCTGAATCAATAGGGAATTTATCAGCTCTTAAATATTTATATTTAGATAATAATCAATTAAATGTTATACCTGTGTCAATTCAATACCTAAAATCTCTGGAAGTTCTGTGTTTAGGTTCTAATTATTTAACATTTCTTCCAGAATCAATAGACAACCTTGTCTTACTGAAAGAATTGGATCTAACGTCGAATAAATTAACATATCTTCCAGAATCAATCGGTAATCTTCATTCTCTAAAATTTTTATATTTAGATCATAATTATTTAGCAACTCTCCCAGAATCAATTTGTGACTTAAAAGCTTTAGAATCATTATGCTTAAAGAGAAATCAATTAATATCTCTTCCAAAATCTATGGATAAACTCAAGTTACTGCAAGAAGTTGATTTGAAAGGAAATAAATTAAGAATACTTCCAAAATCATTACGAAATTTGCCAATTGTTCAAAATATACGCATAGATAAAGATCAGAAAAATAGAATAAAATATATAACAAGGCAAGTGTCTAGAGCAAAAAAAGATTTAAAAAAATTTAAAGAGGATCTGAGTGATTTTCTTATAGAAAAACTTGAAGAATATTATAAGGATGATTGGTGGGAAATTGGCTTACCGAATGATATTCGATTTTATATTGAAAATAAAATTGAGACTATACAAGTAGAAGCCTCTCAATTCAAATCACAATTTAAAGAAGCATTAGAACTTAATCATTACTTTTCAATCATCTCTAAAGATGATAATTGGCAAAAAATTTTTTCAAACGTGTTTAATAACAAAGAGGATCTTGGAAAAAAGCTTGATAACTTAACAACATTTAAAGCTTATCTCAAAAGAAAAGTTGAGACACCAGATGATTTGTACACTTATTATTTCAACTTATATGACATTCTGAAGTTTTTTTCTGACAGTTTTAACATCTACCTAAGCTACGACGCGGTAGATACGGAATATTACCAAATCCCCGAAATTGTTAATCATTTGGAAGCTTATCCTAGAATAAATAAAGTATTTTTCTGGAACATTGATAATAGTGGAGGTATAATTAGCGATACCCAAGGTTTTATGAATGAAAGTAAAATATATATTTTATTTTTTTCAGAAAATTCTCTTAACTCTAAACGGTTGAAGGAGGAATGGAATACTATATTTCAATTAAATGAGGAAAGTAAGATAAATATCATATCAATCTATGAGAATGAAGATAATATACCACATTTACTGAATGAGATGTTAAAAATTAAATATACTAAAAACAATTTTGATGGATTCTTAGATAAACTTTATAAAAAGGTTATTGATGCAGAAGAATTAATGAACATTGAAGTAAGTGCTTAAATAGAACAATATAATTAGAAACTTGTTTTGACAATTTTAGATCTATTTTATAACAGCACTAAATTTCAATTTAAGCTTTATTTATATAACCCAGATATTCAACAATTTTATATAAAAAAATCATCAAGTTTATAAATAAGAAGTTTTACTATATGGTAGGGATATATGAAATACCTGTAAAAATGCTACCAGCATCCCAGCAAGGCACTAGTAGATATTAATTTTTTCACCTATTTCATACCCCTTGTATTAAACTATCTATTTCTTTAAATATAAAGCTTTTCTATTTTTGTTTTAATATATTTTTATCTTTTTATAAAATCATGTAATTTTACTTGTAATATTATTTTGAGGTAATTATATTAAAAAAAAAGAGTTAATTAATTTCAAGAAGTTAAGTTTCATACAATTCGCCGATGTTTCCTCTTATAAAAGAAGGTAAGAGCCAAATTTAAAAGTATAAATCCCGCAAAGCCCACTAAAATCAAGGGAATCCAAAGATTAATATCTTCATCAACTGGTGGATCTACGTGGAATTGAATCACATCTTCATTAACAAGATAATGATAATAATAAGGATCATCATTTCCGTAAAATTTAACATCGGCACTAACCATATAGACACCTTTCTTAAATAGGTCTTTTAAATCACTTATAGTGCCGTGAGCTTCCCATTGAAACGTGCCGCCAGACATATAGGTCATTTGGGTAGTACCTAGCGGTAATTGAACTATATTACCGTCTGGGTCCCATATTATTATATCCACTACTACACCCATATCAGTAATCCATAATGAATTCACTTCCATATTTGTTTCCGCGTCTAACAAATTAGCAACGATAGATATCTTTACTTTTTCTTTTTCGAGATAATCAAATTCGCCACTAAGTTTTAGACTCAATACTCGAAATACGGTAATGTTAAAGTATTTATTTGCAACATTGCCTTGAGCATCATAAACTCGAAGATTAAGAGTGTGTTCACCCTCTTTAAGTGAAGTAGTGGTCATAATTACGATATCACTTGTATAACTATAATCATAAATACCTAACGGAGATTTAGGATGATGAGTGGTTACAATAGTAAATCCTTCATCAATGCTTTCATCGTAGATGGGATCTACGTTCCAAAGCTCAACATTTGCTATTGGAGAATTATCGAATACTTTTACTGTACCTATAATTTGTGGAGTACGAGTATAAGTTAGAATAGTTATGTTAGGAATAGTATCATAAACACTATCAATTCCAAAAGGTGGAGTACTGTCAGTTACAGTAATTAAGATTGTCGCAGAGCAATAGTGACCATATGGATCATAAGCACGTACCTCAAGCTCATACACACCAAGCTCAAGGAAATCTTTATCAACAATTAATCCATTATTATCAATTTCAAAGTTTTCAGTATCGCTGATCCAATAATGATCGATACCTGATTCATCGAAAGCCGATACTTGATAAGAGAATCGGGTCCCTAACTCAACAAATTGATCAGTGGGGATTTCTATCCAAGTTGGTGGTGTTACATCCGTTCTTATTTCTAACCAGAGATGGCCTGTGGAATTTTTTAGCGTCCCGTATGTAAGAATTCCCTGATTATTATATGTATAATTAATAGTAAGTAAATCCGTACCAATATCAAGAATGATCTCAAGAGAATTATCTTCAATTGTGCTACCAGCAGCCATATTATAAAGTTGAAATAGTTCAAAAATTGTTTTATTGAGAATCTCTAGATTAACAGGTGTAGGTATTAGAAGATGAATCCAATTTTGGTAATATGCGGCGAATAATTGATTATATATAAATTGTTCACAAGCATTATAGAAAACCAGAGGAGAAAGTGGCATCATTTCTTCCCATGGAGCCCCTTCTGTGACAGAGCGATTGTACATAGTAGCCCAAATAGTAGAATAATAATCGTAGGGTACATTTTTGAATGGCAGATCCTCCCAGTATGTTAAACTGACGTCGTGTATATCCATCATCCATTGAGCTGGACTTTCCTGGTGAAGAAGGAAGGACATCATTTCAAGCCAATATCCAGAAACGTCCCAGATTATCTGTTCTCCAGGATTTACACCCCATTCCGCAGTTTCATTACATTTGGGGAGTGGTACTCTAGAAATGCTGAAGAACCATAACTTTTGCATTGTATTGGGTTCATATCCTGTAAATTCATCATTATAAGCATAAAAGTTACGACCCGAAAATGTAAATGCCCATGGCATTAAATCCTCAACTAAATACCGTTGGATTTCGTTGTAAATTGTCCTTCTCATATTAGGATCAACCTCAACTATTCCTTGTGCTAAAAGATCTTGGAGATATGGATCATTTACTAGAGCAAAATTACTTGGTGATTCACTTAATAGATTCGAATCTAAATAATTGCTTGGATCACCAAAATCAGGCAACCAGGCAAATTCAAATAATTGCAGCATGTCTCGAGAATATGGGTATATGTCCAACAACCTCCAAACATAATCCTGCCATGTCATTCCCGCATCTAAAACTTGAATTCCAATTTGTCTTAAGTTATCCTGTAATAAATACAATATAGCTTCTCTACGCCAATTACCTATATTATAAGAATAGTTATATGATGCTATTGGAGTCCCAAAATCAATTAAATTCGTCCAATCAGAATCAACTAGAGGATCTAACCCAATTACAACTCCAGCATCAAGAAGGATCTCTCTTGCCCTCGTAATATTCATAAGAGCTACATTTAGCGACCAATTTGCATAAGGAATGCCCTTTGGAAGGGGAGATTTCAATCTTACTCCTTGTCCTTCCATTATTTCATTAATAATATGCGAATAATTTATTGCGTATGATATCGCTTGCCTCATGGTTTTATTAATCTGCCTGTTATTCATTCCAATATACATCATAAGACCAGTATTTCCAGCATCATATAAAGTAATGCTAGGATCTGTTTCAAATGCATCGTACATTGAAGGTAATGGATTAAGAATGAAATCAACCTCACCGGATAAAAGAGCGTCATTTCTGCTTTGATCATCTTCGATAATTGAGAAAATTAGCCTCTTAACATTTGGAGGACCTCCCCAATAATCCATAAATGCATGAAATTTAGTGACAGTATCCTGTATATGAAAATCAAATATATATGGTCCCGTACCAACAAGAGAACCACTAAAAGTATCGATATAATCCATTTCAGGAGTTGAGAAAGGAGAGTGTATATATGTTCCACTTGATGCTAGTAACGCTTCTAACGCCGCATAAGGTCTGTTTAATACAAATCTAATAGTATATGGATTAACGACCTCTGTATGATGAATAATAGGAGTCCAATCGTCCCAACGGTATAATGATTCAATCATGGTTACCTGTTTGTCTGGAGGTAATGTTCCTGAGACATTCATGAAATATGCCAATCTATCAAAATTCCATTGAACTGCATCAGCATTAAATGGCGTTCCATCATGGAACGTCACCCCTGTCCTTAATGTAACAGTATAGGTTAAACCGTCTGGAGACCAGGTACCAAATTCGGCCGCAAGTCTAGGAATTAGTTCCATCTCTGGATGGGATAAATCATGAGCAAATAAGCCCTCGAGAACTTGATCAAAAACATCCCATGATTCGTAATCCCAAGTATCGAGAGGTTCCAGTTCGGATAATCCATTCTTTGTACCAAAGATCAAATCACGAGCCGAAAAGAAAGAATATTTACAAATCTTTTCTATTTTTGTCTCTTCTATATTTCCGTTGTAATCGATTGACCTATAATAGATGAGAGTCATTCCATCTTCCGAAATGATAATTGGTTCAGTGTAAGTAAGCCATGTTTCTCCATCAACGCTATATTCTGTAGTTTGAACTCCAGAAAAATAATCAGTAGCTGAAAGAGTAATTATTACATCAGATTCAAACCAACCATATGAATTCTGATCACCAACTATATTAATTGATGTATGAGGTGGTACTAAATCCTGAAATTCTACACCGTGAAACCATACTTTATCCCAGGGATTCGATTGATACCCATCTATCTCTTTACGGTACGCATCATAATTACGTCCAACAGATAAAAATGCCCAAGGCTTGAGCTCTTCAACTAAATATCGTTGAATTTCGTCGTAAATCGCTTCTCTAATCGTTTGATCCACTTCTTTTATACCTTCCTCCATTAAATTTTGAAGATATGGATCGTTTACCTGAGCAGCATTAGATACTGATATGTTGGAGAATAATGAATTTATATAAGTGCTTGGATCATTTAAATCGGGAATCCATCCCAAACAAAAGAGTTGTAGTGCATCATGTCCAGCAGAAGTAACCCTTTGATTGAAAATTCGATCTTTAAACTCGTTCCATGTCAAACCAGCATCTTCTACTCTAATTCCAATGAGCTCTAAGCTATCTGTTACGATGTCAAACATTCCTTCCCTGAAATAATTTCCAAGATTGTATGTATAATTTAAAGTTCGGAAATTTGCCGCTGTCCATTGAGCTTCATCACTGCCAGGGAACGTAGAATCCCAACCTACACCAAAACCCATACTTTGCATGATTTCTCTTGCTTGCTTTATATCTGTCGTTGCAACATCAAAAGCCCAATTTGCATATCTAATTCCTTCAGGAACCGGTGATTTCAATCTAATCCCATGTCCGTTAAGAAGTCCATCAATAACGGAATTATAATCAATTGCATATGAGATTGCTTCTCTCCATGTTATATTGATTTGCTTATTATTCATTCCAAGCCAATTAATTATTAAATTTCCTCCTGCATCGATAACACTAAGATTTGGATCATCTCTCATAGTATCAATATAATAATTTAAAGGAGCATTCAGTAAATCTATTATTCCCGAGAGTAATGCCTGATGTCTCTCATCTGTGTCATATATTATTTTAAATACTAATTCTTTAATTTCTGCGGCACCAGCCCAATAATCCTCAAATGCATGGAATTTAACCTTATCATCAGGTATGTAATAATCGTATTCGAACGGTCCAGTTCCAATTACATCTCCAGTTTCTAAATCTATATACTCTGTATCAGGAGTTGAAGCAGGTGACAACATTCCAGAGCCACTGAAGCAGAGTAAAGCATCAAAGGGTCCATAAGGTCTATTTAACACAAATTTAATAGTATATGGATCAATAACTTCTGTACTATTTATGATAGGAGTCCCATCGTCCAAAAGATACATTGTTTTAACTATAGTAGTAGATTCCCCTGGAGGTAACATCCCTGTTATATTCATGAAATATGCGAGTCTATCAAAATTCCATTGAACCGCATAAGCATCGAATGGAGTCCCATCATGGAATAGTATTCCTGTTTTTAAAGGAATTGTATAATTCAAATTATCTACCGACCACGTTCCTAAATTTGTAGCCAATCTTGGGATAATTTCTAAATCTGGGGCAGACAAATCATACGCAAGTAGAGTTTCTACAGATTGATCTATAACATTAAAAATGGTATTATCCCAAGTATTAAGTGGATCAAGACTATCTGGTGCATAACTAAGGCCACATATTAACTCGCGTGGATTAATACCCCATTCTGGTATTACTAAAGAACCAGTCGCAAAGGAGTCAGGATAAAACATATTTCCACATGGAAGTACAACTTTAGTCCCTCCATCTTGCCATTGACAGAATAATATAGAACTGTAATCAGGACCCCCAAGATAATCGTGGGACGCTGTAAATGCGATATTCCCCTCCACTCCTGTATAAGTGTTAGTGCTATCTATTTGTTCTAAACCAGAAACAATATCATCTGCATTAAAAGATTGGGTTGATAAGGTCGCATTGGCCAACAGATATATAGCATCATATGAACTTACAGCAGTATAATAAGGTTCCATGCTATAATTACCGACAAAATTATCCCAAAATGGAATTGTTTTTGGAGTTTTTTCGGTCCTATAAGTACCTTGAATAGTGATTTCATATTGACCATTACCATAAGTATCATCCCAGTAATTACCTAACTGAGCGTCTCTATTAATCCCACACATAATACATCTTGGCTGTACTTCTCCATACGTGCGACCTATTGAAATACCCAGGCCACTCGTAGACAAAGGTACTACAATTTGGGCACCTGACATGTCAATTTGATACCAAACATTTCTTAAATCTTGCTCTGAGGCGTCCAAAGGTAAAACAAAGTCTTCAACAACTTCTAAACCAAAAAAAGGCAAATTATTAATCAGCACATTTGCCATTGAAACAGTCCATTCTGAATCTTCACGTAAAATTGCAATTTTAGTTATATCTTTACCTGAAATAACTGTCATTTCATTTGCAAGATAAGGAATATAATAGAAAAGATCTCCACCAATTTTACTGGCATTAAGTATGGTTCTGAAAAAATATTTATATCTAGCATAATTATTCAAAACATTTTCACTAAATATATTCGAAGCGGCACCAGTACAAATAAAGGGAATTTGAGCATCCATTATTGGTTCTAAGTATTCGATTAACGCTTCAAGCCTAAATCCTCCCGTAATTATGTGAGGATCATAATCCGCGATCATTAAATTGGCAGCATCTATTCCTTTATCGATATCAAGTTCAGGTTCTGCCTCAAAAGTATTCTCTGTTACTAATCCAATGTAATATTGAGTACTATCAATAACAAGACCTCCCGCTTCATTTATTTCTCTCGCAGCTAACATAGACCCGTCCCACGCATGCTCTCCCGTTATGTCATTCATATCGTGTAGGATTCCAATCTTGAGAAGTTGATCAATAGTTATTCCATCTGGAGCACCAGGTGCTACATAAGGGCCAACGGTTGGATCATCAGCGCTAACTAAAGGTGGTATAGCTGTTACAACAAGGCTAAATAAGAGCAGTAAAAGTATAAAGCACTCTTTTAATTTTTTATTTTTCCACATTATTTTTCACCCAAAATTTATATTTAGATCATGACTTAAAAGTCAAAGTAAATTTTAGATTATTCATTAATAAGTCTTTGCTATCAGTAAAATTCTGGCTATTTGCTTATAAAACTCTTAAATTTAATAATAAAGCATTTCAATAAGATTATTTGCTCTTGTAGATCTCTTTAGGATAATCTTTTGTGAAATTGTGCCCATCCATGGTTGAGATACAAAATCCTCAAATAGTCTGAAAAGTGATTTAGATGTTTTAACAACTTCTAAAAATTTATTTGACTAAAATTTAAGAAAAAAAGAAAAAATTAAAGTTATATTATAAAAACTTAATCTCTTTGACCTAAAATTGTAACTGAACAAACAGTAAAAGCGCCACCAAGATTATGGCATAAACCAACTTTTGCATCAGGAACTTGTCTTCCTTCTGCTCGACCTTGAAGTTGTTTCGTAATTTCTGTTAACATTCTGCATCCAGTGCTACCAATAGGATGACCAAAACTCTTTAAACCTCCCGAGGGATTTATTGCTATCTCTCCGTCATAATTAAATGTTCCATTTTTTAATTCTTCAGCAGATTGTCCTCTCTCACAAAATTGCAAATCTTGACAGTTTAAAAGTTCTGTTATTGTAAAACAATCATGAACCTCAGCACAATCTATCTCTTTACGCGGATTAGTTATACCAGCCTCTTTATACGCGTATTCTCCAGCTTTTTCTGTAGCAGGAAAATGCGTAAATTCTGCACCAGGACCGCCAGGGGGAACATACCAGGGAAAATTAGTTTGACATGAAATTGCATTTGCTTTTACTAATATATAATCATCTGCATGTGCATAACTCTCGGCTAACTCTGGTCTCGTCAAAATTAAAGCCGCTGCACCATCAGACATCGCACAGCAATCAAATCTTCCAAGTGGATCAGCAATCATAGGTGCTCTGATTACCTGATCAGTCGTAATCCTACTTCGAAAATGTGCTTTAGGGTGATCAGCTCCATTATCATGATTTTTAACGGCTACACGCGCTAAATCTTCTTTTGTCCAACCGTATTCATGAAAACTTCGGGTTGCTGCCATCGAGAACATTGCTGGTGCTGATGGAGTAGGATATAATGGATGACCAAATATACGAAACCCTGGCAATCCACTCCCTCCTTCGTCCATAAGTTTTTCGACTCCACAAGCAAGCACTACATCATATGCTCCTGAAGCCACAGCAAAACTAGCATTTCTGAAAGCATCCATTCCTGAAGCGCAGTAATTTTCTACTCTAGTGGATGGTTTTCCATCCAATCTGAGAATATCTTCAACCATAGCCCCTGAAAGTCCAGTGAAATAATAGAAAATCCCAATCCAGCTTGCATCAATCTCATCCTTTTCAATACCAGTATCTTTTAAGGCGCCTTGGAATGCTTCGAAGAGCAGATCATATTGATTCTTATCCCATAATTCTCCATACTTAGTCATATCACAGCCAATAATGGCTACTTTATCTTTAATTCCTTTTCTTACCATTTTTTTCAACCTCCTTTATGGTCTCCCCCTTTCAGGGCGACATTTCCAATAATAATTCTTAAAATCTGCACCTTCATGTTCTTTCCTAAACGTTAGCTCGACTCTCATTCCAATTTTTACACTTTCTTCAGGTTTTTCAATTTCAGTCATGTTTAATAGTACCCTTCCACCACCATCAAGATCAACTACACATCTAGGCACAGGGATATCTAAATAAGTACCTCCTACTAAATGATCTAAAGTGAATGTAAAGATTGAACCTTTTAAACCAAGTTTTACCCGTTCAAATTGATCATCAGCTCTGCATATATAGCAGGAGCGGAGCATATCAGGATATTGGATCGTACCACAATTTTTGCACTTAACTCCATACCATCTATAAACTGAAGCGGCATCTCTCCAAATAGTTACTGCAGAACTTTTTCTAGTGTATCTATCTTTTTCAATTAGTTGCTTAAAGTCCAAGAATTTATTATAATTCTTTAATGTAATCATAGATTTTTGATGACCTAAAAAGCCCATCCTACCTTTTCCAATATCTCTTAAAGCATTCCTATCTCTAACATGCATTAAAATCGCATCTGCTCCATCACCAAAACCAGCCATAACAATTTTAGAATCTTCTTTCGGTCTTCTTAAAGCACCTATCAAGAGCATGAATGGCATTGGTGTACCTACATCACCCACTTGAAAAAATAGACTATTTTGAGCAACTCCCCCGGGATATTTCATTATTTTAGCAATTCTTCCATGTAATCTAGGATTACTATAATAATATGCAGCTGCACCTATGTCCTCAGGTTTAAGGTGGTTTCTTTTCAATACTTCAGCCATTACTTTTGTGATATTTTCAATATAAAATTTAGCATCCATTTTTGGTTCAAAAGTCCTAATAAATTTATCTTTATCTGCTCTTTTCCAAGGACCTGTTACATTTGCTGAAACAGAATAATAATCCTCAATTGATAATGGAGTGTTATCCTCATCTGCAATAAGTAATGCAGCAGCACCATCTGCAAAACCATATTCCCACATAGTAGATGGTTCAGGAGCTCGAGTATCTGCAGCAATAACAAGAATACTTTTGATGTCTTTATTAGCTTTTATGGTGTCTACAGCTCGAGTAACTGCCGTTGTACCTGCTTTTAATGAATCAGTAAAATCTGCGGTTATAATATCTTCCCTCATATCTAAAACTGTAGAAATTAATGAAGCAGAATCTTTTTCTGTATAAACTTGTGTAGTAGATGCAAAAAACAGACCATCTATTGATTTAGGATTAATCCCTGCTAAACAATCTAATCCTGCTTCAACTGCCATGGTAAGGCTATCTTCATCTGCCATTGCTACTGCTTTTGTGCCTGGGACGATAGGAAATTCCCATGCCTTGCCTATTGATTCTCTGGGTAATAAATACTTAGGTAAATACGCACCATAAGATTTAATTCCAATCATTTTTTTAACCACTTTTTTATAATTAAAAATTTTTATTATATGAAATTGAATTTTAAAGAATAAATATGTTTTATGAAATTTCCAAATAACGATTAATAGAATTCGATCATCACTTTTAACTAAAAAGAACGTTATTCCACATATTTGTAGTAGAAATAAGATATATGTGGCAAGAAGATAAAAGAAAACTTTTAAAATCTAAGTTATCTAAGAAATTTAATTACTAATTTTAATTCTATTATTATTTCGAAAAAAAACATCCTATAAATTTTCAAACCTTTTCTCTAAAACAATTATAATTGGCTTAAATCCTACCTTTCCAAAAACACTAATTAAAGACTCTAAGTTCTTCATATCATACGCCATATTAATTCTTACAGATTCGCAGCCCCATGATTTTAGAATTTGTATCGCTCTATCAGCTAAGATATTTCCAACTCCTTTTCCAATAACTTCTTTTGTAGTAGCCCAACTATTCAAATACCCAATATATTGCCCTAAATTATTCTTAACGGCTTCTAACATACCCATTGATACAACTTGTCCCGTAGATTTTAATTCTGCTACAAGGGTTATGCGCTTTAGATTGGGTTTAAATTGCCTCAATCCAGATGATTCTTTCCATTTTTTTTCATCTAAACCAATATCATACTGATCTTGTAGCTCTTTTAGGATTCCTAATGTTGCCATATAATCAGAAGTTCTATAATTTCTGATAATTATATCATCTTTGGTTAATTTTTCAACTGTCATTAAACTTTACCTTATACTTTTTATTTTAATCTTTTTTAATACATTTAAATCAATTCTCTGAGAAAGTAATCTTTCACTACTCTTTTCTTCAACAATAAAAAACAAATATTCATTAATATGAGGTATAATTGGAGAAATAAATAAAAGTTCTTCTTTAGGAAACCAGATATCAATATGTTGATTCATTACTTCCTTTTCAAAATACTCTTTAACGTGTGTTATTTTTATATTAATATTATTCATTTTGCTTTCATTGTTATTTCTTACTAAAATTTCTAATTCTTCACTATCTTCGGTGATTTCTGCCTTGATAATTGAAAATACTCCTCTTTTAATATAACGGGGTTCAGAGATACTCGAAGGATCAAATAATTGAATACTTGAAAAGGAATCCTTATAATCCTTAGTATCAATATGAGCTACGTCTATTCCTTTTAATGCTAAGTAAGCAATTGCTTTTTGCATCTTTATTGATCTTGTATCTGACTGTTTAATAACATTGGTAAAGAAATGATCATTGATCTTCTCAATTAAATCTCTTAATTTTGCTTTTTCTAAGCTTCCTTCTTGAATAATTTTCTTAATTTGTGGAGATTTAATTATAGCGTTTTGTAATATCTCAGATTCGATAATTAGGAATAATTTTTCTTCGAAATTCTTCTTGATCTGGTCTGTTATTTCTCTGATCAAATCATCTCCAAAGACTTCAAGTTTGTTAGGTAATGATAAAATAATTACTATTGTTTCAGGGGTTTCCTCTTCTAGACCTGCTCTTCTTTTTTTTCTTTTTGATTTTGTTAGGAACTTTTTACCAAAGAAAGTATACCCCTTAAATTCTAGATCTATATGATCTAGAGCCTCTTGTTCATCAATTCCTAGAAACCAAATTGGATGATAACGGATTGGTCTCATATAGTTTTTATCATCCTTAAAACTATCATCAGGAAATATAAGTAATGGAATATGTCCTTGAGCTTCATCAAAATATAAAACATAAACTACTGCTAATTCTTCGAGCGGATTTTTTTCATTTAAGGATTTTGGTGTTTTAGACAATTGAGACCAAATCTAAATTTTCTTTTATTCTAAAGAATTAAATACTTCCTCTTGTAAAAATTTAATTAAAATAATATCTTAAAAATTTAAGTGAAATAGAAAAATGATAATAACAGATGTTAAAACTCATGTATTATCACTTGATTTTAAATTTAAACTTGGAGCAATGCCTCCCTTTAAAGCAACTGGACTGTATATTAATATTAAAACTGATGAAGAGATTGAAGGATGGGCTTTAGCTCACTGGAATTTAAGTAATGCTGCTCAAAAAGTGTTCATAGATGAAGCATTAAGAGGATTATTATTGAATAAAGATCCATTTATGGTTGAAGATATCTACCATACCTTATATCATAATACAAATAGAGTAACATTTGGAATAATGCAATCAACCAGTGCTATCGAAGTAGCTTTATGGGACATAATCGGTAAGGCTTCGAGAAAACCTATTTATCGTCTTTTAGGAGGAATGAAAAATAATGTTAGAGCTTACGCTTCAATGCCCCGCGGATATAAACCAAAAGCTGCAGTTGGAGCAGTTCAATCGGCTTTGGATTTAGGTGGGTTTACTGGTGTTAAATTAAGGATAGGAGGAAGAGGAGGAAAACCTGAAAAAATTATTGAAGAAGTGAGAGATGCATTTCCAGATTTACATCTTATGGTTGATGCTAATTCTACCTATCTCACTGTAACTGAAGCATTGAAAATAGCAAAGGTTTGTGCAAAAAATCATTTAACTTGGTTAGAAGAACCTATGCCTTCAGATAATCTAAATGGATTAGCAAGATTAAGAGATGAATCTCCTATTGAAATTGCTGGCGGAGAGAATGATTTTGGAATTTTTAGATTTGAGGATATTCTAACCAAAGGTTGCTATGATATTGTCCAGCCAGACGTTACTCGCAGTGGGGGATTCTTACAATGCAAAAAAATTGATGCAATGGCTGAAGTTAAAGGTGTACGTTGCATACCACATATTTTCGGTTTTGGACATATACTCGCAGCAAACCTCCAATTTGTCTTATCTACTCGATGCGATTGGTTGGAATTTCCATTTATCCCCGAAGAGTATCAAATTCTTGAAGATCCCATAAAAGTTGAAAAAGGGATCGTAAAAGCGATTGAAAAACCAGGCTTAGGAGTAGAAATCAATAAAAAAATGTTTGAAGAACACGTACTCAATTAGATTTTTTAATTATTAAGTAGATTTTTTTATAAAAATAAAAGTAAAAAGGGATTTAAAATGCGTACAATTACGAAAGAAAAGTTCGAATTGCTCCTAAAATTTTTACAAGAAAAACAAATAGATGTTCTGATGGTATCTGATTTCGAAGATAATACGAATATTAATTTACAGTATCTTTCCGGACATCCCAAAGATGGGTTTCTTTTAGTGACCTCAGATGGAGAATCGATTTTAATTCCGTGGGATGTTTCGTTAGCTGAAAAACATGCTGAAGTGGATGAGATAATAGATTATAGTAATTTTAAATACAATTTTTATTTAACTTTAAAAGAAGTAATAAAAACCCAATGGAGAAAATCCTCGATTACTATAGGAGTTCATGAACTTATTCCTTATGGATCAATTATAACGATGAAAAATTTAATACCGGGGCTGCAGTTTTTCAAAGAGCCAATTCAAATTAGTAAAATCCTTCAGGAATTACGAGCAACTAAAAGTGAATTTGAGATGAAGCAATTAATAAAAGCAGCACAGATCGGGACAAAAACAATTAAAGATATCCGTAAATTTTGTGAAAATGCTTCTAACGAGACAGAAAATGATTTAGCATTTTTAATCCGGAAAAAAATGGCAGAATATGGAGCAGATGATGTAGCTTTTGAACCGCTTGTTGCGAATTCTTCTCGATCTCATGAGATACACCAACATCCCTATGCAAGCAACCAGAGATTTGCTCTACCAGGTTTAGCATTAATTGACTTTGGAGCACGGTATAAAGGATACCATTCTGATATTACTGTCCCTATTAGTTTTGGAGATTTATCAAAAGAACAAGAAAAAATTCTAAGGATAGTTCTTGAATCATATGAAGCTGCGATAGAAATGATTGATATTGGAGTACCTACTTGGAAGGTTCATGATAGAATAGAACAAATTCTTAAAAAAGAAGGATATACAATGCCATATTCTTTAGGTCATGGATTAGGGTTAAAGACTCATGATTCACCAAGAATAGGTCGAAAACCTACTGATGAGTATTCATTAAAACATTGGAAAGAAGAAACATTTCAAGATGGAATGGTATTTACTATTGAACCTGGTATTATCAAGCAAAGTGTCGGAGGAACTAGGCTTGAGAATGATGTTATGATTCGAAATGGAAAAGTAGAAGTTATTACTAAATCTGAATATATTCAGTATTAGGATTATGAATACGAGTAAAGATTGGTATGAGGTTATTAAACAGAAAGAATATCTATATGTGATTCGGGAAAAGTTAGATCAAATTGAACCTAGATTTTTAACTAAGTATATAAACATGTTTTTACTGTTAGGTCATCATATTGCATTATTAATTGATACAGGGAGTGGTTTATTTCCTTTGAAGCCTATTATTGATAAACTTATAGGAGATAGGAAGCTTATGGTGTTAAACACTCATTCTCATTTCGATCATAGAGGAAGTAATAGTGAATTTGAAAAGATATATATTCATGAAAATGAAGTACATGAGATTTCTACTCCATTTGATGTTTCATTTCTTAAAGAATCACCAAATCAAATCGTTGAATTGTATAAAGAAATGAATTTTGAACTTCCTGCCGTCAATAAGATTCGACCATTAAAAGATGGAGAAGAATTTAACTTAAATGGAATTCGAATTAAAATAATTCACACTCCAGGCCACTCCAATGGATCTATTTGTCTCATAACGAATAAAGGAGAACTTTTTACAGGAGATACAGCACATTACGGGTCAATGTATTTACCTGTAAAAGAAGAGTTGCCAATTATTCTTAAGAGCCTACATAAATTAATGAAGCAATTTGAGACGAATGAAAGTCTGCAACTCTATCCCTCTCATGAAGAATATGCTGTAGATAAAGAGCTTCTAATGAAATTATATAGAGGCATCCAAAATATAGAGAATATATGGGAGACAAGAAAGTATGATAATTTTCTTGAGTGCTTTATTTTAAAAGATGAAAATTTTAGATATATCATACAAAAAGACTATTGAGTTCAGTAGTAGTTTAGTATATATACAAAGGAATTTTATAAGTGATTATAATGAAAAGTGCAATTATTCAAACATTTGATTTAACTAAAATATTTGATAATCAAACCGTTGCTGTTAATAAGTTGAATATAACTGTACATAAAGGCATCTATGGTTTTTTAGGGCCGAATGGAGCGGGAAAAACCACAACAATAAAAATGTTAATTGGGTCTCTTTATCCAACATCGGGACGAATTGAACTATTCGGAAAAGATATTTCCAGTAAAGATAAAATTAAAATACACACACTTATAGGATATGTACCTGAAAATCCTACATACTTTTTAGGAATGACGGCTGAGAGATTACTTGAATTTATTGGTTCAGTTTTTCATATGCCTCAACAAGAGATAAAGAATCGCATATCATATTTATTGAAACTCGTTGATTTAACAGATGCAAGATATCGTGTAATAGCAAAATATTCTGCTGGGATGAAACAAAGAATTGGAATTGCTCAAGCTTTAATGAATGATCCCGAATTATTGATTCTTGATGAGATTACATCTAATCTTGATCCCTTGGGTCGAAATCAGATGATTGATTTACTTAAAGATCTACGGCAAGAGGGAAAAACTATGTTAATTTCAACACATATTCTTCCAGAAATCCAAAAAATGAATGCAGATTCAATTGGAATTATCGATCTAGGGTATCTTATTATGGAAGGCACTATTCAAGAATTAAATGAAAGATTAGGAACAAAATTGATTAGAATTAACCCTAATAATGATATAATTCGTAAATCTCTTGAACCTATTGTTTCAAAAATTACTGAACAACCTGACTCATTAATAATTGAAGTTGATAATTTAGAGCAAGTCTGGAAGACTGTCGCGGAAATTTCCTTAAAAAACAATATAGTTATTCATGAGTTTCGAGCCTCTGGATTAGAAATTGAACAAATTTTTATGAAAGCATTGGAACAAGAAAATAAAAACATGGAGTTGAAGGACGTTGAATAAGGAAAATTTAAGAGCGAAAAAATTTAGACTTCTCGTTATATGCTTTATTACCCTATTTGTATTATCAATAATAATGCAAAATTCCTCTACATTTAGAAACGAGACTTCGGATAATTCAGAAAATTCCTTAAAAACGAGTATACTGTATGATGGATTTATCAATGAAACCATTTATGATGCAGTTATCACTGAAACCGTTTTTATAATGGATTATGCAAGCGTTACATTCATCAATTCTACATTTAATGGCAATATATATACATTTAATAATGCTACACTTAATATTGGTGAAGGATCAAACATTACAGAAAACAATAACATTGTTATTTCAGATTTTTCACGAGTGAATATTGAAAATTCTACAATAACAGGAAGCATTGAATGTCGCGATTCTTCCACTTTGAATATACTTTCAAGTCAAACTCCCTTTACAAAAATATGGAAATTTGATTCTTCAAACCTTGCAATAGTAGATTGTTCATTAGATCAACTTAATGAGTTTGGATTAGCAGGACAAATCTTAATTTTAAATTCTTCGATAAATGAAGTATGGCTGAATGGATTATCTTCTTCTATGACATATATTAATAATTCAAATATCTTACTTTTTAATGACTTAGCATTACCACTTAATTATATTACAGGCCCAATTTCGTTGAATTTATTAACTTTTGAGACATCGTATCAAACATCTGAACGTTCAATAAACCTTACTTGGATCGGATGGGATAGTCCTATAATTGATGGGTATCTGAATATTACTTTCCAAATCTTGATAGATGGTCAAGTTTATGATGAGATAAACGGTTCCGGATTTTATGCAAATTATATTGGCAGTCTAAAGGTTAATTTCAATTCAACTGGTTTTCATAATATCTCTGTTATAAGCATTGATAGTTTTGGAAATAAGTATACATCCACAATTACAATAGAAATAATTGAATATCCTACTTTTCAATGGACCTATTTTGGAATTGGAATTAGTATAATTGCTGGATTAATAATTATTTCTCTGTTATTATTACGTCGTCAACAAAATCGCGGATATTACAGTTCAATAGGAATTATTTTCAAAAAAGAATTATCTGATAGTAAACTTAAAGTTATAATATTTATGATTATCGGAGCAGCACCTGGAATTATACTCTATTTAATCTTTGGAATGTTCAATCGACTGTTAGGAGGCATAAACATTGATCTAATTCGATCTCTAATGAATATGGTGCTTAATTTTTACCTTTTATATTTTGGGATTGCTTTTTCGATTGTTTTTGCTTCAAGTAGTATTGTAGGTGCAAAACGAAGTGGATCACTATCTTGGTTCCTTAGTAAACCAATAAGGAGATGGGAATTTCTTTGGGGAAAAATTTTGGCATATATGTTTACTATTATACTTGTAATGATTCCTACATCAATTTCATTTACGCTTAGTGGAATACCATTTGTTGAAAAAACATATGTAGCTGATTTAGTTTCCATTGGAGGATATATTTTTATAATCGGTATAATGACATTGATTCCATTAGTTGCTTTAAGTGTATTATGCTCTACTTTATTTAGAAAGACAGGTTTAGCAATATTCTTGCCAATATTATTCCTGATGATTGTACCTACCTTAGTTAGTTTTCTGCCAATTCTCACCCAACATGAATGGCCACTTCTTTTCTCTTATTCGTACTATTTTGAAAAATTAGGAAGTTTTTGGATCTCAAGTGGTGGTGGAGGATTAAGTACAATATTAGCTCCATATGCTGAAGTGCTTGGTTTCACAATTACTAGTATTGATTTATCGCCTACAAATATAATTTTAATACTTTCGTCTATTACACTAATCTGTTTAGCAGCATCAACATTTTACCTTCAGAAGATAGATATCAGTTAACTTTTAAAAAGAGATAAATCTTTTTTATTTTATTTTTTAAGAACTTATTATTTACTTTAGGATTATTATGCGAACTGTAAAAAAAGTCTCTCTAAATGGAGTTTGGAGGTTAACCAATAATGAAAAGAAAATTGATATTGAGTCTAAAGTTCCAGGAACTGTTTTTGAAGCATTAATTAATGAGGATATTATTGATGATCCCTTTTACGGAATGAATGAACATAATGTAAAATGGGTTTATGAATCAGAATGGACATACTTATTAGAATTTGATATTCAAGAAGATATTCTTAAATATACTAATTTGATATTGCGTTTCTACGGTTTAGATACGGTATCTGTGATATATTTAAACAACCAGTTAATAGGAAAAACAGATAATATCTTTATTACTTATGAATTTGACGTGAAAACGATATTAAAGAAGACCAATAATAAATTAAAAGTGCTTTTTAAAAGCCCAACTAAAGCAATAAGAGAATATGTTGATAGTTATAAAGTTAAATTAAAAAACTTTCATGCAGTGCCAGGAGTTCCATATCTACGAAAAGCTCAATATAGTTTTGGATGGGATTGGGGTCCGAACTTACCAGATATTGGTATTTGGAAACCTGTTGAAATTATAGGGTTCGATGATATTAAACTGAATTCAGTTTATATTATTCAGGATTTCGAATATAATATAGAACCTATGGGAATAATAAACATAGATGATATAACTAAAATAAAAGTTGAAAAGGTCAATTTAAGCATAAGAGTTAATTTAGATTTAAATTCAAAAAATTTAAGACAAAATGCTTTTTTGCTCAAATGTGTATTAATTACTCCAAATGGAGATTTAATAGAAAACAAAATAAATATTGAAAAACCTAACCATAGCTTTGAGATTAATATTGATAATCCTCAATTGTGGTGGATTCACGAATTAGGTAAACCACAATTACATGAATTAATTGTAACGATTCAAAAAGACAAAATAATTGATATTATCCAGCAAAAAATTGGTATTAGAGATATTCACCTTATAAGAAATCCGGATAAATGGGGTGAAACCTTCTATTTCTTATTAAATGGAATTCCTCTTTTTGCTAAAGGAGCAAATTGGATCCCTATTGATAGCTTTATTCCAAGAGGTAAAAGAATTGCATTGTATGAAAAAAATCTTGTTTTTGCTAAACAAGCTAATATGAATATGATTCGTGTATGGGGGGGAGGAATTTACGAAGATGATTTATTTTATGATTTATGTGATGAGATGGGAATTCTAGTTTGGCAAGATTTTCCATTCGCCTGTGCTCTTTATCCAAAACATGAAGAATTCTTTAATAACGTAAGAATAGAAGCGATACAAAATATTAAAAGATTAAGAAATCATCCTAGTTTAGCCTTATGGTGCGGAAACAACGAAATTGAACAATTATGGAGGAGAAATATATCTATGGCTGAGATTGAGGATGCGGAACAGATACTAGAATATGAGAAGGCATATCTAAATATGTTTAAAGAGTTACTACCAGAACTCATTAGAAAATATGACCCACAACGTTCATATTGGCCAAGTTCAGCTTTGGATAAGTATGATGGAAGTAAGACTTTATCTCTTTATCCTAATAATCCTGAAAGTGGTGATTCTCACTATTGGAAAGTATGGCATGGGGGTGCTTCTTTTAGATCTTATCAAAAATTTGATTCTCGATTTATGTCAGAATTTGGATTTGAATCATTTCCTTCATTGAAAACAATAAAAGAATTTTGCCCTCCTGATCAATATGATTTTTTTTCCCCTATAATGAAAAATCACCAGAAAAATGAAGAAGGAAACCGAAGGATAATGAGATATATGAAAAGACGTTTTTCAATCCCAGAAAGATTTGAGCAACAAATTATTTTATCTCAGATTGCCCAAGCTGAAGCTATAGAATATGGGGTTGAGCATTGGCGACGGAATCGAAATAGCTTCCATTGTATGGGAGCACTTTACTGGCAGTTAAATGACTGTTGGCCAGTTGCGAGTTGGTCTTCCCTAGATTATTATTTAAGATGGAAAGCGTTACATTATTTCGCTAAAAGATTTTATCAACCTATTTTTCCTAGTGTAAGAGAAGGGAAAAAAGTAGTTGAGTTCTGGGTAACAAACGATTTAAAAATTTCGCGAGAGGTTATCTTTTCATGGAACATTATGAAATCTGATGGACTATCACTTATGAACGGTGAATTTGATTTAGTAGTTAAACCGTGCTGCTCACTAAAACTGGGAAATATTGATGTAAGTAAAATAAATAAAGAAAGTAAAAGCATGCAAAATAATATTATTTTTTATGCTTTAAAAGAAAGAAGAAACCATAAGAAAATAATATTTAGAGGGTTTCGATTATTTGATTCTCCAAAAAAATTTAGCTTACAAAAACCTGGACTTTCTTTTAAAATAGAAGAAATAGATAACCAGAAGTCCTTGAAACTGGTTCTTAAGAGTAAAAAACTTGCTCTTTATGTTTTTATTGAGTCAGAAATTGTGGATTTCATCGCTTCCGATAATTTCTTCTCAATGGAACCAAATGAGAAACGATTTATATTAATAGATCAAATTATTCCAGTTAATCGAAACAAGAAACCTTCAATGCGAGAAATTTTACAATCGATTAGAGTTAAAAGTCTATATGATTTAATTTGAAAACTATTTTTATTTTTGAACATAATTAATAGATAATAACTCTCTTTCTTATACTAAAAAGTGTTCAAAAATGTCTGAATACGATGTAATAGTAATTGGAAGTGGAATTGGAGGTTCCGCCGTGGGAGCAATATTAGCTTCAAAAGGTTTAAAAATACTTCTGCTTGAAAAAAATGACTTAGTTGGAGGCAGGTGTAGTACTTACGAGAAAGAAGGATTTAAGGTGGATGTGGGTGTTCACTCATTTGGACGCTCAGGAAGAGGTCCACTTGGTGAAATTCTAAATTTAATAGGTATGGAAGAGGCAATTGATTGGGTAATTGCTAAAAAACCGGGTCCACGGTGGTATTACCAAGGAAAACTATTAAGATTTCCATTAGAGTTTGCGCAGTTATTACCAGCATCAGATTCTAAAATTCTCATGAAAGCCCTTAAGGATATTATGAGTAAAAAAGAAGAGGAGATTAATGAATTAGAAGATATCGATTTAAAAACATGGGTTTCAGAATATACTGAAGGTGGTCCAATACATTCCTTTTTTAAAACTTTATGTTGGATGTATTTTGTTATTCCGTATTATGAGGCTTCAGCTGGTGAATTTTTAAGGTGTCTCTCGTCTCTTTCCAAGGATTTACTTACTGGTTATCCTAAGGGGGGATGTATTTCGATTCCTTTAGCCTATACTACAGGTATCGAAAAATTTGGAGGACATGTGAAAACTAATCATACTGTAAACAGAATAATTATTGAAAATAATAAAGTAAGCGGAGTAGAACTAGAAAATGGAGATATTATATCTTCTAAAATTGTAATCAGCAATGGAGGTATAAAAGATACGATAAATAATATAGTTGGCCGAAAGTATTTTGAGAAAAAGTATCTTGAAACAGTTGATAAACTTAAATACTCAATGAGTGCCATAACACTTAAAATTGCCTTAAAAAAACCAGTGACAGATATAAAAGTACTCATGACAATGTCTTCTGACGATCCTATAGAATATTTTAATAAAATTATAAAAGGACAAGTTCCAGATGATTTGGATTTTTTTGTACCAGTCCCTTCCAACTATGATCCAACATTAGCTCCAAAGGGAAACCAATTAATAACGGCAGGAACTATAGTAGCTCAAGATAATTTTGAGAAAAATAAAGAAGAATGGATAGAAACTTCTATTAAAAATTTGAATGAGATTTTCCCAGGACTTTCTGAAAATTTGTTATGGTTAGATGTAACTACACCAAACAATATAAATAAGTTCGGAGGGAAAGAATCTTCGGTTATTGGGGTTTCGCAAATCGTAGGTCAAACTGGAAATAATAGACCAAGGACAACTCTCCCTATAGAAGGATTATATATGGTCGGAGGAGATGCGGGAGGATGGGGAATAGGAACAGAAATGGCGGCTAATAGTGCAATGGATTGTTCTAGAATTATATTGAAAAAGAATAGAATTTGATTATTAAAGTAAACTTTAATTCTTCCTGTTATTTTCCTTAATATTAATCCCAGTAACAGGGATAAAAGTAGGCGCGATCCAGCGCGTTACTAGGGAATCCACGTAAATCCTTATCCCATACATCATAATTTTTCTCAACATAAAGCCACGCATGGGGTCTGAGTTCCTCAACTAGATATCGTTGAATCTCATCATAAATCGTTTCTCTAATCATAGGATCTACTTTCTCTATGCCTTGTTCAATAAGATCTTGAAGATATGGATCGTTTACCTGAGCAGCATTAGCCATTGATGTGTTGGAGAATATCCAATTTACATAATTGCTTGGATCATTTAAATCAGGTTTCCAATCCCAATAGTAAAGTTGTAAGGCATCATGTCCCGCACTAGATATGCTCATATTGTAGAGCCGATCCTTATAGTCTCCCCAAGTCATACTAGCATTTCCAATAGTTATTCCAATAAAATCTAAGCTATCTTCTAATGTTTTATATATCATGTCACCGATGGAATTCCCGCCACCGCCAGCATTATAAGTAAAGTTTAAAGTTCGGAGGTTTGCCGATATCCATTGAGCTTCATGATTACCAGGGAACGTAGCATCCCATCCTACACCAAACCCCATACTTTGCATGAGTTGTCTTGCTTTAGTAATATTGAAAATAGGATAATTAAATGACCAATTCGCGTATAATACCCCTTTGGGAACGGGAGATTTTAATCTTGTTGCCGTATAGTTCCAATCAGTTTCAAGATGATCAATTATAAAGCTATAATTGATGGCATAAGAAATCGCATTTCTCCAAGTCATATTAATCTGTTTAGTATTGAATCCTATATATTCGGTGATGGTTTCACATCCAGCTTCATATAAAATTACTTCTTCCTCAGCTTCCATTTCAGGGAAGTAGTAGAGGAAAGGATCTGTTATAATATCAACCGCACCAGAAAGTACTGCTAAATTTCTGGATTCAACATCTTGGATTTTGACATGCACTAGGACATCAAAACCTATTCGAGGTCGATGATAATCTTCAAACGCGGTAAATCTTACTTCATAACTTTCAAGTTTTTCTATTTTCATAGGACCAGTGCCTATACAGGTGCCATTTTCAACTGTAGCTGGATTAATATAATCTAGTTTTGGTGTAGAAGTAGGAGACATGATAACTGAGGCTGAAAAGGCTAATAGAGCGCGGAAAGGACCATAAGGCTGAGTTAAAGTAAATCTTACTTGAGTTGGAGTTACTGCTTCAACATTTTGGATAATTGGATTATCTTCAACATAATATAACGAATCGACAATAGTGGGGATGCTGTAAAATACTGTACTAGGTAGAGGGCCCCAGGGATGAGGTCCACCATTCCATGTAGTATTCATCAAATAATGTAATCTTTGAAAACTCCATACGACCGCATCAGCATTAAAATCGGTGCCATCGTGGAATTTAACTCCAGATTTAAGGTTAAAGGTCAACTCTGTTCCTGTCACGTCGTAAATACCCAAATCTGTTGCCAATAATGGATAAAGGGCCATTTCAGGATGACTTAAATTATTTGCAAGCAAACCTTCCCACGTCATGATGATAGCATTAAAAGAAGCATTATCCCAGGCATATTGAGGGTCAATATCCTCAGCTATATACCTGCTACCGAATTTAATAGTCCGTGTAGGTACTGGATGTCCCAATTCTAGATCTACAAAAAATATAATATTGCTAATACCTCCGGCTATTAATACTATGACAAGAATAATGAGTGCTATATTTTTTTTTTCCATTTTCATATTAATTCACAATAGATTTCTATTATAAGATTATTAGGATTTTTAGGGTTTTATACATCTGTAAAAAGTTATTAAAGGAAAATTTAAAAGTTTTCGCTTAAAGTTAATCATTTTAATCTCTTTAAAGATTAATAAACTCTAATTCTTCATTTAATGAAACTTTGAATATCTCTAAGAATATCTTTTGGTTCACTCTCCAATAAGCATTGAGCGTTTCTTGGATTACCTCCTCCTTTACCGCGATAATTTTGAATAAATTTTTCAGCAATTTCATCTGATTTTATCTTATCTGCATTTGAAATTATACGAAGTTTGTTTTCTTCAGACTTAATTAGCAGAAGTGAGTTTTCGGGTAATTGATCTAAATTTTTTTTCAGAAATTTATATTCAATCTCAATATTTATTAAATAGAGTTTAATATCATTTATTTCTAAGTCAGGTTTCAAGAGTTTTTGCTTAAATAATTCACTTATGAGCAATTCTTGATATGCTTGTAAAGTTTGATTTAGTTCAATGACTTTCTTTACATCTCTCGAGTAATATTCCAAAGATGTCTTAATTATATCAGATAAATTCAATAATTCCATATTAATCCGAGAAAGTCTTTGAATTGCCTTGTTGCCTAATAAATATTTAATATCTCTATTTTTCTTGAATTCAATAATTAAAACAGGACCGATTTCTGTTGAATTTTTAATATGTGTACCACCACAGCAATTAAAATCTAGATTTTCAATTTCTATAATTCGAATTAAATCACCTGATGGGAAATTGCCTCTTAATTTATTCCCTAACTTTCGAGCTTCATCAAAAGAAAATACATTTGGTTTGATTTCCATATTTTTTAAAGTACAAATAGTGAAAAATAACATTAAAACTTCTTGTAGTTGATACTCTTCTACTTCCTTTTCTAATTGAATCAATACTTCCTCATTTTCAATGAAGGCTCTCGATGTATTTATCCCATATTTATTTTTAAACAAGGCAGATAAAATATGTTGGGAGGTGTGTGCTTTCATTAAAGCATAACGATTTTCCCAGTCAAGACTTCCTTCAATTTTATCCCCTACTTTAAGTTTTTTCAGTTCTTCTGTTTCTACTTCATGGATAATTTCTTCCCCTTCACTAAAGACATTTTTTACTTCAATTTTCTTATCATTAAATATAATTTGACCAACATCGTTCGCTTGATTACCGCTCCGAGGATAAAAGAGAGTTTTATCGAGAATGATCCCTTCTTTTGTGATTTTTACTACTTTAGCATCGAATTGAGTATCATAGGGGTGTTTCCAGTATAATTTCTCAGTCATGAGTTATATAATTAATTTTATCTTAAAATTAATCTGAAAAGGAAAGATAAAAAAAAAGTTAATTTATAGTTTCCAAGACCCTATCTAACCATTCATTTACAGATATATTAAATATCTCTTTTTGTTCTATCTGCAGGAGATGACCTGCTTTATCTAATACAATGTAAGAAGCGCGTGGAAAATTTTCAATAATTTTCAAAGCATTTCGATAACCAACTGAATTATCTTGCCTACCTAATAAAAATAAGGTTGGTCTATCAAATTTAATTGTCAATTTATCAACATCAAATGAAAGCTCATATTTATTAGGATATATTTTTTCTAAAAATTTTATATCCGCAATTTTTAACCCTGAAAGTACTTCATCTTTAAATCTTTTCCATACATACTCACTTTGTATTATTGCACTCTCTTCAAATTCTCCTCTATTTTGAGGATCAAGCTTCTTAATAAGTGTGGGATTTTTAACTATAGGCGTAAGTTCAGGGAGATCTCTATCTTTAAGATTAGGTTTTATTAAAGGGCAAATCAAACAAATTCCTAAAATTTCATCATAATATTTATGCAATAGGCCTCTTGTTAGATATCCTCCATAAGATTGGCCAATAATTAGAAATTTTTCATTAGGGATGATATTTTTAATGAATTTTATAATTATTTCAAAGATTTCATCAGATGATTGAATTAGTTCTTTCCCTTCTGTTTTTCCCATACCAGGTAAATCAAAATAAATTCGTTTAAATCCAGTTCTATTTTGAAAAATAGGTTCCATACAACCTTTTAGAACACGGTGATCAGGCATAAATCCATGAATCATTAAGATAGGGATGCCTTTTCCAAGAATTTCATAATATAGCTTGATATTTTCTAATTCACATAGCATAAATATATCTCCAGAAAGAAAATTTAAAAAAGTATTTGAAAATCAATTAATTTCTTTCTGAGTTAACCTTTCTAAAGCACATTTTGTTGATTCCTCTGCTTCTTGAATAGATACCATTCCTATAGCTACAGAACAAATATTATGTTTTGAAATATAGTCAAATGCCTTACTTGGATTTAAGTTTCCTGCTGCTAATGTTTTCATTCCAATAAAAAAAGAGCCCTTTTTGTTATCGATTAAAGCTTCAAGTTTTTTTTGATTTCCCATAATAAAACCTTCAGCATTAAATGGAACTAAGAACACATTCGTCTCCTTTAATTTTTCAAAAGCAAACGTTAAAGTAGAAATTGGATTATGCACAGCAATTCCAGCAATTACACCTCTGGAAGATATATCATCCAAAAACTTCTTAAGATTTTTACTCATTCTGTCTGATACTGAAGCATGCACAAAAATAAGTTTTGCTTCGATATCGATTAAATCCTCTATAAGTGGATCAGATCCAGGATATGTGGAACCAGTAACAACATATTCATCATGGGTTTCTTTCATGATTCTTGCTGCTTCACAAATTTTTCCTGGAGGTATACAACCTTCAACGCATACTTCAATTCCTCTCCCTCCAGCATTATAGGAAGCTTCCAAAATTTCTAACATATTTTTAGTATGAAATAAAAATTTTCGACGATAAACTAGACTACTCATACCGAATTGTCCCGCACCAATAAAAGGAGATGTTCCGATCATTACAAGTGGAATGTCTACGCCTTCAATTTTACAAAAAATAACGCTTTCCCCTAATTTTTTTAAATTTTATAATCTATTTAATATTTAAATTTTAATGATTAGAAATTAAATTTCTTCTCTTAAAAATTTATAAGTGCACTTAACAACTATAATATTATCAAATGATTATGGATTAAACAAAATAAAGGGACAAATATGACTGATCCAAAAGCAATTGAAAATAATCCTTTTAAAGAATTAGGGATAATTCCAGAAATGCGATTTAAACAAGGTTACTCAGTCCATTCAACTTACATTCCTATGCGTGATGGTATTAAAATTGCAGCAACTATTTGTCTTCCAAATGGACTTCCATCAAGTAATAAAATACCAACAGTTTTAATCCAAACGAGATATTGGAGAGCAATGGAATTACGAATTCCTTTTAGATGGATACTTGATGAAGTAGTTACAGCAACCCCTGACCCAGAAATAACTACAGGGCGAGGTTATGCTTATATAAGAACAGATGTGAGAGGAACAGGGGCTTCTTTTGGTACAAGACACATACCTTTTTCTGAAGAAGAAGTGAAAGACGGGGCAGATGTAGTTGATTGGATTATTTCACAGTCATGGTCGGATGGTAATATAGTCTCAAAGGGAATATCGTATACAGGTACAACAGCCGAACTATTTGCTACTACTCATCATCCAGCAATTAAAGCAATAATACCTGGACATGGACTTTGGGATTCCTACACAGATGTGGCTTATCCTGGAGGTTGCTATGACCTTTCATTTATGCAGGTGTGGTCATTTTTAGGTAGAAATTTAGATTTAAACAATCCAAAGGTGTTTAGACAAGTTATGCCACTGTATTGGTTATTCTCTAAAGGTGTAAAACCAGTTGATACAGATAGTCACTTAAAATTATTACAGGAAGCTAAAGATAAACACAAACAAAATGAGTATGTCCATGAGCATGCACTACATAGAGATTATCGTGATGAAACCCTATATGATGGAACAAGTTATAATGACATAATTTTTAATCGTAAATCACGGATTGGAGAATCAAATATTCCAATGTTAATTTGGTGTTCATGGTATGACTCTGGTTATGTAGATGCAGCTATTCATCGCTTTTTAAATTTAACTAATCCAATGATTGTTATCCTCGGGGATTGGAATCATGGAGCTGGTTTTCCAGCAAATCAATTTTTTCCTGAAAGAGTTCATGTGACACCTAGCCCAAGAGAAAGAATTAATGCATTTATTAATTTTTTTGATAAATGTATTTATGGTACACCAATCGAGGAAAAAATTCTTTATTACTATACATTGGCAGAAGAAAAGTGGAAAAAGACAAATATTTGGCCACCTAAAGGACATACCTATCAAAGATGGTATTTATCAGAAAACTTTACACTATCTAAAAAATTACCGGAAAATGATGTTGGAGAAGATGATTATAAAATTAATTTTCGAGCCACTACAGGAAGGTTAAATCGTTGGTGGACACTTTTAGCACAACCAATAGACTATCCAAATCGAACTAAAATGGATGAGAAATTGTTATGTTATACAAGTCGCCCTTTTGAGAAAGACACTGAATTTACAGGCCAAGCAATAATATGTTTGTATTTAGTGTCTACTCACGAAGATGGAGCAATTTTCGTATATTTCGAAGATATTGATGAACGAGGAAAGGTAGTGTACATAACTGATGGTGAATTTCGAATTATCCACAGAAAAGTTTCAAATGAAGAACCACCCTACAAAATTTTAGTTCCTTATCATACATATAACAAAGAAGATGCTAGTCCACTTATCCCAGGCAAGATTGCTGAATTAAAATTTGGACTACATACAACTTCAGTTCTTATCAAAAGAGGCCATAGAATACGGATTGCTATTGCTGGAGCAGATAAAGATACATTCCTACGATATCCTACCGATGGAAGACCAACGATTACCATATCACGTAATAAAACAAACTCATCCTATATTGATCTTCCGATAATAGAAAATAAAAATAACAGTCAAGGTGAATGAAAAATGGAAGAATTATATCCGATCTTAAAAAATATGTTAAAAAAATCTATAGATATAAAGATTGATAAACCCAATTTAACTATTTATTTAACCTTAAAGAATCAAATTAAAGGAAAGATTGCAGAACCGAAAGAAATCATTATTATGTTAAAAATGTTCGGGGGTTTAAGAGAAGATATTCCAATATATATAACCATCGACAATGAGATACAACAAATTACACTTAAGTTTCAGGATAAAACAGATTTTAATAAAATTCAAGATATAATGGAAACTCTATGGGAAAATACCGTAAATATGTTAATTCAGGTTACAAAAGGTAATTTTAAGATAATAAACGATATTCCAGATGTAGATGACTAATCTACTTTTCTTTAACTTCAATGATTTTTTTTCTTAACAGATCAAAAAAAGGGTCTATATCAATATTACCTCCACTTAAAATTACCCCAACTTTCTTTCCTTCCACATTAATTTTTTTAGAAAGGAGCGCTGCTAATGGAACAGCACCAGAAGGTTCAACAATTATTTTTATACGTTCCCATATGAACTTCATTGCATCAAGAATTTCATTCTCTGAGACGGTTACAATTTGATCAACTAACTCTTGAATAATTTTAAACGTTCTTTCGCAAAGAGATGTACGTAATCCATCGGCTATAGTATTAGGATATGTACTTGGAATAATATGTCCTTCTTGAATTGATCTTAATGCGTCATCAGCCATTGATGGTTCTACTCCAATAACCTGAGCTCTTGGGTTAAAACTTTTCGTGGCAATAGCAGTTCCACTTAGCAAGCCACCGCCCCCAAGAGGAGCCACTACCAAATCTAATCTTCCTGTCTCCCTAATCAATTCAAAAGCTGCAGTTCCTTGACCATTTATAATATCATCATTATTATAAGGATGAATCAAGGCATATTTCTTTTCCTTTATTATTTCATCTGTTTTTTGAGCCCTTGCTTCGAGTGTATTTTCACAAAATACAATTTCTGCTCCATAATCTTTTGTTGCATTGATCTTATTAATAGGCGCTCCTTTAGGCATTACTATTGTAGCTTTTATTCCTAAAATAGAAGCTGCCAAGGCAACAGCTTGAGCATGATTTCCACTTGAATGTGTAATTACTCCGCGTTCTCTATCTTCTTTGGGAAGCATATTCAATGCATTGAAAGCTCCTCGGAACTTAAATGCGCCTACTCTTTGAAAATTTTCACATTTTAAATATACTTGAGCATTAGTAATAGAATTCAATGTAGTTGAAGTCATTACAGGTGTTTTAATAGCAAATGATCTTATTCTTCTATAAGCATTCTGTATCCCTCGAAATGACATAATAAATTGCGATATATAATTAAATATATATTAATTTTGGAAACTTTTATTTATTTTTTTAATTTTAAATAATCTTTATATATAACTTTCTCGAACTATGTTTAAACCTATTTAATTACAAATTGATGATGTTATAATGCCAACTTTTGGACATCTTTTTTATGGATTTTGCGTGTTAATACCTCTTATGTATTTCACAAAGAACAAATTTAACTATAAAGTTGCTATAATTTTCTTCATAAACTGTTTATGGGGACCGGATATCGTCAACCTCTTTTTTGTGACACCATTTCATTCAATTTTAGGATTTCTCATATTGGCAATTCCTTATTCATTAGTGTGGACGTATGCTTCTAGATTTTCCTTAGTAAGGTCGGAAAAGGGATTTCCATTAAAATTTGAAGATAGTGGGATTAGAGAGGTAAATTGGAAAAATGCATACTGCGTCGTAGCTGCTGCTGGACTTTCTCATTTCTTTATTGACCAATTTTTCCATAATGAATTAGAAATGAACTTATGGTCTAGTATGTGGGGTGATATTCAAATTCCCCATTTAGATATACTCGGCTGGACATGGGTTCCTCAACATACTCTTAGCCCTTTTTATTTAGTCGGTGATGCAATAGTTATTTTCGTACTCCTCCTATCATTTTACTTCATAAGAAAAGGATTCAAAGATGCGTCGAAATTATTTTTAATTGCTACTGGTTTGTCACTCGTACTAATGGTGATTTCACCTCTAGTTTATTATGGTGAGCGCGAATTTGCAGTAATGTTTGAGATTGCGCTATATATCTTTTTACCATTAATGTTAATCCTTTATGTAGGTCGTAATATACAGGATCATCCAATGGAAACTGCTGACGTACCAAAAATCAACAGAAAGACTGCCTTGAGAATAGTATCATTAGTATCTTTATTGTTCGCGGTATTTATAATGTTATACGCGTTATTAGCGATATTAATGGTAGATATAGTTGCTGGTTTATATACTGATACGCCTACTGCCGATGATATATTCACGATAACAATAATGGGATATTATTATCTGACTGTTGCAGTTATTCTTTTTATTGGTTCAATAGGAACACTCTTTAAAGTAAACTTTTGTCGATATATGGCAATTGCAGCTTCTTTTTACTTCATAGTGTTTGGATTCCCTATCGCAATTGGATTCTTCTTATGTGAAAAAGAGATTAAATCTATGTTTAAAAGAGAATAAATTCAAATTCTTTTTTTTTTATTATTAAAAAATTAGTATTTTCTTGGTGGTTCTTTTTTTTGATCCTCAACCTTACCCTTGAGAAGTGGATCTTTAGTTTGTTTCATCCAATTAATTAATTTATCTTTTAGTTCTAAAATAATATCTTTATAATCCAAATTGTTAATTAGATTTATTTTTTCATCAGGATCATTTTTAAGATCGTAGAGTTCTTCGTTAGGTCTAGGTTTATTTATTAATTTTAACATGTATTTACCTAATGCATCTTGTTGTATATCCATCCCAAGTTGATATAACTTTTTTGATTTTTCAAAATTGAGTATAAATTTATATTTTTCAGTTCTAATGCTTCGAATAGGATCATATATTTCATGAAAAGTTTTTTCTGAATATATTTCTTCTCTAAATATCTCTGTTTTCCCCTTTAAAAGTGGTAAAAAGCTCTTCCCTTCAACTCTATTCGGTATTTCAGCCTTTATTAAGTCTAAAATTGTAGGGAGTAAATCTAGATTGCTGATCATTTGATTATATACAGTCTTTTGTTGAATAGTATTTGAGTTTGGGCACGACATCAAGAGAAGGGTTTTTATACCTGGATCATATAAGGTACATTTTGCTCTAGGGTATGCTTCTCCGTGGTCAGTGGTATAAATGAATAAAGTATTTTCCCTTAAATCAAGATCTTCTAATTGATTTATAATATTCCCAATACAATTATCGACTCCTTGAATTGCACCATAAAATTGAGATAAGTCTTCTCTTACAATTTTATTATCTGGTAAATAAGGGGGAATAATCACGCTATTTGGATCTACAGGATCCCCCCAAACTCCGAAAGGTCGATGCACTTGAGCAACTCCTATACACACATAGAAAGGACTATCATCATTCTGATGTGTTTTAAAAAATTCTTGATAGTTTTTATTCATTTTTTGACAACTATACAACATTTCTGGTCTTCGCTTGCTAATTGTATCATATCCTAATGTATATGCATTAAAAACTTCATGCTGAAATCCCAATAAATGTGTAGTATATCCATTTTCTTTTAGATACATCGGAAGTGTTTTATTTATTTCTGGTAAAGTCCATCCCCTATCCACGAGTCCCATAAGTCCATTTTGGTGGGGATATAATGATGTTTGTATACTTCCTCTACTTGGACTACATTGCGGCGCGGTACAAAAGTAATTAGTAAATCTCACACCATTCTTAGCAATTTTGTCTAAATTAGGAGTTTTTAAAGAATTTGGTGTTTGAGGTGAATCATAGCAACCAAGATATTGCCCTTGATCATGAGTTATAAATAAAATAATATTAGGATTTTCACTCACAATGATTTATTAAATAATTTGTGAAATATAAAGTAAATTCTCCATATTTTTACAAAATATTCGTGAAACTGGTCTTTCACGAAAGATTTCATAAACTAAAGATTTAATAATCTTTGTAGCTAATTCAGTTTATCATATAAAGTAAAATAAATAGTCAATTCATGCAGGAAAATAGAAAAGAAATACCAAGAAAAAGTAAATTTATTATTGAATTTGTAATTTATTTATTATTTGCTTTAGGACCTCTGACAGGAAACGTTATTTTAGTATTATTTGGAGTACTCTCAACAGAATTTAGTGTAAGTATAGATGCTATACCAATTGCGATTCCAGCATTTATGTTTCCATTTGCTATTACTCAGTTGTTTTCAGGAGCAATTTCCGATATTAAAGGGAGATTTCAAGTAATTTTATTTGGATTAATTATTTTTGGAATAGGAATGACGATTGCTGCTATTTCTTTTTCTTTAGAGATGTATGTAGTCTCAAATGTCTTAGGAGGAATTGGTTTTGGATTTGTAAATCCAGTTTTAATTGCTTTACTGGCAGATATTACATCCAGTCGAAATATTCCTGCAAAAATGGGATATTTAGGAGCTGTGGCTAATTTAGGTGTTGGATTTGGGCCAATTATAGCAGGCCAAATGGTTGTATTAGGATGGAGATATCTATACCTTATTTTTATTATAATTATACTAATAGGATTTACTATAATAATAAGCGTAAAAAATACTTCTCAAAAATCTAATCAAAAATCAGGAATGCGTGTATTTTTTAAACATATTTCACAGGAAATTCGTCGTAAAGTTGTTATCTTATTGATTTTTTCTGCATTCTTAGTAACTCAGACTTATTTAGCGATAATAACTTGGACATCAATATCTTTTACTGGAAAGATTCCCCCAAACATTGCAGGGCTTGTTGTAGGTTCAGCGGGAATCACAGGAGCTATCACGGGAGTAATATTTGGTAATATTATTAAATTTAAAGGAGTTAAGATCGCAATTATCATGGGGTTAATTTTTCTATTTATAAGTATCCTCACTTTTTTGTTGTTGGGAAATGACCCGAAATGGTCTGAAATAAGGATCCTTGTCTTTACCACCATAGGATTAGTCTTTACAGGCGCAGCAGGCGGAACTCTTCTGCCTTCTATAATGTATTATAGTCAAACTTTATCTAAGTATAGGCGTGGAGCTTTAGCAGGGTTAACAACGGCAGGACAATTTATTGGAATTGCTCTTGTCCCTATTATGTATGCTCTGATTTATCTTCATGGAGGAATTCAAGCGGTTTATTTTACGGTTTTATTAATCTCGTTTCTCCTCGTCTTAGTAATAGTAATTTTATATATTCTTGCTAAAAAAGTCGATAATCCCAAAGAAGGATTATAAACTGATTCTTTTTAATTTCCAAAATCAATGACCAAAATAGGGAATAAATAGTATTAAATTTATATAATCAAAAATTATTTAGGTAAATCAATTTGAAATAAATTTGAATTTAAGGGGATAATTATGAGTAAAAAAATTGCTAAAGAAGATTTTTTGATTGATGATGAAAGAATAGATGCTGAACTATTAGTAGAGGAAGAGGAAGCAAAAATTAGTCCCATGGAGGAGAAAAAACAGAAGAAGAAAGCTCAAATTGCCTTTTTAGAAAACCAAATACTTAAAATATTGAGAAAGGGAACTGTAAATTCAAAGATGAATTTGATACATCTTCTCATCAAATCAGGGATAAAAAACTTTGATTATAAATTTAATTTGTTTGAAAATAAATTGAATTATGATATTCCTGAGCTTGGTGGAGCTTTAAAAAAACTACGGTTTGAGAAAGAGATCAGGTTTACCATTTCCGAAGGTTGTCATGTTTATTATCTTGAGACTCCAGGTAAAGAATTAAAAAGCAAGGAACCAAAATTGGATTTTAATTGGAAATCTTATACTATTCCTTATGGATCTCATGAAATTTATGTAGCTTTCAAGATCCCAGGTAGTAATTATAAACCTTATCACTTTTTATCCAGTTTATTCCCAAAAGCAAGAATTTTGAACTATAACGTTGAAGTAGATAAGAAATTTGAAATAACTAAGCATTTTTTTCTTAAGAAGGGAAATTTAGAAGGTTATTTTGATGAAGACAAATTAATACTTAAATGTAATACATCTAATCAAGATGTGACCAAGACGTTATTCGTGATTTATCAAATTGGACGCTATATTGTGAAAGAGCTCTTATCATTAAATAGAAGATTTGCTGAGGTTATACAAATCCATAATATCGAGGACGGTTTCTTCATTCCAATGGTTCCAGTCTTTAGAGGAAAAGAGAGAAATGTATTTTATGATACAAAATATACTAATGCTTTAAGGAGTATGTTTGATTTTCCTAAGGAATTCGAAAAGAAATCTATATTTGGGAGATTTTCAGCCTTATCAAATGAAATGGATGATGAAAAATTTGATTTGAAGGAATTTTATGAGTTTATAGAAGAAGCATTTAAGTTTGAAGTGAAGGCATTTATTACTAATGCGATAATGAATGATTGGATAATAAATCCAAACAAAGCATTAAATTACATGGAAGAAGATGACGAACTAAAGAATCTAATAGAAGAATACTTAATAGAAATTGATACAGATAGAATAATTCGTGAAAAATTAGATGTATCGATGGAAAAAAGTGAATTTATAAAGGATATAACTACTAATTTGCTTCTAACTCTTCTTGGTTTATCTATACTTACAGACTACCCACCATTTCAATGGACAATAATCGGTTTCTTTGTAGTGATAAATGCTTATTATTTATACATAAAATCAAGGAAAAAGAAGAAATTTATTGTTCAATAAACTTCTATTACTTTTTTACATTTTTTTTTTAAATTTAAAGAGAAAAAAATAAGCTTTACTTAATAATGAAAGATTGTATCTCTTTATGTGCGTTTTGTTCAACTTCTGCCCTTTCTAGGAAATATGGATCAATTATAGCTGAAATTTGTTTAAAATCAAAATGTCTGGGATTAATCGCTTTTAATCTGCATGTTGCTGAACATTTTCCACATCCTTTACAGATGGCAGGATTGATATGCGCCTTTTTTGTAGGAATACTAACATCCTCATATTCTTGTTTGAGATCAGTTAATGAGATAGCTTTAAATTGACATACTTCAGCGCATCTACCACAACCGTTACATTTTTCGGAATTTACTCTCATATCTTTAAAGAAGCACTCAATTGATAGCAGAAATGAGAGTAATTCTAGTTTTGTGGTTGAAATCTTTTTTAGACTTAAAAATCTACTCGCTCTTCCTGCTGCGCCTTTTGCTTCTGAAATGCAATCTTGGATATTTTTAGGCCACTGAGCACACCCACACACAAATATCCCATGCCCTGTAAAATCTAAAGGTCTTAATTTTGAATGTGCTTCAATGAAGAATCCATTTACGTCAAGCGGAATACTAAGCATTTCTGATAAAATATCTAAATCATCAGGAGGAACCATGGGAGTTGCTAATATAATTAAATCTGAATTAAATTCAATAATCTTATTTGGGCGGATATCATCTCGTAGTTTAATTAAATATCTTTCAGGATTTTGCCCCACTTTAACAATTTCAGGAATATTTTCAAGATCATATCTAACATAATCCGCGATATTTTTTCTTTCACTAAATATATCTTCAAGTTCTTTTTTAGCCATATGAAGATCTCTGAATAATACATGTATTTCAGCTTTTGGATTAATTTCTTTTAAGATATTAATATTTTTTATTGCATTACTGCAACATACATTTGAACAATATGAAAATCCTTCTTTTTGTCTCGCTTTCACGCACAAGATAATAGTTATATGTTTTATTTTATTAAGCCAAGATTTATCCTTAGCCTTTAGTTTTTTTTCCAGTTCTAAAAGCGTTAAAACTTGTTTATTATCTTTGTTGTATTGAAAGAGTCCAATTGGTTTAAATTCTTGACTCCCCGTTGCAATTATTATAATCCCAGCTTTTATATCATGAGGTTTATTATTTATATCTAAAATTGATATCTGGTAATTTCCTATTGATCCCGTAATGTTTTCGATTTGAGAATTTAGAAAAATTTTAATATTTGTATTTTTTCTGACTTCTTCTTCAAGATTAAAAAGGAAATCTGTACTATTTTGCTTAGTAGGGTATAATACGTAAATGCTATTAATATTACCTCCTAGTTGACTTTCCTTTTCTAAAAGAATTGTTTCAAATCCCTGGTTTCCTAGACTTAATGCCGCAGTCATTCCCGAGACTCCGCCCCCAATTACTAATGCCCTTGGAGTCATATTAATTATATTTTCTTCTGGTAATATATCAATTTCCCTTTCTTTTATTTGTGAATATCTTACTGGCGCCAGTAATGTTGCTATTTCACCTGCAATTCCACTGGCATTGGCTACAGTTTCTGATATATTCATTGGGCTCTGACTAAAACCACATAAATATATTCCTTCCTTTGTAGATAAAGATTTATTAAAGTATGATTGTGATTTAAAAAAGTTATATTGATCTAATTCAATTCCCAAAATTTTAGCTAATTTTTTAGCCCCCTTTGAAGGTACTAAAGGTGCTGCTAGAACTACTAAATTTGCTCTATAAGTTTCATCTTTTCCAGTTTTCATATCTTTATAATGTATTATTAAATCATTTGATGTTGGTTCTTCTTCAATATTATCTATTTTGCTATTAATATACTTAATACCATGCTCAACTTGAGCATTTTTAGTGTATTCATAAAAATCACGACCAAAAACGCGAATGTTATGCCTAAATACAGATATTTGTGTATTCTCTGTATATTCTTTTGTTAAGATTGCATTTTTTGCAGTATACATACAGCACACCCGAGAACAATAAGGAGTATGATTCTCCAAATACCCAGATCCCGCACATTGAATGAAGGCAATCTTTTTAGGCTCTGTCTCATCACTTGGTCGTAAGATTTGGTTACCAAATGGACCTGTTGGACAGAGTATTCTTTCATATTCTAAAGCATTAACCACATTCTTATGTTGATATCCCCATTTAAAATGTAATTCTTTAACAAGCATGTTGAATCCAGTGGCAATTACGATTGCGCCTACATTAAGTTCTATTTCCTGCTGTTCTTGATTAAAATCGATAGCTTCACCTTTGCATACTTTTTGACATACTCCACATACATTTCTGTTTATATAAAGGCATAAATCAGGATCTATTACATATACTGGAGGAGTTGCTTGAGGAAAAGGCATATATATTGATTTTCTTTTGCCTAAGTTCATATCAAAAAGATTAGGAGTCTCTATTTTTGGACATTTTGCAGCACAATCACCACATCCTTTACATTTAGATTCATCAACATATCTAGGATGCTTTAAAATAGAAACTTTAAAATTTCCAGCACTTCCACTAACATGTTGCACTTCAGATAAAGTAAACAACTCTATATTGGGATTTCTATAAATTGCAACCATTTTGGGTGAAAGCATACATAATGAGCAGTCATTTTGCGGAAATAATTTATCAAACTGGGCCATATGACCTCCTATTGATGCGTTTTTTTCCACCAGGATCACTTTAAAGCCTAATTCCGTTAAATCAAGAGAAGTTTGGATTCCAGCGATTCCCCCACCTACTACTAAAACACTTCCTTCCATTATTGTTAAATCCCCAAAAAAAGAATTTTAATATCAAATTGAGTTATTCTCACATTTAAACTTTATGATCCATTTTGATCATTATTTAATTTTTTGTGATAGAAAATGAAAGTTTTTCATTTTTTTTTATTGATTAACTCAATTATGATCGTTTAGAGCGATCGATTTTGTACAATTTGTAAGAAAGGGTAAATTTAACCCGTAAATATTACTCTAAAAATCAATTGAGGTGATCAGTTCTACATAAATTACATAAAAAAGTGGTAATAACCAAGTGATTGAAGCCCGAATGAGTTATTGTTTAAAAATTAAAAGTACTTTTTTTATAAAGAGAGGCTCACACTGGAAGCTGAGGGTGAAATCTTCTCATAAAATTTTGCAAAAATATTAAATTTATAATTATTAATCCTTTATGTAATACAATTATATTTGAGCGAAATTAGATGAGAAATAAAACATTCATCAAAGTAAATATAGTATTTTTGGGGATAGTTGTAGTATTTTTGAGCATTAGCAACTTTTTTATCTTCAATAATCAGGAGCAAAATAATGGAGCCCTAGAGGCTCAAGACAAGATGAGTTTAAAAAATCCGAAAAAATCGGGGGATTGGAATCTTCAGTTTATCCATATTGATGGTAATTGGTCTCATACTGTGGGTAACTATACATGGTGTAGCGGTGATGGATCGTGGGC
>JBHLOI010000080.1:0-12975 GCA_048940645.1 Promethearchaeota archaeon | reverse complement strand
CCGTATGCGCAAAGCATATCAATATATTCATTTCCATCAACATCAATCACTTTTCCTCCTTTTGCGGTTTCAAAAAATATAGGATATTCTCCCTCAACAAAATTATAGGGTCTACGGATACCTAATATTGCCCCTGGAATTAAATTTAGCGCCTCCTTATACAATTCAAATGTTTTTTTTAAATTTAGTTTGTCAGCCATAAAACTTCTCCATTTTAATCTTTAAAACTCGTAAGTAAGAAATATAATAATTGAAATGTTTTAAATGAATTTTTTCTTAAAATCTGGAATCTAATATCTCATAAAAGTTTAGATGATATTAATTTAATTTCATAATGGGTATTATACCTCTACTTTATATTAAATAAAAGAAGCATTTTAGTATAGTCTTTTTTATTCTTAATTTGGTAATTTCAATGACAGGTGATAAAAAAATGCCAAAATTAGTTTGTAAAGTTTGTGGAAGTGAGCATGAAGTTCCTACATGTTGCGATAAATCTATGATTGTGAAAGATGGATACTTATTATGTTGTTGTAATACAGAAACTTGCGGGTATCAAACTATTCCTGAATGCTGTGGAATTACAATGGAATATTTTGGAGATTAGTAAAGAAACACTAAAAAAAATGATAATAAAAATTAGATCTTAAAAAAAATACTACCATACTAAATTATTAATAACATCCTTAGCTTTTTCAGCTTCTTTTTTACCTAGTACCTTCCTTATACGTAAATCATTAATAGCTTCATCAAGTTGAGTATCGAGATTCTTTATATCCATAAGATTACCAGTTTCTCCACCTTTTTCAACAAGATTTATCATTGCGTTATCTTTATTCATTAAATCTCTCAATTTAGTTCTAAAAGCATCTGTAACTTTGGTTCTATGAATTTTACCTTTTTCGATAAGCATAGGTAATACAGGAGCCCTCTCTGTTGTTCTACGTGTATTGGGGTTTATAAAGTAAAAAATGAACATTGGGACTCCAACAACTACATTTTGAGTTTTAATTTCTATAGAATAATTCTTAAAAAAATCTTGAACTCCTGTCATCTCGCTATCTTTTACCTTCTCGAGATTATCTAAGCAAGATTGTTTTTCTAATTTTATTTTAGCAACCGTATCCTCAGCACTGGTTAAATCACTGCTTAATTCACTATGCTTCGAGTCAATTTTACTTTTCACTTCTGATATTTTTTTCTCTAACTCTCTAATCTTTTGTTGCTTAGTCTTCTCTAAATCGCTTATTTCTTTCTGAACATTTTTTCTTAATTGAGCAAGTTCACTTGTATATCTACTTATTGAATTGCCTAAATCTTGATATTTGATTTCTAAATCCTTAACTGATTCTTCTACTTCAAATAAATCATTCTTATTTATGGCATTTCTAATGCGATCAATACTGTTTTTAATCGCATTATTATTATTGTAAAAATCACTTGATTTATCATTAATTTTATACTTTCCTGATTTCACTAATTCTTCTGGAGAAGTTTCTATTTTTCTTGCTTTTTCAGCCTCCAATTCCTTATTTAGTGAGGCTAATTGCTTTTCTTCCTCACTAGTATCCACTTTTTTACCTCTTATCTTATCAGCATCTTGAGTTCCTCGTTGTATCCATACTTCGCATAGTTTTGAAATGCTCGTACCGTAATCATCAAGCATTCTAACATCTTTTTGAGAAATGTATTCTAAAATTTCTGGCACAATTTTTGCTTGATTAATGCTTTTTGGAATTGGTCCTCCTTCCAAAACAAAGTAAGGTTCTCCGAAAGACCCGATACCATATTGATTTAAGAAGAAGTTCTTAAAATATTCAACTTCACTAGCGTTAAATAATGCTTCTTGAATTACGGTACCTCTTCTAAAATATTTACTTTTTCTTAAGTAACCGCTATTATATGACTGTAAAGCATTTAGAAATGACACTGGATCCGCGCCCTTTATTACATTTTGGGGCGGTGGTGGCATTTGAGAAAATTTACCAAAATTAAATTTCTCTTGCTTATTTAGTAAGTAGCTGCATACACACGCTCTAGTTTCATTTAAAGGTACTAATTTCACTGGCCAGAAACAAACGGAAATTCTATTTATTTTTCCTAGCTTATTAAGTGTTTTACCATAAATATTTATACATTCGATTAATGCCATCGCCATTTCATCCAGTAAAGTAGCTCTAGAACGAGCAGAAATGACTTCAGAGATATTAATTAAGAAAGGAATAATTTTATCAACCATATTTGAATCACATGCCGTTTCTATATTAATTCTTAAAAAGAGCTAAATAATTAAATTTTTGGTTTTGAAGTGAATTTCTTTTATTTGTTTTAAGGATTAAGATTAAATAAATAATTTTACTTACAAATCTACTTTTTTTAACTATAAATATCATCTTAACATAGTATAAATATAATACGGAATGAAAAAAGTGATATTAAAATGATTGAAAAATTTCTTGAAGGAAAAGGTGCTTTAATCACTGGAGGTGCTTCGGGGTTTGGTAAGGGTGTAGCACTTGCTTTTGCTGAACGAGGAGCAGATTTAGTATTAGTAGATATTAATGAAGAGTTATTAGTAGAAACAAGTAAAAAAATTACTCAAAAAACAAATCAAAAAGTCATTCCTATCGTTTGCGATGTTTCAAAATCAGATCAAGTAGAAGAAATGGCAAAAGAAGCATTCCAAGACCTAGAAAATGTTTACCTTTTATTCAATAATGCGGGAGTAGGATATCCATATGGAATGGATTTATTAAGAACAAAAGAAAAAGATTGGGACAGAATTTTAGGAATAAATCTTAAAGGTCAGTGGTTAGTTTCTAAAAGTATATGTAAAAGAATGAAAAAGCAGACTTTTGAACCCTTAGCAGGAAAGGTAATTCACACCGCATCAATTGCAGGAATGAAAATCGATAATAAGACTCCTGTTTACTCCTTAAGTAAAGTTGGAATTATTGCTATGGTTCAAATGTTATCTCAAAGTCTTGCTCCAAAAATAACCGTTAATTCAATTTCTCCAGGGTATCATATAACTGGAATTTATGATAATAGAGAGGATGTAGTTAAAATGATAATGGATGATGGTCATGTTAAAACTCCATTAAATCGAATGGGAACTGTAGAAGATGTTGTAAATGTTGTATTATTTTTGGCATCTAAATTATCGGATTTCATAACTGGACATAATTTCCCAATTGACGGAGGCATAGCTGAAGTTGGTGTTCCAGCTTATTATTTTAAATCTGAAATCTAAGTAGTTTAATTTTTCAAATTTTTTTGAAAAATTAAAAATTTAAATTTAAATGAACACAAATGCAATTGATTATAAATGGCGGATGAAGAATTATTAGCTCAGGAAGCCTTTAAAGGAAAGTATGCAATTATTCCTGGTGGCTCCAAAGGGATGGGGAAAGCAGTAGCAAAGTTATTTGTCCAATTAGGAGGGAGTGTTTGTATTATTGCGAGAGGGTTGGATGCATTAAAAGAAACTCAAACTGAATGTAATAAATTAAAACTTGATGATTCCCAGTTTATTGAGATTATTGCTTGCGATGCTACAGATATGAATAAATTGAAACCACTTTTAACGGATATAATTAAAAGAAATAAAATTCCAGATTATCTATTTAATTTTGTAGGTTTTGCTTATGCGCAATATCTTGAAAAATTAACCCTTGAAGATTTTAAAACAAATATGAATATTAACTACTATGGACAACTGGTTCCCACCCTCATCATTTTACCCTACTTTATGGAAGCAAAAAATGGACATATATCTTTTACATCTTCAGTTATGGGATTTATGGGGATTATGGGATTTGTAACTTATGCTCCGACTAAATATGCTATTTTTGGATTAGCAGAGGCTTTACGACATGAATTATTACCTTATAATATTAAAGTTTCAATCCTTTTTCCTACTGATACGGACACTCCCGGTTTTGCCGAAGAAAATAAATTTAAACCCCCAGAATGCGCAATAATTTCAGAATCAGGTGGATTAATGACAGCTGAAGAAGTAGCTGGTGAATTTATTGAGAAGATTTTAGAAGAACGTTTTGAAATCCTACCAGGGGATGCCGCTATTCAATTAAAAACGATGAGGGAAAATCCTGATGATATGCGTGGTGTATTAGATAGACTTTACAAAAGAGCAAGGAGAAAAACAGGAAGAAAAATTTAATCTTCTTTTTTTTAAATTTAATTGAAAAAAATAGAATAGTTAAAAAGACCTTTTATTTCTTTTTTCGACGTTTAACTGTTGTGGATATTTCTAACAAAACGCCAAATGTTTTTTCAGTATCTAAATATACAAATTTTTGTTTACCAACTTGACCGGTTTGTAGTACTTCTATATTTTTTTTCTTAAATTCATTTATATATGCGTCTAAGTCATCCACATACACACCTATGCTATGAAGTCCTTCTTTCCCATGATCTATGAATTCCTTAAAAAGACAATCCCCACTCTTCCATTGTTGCAACTCAATTTGTACGTTAAGTAGACGGCTAAACGCATAATCCACTATTATAGTTACTTCTTTACCACGATAGGTAGCCTCGTGATGAGTTATATTTTCCATTTGTGCAAATTTTGGAATTCCATACAAATTTTCCATAATTATTGCATGTTTTTTTATGTCCTTATAAACAAAACTTAATTGGTCTATTTTCAAATTACCTAAATTTAATTCAAAATTTTGTGCCATTTTTTATCATTCTTCTAATTTATTATATTGTATCACTTTGTCATTTTTTTATTTATATTTTATTTTAATTGATTTCAATTAAAGATGTTAAGAAGAAGGAAGAAAAAATTATAGAAATCTCTATAAAGAAATAATTTGGAATAAAGGAGAAAATTTTTTATTATTCTTTTTAATTAGATATAAGTACGTGATTTTACGTATTTTAACTATATTTAAACTATATTTAAAATTGTAATTTTCTTAATATGTAACTTGTATATGGAAAGTGATAATCCAAGCCATTTGATTTAATAATTTCTAAGAAAAAATATGTCTTATTCAGAGCCAAAGGAACTAATTCGAGCAAAAAAGTTCATTGAAGAAGGTAATATTGAAAAAGCTCTTCGAATAGTAAACGATTTTGGAAAGAAAAAGGATCTCTCTTCTCATGAGCGGATATCTTATTATACGTTTAAAAGTAAACTAGCTAGGCGTTATTTTTCTGATATTAATGAAATTGCAAAATATGCCGAAAAGGCTTATCGTGAAAGTCAAAAGCTTGAAAATTCCCTTTTGTTACTTGATGTCTATATTCAAATGGCAAATACCCTTGCTTTGTCAAAGGTAAATGAATCTGTTAAGTTTATCAAAAAATGTGAAGAATTACTGAAGACCCTTCCCCAAGAGTTATCCACAGAACTCAAAAAAAGAGAGGCAGATATTCTATATATAAAAGGCTGGACTTATCCCCTTAAAGGAGAATTAGAAAAAAGCATAGAATATGCAGAACAAGCTCTAGCATTACGACAAGAACTCGAGATCAATACGGATATTATTTTTTCTCTTTTACAACTTGGAGAGCTTTCCTGGAAAAGTGGAGACTTAAACCATGCTTCAGAATATTTAGAATCATGTAAAATTCTTGCTAAGAATCTTAACTTAAAGCAAATTATTCATCAGTGTGATGCGCAATTTGGAGCTATTTACGGGTTGAAAGGTGAATTAGATCTGGCTCTTTGTTACTTTGAAAAAGTTTTAGCATTCGCAGAGAAAGCAAATGATTTATATTTAATGTCAAATATGTACAATAATATTGGGATTAATTACCAAGAAAAAGGAGATTTCTCCCGAGCTTTAGAAAATTTGGAAAAAAGTATAACTCTTAAGGAAAAGCGCGGTAGAAATCTTGAAATACTTTTTGTTTCTGATACTTTATTTCATTTATCTCTGGATATGAACGATCTGGAAATGGCACAGCGATATTTGAATCGAATGAAACAAATCGCCGATCGAGAAGAGAATGAAAAGCATTTATTTAATCAACTCTATCGCATAGATAGGGCAGTATACCTGAAAAATAGCCCCCGCGCTTTCAATCGGGGTAAGGCTGAAGAGATGTTAAAACAATTAATTGAAGAAGGAATCACTTTTCTTGAAGCTTTAAAAAAAGCTCTCCTTAATCTGTGTGATTTACTTCTAATTGAATTATATGAGACTAATGAACCAGAAATATTAGGTGAATTACAAGTTTATATTTCTCAATTATTTGACAATGTTAAAAACACACGCTCTTATTCCTTATTAGCGGAAACATATTTATTACAAGCAAGATTGTCATTAATCACCTTAAATATGATAAAAGCTCGGCAATTCTTGACTAAAGCTCAGGAAATAGCAGAAAATTATGGACTTAATCGGTTAGCAATTAAAATATCAAACGAGCATGATGAATTACTCAAAAAATTAGATGTATGGGATAAATTAAAAGTATCAAAAGCACCATTATCCAAACGTATGGAGTTAGCGCGCCCAAATGAGCAGATGGAGAGAATGATTCGAAAACGGGAAATTATTGTGCCTAAGCTTACTGATGAAGACCCTATCATTCTTCTGATTATTTCAGAGGGTGGGACACCTATCTTCTCTGAATCATTTGTAAAAGAGTGGTCTTTCGAGGATCATCTTTTTGGAGGTTTTTTAACAGCTATAAATTCCTTTAGTGATGAGATCTTCTCTGAGGGTCTCAATAGGGCTAACTTTGGGGAATATACTATTATTATGAATTCACTTTATCCCTTTCTAGTGTGTTATTTATTTAAAGGGCAATCATATTCGGCACAACAGAGGATTAGATTTTTCATTGAAGAATTAAAGGAAGATAAAGATGCTTGGCAGACTTTTAGGGAATTTTACCGATTAAACAAGGAAATTCAGATGAAAGATATCCCTTCTCTTGAACCTTTGATAACCAAAATCTTCATAGATAAAAGTATCCCCATCATTACTTAGATTTTAGTTTTTATTGATAATTAAATTATGTTTAAATAGAATAACCTATACTTAAGTAAATGACGTTATTTAACATACTTAATTATATTTAACTACAGATTTTATAATATTATTAATTAATTATGAAAAAAATAGGATTAATCGTCAATCCTATCGCCGGAATGGGAGGCAGTGTAGGTTTAAAAGGTACAGATGGAGATATTTATAAACAAGCTTTAAAGATGGGCGCTACTCCTATAGCTCCTTCTCGAATGATGGAATTTTTCTCTAATCTAAAAGATGTAGATGATTTTTATTTCTTAGTAGCTCCTGGCAAAATGGGAGAAGATCTTATTAAACCCCATAAATATAAGTTTGAGGTAATTGATAAAATCGGGATTGAAACAACCTCAGAAGATACAATAAGAATAGCAAAAACCATGCTGAAGAAGGAAATCGAATTATTAATATTTTGTGGAGGAGATGGGACTGCAAGAGATATCTACGACGCGATTGATATGAAGAAACCAGTTATTGCAATCCCTTCAGGAGTAAAAATGTTTAGTTCTATATTTGCTCTAAATCCCAGAGCTGCTGCTCAACTTTTTGAAGCTTTCTTAATGGAAAATATAGATACTGAAGAAAGAGAAGTTTTAGATATAAATGAAGATTCATTTCGTCAAGGAAGATTAGATTCAAAATTATATGGTTTTTTGAAAGTCCCTAAAATTCAAAAGTTAATCCAATCTAGTAAAGACGGTTCTATAATAGGAAGTTCTGTTGAAGAAAATAAACATGAAATCGCTTTAGATGTAATAGAGAAAATGGAAGATGATACACTATATTTATTAGGCCCTGGAACAACTGTTAAATCAATTACAGACCATTTGCATTTAAAAAAAAATTTGTTCGGAGTTGATGCAATATATAATAAAGAATTTATTGGAGCTGATTTAAATGAAAAGGCAATTTTAAAGTTATTAGAAAAATACGGAAAAGTAAAAATTGTTGTAACGCCAATTGGAGGGCAAGGTTTTATTTTTGGAAGAGGAAATAAGCAATTTACCCCTCCAGTGATAAAAAAAGTCGGTAAAGAAAATATGATAATCATTTCAACAAAAGAAAAAATAAGAAATCTAGAATGCCTACGAGTTGATACAGGAGATTTTGAAATCGATAAATCACTTAAGGGTTTGGTAAAGGTAATAACTGGATATAAACAAGAAATGATTAAAAAAGTAGAATAATCTTTTTGATTAATATTTTAGAGAGGGTCAAATAATTTTAATCGTTCAAGATAATCCAGCATTTTCAAACAGAGTTCATCTCTTTTTCTAAGAACTTCTAATTCTGTCTTATCACCATAATTATAAAAACCCTTACCTGATTTCACTCCTAAGTTTCCTTGTTCTACTAATTCTTGGACTTGAGGATAACGTTTATTTGTCCTAAATTCTTTTTGCTTGTCTAAAATTAAATCAAGTCCTGTAAAATCTTGGGATTGTACTATTCCTTGCACAGGAAGTCTTACCCCTAAAACGGTCTTTACAGCATAGTCTATTTGTTCAGGAGTGGCCCAACCCTTTTGAATCATTTCCCATGCTTGTACCATAATAACTCTCTGAATTCGATTAACAATGAAATTATCAACATACTCATTTAATACAATTGGTTTTTTACCAAGTATTTTCATTAATTGAACGGATAAATTAATTATTTCAGAGGATGTACTCGGACCGGGTACAATTTCTACCAATGGCATTATGTAGGCTGGGCAAAACCAATGATGTATAATTATTCGTTGAGGATAACTAACGTCAGCAATTTCAAAAATATTTAAACCAGAGGTATTACTTACTAAAATCGTATCTTGAGAACAGAATTTATCTAATTGTTTAAATACTTTCCTCTTAATTTCAGGAACTTCATTTACAGCTTCGATGGCTAAGTCTACCTCTGAAGCAAATCCTTCAATATTCGTGGACGTATGAATATGGTTAAATATTGAGGTAATCTCTTCCCTTAATTTATTATGTTCTAACAATAATTCTAAATTAGATTTTATCAAGGTGAGGGCATGATCTAACATTTTTTGGTCTAAATCAATTAAAAACACATCAAAGCCATGTTGTGCGTAAACTTGGGCAATAGCATGACCCATAGTGCCAGCACCAACAACCAATACATTTCTTATTTTATTAATCTCCATTTTAATAAAATCTCTTTTTTTTAAATTGAAGATGTAGATTTAATATAAATTGAGGTTTATCTATTATATAAAAATATTGTATACTTTAGGGAGATTTGGTAGATATAAGATGGTTAAGAAAATTAATATTGTAGCTATAGTAGGAGCCGGTACAATGGGTCAACAAATAATAGAACGAACTGCTATGAGTGGATATTCTGTACGTGTTTATGATACAGTCAGGAATTTTTTAGAGAAGTTTGTAAGAAGAATGAATCGAAAGAAAAAAATGAAAGGTATTCCTGGGGAAGTAACCCTTCATGACACTCTTGCTGAAGCTATAACAGATGCTGATCTGATTATAGAAGCTGTGCCAGAAAAATTGGAATTAAAAAAAGATATATTTTCTCAAATAGATAAAGCAGCTCCATCTTATGCTATTATTGCTACTAATAGTTCATCATTTCCAGTCTCAAGAATAGAGGATGTTGTAGACAGGAAAGAGAAGGTATTAAACCTTCACTTTTATAACTTATATGCCTTACCCATGGCTGATATAATGAGAGGTACAGAAACCTCAGATGAAACATTTAAAATTGGGGTTAATTTCGTTCAAAGTATTGATATAACTCCAATAATTTTGAAAAAAGAAAGTTTTGGATTTGTGTTTAACAGAATGTGGAGATCAGTTAAGAAAGATTGCTTAAAAATGTGGGCTGCAGGTGTAGCAGATATCGAAACAATTGATAAAGCATGGAAAATATTTACCCATATGGGTATTGGACCATTTGAGATTATGGATAATGTTGGTTTAGATATTATTTATGATGTAGAGATGTCTTATTATAAGGAAAGCGGAGATCCAAATGATAAACCACCTCAAGAACTCAAGAACATGGTTGATAGAGGAGATTTGGGAAGAAAGACAGGAAAAGGATTTTATAAATATTATGAGAGCTAATTAAAAAATTATTACAATAATCCCTTACCCTTGCTAGGCAGTCCTTAAACATCTAATTTTTCTATGTTCAAATCATTCTTATAGGGATTTTAAAGTGTTTCATCTATTATTTTTGTCATTAATTTTATTGAAGGCCTATCCGTTTTATTCTTTCCAATATATGTCCAAACAATTTCTCTGTTTTTGTTGATCAAAAATTTACTGGGTACTGCTTGTTTTACTTTCATAGTTTTAGCACCACCGGGAGCAAACCAATATACATCATAATCCTTAATAATTTTGGTTTTTCGGTCAGATATAATATCAATATCAAAATTGTTTTCTTCTTTAAAACTTTTCAAAAGCCTTGGACTGTCACTTGCTATGGATATCACCTTAATATTCCGTTTTTCAAATTCAGATTTAAATTCTGTAAGTAGACTTAAATGAGTTTTGCAATGATTTCACCAGTTACCTCGAAAAAAATCAATAAGTACTCCATTGTATAATTTTAATAACTTATCTAAATTTACATTATTCTCATAGATATCGGTAGTATCAAATAAAGGTGCCTTAGAACCAACTGGTAATCCGTTTGGTCTTGGAGGTTCTTGTTCACTCATATTTATACTAATAATATTAAAGAATTTAAAATAAACGTCTATAAGTTATTAATCAAACAAAAAGTTTGATAATAAGGGTATAATAAAAAAAAAGAGTTTTTAAGAATCAGATAAGAGCATACCAATCTGTTAATATTGATGTGTTTAGATTAATTAAAATACCAGCATAGTAACTTTTAAATGATATCTTTAATCTTAATGTAGCATCTGTGATGGCTAGCCCTGGAGCATAGGTAGGATCAATATCAACTGTAATAGCTTGGTTCGGAGTTATTGTTAGAAAGTTAAACTTTTTATAATAAACATTATTTACTTCTCCTACTTTTGTATACCAGGGAAGAGTAATAGGATTTTCTGTAGTCTCTGTATAAATATCAACATCAAGAAATATATCTTGAACGGAATATAGTCCCATATTTCTAACGTCGAAATATACTGTAATGTTTATTGTATCGTCGCTTGGATCAATTGGAAGCGTGCCAGTGTTCCAGCCTATATCCCCCGGGCTAATCTCATGTATATCAATATTTAGATTTAAACCGCTAACAACTATACTTAAGATATATCCAATCATAAATATATTAAGCAATAATCCAGATATCTTGAATAGTTTGCTTACTTTAAAACGTTCTTTGCCTTTCAAAATGTATTCTTTTTGTCTTTTTAACTCAAAAGCTTCAATTAAATGCTGAATCGCTGAAACCCCAGCTATTCCTAGTAATAACCAAGCGATTAATTGAAGCCCCAAAAGAACTTGGGCTTCAGCTGTATTAATATAATAAGTACCTAATTTTACTCCAGGAGTAAAACCTCCAAAAAGATAGAACAAATAAATACCTTGGTAAATAGCCACTGCAAAAGCTATTAGACGATTGCTCATGGTATCTTTTGGAAACATACGTTTAAGGATTGTTAAACCCACTCCAATGATTCCGATAATTAGTAGGCTAATAATAAAGCTATTACTAAATGTAATGATGTCATAAACTGAAAGAAGGGTAATTAAAATGAGAGGTATAGCTATATAGAAGATAGCTCTGATTAATCCATAAAGAATCATTTTAGAGTATTGAATTTCCATTACTTTTTGACCTAGTTTTTAATAATTCTGTATAGTTGAAACATTACCTTTAGAATCTCTTAAGTTTTATTTAAATTTTCACTTTAAGATTTTTAAAGTTATAACTTGATTCAGAATACTCAATAAAGTAAATTAAAAAAAGAAAATTTTAAAAAATAGAGATTTTATTTAAGGATGCGTCCATGGAAATGGAAGAGAAACATTTAACGCAATAAAAATCCCTGCATATGTTGTTGAAAATGAAAGTCTCAGTGCTAAATCAGCATCAGTGGTCATTAAACCATAGATAATAGTGGTATTAGTTATACTAATTGAAATAGTTTGATTCACTGTGTTAGTAAATGAATGAAATGTTTTTTGATATGGACTAGGAATTCCTCCTATTCTTATGTGCCATGGTAAAGCAGAAGCATTATCAGTTTCTACTGTAAATAATTCAGCATTTAAAGACACATTATGAAAGGCGTATATACCCGCATTACCAACATCAAAAGTCACATTAAGGCTTAAAGAATCATCTGTAAAATCTGAAGGAGATCCATTATTATCATAATCATAAGCCATATTTTGAAGATTAAAGTCTACATTTAATCCACTATAAACTATGCTACCAAAATATCCTAAAATTGCAAGACTTGCGAGTATTCCTAACACTTTGAAAATTTTGCTTACTCTAAATTGTTTTTTAACCGTAACTCTGTATTCTTTCTTTTTACGTAATTCTATAGCTTCTATTAAATATTGTAACCCTCTTATTATAGTAGATCCTAAAAATAACCACGCAATTAATTGTAAGCCTAAAAAAGCTTGGACAGAGATCAGTGGACTAGTATAATCAATAGAATAAGTTCCCAAACTCCTTCCAGGTTCAAATCCTCCAAATATGTAGAAGAGAAAAATTCCAGAATAGACGGTAATTCCAAATCTAATAAGCCTATTTGCCGATGTATCTTCAGGAAAAGCATGTCTAAGCATAGAAATTACCACTCCAATAATACCAAATATAAGAACTGAGGTTCTAAAACTCTCAGAAAAAGTCATTATGTTAAAAAGTTCAAGAACATAAAAGAGAATAAGAGGAACAGCGATATAAAATATAGCAGAGAGAATCCCGTGTAAAATCATTTTTCCCCATTGAATTGCCATAATTATTTTACCCTTTTTTCTATTAATTTTTCTATTTAAAT
>JBHLOI010000126.1:0-3194 GCA_048940645.1 Promethearchaeota archaeon | reverse complement strand
ATATCATTTAAAGGTATAGATATCTTTCTAAATCCTTCTAAAATTTTAGCAAATTGACTTTGCCTTAGAAATCTTCTTTCATCTTTATTTTTTTCATAAAAATATCTATTTTCTTCTTTTAAAAGAAGTAGTTTTCTATTCTTTGATTTAGAGGCATTTTTTTCAATTTCTTTTAGCTCTTCAATATCATCATCATGAAAAATAATTAAGATATCTGGATCAATAGTATTTATAAAAAAATTTTTATAAATAACTCCTGCTTCTGTTTTAATCCAGCCATCACTATCAATTAGAACGAAATCTGAATCTTTATGAACTTTATTATAGTTGTCAATTAAGGACTTGCAAGAAAGTGCTACAAGGAATTTAAAATTTGACTTAGGAAAAGTACTCCCAATGAAAACCGTTTCTTCTGCATTAATATCTGCACTTGATATTATAAAATCCTTAATTTCTCCTATGTTTAAAGTAGTGGGTAAATACATTATCTGTTGACCTAAATCTGAATCAAGATATCCCCCTCTTAATCCCTCTTTTAGTAAATTATTAGCTAAGTATTTGATTAAAGTTGTTTTTCCATTACTTATTCCTAATACCATAATTTTTAGTGGATTCCCTGTTTGATTTTTTTTAATCTCATTTATAACGATATCTTTAATTTTATCCCATTCTTTATTGATTGTATTTTCCCCTATTAAATTAAGATTATCCTTGTTTGAAATATAAATTTCTAGTTTTGAAGCTTCTAATGCATAAATTGGATATATTGTGGCACTTGGTATAATTAAAGAATTTTCTTTTCCAACTTTCTCAGGTGAGAAAATTTTACCAAAAACCTCTACTTTTCCTTCAAGGATATTAATTCTTGATGGACCTTTAATTAATATTGTATGACTCTTTTCTACATTTTGAATCATAAAACGCTCATTTTATCGTGTTTAAATTAAATAATAATGCTGCCAAGACAACATTTAATAGTTATTATTTAAAAGAAAAATACTTTTCTTTTCTAATTTTTATATTTTTTATTCATAAATATGAACTATTTGCTTTAATTTTTAGAAGTTTATTAATTTAATCTAATTTTAAATCTCTTTTACAAAATTAATAAGTTCAGAGATTATTTTATCATGATCGGGACTATCTAATATTGGATGATCGTTATTTTCTAGCCAGAGTTTCTTTTTTACAATTGAACCTATCTTTTCATATATATAATCCATGCTATTCGTTTTTATGGCAGAGTCCAAGCGACCTTGAAGTAATAATGCCGGACATTTTATATTAGGTAATATTTGCTTCATCTGTTTTATAAGTTTTTTCATTTTAGTTACTTCATTCAAAGGAATTTTATTATAACCAACCCATTTGTTATTTGTTTCTTTTTTAAATTTTGCTGAATCAATAGGATAATATTTAATAAATATTTTTAAAAGCGGAACTAATTTTGCGCCGATAGCTTTTATACCAATAGGAGCACTTATAGTAAAGATACCATCCAATTCATACTTGCCTGCCAAAATTAATGTTAGGACACCACCCATCGAATGCCCACCAACTATTAATTTATCACATTTTTTTTCTAACAATTGTATTTCTTCACTTAATGCATTTTTCCAATCAACTATTTGAGTATTTTTTAAATCTTTAGGTGAAGTTCCAAAGCCTGGTAATAAGGGGATATGAATCGTATATCCCGTTTTATTATGAATATCATCTGCAATATATTTCAAATCTGCGCATGTACCTCCTCCACCTCCAGGGATCATTAAAATTCCAATCTTATTCCCTTGAAAATAAAAAGGACCTGCGCCTGGTAATGTTTCTTGAGTCAAATTCGGCAATTTAATTCACATAATAGTAATATATAAAACCATAAAGGAGATAATATTTACCTTTTCATTACCTTATAACAAGGAATACACATTTTGGAACCTTGATAATCAACAATTCGGGAACTCATAGTCAGCTCATTACAAACTTCACAAGGAATAGATTCCTCTATCTGAGCTCTTTCAGGAGGAATAAATTCTACTTCTCTAATGTCAAAGAGGTCCTCTGGGTTTGATGATAATAAATTCTTTACTCTCTCATCACGAGTTAACTTTTTATCTTTAAAAACAGCACTTTTTAAAGCTAACCTAACAGCTTTCTGAGATTTACGACTATATATTGTAAAATTATTTTTTCCATAATCGAGATGAATTAAATTTCCTTTGCCATAAGTTGTTCCTAATAATGCTTGAATAGCATCTACACTACAATTATCATTTTCTACAACAGCAACCAGCTCTTCATCAGGCGAATGTTCGAATCCGAGACTTAAAATGTATTTAGCAACTAAAACTCCTAATGCTACACCTGGACATATGTGCCCATGAAAAATTGTCGCTTTTTTCATTAAATCTTGAACATCCATATACCACACTAAGCAAAATTTATGTATATAAAAATTTCATTTATATTATTTATTAGATGATATTTATAAATTTTTTATAGATATGAAATTTTCTATTCAAAATGCTACTGACATGAAATTCTTAGTTGACGCGATGTTGGGACGATTATCACGCTTTTTAAGAATTTTTGGGTATGATACAATATATGCAAATGATTTAAGGGAACAGTTTAAAGTGGATCCTATTCCTGATGAAAATTTAAAAAAATACGCGGAAGATAATGACCGCATAATTATAACGAAAGATTATCCATTTTATGCCAAAACAAAAAGCAGAAGTATATATTTAGAAGGAGAAGGTATATATAATTATTTAAACCAACTTAAAAAAACTTTAGGTATCACATATGAATTTTATCTAAACAAAGCTAGATGTTCTATTTGCAATTCAGAATTAACAAGGGTTAAAGATAAAAAGATTATTAGAGATATTGTATTAAAAGAGACTTATGAGAATTACGACGAATTCTATCAATGTAGCAATCCAAAATGTAAAAAAATATTTTGGAACGGACCTCATATATTAGATATCACAAATAATTTAAAGAAAAAATTAAACCTTGATTAATTATTCATTCTTAAAATAAGTTTGCTTAATTTCTTGAAATTTTTGTTTTGTAGTTTCCGCCTCTTCTGTACACTTTCCCTTTGTATACATACTATATGCTTGATTCAATAATTCGAGTGCTTTTTTATATTCTTTATTCTTAAAATGGTTCTCTGAAAGTTCTACAAG
>JBHLOI010000079.1:0-13252 GCA_048940645.1 Promethearchaeota archaeon | reverse complement strand
GGGAATATCCCAAAATGGATTAAAAAAAAATGTATAACATGCTATTGTTGTGTGGAATTGTGTCCCCATGAAGCTGTTGATTTCAAATTAAATTATGTTAAAAATGCCCTATTTTCATGGCCATGCATTAGTTTGATCCTAATTATAATCTTTATCATTTCTTTGTTTATATGGGTTTTCTAACCGAATAGATAAATTATAATTTATAACACTTTATGTAATATTACAATTTTTTTGATATGTTTTTAGAAATTTCAATATCTTTTTCTTCTTCCTTTTCTTTGAATTTTATAGGTTGAGTCGGATCAATTGGCGTATAGCATGACCAGCACACATTTTCCATGGTCCTTAATGCATCTGAACATTTTATACAATAGAGCGCATCGCATTGTGGACAAAGATATATTGATCTTAATAATTTTCCCTTACAGACTAAACAAATTTTTCGCTCCCTGTGAAATATTACCTCTTCCTCAGTAACTTTTTGAGGTCTGGTGAATATTCCTAAAACCTGAGATTCTATTTCATTTCCCGTATCTCGATTCTCTAAGATTATTTCGGCCCTTATATTCTTTACTATGAGGAAAAATATTATGTATATATATATAAATGCAACAAGAAATTCAATGATAAATTGAAACGGTAATTTATTGATAGTATTAATATAAAGCATAATGATGAGTAAAGGAATAGTTAAAATTGCAAATAAGATCCAGTAAGTTAAAGCTCGGGATATAATTTTGGGATTAATAATTGTTGGGAGTATAGTGATACAACAGCCTAAAATCAATAGAAGAGGACTTAATATTAAAGGGTAAACATCGAGATTTTTATGAACTTTCTTAGCCAGATTTAATGAAATCACAAATAATAGGAAGCCGAATAATAAAAACGAAGAAACGGCTTTAAAATCAAGATGTGACCATTTTGTATAAAGAAATAATACTAGGGGAACTATGATTAATAATCCAAGTATTATAGGAAAATTAAATACATATCTACCTATTGTTAAAAATGGAGTTTCTAAGGGTAGTATAATTTCTATTACAATTAAAATCGCGTAAATAATTGTTAGAAGATATCTCGTGTGCTTTACGATTATGTCAAAAGCCAATACAAAGAACAAAGCACCAATTCCAAGGGAAATATAACTTAATCTACCAAGAAGTTCATAAAGTGGCGTAATGTTATCATAATCTCCATAAAATACATGGTTAATAAAGGTTCCTTGAACTTGAAAAACTTGAAAATAAGTAAATATCAAACTTATTGCAAAACCAAGAGGGAGACTTGCTAACCCAAACATAATGAATTTCTCATTAAAAACTTCCCTCTTTCTCGCTTTATATATAAAATATATTCCACACATTAGTGCTATTGCTATTGCAATTCCCCAAAAAAATCGTTCTGAGGGATCCCAAATCGGTACAGTAACCATACTTTCAGACTCTGGATTATAATTTTAATTAAGAGATTCTATTATCAGTTAAAAAGAATTTAAGAAAAATTTAGTTATTGGAGGATGGTATGATAACTTCATTTTCCTTTTATAAATAATAACCTATTTATCTATATAAGGCTTAGTTTTGAGATCATTAACCAATCTCTTTATAATTTTTATTACTTGTAAGGCTGCTTGTTGAATTTCTTTGGTTAAATTAATTTCAAAAAAAGGGAGATCAGTATTCTCGTCTAATTCATCAAAAGCTATTTTACCACCTTTATATAATTTCAAATCCTTGAAACCTTCAAGGCTTTCTGGGACAAATCCAATCATGAATACGTTCAAATCAGGCAATTTATCTATAATTAAATCAATTACAATATGAACTGGAATAGTATGGGTTGAAATCGGAACGGAATCATATATTAAATCTCTTTCTATTATTGCAACAGTTCCAGGTGGCTCACTTAAGGTGCATGTATCTAATATGACTAAATGTGTGGGGGAGAAATCAATTATTTCATTTATTCGAGCCATAGGATCTACCCCAGCGTTTATAAACTTAACTCTATAATTTGAATATGATAATAATTCGCTGATAATGTATGGGCCTACTCCATCGTCTGTTAATTTCTCCTCTCCAATTCCCATAAATACTATTTTTTTTGCCTCATTCAGTTTACTTAGAATTTCTTTATATAATTCTTTCATGATCAATTGGTTAAAGAAGATACTCTAAATTAACTTTTATTTTTAGTATTGCGTTTATTAAAAGTGAATTTTTAATCATATAAGGTAAATCTTATATTCTACTAAATTTTGATTTTATTATGATATTAAAGGGTAAAAATATAGCCATTACTGGTTCTGGAAGGGGAATTGGTAAAGCTGTTGCCATGGCTTGCGCCAAAGAAGGAGCAAATATAGGATTAGTATCTCGAACTCTTGAAGAATTAACTCAAACTAAAGAAGAAATTATTTCTCATGGAACTGATGCGAAAATAGTTGTAAAGACTGCAGATATTACCAAATATGATGAAATTGCAGAAGCATTTAAATCATTTTATGAAGAGTTAGGTCCTTTAAATGGGATTATTGCTAATGCTGGTTATTCACGAATGTGGGCAACTCATGAATTTAAAAATGAAGTATTCTCCCAAATTTTAAATGTTAATATATTAGGTGTGTTTTTTACATTTAAAGCGGCTTATCCATATATGAAAAAAGATGATAAGAACAATAAAGCAAGATTTATAATTACTGGAAGCGAAGCATATCCAATTGCTCCCATAAGACTTACTGCGTATGTTGCAAGTAAATTTGCCGTTGTAGGAATGCAAAAAGCTATGGCAGCAGAATATAAAAAAGAAAACATCAATTTTAATATGGTGTTACCAACACAGGTAGATACACGTTTATTAAGAGGAAAGAATGCGGGGGATGGAAACAAACCAGATCATGTATCAAATCCTTGGGATTTAAATGATTATTTTATTTTCCTGTTAAGTGATGATGCTAATAGAGTTGATAATGCTCTAGTGTTTACTTACGATTTTAATAAGGCTAAAAAATTATTAGCTGAGACACCTTCGGGAAAGAAAGAGAATTGGGAGGTTTTTAAAGACTATTTGGAAGAAAAGGCTCCAAAGGTTTATGAAAATGTTAAAAATCTCGGAAGTTTGATAAATTTCATAATATCTCGACAAAAATAACAAATTATTTTTCTTAAATATTTATTCAATAATAAAAACTTAAATGTTCAAAAAATAATTTTTTCTAATTAATATAATTATTATTTTCTTATTATGATTAAATTCATTAAACATAAAATACTATAATAAATTGGAAAATGACAGAAAAAGCTGATGAAAAGGTAGAGAAAAGTCAGTTCGAAGCAGTTCTCGAGGAAGATAAAGTCTTTATTTATGATAAAAAAGCTATTGAAGAATTTTACAGCAATTCCTATATTGGCACCTTAGAAGAGAATGATAATGGAGAACAGAAGCTTATTTTGGAACCAATAGAAGTTCTTCTCTTATGTGAAAGAAATAGGATTTTAATATGGAAAGATAATGATAAAAGTAATGAAATATATGATTTTGAAAATCTATTAACGTTTTTCACTAGGTATGATCCAAGATTATGGCAAAAATATATAATTTATATGGATTTACGTAAAAGGGGCTATGTTGTACGAGCTGGATACGGTGATGGTCTTGATTTTCGTGTATATAAGAGAGGGGTAGATTTTGAGAAAAATGCTGCTAAATATTTAATTTACCCGATTTTTGAAGGAGCCCCAATTGAATTAAAAGATTTAGATAAAATGTCCCGAGTGGCAATGAGCTCTCGAAAGGATTTAATTGTTGCTACAGTTGATAGATTATCCAAACCAATTTATTATAGTGTTAATAAATTTGAAATAATTAGCAAATTAGATGCTGAAGAGGAGGAAAATGCCAGATAAATTCGCATGTGATACATCGGTTATTTTTAACGGTCTTATTTTAGATTTGATTGAAGATGGAGAATTGGGCGAATACCCAGAGATTTTTATTTCCAGTGTAGTTGTTGCTGAAGTAGAATACAGAACAAATATCCAAAAAGAAATTGGGTTTTTGGGTTTAAATGTTCTTAAAAGACTTAGACAGTATCATGAAGAAAATAAAATAAAGTTACATATAATTGGGAAAAGACCTACTAGAGAAGAAATCAAAATGGCTCCTGGAGGAGAATTAGATGCGTTAATTAGAGAAAGTGCTCATGAAAACGAGGCTGTATTAATTACAGCAGATAGAATTCAAGGAGATGTAGGTATTTTTGAAGGAATCAAAGTGATGTCTGTAAAGGAAAAAGTAGCACCAACAGAAGTTACTTCAGTTTCACTCAAATTAATCCAATTTTTTGATGAAAATACAATGAGTATCCATTTAAAACAAGGATTGCCTCCTTATGCGAAAAAAGGAAGCCCAGGTAATTGGTATTTAGAAAAAGTAAGAGATGATATAATAACTAAAAATCAATTAGAAGAAATAGCAATAGAAATTATAGAATTTGTACGGGAAGATGCTCATTCCTTCGTTGAAATTGAAAAGTTTGGTGCTGTTGTAGCCCAATTGCGAGAATTTAGAATAGTAATTACGCGCCCTCCTTTTTCTAATGATGTTGAAATAACTGCAGTGCGCCCACTCGTTAATTTAACATTATCAGATTACTCCATCGACTCAAGACTCCGCAATCGTCTGGAAAAAGCAGAGGGAATTCTAGTCGCTGGATCACCTGGAGCTGGTAAGAGCACTTTTTCAGCTGCATTAGCAAATTACTATTTACACCAAAATAAGGTTGTGAAAACACTAGAAAGTGTGAGAGACTTACAAGTCAAACCTGAAATCACACAATATACTAAGCTTGAAGGAAGTCTTGAAAATTCAGCAGACATCCTACTATTGGTGCGTCCTGATTTTACAATATTTGATGAAGTGAGAACAACAAAAGATTTTCAAGTCTATGCAGATTTTCGATTATCTGGAGTAGGTATGGTGGGCGTAGTCCATTCATCTTCAGCAATTGACGCAATTCAGAGATTTATCGGTAGAATTGAACTTGGTATGCTCCCCTCAATAATAGATACCATCATTTTTATTGAAGATGGAGATATTTCAAGAGTCTTAACTATAAAGATGACAGTAAAAGTTCCCCATGGCTTTAGAGATAAAGATCTTGCTAGACCTGTAGTGGAAGTAAGAGATTATAAAACAAGACAGTTAGAATATGAAATGTATTCCTTTGGACAAGATATTGTCGTGAATCCAATTAAACCAATAAGATCGGAAAGATATAAAAAACTTAATAGCTTCTATAAAGAGAAAAAATCAAGTAAAGGAAAAATTCAACTAGATGTAGAAGTCCAAAGCCAAAAAATAATTCTAAAAGCTGATCCAGAATATGCTAGTAGTAATATTATTGTTTATGCTGATAATCAACAGATTTTTACTGGTTCACTAAGTAGAAATGCCGATATTTCCTTATCATTATCAAACAAAGAAGGAAAAAGAGTTCTAAAAGAGTATAATAGAAACAAAGTTTTATATGGTAAAATAAAATAATTATTCTTAAATTGAATTTAATTTTATCGACAAACTAATTTCCATTTAGCATTTCCTTAACTCTTTCTAAAATAAGAGGAAGTATCTCTTCGATATAATCATCAAATCTTAAATCTGCCGCATAATCATAAGGAGTTTCCCCCTTATTTAAGATAATTAATTTTGCTCCATTTCGCTTGGCTATACCTGGCATGTTAGCTGCCGGTGTTACTACTAAAGATGAACCAATTACAAAAAATACATCTGCAGCTTTAGATCGGTTAATTGATTCTTCTAACTCATCGTATGGCAACGGATCGCCAAAATTAACGATACTTGAAATGATTCTACTCCCGCAATAAGGACAATCAGGTTGGTCTTTTCGAACTTGATTGGTTCTGTATCCTGGTCCCCATTTTGCTTTATCCCATCCTGCTTCTTCAAATGTCATCTTCTTATTACACGATAAACATTTCATAAAATACATATTGCCGTGAAGCTCTGCTAATTTATCAAAAGGGATACCTGATTTAGCATGTAGCCCATCTATATTTTGGGAAATCAGATAATTTAATTTTCCCATTTTCATTAACTCTACAATTGCATAATGGTGAGGATTCGGTTTCACCTGATCCCATGGTGGTGTTTTAGGCGGAGGCAGTCCCTTATCCCGTCTTGTCCATACTCCGTCTGGTCCACGATAATCTGGTAAACCTGAATCAGTAGATATTCCTGCTCCGGTAAACACAACTAATCTTTCTGAATCAATTATCCATTTTGCTGCTAGATTAATTTTCTCTTCAAGGCTCATATTTAAATAAAAAATTATTTGAAAATATAAAGCTAATTATATAATTTATTTAATTTCGCTTAGATGAAAACCTTTGGTTTCTTTAATATAGTGTCAAAATAAATCCACAGATTTCTAAAATTAAATAGTGTATTTTAAAAATATTAAACACAATTGTCTAATTGAGATTATTTATACCTAAAGTTTTATATAGAATTTTAACGAATTAATAATAAAAAAATCGGGTTGAGGAACCTATCACGTACTTAGTAAATTTTAACGAAATTGCTTTAAGAAATACGGAAATGGAATATATTAAAGTAAATTTTAATCCTGTCCAATTAAAATTGATTCGAAATATTGCTAAACGTTTATGTGAACTTATCAATGTATCTATTCCAGCTATGAGAGGTATAATTTGGCAGGCACTAAGCGAATGGCAGAAGAAATATAATAAAACAATTACTGAAATAGATAATATGCCAATGAGTAAAAAGATCATCGCTGCTAAAGAGATTTTCAATATTGGAAAAAGAGAATTGAAAAAAATGTTAAATGAACCTAAAGAACAAAGTGAAATACTGTTGGATATTTCATTTGAAAGAGCTTTCAAATATTATATGGAATACATAAATAAATTACGAATCTAATTACCTTTTTATTAAAAATCCCTCGATTCAAGAAGTTTAATCAACATTGATAAATTATCTTCAAGTTTATAATTTCTTATCATATTAAATGGTTCCTCAATATTCATTAAATCTAACAAATTATGAGAATCGCATCCTATAGCCACTAAAATGGTACTCTCTTTTAATTTTAAGAAGAAGTCTTGGAATTTACATGCATAATACTGTGAATAACTGGAATTAAATTCGAAATAAATATCATAATCTTTTAAGAATGTTATTAAGATGTCAAAATAACTATAAATAAAAAATGCTGGATCTAAATGTGCTAATCCTAAGATTGGGAAATTTTTTGCAGTAGATTTTTTTTTCCAGGATTTAATGATATTCTTTACGTATGCGATACCTTCAGGGCTCTCGATATATTCGAAAAGGATTATATCAAAATCATAAGGATTTAACAAATTTAAAATATAACTTTCTGAACTACTAATATCGATTTCTATTCCCTTAAATACCTTTAACTTAAGATTTTCCCTTTTTAAATAGTTCTGACATTGGTTAATTTCTGAAATATATTTATTAATTTTTTCTTTTGAGTTTAAATTGGGTATAATACTTGCTTTCCAAGAATTTGTGAAATGATCCGTTATAGCTATATAATTCAATTCATATTCTACTGATTTTCTTACGATTTGTTTTATATTATTTCTTCCATCTGAATATTTTGAATGAATATGCAAATTTAGCCTAGGAAAGTCCATATATTTAAAAAAGAATTATAATTTTTGATGTTTAGTTAAATATTTGAACGATTAATTTTAAATTCCGAGTTGTTTTAATTCTCTATTTCTATACCACAATATAACTGTACTAAAAAAGAGGACTATACCAAAAAACATTAAAATTGAAATAAAGAGAAATCTTCCAGCCTCTTTAGATATTATTGTCGTACCAAGATTTATTTCTTCAATAATTATCATATTATTCAGTAAAAGATAAACAATAGAAAAGATAAAAATAACAGATAGAAATTGTAATAACGTTATTATAATATTCACTACATGAATAATTTTTGATCTTTTTTTTCCTAATTCGATTATTTGTGCATTCCCAAATCTGATCGCTACTTTTGCTTTATCCACTTTTCTAATAAAATAATAGATAACTTGACGAAGAGGAAATAGATCAAAAATGATGGTTCCAATCGTAAAAACACCAATAATTATCAATATTCTATTCATTGAGATGGCGTTGGAACTAGCACTTGAGAAATTGTTTATAATCCAAATAACAAATCCAATGACGATAACTACAAAAAACTTAATTCCTGCTAAAGTTAAAGAAATCGAGGGCTTATCTGCAATTGTCAATAAATAATACGCCACACCAATGATAGAAATAATTATTGCTAAAAAGAGTGCCTCAATAGATATAATAATTCCAAATAAGACTGCAAAGGTTAAAAAGCAGATAAATAGTAAAATCGGAAGAAAAGGAAAAAATGGTGCTTTAAATGGACGATCTAATTCTTTTCTTTTATGCCTTAATTTAACAGCAGCATAATTAACTGAAGCTAGACCAATAAAATAAATAAGATTTGTAGTGTTAGCTGTCAATCCTATTTGAGCAAAAATTGCGAAAATAATTGCTAAAAAAGCTGTAATCATTAAAGCTAGTACGGGCATATCAGTTCTTTTTTTTACTGCTCTGATTTTTTTTGGAATATACCTATCCCTTGCTAATGCAGTTATAACACTTACTGCTGACCCCAGAGCGGCATTAATAGCTATTGTTGTGGAGATTAAGGCAGCAATAGCCATAAAGTAAAAGCCAAAAGGCCCTAGTATGTTTTCAAGAACAACCAATAGAATAGGCGTTCCTTTCGTTGAGCTTACCTCTATGTTTAATAGAACCGCTATAGTTATTGACAAGTATATGCCTAATGTTATTAAAATTGCATAAATATTTGTCTTTGGAACATTTTTAGAAGGGTTTTTTAAATCTGCATTCAAATATGCTAAATTAGAGGTAATTGATGTAAATAAAATGAATAATAAAGAGAATGCTGATATAACTCCAAAGAAGCTAGTACCTGAAAGTAAAAAGTCGGAGCTAAAATTTGATGTTGGGACGATAGGAGATATTATCAAACCCGAAAATATGAAGAAAATTAACATTCCAATTAGAATAATAGTAGATATTAATAAAGCTCTAATAGCAATTTTTTGTGTCCTAAATATTACCAGGCTTGTTAATAATAGAGGTAAAATACTTATAAAAGCTATAAATATAGGGTGTACATTTATACTATTTTTTTCTAAAACTTTATTAATTACTAGAGCAAAACTTTGTGCTGAAAATGAGCAAGCAGCAATATTAGCAATCCATAAAAAAAATCCAATTATAAACGCTAAAAAACCACCTAGACCTTCTTTAGTGAAATTATAAGCGCCACCTGCTATTGGTAAACTTGTTGATAATTCTGAATAATTAAGAGCAGTAAAAAAAATAAGAATTCCACATAAAATCAAACTTATTAAAATTCCAGGTCCTGCACTTGCAATTCCATCACTTAAAAGAATAAATATTGATCCCCCTATTCCACAACCTATTCCATATATTACTGCTTGAGACAACTTTAGGGTTCTTTTAGGTAAAATCTCTTCCTTTTTAGATTCTGTCAATTTTGATCGTCAATTAATATTTTTTAAAATAAAAAGTATATCAAAAACTATTAATTTTAAGATTTCTCAAGGTGAAATATCCCAGAAATAATTGAAAATATAGCGCTTATTAATAATAATAAACCTAGAACCCCCAAACTGAAATCCCCAAAATTAATAATCTGAACATCTCCAAAATTGATAAAATTAAACATATCACCTATCACAAGAATAATAAAGAACACCCCTACTCCGATTAATATCCCACCAAAGAATTTTGAAAGTCTATAGATGAATGATAAAGTCTCTAATCTATGAATCCTGCTTTCCTTATCTCTTATTTCTTCTTCCTGATTCTCTAACTCTATTTTTAATTTTTGTAGTAATGCTTTAGATTCGTTTGTGCTGTTTTCAATAACTTCTTTTGCTTTAACAAGTTTATCATGTTCAGTTTGCATATATTCTAATTTTTCTGTAAGAGAATTTAACCGCTCCTCTCTTTCAATATACTCCTTATTGGTAATATCAATATCTTTTTTCAAATCATCTATTCTTTTCTCATTAGCTTCAATTAAAGTTTCTTTTTTAGAAATCTGTTCATCAAAAGACTCTAGATTGTCGTTCAAACCTTGAATCCTTGATTCAACATCAATTAATTGTTGTTGTTTTTCAGTTAATTGAACTTTATATTTTGCTAAAAGTTCTTCATATGTTTGTCTTTGTTTTTCCATCTCAGGAAATCCCTCTTTATAATCTTCAATGTGTTGCTCTATGACTTTTATTCTCTGTTCTTTTTTCTCTAATTGTTCTGATAGTAATTTTTTTTCTTCCTCTTTAGCTTCTATTTCTTTATTTGTATGGTCTAATTCAAACCTATTTTTTCCAATTGATACTTTTAAAGTCTCATTTTCTGCTGTTAGGCTTTTTATTTTCTTATCTAAAGCTTCTGCTTCTTCTCTCTGCTTCTCTAAGAGTTGTTCTTTCTCTTGAAATTCTTGATTAATTTTTGCTATTTTTGATCTTAAATCGTCCTGTGTTGTGACTTTTTCTTTTACACTATCAGTTAGTACTATTAAATCTACCTGCCTAGCTTCATAGGTTTTGATTAATTGCTCATTGTTCTTTATTAGTTCCTTATATTCCTCTTCTAATGTTTCTTTACTCTCGGTGGTAATCTGTATTCTCTCGTCTAGGTTTTGCATTTCTTCATTTTTCCGATTGTATCGTTCCTCTAATGCTCTTATTGTTTCTTCAATAGCAGTAAGATAATCTTCTTTATCATCAATCTTTTTCTTAATTTGCTCGAGGTTTTCTTGTTGACTTTTAATTTCTTCACTTAATTCTTCTATCTGAGTTTCTTCTTTTTTCCTTGGTTCCTCTTCAGTTTCACCATTTTTAATGGTATCAGAAATATCTTCAATGCTATTTTCAAAACTCCTTAACTTTTTATCTATTAAGTCTCTTGAATCTTTTGCTTTGCTCAAAAATTCCTTATCTACTCTATCATCATCTTTTTCTACTTTACTTTCCGATTTACTTTCCTTATCTTCTTCTTTTAGTTCATCCGTCATATTGTTGAATTTTAACTATTATGTTTTATACTCTTTATTAAATTAAAAGTAGGATTTGTAATTTAAAATTTAATTTTTATTTAAATACAAAAAATGAATTTCGTTTTGTTCAAATAGACGTTTAATTAAATAATCTTCCATTTTAAACATCCAATTTAAGATACTTATAAGATATACAATTTTCACATATTTAAATCTTTGACTTTATTAGATTTTTTTATAACACATGAAAGTATTCAATAGATAAATTTATATATGTAAATAATTGAAAATATTGAGATTTTCAAAGGTTTTTACTAAAATTTAGATTTCTAATCTGAATAAAAATAATAAATAAATTCTTTTATTTGAAAAAATCAACTAATTATTATTAAACTATTTTTATCCATTTAATGTTGAGATATATATATTTGAAATGTTAGATCTATCAAAAGGAAGTTTTCCAATAATAATAAAGCCAAATTTAGGGCAACCTATTTTACTCAATTTAAGAGATTTTAAGAATAAGGCAAATGAATATAATCGAAGTATTATCATTGATTCCTTAATAATCGCTAAACCATCACATTCTATTAAAAGAATTTTAGAATATTTTCATTTAAACATATTCATTCAACCGATACTAAAGGATGATGGAAATTTTCAACAAAGAAGGGGAACTTTATATCCTATTAAATTGACTGAGATTTCTAAAATTAAAAAATTAGATTTTAGAGATCAATCTATTTTGGAGGAACAAAATTGTATTATTTGGGACATATTCAATTGTGTTTTACAATTAGATAATGTATTTGGAAAAAGAAAGGAGCTATATCATGTAAAATTTGAATTAGAAATTTCTATTGTGAAAAAAGTTGAGCAATTGTTAAAGGAAATAAAGAGAGACTTCTTATTATTCGATATTGTTCATGATATTCCTAATAGAATTGATAATAAGGTAAATTACCATAGTATTGCTATATTTAATAAGGAATGGAAAAATTTCGATTTTATTCATGCTTCAGATTTCCATATAGCGCGTAGAAATGATTTTATCTTAAACTTTCTTAAAGAAAAAGCAAGAGCTAAATTGGAATATTATAAAAAAAGAAAGAAGAAAATTAATAAGGTTGATACATTCGTTTTAACAAGAGATTTTGAATTTCGAGAAGAATTTCAGGAAGAAAAATATGAAGAATTAAGATATGCTAAATATAATTTCAATTACAGTTTAAGACTTTTTATTGAATTTGTAAATAAAAAAGCTTTACAAAATGAATTAGATTTTGTATTAATGACTGGGGACTTAATTGATTATCTTAATATAGCAAGGGGTAATTATCAATATGAGAATAACTTTCATGTTTTTATTGAGATTCTATTGGGTTTAAACAGAGGTTTAGAGAAACCTCCATACTTAGGAAAAGACTCTGAATATATTAATAAAAAAGAAATTTTAGTTCCGATTTTTACAACAGTAGGAAATCATGATTACCGTAAGGAACATTACGGCATGAGATTCAGTCAAATTCATAAAATATTTGGTATGACGTATTCTGATATTAAAGGATATTATGATATTAAATTTTTCAATTATTTAACAGCTCTTAAATCTAGAGATAAATATTTAAAGGATTACTTTAGATACATTAATCCAAATCTTAATTTTAAGTTAAGAATTGGAGATAGCTATTCTTTTATTTTTCTTGACACGGGGCAAGATTCAGTTGCTGATCTCCATGATTTACTTACAGGTGGACCAAGCACTAAGGGGATTAAAGATTATCAAGTTGACTTATTAAGGGCATATATTAAACTTTCATATAATGATAAGATCGTTATTGTTATGCATACTCCTCCAATATCTCCAAATTTAAGCACTTCTAAACGAAGAAAATATAAAAAACAATTAGGAATAAAAGATAGAAAATTAGAATGGTCTGATTTCCATGAAGAGAACTTGAAGAAAGTAAATAAGACAGGGCGATTAGATCAAACATTAAACTTAAAATATCAAACAATTATGTATAATTGGGCTACTTTACTAAGAATAGTTACTGGTTCTGATAAAATAATCAGAAGAAAAGT
>JBHLOI010000021.1:0-54351 GCA_048940645.1 Promethearchaeota archaeon | reverse complement strand
AGTCTTAGAGCTCGTGATCGGGGTAAAGCTGAAGAAATATTAATACAACTCCTTGAAAATGAGAAGATAGATCATTCTCTGAGGTATAGAGTATTAATTAATTTATGTGAATTGCTCTTAACTGAGTTACATATGACTAATGACCTAAATGTGTTGGATGAGCTAAACCAATTTCTTGGTCAACTATTAGAACTTGCTGAAAAATCGCATTCGTACTGGATTATGGGAGAAACTTATCTTTTACAAGCCAAATTGGCTTTAATTGCATTGGATTTGAAAAAAGCTCGACGTTTATTGACTAAAGGGCAACAAATTGCTGAAAACTACGGAATTAGTTTGTTAGCCATGAAAATATCAAATGAACATGATGAACTTCTTAAACAATTAAACATGTGGGAAAACTTAAAAGAATCAACTTCATCATTAAAAGAACGTATGGAATTTGCTCGGTTAAGTGAAAAAATGGAGAAAGTGTTCCGAAAGCGAGCATTAGAAGCTCCTGAACTTTTGGATGAAGAACCTGTACTTCTTTTAATTGTATCAGAGGGAGGTAGACCCATATTTTCTCAATCATTTGTGAAGGATCAAGTTTTTGAAGATTACCTTTTCGGAGGGTTTTTTACCACTATCAATTCATTCATAAGTGATAAGTTCTCGGAAGGACTTGATCGAGCAATTTTTGGGGAACACACGCTCCTTATGAATTCTGTGTCACCCTTTTTAATGTGTTATGTATTCAAAGGTCAATCGTATTCCGCCCAACAGAGGATTACATACTTTATCGATAAATTACAGAGCGATGAGCTTGTATGGCAGACTTTTGATAAATTTTACCAAGTAAACAAGGAAATACAAATAAATGATATCCCTTCTCTTAAAACATTAATAGATGAAATATTTATTGAAAAAACTATTCCATTAAGTTTACCAAAATATAACTAAAAATTATAATTGCTGTAAATTTTAATCCTATCCCAACTTTTTAATTTTATTTTTGAATTTTTTCTTTAATTCGAACTTCGTGAAAATTTGTTTTACTTAAAATTAATCCTTGGTTAAAAAATCATTAAATATTTTTTTTTCCTTTTTCTTTTCTCTTTTTTCTTCTAATTTTTGAAGAACTCAAGATTCACAGTGACTAAAATTTTAAATTAAAATAAATCTAATCTTAATTTAATAATTTGAAATCTATTTGAAAAATAGATGAACGAGTCTCAAAAATTCGGATTTAAGGTCATTGTTATAGGCGATGGTAGTGTAGGAAAAACTTCTTTAATCGAGAAATTTACACAAGGTACGTTTCAAAAACAGTATATTAAAACTATCGGTGCACAATTTTCTGAGTTTGATGCAGAAATTAGTGGAGATATGATTAGATTATTATTCTGGGATATAGCAGGGCAAGATGATCTCCTCTTTTTACGTCCTTTTTTTTACAGAGAAAGCAGAGCAGCTATTATAGTTTATAGCCTTGAAGAAAATAATTTAGGTAAACGAAGCTTTGAACATATAACAGACTGGCATGATGATATTAAACAATATTGTGAAGAGATACCTATTGTAGTGTTTGCAAATAAAGTTGATTTAATTAAAGAAGATAGTTTAGATAAATCCTTAATTCAAGATGTTATAAAAGAGCGAAATTTTCTTGGTTATTATATAACCTCAGCAAAAACGGGTGAAGGAGTTCATGAAGCTTTCAATGCAATCATTGAGAATTTATATGACAAATATAAGGATCTATCCTCTGAGTTATAAAATCCATTTATTACCTTTTATAACCGAGATATAATGAAATCTTAATTTCATGGCACCCAACCGTTTATAAAATAAATTTTAATTTTATACGAGAAAGTAAACGAATAAGATAAATGTATGGTTGAGAATTTAGTTTTATTCAAAATCGAATTTTTTATATCATTAATTTTACCACATACTAGTATAATCTTGTATTCTTGTTCAAAATTCTTCTCCCAATTCAGCAAGCTCTGCAAGAAAAAGATCAACAATTACAAGCCATTTTTGTTTCAAATCAAATTGCACAAAACAACTATTTGTGAGTGCTTTCCCTTTCTCTAGATTTTCAATTGCTAGTTTATAATACTCTAGCTCCCTATAACATATTCCCAATTTAATATATGTTTGGTAAATATACCAATTATTTGGTTCTAATTCAATTGTTTTTTCAAATTGATCTGCAGCTTTCTTATATTCCTCAAAATACATTAAAATTTCTCCATATGTATCATGGAAAGTGCCTATTTTTGGTGACCGATCTATAAGTTCTTTTATTGTTTCAATTGCCTCTTCTTTTCTTTTTAAATATTGTAGCCAATAAGCTTTGTTAAGAAGAAGATAATCATCATCAGGATATTTAATGAGGAGGTTTTCTATAATTTCAAGGCCTTCGTCAACATTTTGCATTTTTTTAAGTACAGAGGCTTTCTTTATAGTAAGATCTTTCTCATATGCAGGGAAATTTTCAAGCATCTTATTTATTAATAATAATACTTCATTATATCGACTATATTGAATTAAAATTTTAATTTTAGAATGATATAATCCAATATCATTAGAATTCAAACTAATAGCATTATCAATTGCCTCAACTGATTCCTCTTCTTTGTTTGTTTGAAGTAAGATATTACTCTTTAACTGATAGTACTTAGCTTTATTTGAAGGGGAAGCATCTAGGGAAATTGCTTTTTCAATATTGATAATAAAATCTGATTCTTTTCCTTTTTCAACATTGAATTGATAAATTATATTATAGCCGTATAAAATTCCTTTAACTAAATAATAAAATGGATGTTCTGAATAATATTCTCCCATTTTATCAACCAATTTTAAAGATTCTTTAAAATCTCCAAAAGTCAAATAGCAGAAAACTAAAAGAAAAAAATAAGGGATAAATTCTTCTTCTCTTTCAATATCACTTGGAATTTGTATTTTATTGTTTAAATAATCTATTACTTCCTGAAATTTATTTAAATAAAGAAGAATGTTTGCTCTAAAACTAATAAGTCCAATGTTTCTTTGATTTGAATTTAAAGCTGAATCTATAATTTTTAAAACTTTTTCATACTCTTTCTCAACTATGAGAGGTTTTATCTTATTATATATAGGTCTTGTATTCTTAGAATAAATAGGTTCTAATATTCCTAATATTTCTGGATCAATATAATGTATCATACCATCTTGCTCAACACATTGAGGTTGTTGGCTGAATAAATTTATTGCTTGAATTTCTTGCCAAATTATCCCTTCCAATTTATCATATATGTCTCTTAAAGGTCTCTCAGTTTCAATCTTATAAGCTAAATAATTGATATATTCTGGTAAGAATTCTTCTAGTGGTTTCTTTAAATCCTTATTAAATAGAGTCTCGCAAATCTCGTCTAAGATTTTATCAATTATGGAAGGAATGTTCAATGAAGAGAATATAGCTTCGGATTCGCCAAATAATTTATGTAAATATGTAAATTTTGTTACATAATCTTCAATTACTGCACCTAAAACCTTCTCTATCTTTTCATCTGATTGAAAGTAATAAGATTTATCAGGTGGAACCTTCAGTTTAAAAAATTTAATGGGATAAATGTCATTTTCAACAATCTCCTCAATATAGTATTCCAATGTGGTCTTTTTAATTTTATAATTAATTGAGAAATCCTCAAGAGAAATGTAATTAGGGTAATAATTCGGGTGATTAATAGAAAGAAATAGTAAAATCTTATCAAAATCTTCCTCATTTGTTAACATTGATTTTACTCTTGAATAATCCAATTTTAAAATGTTATTGAGAAATCGATATTGAATGTCATCATCTTCTATTTTATAACGCTTGAAAAATCCTAATGTTTTTTTAGTGACTTCTTCAATCCTTTTGCTTTCTTCTTCTAAAATCGACTGTCTGTCTAAATCATATAAAGTTAACATTCTGGAATACTCTAATTTACCAGATTGGGTAATTCTGTACTCTTTATTTTCCTTACTTACACTTCCATTATTTATTAATAGATTCAAATTTTTAGATAAGGAAGATTGATTAATTAACAGTGGTTCTTCGAGAAAATCAGACCATTTACAATAGTTATTATTATAAAGCATCCAAAGTATTATATGATCATAATTCCTTCTGTTTTTGATCAATTTAGGAGGATAACTTAACCTCCTTTTCTTGTCCTTGGCGCTAGATAATTCGTGATACCGCTTTTTACCTTCTGAAGTAATTTTATAGTGGCCTCTGCTAAAGTTATCCACATATTCTTTCCTTTTCAAAGTATCAAGATGCCTGTGTAATGTAGAGGTTGGGATTTCTAACGGTTCTGTTAGAAAATCTGACCATTCACAATCTTCATTGTTATATAACATCCAGAGAATTATATGCTCATAATTTTTTTTCCCAAATCTAGGAGGGTTAATAATCTCTGCTGGGGGATAGTTTATAATGCTCATAATGTATGAAAATAATATTTTTTATTGTTATTTTTAAATAGGTATTGATTCTATTTATATTTTTATTACTTTACTCTTAAAGTAGTTCGGAACATTCATGGAAGTATTAATAAAGAAACTAAATATGTAATTGCAAATAATTAATAATTAAGAAAAAGGTGATAAAATATGAACCCAAAAAAATTCAAAAAACCATTACCTCTAGAAGGGTATTGGAATTGTTATGGCAGAACTGCTTAAAAATTTAAATCTTTTTTTTTCTATTTTTCTTTAATATAATCTTTTTGAACATATTTCTTTAATATTTCTTTTATAGACTTATTATTTTTTTAAGATTTAGTATTTATCCCCATTATAGTTCAATAATCCCATCGAAGTTCCGCAATAAAAACTAAATATGTAACTCTTTCTAATTATTATTTAAGAAACATACCATTGGTGATAAAAAAATGAGAAAAGAAAAGAAAATTGAAGATATAAAAAAGATTAAGATTAAGAATGATGCTGAAATTTTAGGTAATAATTTCCGAGCATATTAAAATCCTTTTTTTTTTTAACTATTTTTATTCTATTTATCCTGTTTAATAATTATCTTGTTTACCAAAATTTTATATTAATAAAAATCTAATCTTCCTTTAAACAAAATTTTTTAATATGAATTCAACAACATAATCCAATGGCAACTACTAGGCACGAATTTAGATTCAAAATTACGGTAATTGGCGATGGGAAAGTAGGGAAAACATCATTAATTAGAAAGTTCACAAAAGGCAGCTTTAACCAGGATTATATAAGAACTATTGGCGCGCAATTTTCTAAATATGATAAAGAGATTGAAGGAGATAGTATTAGATTATTATTTTGGGATATCGCTGGTCAAGATGAGTTTGGTTTTCTGAGACCTTCATTTTATCGAGAATCTAGAGCAACAATAATCGTATATAGTCTTGAAGAAAATGATCTTGGTACTAATAGTTTTAATCATATTGCTAACTGGCATGAAGACATTAGACATTTTTGTGGAGATATTCCAGTGGTTATTTTTGCTAATAAAATAGATTTAGTCGATGAAAACAATATTGATCATGCGAAAGTTCAAGAAATAGTTGAAAATAATAATTTTCTTGCTTATTATGTAACTTCAGCAAAAACAGGACAAGGAGTTATAGAAGCATTTAATGCGATCATAGATCAGTTATATCGAAAATATAAAGAGTTAGCTATGTCCATATAATTTAGAAAAATGAAATTCAATGAAAGAAAAATTTAAATTTAAAATTACTGTTATTGGGGACGGAAGAGTAGGAAAAACATCTTTGATTAAAAAATTCACAAAGGGGTCCTTTCAGGAAGATTATATAAAAACCATGGGGGCGCAATTCTCTGTATACGATAAAAAAATCGATGGAGATAACATTAAATTATTTTTCTGGGATATCGCTGGCCAAGATGATTTCCACTTCTTACATTCTTCTTTCTTCAAAGACAGTAAAGCAGCTATAATTGTGTATAGCCTCGAAGAAAATGAGCTTGGTAAAACTAGTTTTAACCATATATTAGATTGGTATAAGGACTTACTAAGATATTGCGGTAATATCCCTGTAGTTATTTTCGCTAATAAAGTTGATTTAATAGACGAAGAGAGTCTGGATACTACCAAGATTGAGGAATTAGTTGAGAAAAACAAATTTTTAGAATATTTTATTACTTCAGCAAAAACTGGCCAGGGTGTTATTGATGCATTTAATACAATCATAAAGAATTTGTATTATAAATATAAAGCAATATCTTCACAAATATAAATGCATTTTTAATGGAAATTATGAATTATGAATCTTTCCTCAAGATTATTTTTCATATTCTATTTCGCTAAGAAAGAGATTTGCGATTGAAAGCCATGTTTGTTTTGTATCTATATCATTTGAAATTTGGTTTAATAATTCTTTTCCTTTATTTAAATTTTCAACTGCTAAATCATAATTTTCAAGTTCTTTATAGCAAATTCCTGATTTAATATAAGTTTGGTATATAAAACTCGCTTCACTTTCTATTTCTATTGCTCTTGAAAATTCTTCAATGGCATTATCATAATAGCCAAAATTCATTAAAATCTCTCCATAAGTATCATGATATATTCCCCGTTCTGGTTTAATTTTAATAAGCTTTTCCATAATGTCAAATGCCTCTTCCTTTTTGTTTAAATATTGTAACCAATAAGCTTTATAGCTAAGGAGATCGTTGTCTTCAGGATATTTTTTAATTAACTCATTGATTATTATCAATCCCTCTTTAATATTCCTCATTTTCTTAAGGACAGATGCTTTTTTCATTTTAATATCCTTTTCATTTTCTGGAAAAATCTCGAGAAGATCGTCTAATACTTTTAATACCTCAGGATATTGATCATAATACATCAAAATTCTAACTTTTGAATTATGTAAATCAATATTTCTCGGGTTTAGTTTAATTGCTTTATTAATTTCTGTAAGTTCTTCTTTAAATTGATTATCCGAAATTCCCGAAGTTTTTGATTGGAGTACATCTAACATATTCTCCCAAATTAGGACCTCTAATTTATCGTACACATCGATTAATTTCTTCTCTTCTTCAATTTTATACGCCAAATAATCAATATATTCTGGTAAAAATGTTTTTAAGCTTTTTTTTAGTCCAATATTGAATAGTGGACCACATATATCAGCCAATATTTCATTAATAATTAGTTCTAGTGATAATGAAATTGCTTCCTTTGGTGCCTCTTCATATAAATTGCACAAATAAGTAAATTTAGTGATATGATCCTCAACGATTGCATTAAGCATCCGTTCTAATCTTTCATTTACATGAAAATAATAGTATTTGTCTTTTCCTATCTTTAATTTAAAAAATTTGATTGGGTAAATATTTTCTTCAACAATTCGAAGAATAAGAAACTCAAGTTTAACCTGCTTAATACCATACTTTTGAGAAAACTCTCTTGGAGATATATAATGAGGAAACTCATCTGGATGATTAATTGACAGAAATAGTAAAACTTTATTAAATTCCTCTTCACTTTCTAATGTTGATTCAACTTCCTTGTAAGGCAACTTTAAAACATTATTTAAATACCTATATTTAATATCTTTATCCTCTAATTGGTAATAATCAAAAAAACTGATGGTTTTTTTTGTTATTTCCTTAATCCTCTTACTCTCTTCCTCTAAAATTGTTTGTCTATCTAAATCATAATATTTCAACATACTAGAATATTCTGCCTTGCCTGACTGAGTGATGGTATATTTTTTTTCTTCTTTAATTATAAAACCATTATTAATTAATGAATTCATATTTATTGATAATGAAGATTGATTAATTGAAAGAGGTTCTTGAAGAAAGTCGGCCCATTTACAATAATTATTATTAAAAGCCATCCATAGAATCCAATGATCATAATTTCTTTTTCGTAATATCACTTTTGGGGGGTAATTCAATCTTCTCTTTTCTCTTTTAAATTCGGATAATTCATAATATTTATCTCTTCCCTCAGGGGTAATTCGATATTCATTATAAGCAGTTTTGGTTATAAATCCCTTTTTCATTAATTTTTTTAAATAAACTTGTAATGTAGACTTTGAAATTTTTGATTGAAGACTTGCCCATGTACAAAAATCGTTGTTATTTAACATCCATAGGATAATTAATTCAAAATTCCGTCTACCAAATGTAGGTTTTAATAGTTCTTTTGGAGGATAATTAATTGATACATCCATATATCTTCTTTTAACTTTATTATTAGGGATATTTTTATGTCAATATTTAATAATAAGATAAAAGTCTATTTAAACTTTATTCCTCCTAAACCATTACTATACTTATGAACTCTCTAAATTTAGATTTTTAAGGAAAAATGCAAGTTCTCTAATCCATAATTAGTATAAGACTCCCGATATAGTTCATAAGAATAAACTATATATGCACCCCCTAACTAATTAATCTTAGAAAAAAAAGGAGTAAGAAAAAAATGATGCAGGTTAGTGTAGAAAAATTGGTTAAAAATTCTAATAATGAGGAAAATCTAAGCTTAAATGATAAGATTTCAAGAGAAAAACACCGATTCGTATACTTTCATGGAAAAGATATACGAACTAAGAAGTTTCAAAAACACATAAACCGCAAATCTAGATTAACTAAGGTAATATTAACTAATTCAGTTATAATTGTTAGTTTAATACTAATTGCCTGGATAGTTATAGCTGTTATATAAGGATAATATTTCCTGAGCGATAATTTAAAAAAATAACAAAATAAGAGAGATTGAGGGCCGAGATCAAGGAGAGCTCAATTGATTTATTCCGTATAGCAAATTGAGCTCTCCACACATCATTTATATATAAAAAATTATAAAAAAATTGGAGGTGTTAAATTTTGACAGAAGATGTAATAGAAAAAAATCGTGCCTTAAAAAGGTGGAAAAAATCGGTTAACTATTATTATTTAAATCCTGACAAATTTAAACGTGGAATTAAGAATTTTTAGATTGAGAGGTGATATAGTCTGATCGAAAGTAAAATAATTTTGTATGATATTAAAGATTTTTTGCATGAAATTTTTAAGGAAAATTCTGAAAATGACTCGAACGTAAAGCGTGAGCTCATCACTATTATTAAAGAAGATTTTTATTCAAAAATGATTAGAAAAAAAAGAGCTTTGAAAAGATGGAAAGAAACTTTAAATTATTATTATGTAGATCCAGATAGATTTAAAACTTAATTTAAAGAAATTAAAGACTGGTAAAAAATTAGAAAGGTGATATATAATTGGAACAAATTTTGCATGATGATAAGGAAAAAAAAGGACAACAACATCAATCTTCCTATTTAAGTTCAATAGAATGTGATATTTGTAAAGAGAAGATCACACATAGAGCAACATTTTACCAATCAGGAGTTCATAGTAGAGTCATCTGTGAAATATGTTATAAAAGATTTCCTAAAAATGATATTGAGTTGATGGTAAATCTTTTCAACGCGTATGGAGGATATTTTGGCAAGTATAAGAAACTTAAATCTTCGGTTTTTAAAAGATTGAAAGAATTAAATGAAGCAGATATGAGCAAAGAAAGCATTTCTAGTGCTAGTGATGAAATTAATTTACAATTACTTCATGCGGCTTTACTATTTGGCTTTTCTCCTCAAGAATACTTTCAAGGAATTAGATATATAAATTAAAGAGCTTTTTTTTGATTTTTATATTTTTTTTTAATAATCAATCTTTTGATTATGATTATTTAATATGAAGTTATAATTAGTTATCTTATAAGTTAAGATTTATATTAAAAAAGATCTGATCATTCATTAATCAAAAAAATTTACTAATCTCTATATAAGTCAATTCAATGAGCACTACTAGTATTGATTTTAAATTTAAGATTGCTGTTATTGGTAATTGGGGCGTAGGAAAAACTTCATTATTAAAAAGATTTACAAAGGGTACATTTAATACAGAATATATAAAAACTATCGGTGCGCAACTTTCTAAATATGATAAGGAAATTAAAGGAGATACTATTAGATTATTATTTTGGGATATAGCTGGCCAAGATGACTTCGGTTTTCTGCGACCTTCTTTTTATAGGGATAGTGGAGCTGCCATTATAGTATATAGCCTTGAAGAAAATGATCTAGGTAAAAGTAGTTTCAATAACATTACTAATTGGCACGATGACATTTTACGGTTTTGTGGGAGCATTCCTGTTGTTTTATTCGCTAATAAAATTGATCTAGTGGATGAAAACAATTTAGATCATATTATCACTCAAAAAATAGTAGACCAACGTAATTTTCTTGGGTATTTTAATACATCAGCAAAAACAGGTCAAGGAGTATTTAAAGCCTTCAACACGCTTATCAAGGACTTGTACCATAAAGCATTATCTCTCGAATTAACGGGATAAATTTACTAATGATATTCGTTATATTTAATATTACCGTTGATTAAAATGAATAATGAAGAAATATTAGAATGGAGAAAATGTAATAACTGTGGTTTTTTACAATATAAAACCCATCTGAGATGTTTAAAATGTAAATCTGATAACTTCTCAATAGTAGAAGCATCAGGTCAAGGAAAACTATTAACATTTACAATTTTGACTGCTCCTCCTGCAGAGTTTAGGGATCATGGCTCTTATGCTCTTGGACTGATAGAATTTGAAAATAGAATAAAAGCAATCGGACAAATTACAACCCAAAATAATTTAAAAATAGGAATGAAATTAAAAGCTGTTCATAAAAAAATTTGTAATAATTTGGATGGTAAGGAAGTAAATGCTTATGTATTTGAACCTACCTGATGATAATTCTCTCTCCTACGTTAATATCTTTACTAGCTTTTGGAAACGCATCATGGAATGCTTTTATACTTACTTCACTACTATCATGAGCAGAAAGACAAACTATCTTAGGGTTTCTCCTCTTTAAAAATTTAATATTTTCTTCCAATTCTTCCATTGTAATCGCTTGCCATGGAAGCTTCCCAGTTCCAAATATTTTATGAGGGAACCATCCCATTATCTCAATAGGACCACCATTGACTGGGTAATGAAGCCCTCCGATAAGACCATAAATAGGTTCATCAAATAATGCTTCAGTACGTTCAATTATTCTAGGTAAGGTTTGGTGACCACATCCAACTACTAGCACTACTCCCTTTCCCTCAACATTTATAGCTAGTGCTTGTTCTTGTACTAAACCCATTAAAAATAAGGAATTAGATATCGTTCCTATAGTAGCAACTCCTTTAGCAATAACCATAGGTTTATCTGAGCAAATTGGATTCAATCCAGGATAAGTCATTGGAACTGGAGTATACACCTTCATATCACCAAGATCAATCTGATGAGTTGAAAGAGAAAATGTATTATTTTCAGACCATTTTCCTCCGCCAACATGATCACCATGATTATGAGAAATAATAATAATATCAATGTCCTCTATAAAGATCCCCAATACATCCATGTTAATTAATAATGGTGATGGGTCACTCTTTCCTGAGTTCAATCCAACATCAAATAGTATTGTTTTTTCATCTGTCTTGATTAGATAAGAAACACCAAGTTCAACCTTTAAATCATCTCTTATAGAATGCCAATCTATAAGTGGGAGAATTTCAAGAGTCTTTGTTTTACCAATGTTCTTAATCTTTTGGTATTTAAATTCTTCCCAATGTTGTTCTGTCTTTTGTTTTGCTTCTATGAATTTCGTGAGCTCCTTTTTAAGTTTCGAGTTTTTCCAGATTGGGATGAGTTTAATATCTACACCTTTTTGAACGTACTTTGCTAAAAATTTCCCAATTTCAGGATTTAATATCGTTTCAGACTTGAATATAACAAAACCAGTGATTTCTCTATAACTTTCAGCCAAAATATGAAATGGATATATTTCTAAATTATTTACATTTTGATTCGTTTCTGACCATGTTTCAAGAACACTATCTAGCTTATCTATATGAAACTCAAAAAATGCTATAAATTTCATTTATTATATACCTATTTGATAATTAAATAATTATAGAAGACCAATTAAAAAAAATACTTAATCTAACAAAGGAATGATAAATGCATAATATATAAATCATTATTAAAATATAGGAATCATTCTAAGGGAATGAAATATACACTTAAAAAAAAAATTAGATAAAATTAGATTAAATAGAAATTTTAACTATTTTGGTTTATAATTTTTTCCAACGTCATATGCTTTTTCTAGATACTCTCCAACCTTCAAATATGGACCATTTGGCATTAAAAACATAAAGAGATTTAATTTCTTTATATCTAATGGATTTTTAAGATACTCTTTTTTTTCTGAATAGACTTCGTTAATTTCACCAATAAAAAAATCATCATCTTTAAAGTCTATAGTATTAACTAATTTACACTCAATATTAAACACGGCTTCTTTAATCATCGGAGCTGTTTTAAGTTCTCCATAAAACACATCAAAAATTTGTGATTTATCCACTTTATCACCAGAATATAGGCCACAATAATCAGTTGCTATAACCATACTACACGATGGAATATTAATGCTAAAGGACTTATTCTCATTTATACCTTTATTAGTGTAATGCGTTTTTAACATAGTTACTCCAATTAAAGGTGGTTTTGAGCTTAGCATATTAAACCAGGCTACTGTATTAAAGTTTGGTTTACCATTTACATGTGCACCTACAATACATATTGGTAATGGTAAAATGGGTAAATTCCAACCAGTTTTAATCTTTTTCATCTATTACTCCATAATTTTCAATAGTACTATATAGTACAATATTATATGGAACGAATACTATATAAATCTATCGTTTAAAAATTCATATTTATTTGAAAAAAAATGAAAGATTAATCAATTAAAGTTAATTCTTGGTATAGTAAGAGAATGGATAAATGTAAATTGTATTAATTATAATAAATATGTAGAAATCATTTCAAGGTTGGTGAAATTATTGTTTTCTAAAGATAAACTTGATAAGATTAAAATTGAGAGCGAAGAATGGGTAAAAAGTATTTTAAATAAATTTGTTGCAAAAGGAGAAATTAAAGATAAATTTGAAACTCCTTCTGGGATTCCATTAAAACATTTATATGGGCCAGAGGATATTGAAAATGTTAATTATTTAAATGATATAGGGTTTCCGGGAAAGCCGCCATTTACAAGAGGAGTGTATCCCAATATGTATCGTGGAAAAGTATGGACAATGCGGCAGTATGGTGGATTTGCAGATGCCTCCAAAACAAATCAAAGATTTAAATATCTTATATCACAAGGACAAAAAGGATTATCAATTGCATTTGATCTTCCAACTCAAATGGGTTATAATTCAGACAATCAAATTTGCATTGGTGAAGTAGGGAGAGTTGGAGTAACTGTAAATTCATTAAAGGATTTTGAAAAAGTTTTTGAAGGCATTCCTCTAGATAAAGTTTCGACCAGTATGACTATTAATGCACCAACTGCAGTATTATTAGCGATGTATATTGCTGTTGGTGAAAAACAAGGTATTAAACCTGCTCAATTAACTGGTACTGTTCAAAATGATATTTTAAAGGAATATATTGCAAGGGGTACTTATATCTTTCCTCCAACGTCATCATTAAGGTTAGTAGCAGATGTTGTCGAATATTGCTCTCAAAAGTTACCACGTTTCAATACTATTTCGATTAGTGGTTATCATATGAGGGAAGCGGGATGTAATGCTGTTCAAGAGATAGCATTTACTTTAGCAGACGGTATTGCTTATGTAGAGGAAGTTTTAAAGCGTGGTATTGATATAGATGAATTTGCTTCAAGATTATCCTTCTTTTTCACCACACATAACTACTTTTTCGAGGAAATAGCAAAATTAAGAGCAGCTAGAAGATTGTGGGCAACAATAATGAAGGAGAGATTTAAAGCAAAAGATCCAAATTCTCTAAGATTACGATTTCATACTCAAACTGCTGGAGTGACCCTTACTGCGCAACAACCAAATGTAAATATCATAAGAGTAACTCTCCAAGCATTAGCTGCCATTTTAGGAGGAACTCAATCCTTGCATACTTGTGGAGCAGACGAAGCATTAGCCTTACCTACAGAAGATTCTGTGAGAATCTCTCTAAGAACACAGCAAGTTCTTGCTCATGAGTCTGGTATCACTGATGTGGTTGATCCTTTAGGGGGTTCTTATTACATAGAATATTTAACTTCAAAATTGGAAGAAAAAGCTATGGAATATATTGAAAAAATAGATAGAATGGGTGGAATGCCAATAGCTATTGAAAGAGCTTACATTCAACAAGAAATTCAAGACAATGCATATAAAGAACAGAAAAGAGTTGAACATAGCTTAAACAAAGTAATCGGCGTAAATGTATTTTGTACAGATGAAGAATGTAAAATAGATACATTTAAGCAGGACCAAGAAGAAGAAAAGAAGATTATTGAAGCATTAAAAGAGTTTAAAAGAAAAAGAGATGATCAAATTGTTAAAGAAAAATTAGAAGAACTTAAAAAAATTGCCCAATCTACAGAAAATATTATGCCAGTGATGATAGAGACGGTTAAATCTTATGCTACAATTCAAGAAATTTGCGACGTATTAAGAGAAGTGTTCGGAGAATACCAGAGTCCCCAAATATTTTAATAATTACTTTTTAAACATCTGTTTAAAATAATCTTGTTTTAGAACATTTATCCCCTTATTTTAATTCATGATTTTTAAGCAATTTATTTTACAAAAATGTAAATACTTAAATTGAAAAGTATAATCACTAATAATACAATCCAATGTAAAAATAAGGTGAAAAAAAAAGAATGTTATTTCTTGTATATTATGAATTAAATCCCTCTTTGGATCCGACAGGAATATTAAACGCGTACCAGAAAATCCAAGAAGCTGAAATAAAGCAAGAAAAATGGGATGTTAAAGGTTGGTATATTACTCCAGAACATTGGGGTGTTGCTATAGTTGATACTGATAGTGTGGATGACGTATTAATAAATGCTAATGCTTGGAGAATCGCGCTTCCAGGATTGTTTATGAAGTATAAGATTTCTCCTGTTAAAGAAGTAGAAGATTCTGTTCCTATTCTAGCTAAGTTAGTCAGAAAATTAAAGAAATAATTAAAAAGAATGTACTTTCTTTTTTTTTAATTTTACTTTTTTATTAACTAATTGCTGCCTATAATAATTATTAATTTTAGGTAGAAGAGGTATAACTTCTAAAGGATCTCTGAAGACAGGAACTTTTTTATTTGCTAATAATCTTGAAATACGAACCTGATCATTTGGCGTATTTGCAGGTTGAATAATTGGAAATAATGGTTTTTTATGTTTATGCCCTAAACTTAAAGCTTCAATAATATTTGATTCATAGTTCTTATCAGGCGAAATAAAAAAATCATAACTAAAATACCAGCTTGGAAAATCCATTATTAATGCATCAATTTTTTCATCTGATAGAGCAATATCGATTATCTTTTTAATAGATTCACTATATGTTAATTGAGCAGCTACATCTAAGGGATTTCTAGGACTAGTACCGTGAACGAAGAATTCTTTCTTTAATTTTTCTTGAACTTCGAGACTGAATTCTGGAACCTTCATACCTGCATTCTCGATTAAATCTACTAATACAACACCATAACCTCCACTTATGCTAAACACCGCAACATTCTCTATTTTATTAATTCCATAAAAATCTATTATTCTTGCGGTATTGATTAGTTGTTCTAAACTATTTACTTCAATCAAATTATATTGCATAAATAGTGAATTCCAAATACGATTATTTCCTGATATTGATGCAGTATGTGTCCTAACAGCAATTTCACCTCTCTTAGATTTTCCGCCTTTTAGTATTATAGTTGGTTTTTTATTATCGGAAAAAATTTTTCTTAAATCATTCGCTCTCTCTTGCTTAATTCCCTCTACATAACATAAAATTATATCTGTATCGGGATCATTGCTTAAAAAATAAAATAAATCTACAAAATCCAAATCTGCTCCATTACCAAAGGAAAATACCTTAGAAAAAGTGAGACCATATTCTTTAGCTGTATAAATGGCAATGTTACATATTCCCCCTGATTGAGCAATAAATCCAATATTTCCTGGGGTAGTAGGAAAATTTGTTCGCCAAGTAATTCCTTTTTTAGGGTAAAAGATACCCATTCCATTAGGCCCAAGAATCCTTACTCTATTTTGAGCTCTTCTTATTAATTCTTTTTCTAAAGCAATCCCTTCTTCTGTACCAGCGTCTGAAAATTCTGCAGTAAAAACACTGGCTAATCTTACTCCTTTTTCAACACAATCATCAATAACTCTTAAAACTTTATTTGCTGGGACTGCTATAAAAGCAAAATCAACTTCAACAGGGATGTCTTTAACTGAAGCAAAAATGTTTTGTTTTGGAAAGCTTGGAATTTCTTTTATATTTGGATGAATAGCAAATAAATCACCTCTAAAACTTTCTTGATGATTTTTTAAAAAGAAAAAATTTCTCTTTTTTGAAATCCCAATAACAGCCATTGATTTAATATCGTTAATAAATGAAATATCCTTTACATTTAAGTCTGAACTCTTTTGTTGTTCCATCAATATTATAAAATTAAAGATAAGTTTAATAGTTTTTAAATCAGAAAATAGCTTTTTCTATCTATTCATTAATTATAATCTAACTTTGTTGGGCAGAGTACTCCGCAACATTTAAATACTTTGTTTAATAATGATATCTTAGAAGGGTTACGAGAAAATCCTTCTAAATAGGAGAACAATTATCAAATTCATAATTTAGTAATTAGTTCAATTTAGGTCAAAATGTAAAAAAATGATAGAGAAATTGTTTTTAATAAAATTAAGGAGGTAGAAAAAAATGGAAAGTTATGCTATAAGAACCCATGAACTTACTAAAAGTTTTGGTAGTGTTCTAGCAGTAAATAAATTAAATTTAAAAATTCCATACGGTAAAACTTATGGATTATTAGGTCCTAATGGAGCGGGCAAAACAACTACAGTTAGAATGCTAAACGGAATAATTTCAAGTACTTCCGGTAAAATATACATCACAGATAAAGATATTACAACTCATGAGAAGTATGTGAAGATGATAAGTGGATTCTTACCAGAGAGTCCTGGATTATATCAAAAACTTAGTGCAAGAGAATTTTTATTTTTTATTGGAGAATTATATTACTTAGCTAAAAATGTTATAATCTCTAGAATTGAAGAACTCTTAGAATTATTTGGATTAACTGAGAGAGCAGATGATCTATTAGAAGGTTATTCCCGAGGTATGAAGCAAAAAGTATGTTTATGTGCCGCTCTCATACAAGATCCGCAAATAATATATCTTGACGAACCGACTTCAAATCTAGATCCAGCGATTGCAAGGATGGTTAAAGATTTAATAAAAGAACTTGTTATGAGGGCAGATAAGACCATTTTTATTTGTACTCATCAATTAGATGTTGCTGAAGAATTATGTGATCAGATTGGCATAATTAATAATGGAATTTTGAAAATTGAAGGGAGTCCAAGAGAAATTATAGATAATATAGGAGCAAAAAACTTAGAAGATGCGTATCTTAAAGTTATGGGCGTTAACAAAATGGAAGATCTTTTAAGTTGGAGAGAAAATGGCGAATTAAATAAGAAAATTGTAACACCAAGAAAAGGAAAAGTAAAAAAAAGAAAGAAAGTGGTGGTTTAACATTCTTATCTTAGAACCTGAATATGATTATCAAGCAAATAAGCGAAAATTATGGCTAACAATCGCTAAAAACGAAATTATGCTAAGAACTAGTAGTTTTAGAAACAATAGAAAAAGATTTTTTATTTGTTCATATTTAATATTAATACTGTGGGCATTCATTATAGCCCCAATCTTATTCGATTCATTCATGCCGACTATAGCAGCTCAATATGCAGATATATTTAAACCTGTCGTCGCTCTTTTAACTGAATCGTTCATGATGATACTCTTTTTAATCATATTAATGCTTCCTTTAAATAACGTCTATAACAAGGATGAATCAAGAATTAAAGAATCTTTGGTAGCTTCTCCTGTTTTAGCACGCGACATTTTTCTTGGAGAATTTTTAGGTAAGTTACCCCTTTATACTTTTGCAGTGTTGATTTTTGCGCCAATAGTAGTAGGAATGATTAATCCGATTATAGATTTAACGATAATTCAATACGTCATTATATATGTCTGTGCATTTGGTCTTGTGTATTTTGCTAATTTAATTGGTTCTATAATTTCTAGCTGGTTAGAGCATAAAATCTCGAAAAGTGAAAGTGCTCGAGATTGGGGAAAAGCGTTAATCATGATTCTTACGATTGTTATGGTCATAATGATGTATGCAGTGATATTTTTCATCAACGAGATACTTATGAATCCAGAGTTAAAGAATTGGCTAAGTTTTTATCCATCAATTTGGTTTTCTAATATTATATTACATGCAATTGACCCTTTGCTACTTAATTCATACATTTTAAATATTTGGTTAAGTATCGGTTTAGCTCTTTGTATTCCTCTAACTGTTTTATATTTTTCATATAAAAAAGCGCATGTTTTTTACTCTTTAGAAGGAGTAAGTGTAAAAAGCACTTCGATAGCTAAAAAAGGAAACTATTTCTATTCAATGTTATATAAAGTTGCTGGACGCAAATTCGGAGGATTATTGATAGTTCAAATGAAATTATTCCTAAGGAAAAAAGCTAATCTCGCAAGAATAGCCTATGTATTAGGATTAGTTGGATTTATGGCATGGTTTACATCTTCAACAATGGAAGACTACAAAGGAATAATACTGAGCTCCTCAATATTAATTGTACTAGGAGGATTAATGTCAAGTATAATGTTAGGTCATCTTATATTCATCAATTCAAAAGACATTATATGGGTTTATAAGAAATCTCCAAGAGGGATTAAGGGATTGGTTTATTCTTATATAATGAATATGCTAGTAATAGGTTTATTTATATCATTATTTATAACTATTCTACACTCACTATTCGCTAAAATTGGACTTCTTGATGCAATTATATTCTTTTCTTTATTTCTAGCAAATATTCCAATTTCTATGCTTCAATCAATAGGTCTACAATGTTTGAATCCCGCTTTTGGAGAAAAAGATTCAAATATGAAATCTAATTCTATGATTTCTATGCTTATAATGCAGCCAGCGATTATGATGCCCATCTTCATGTTAATATTTTTCAATCCAAAGACAGTAATAATGATGAGAATTGTAATGTTAACTCCCGTTTTTGCTCTCAATATCGTAGTAGGGACAATATTACTATATATTGGGATGAAAAAATTAAATAAAATAGAGTAGAAATATTAAAACTCAATTTTTTTCATAATTTTATTAAAAAAAGATAGGAGGAAGAATATAGTTGGCATATATTCCAATTATCTCAGCAGGTAAGGATAATAATAAGAGAAAAGGAATTAGCATAATAGTAGGTTTATTAGTATTAGTTGGAATGTTTATTATGATGCTAGCCTTTTTTTATTCCTCAGAGCATTATAATTCTAAACTTGGCTCAATTCGAATTTTGCTTACGATAATTATTGCGCTAGCTATCTGTGGATTTTTTGCTATTTTCATGATTGTATTGATAAAAAGCAAAAATTCGCGTCAAGAAACAATAATAAGATATAGCCATGAACATGAACTACAATCCCAAGATTATGATTATCAAGTAAAACCCCAAAAAGACTCTAAAAGATCATATGAAATGTATTGCCCTTATTGTGGTGCCAAAACAACTTCAGATGCAATTTTTTGTCCAAATTGTGGAAATAAAATAGAATAAGTTTAACATAATTAAGGGTTAAAATTAAAATTAAAATTTTTTTCAATTATTAATTAAAAAATAAAAAAAGTTTATGAAAGGAGGAAAAAAGATATACATTATAAGTAATAAAAAGAGGATTTAGTTTATTACATGGTTGAAGATATTGATTTAGAAGCTATACAAAAGAAGATTATAAAAACTGCTCATCAACATGGGCTTTTCGACATGTCAATCGGTTTTATTTATACAGGAATGGCATTTGGTCCCATTTTTCGTGAGGCTTTACCTGAACCTTATAGATATTTTTTATGGCCACTAATTCTTTTGTGTGTAGTTTTTGTAGTAATATTTATCGTTACTATATACGTCATCAGACCTAGAATGGGATATGTAAAACCTGGACCGAAAATAAAATCTGTTGGAAAAAAAATAATTATTATTACACTAATCCAAGTTATATTCACATTAATAATCTTTCTTTTACCTTTCATTGGAATCACATCTGGAGTAAAAGTAGAGGGTATTCTTTTTATATTGATTATTGGCTTGGTTTTTATCATACCCCCTTTCACGATTATAGCTTATTTATTAAAATATCCAAGGTGTTATGCAATTGGAGTACTTATTTGGATGGGTATTATCATTAATGAAACATTAAACCGGTCAATAGATTACAGAATTAGATGGCTTTTCTCGTATGGAATCATTGGAATTATTATTCTTTCTATGGGTATTATAATTTTTGTTCGATTTCTTAAAAACTATCCATTACCAAAAAAGGAGGATATTTCAAATGGTAGATATTGATAAAGAGGTATTGGACTTAAAATCAATAGAAAAAAAAGTGTATCGATCTTTTTTTGAAGATGGTTTTTGGGATATTTTTATTGGGATGTTATTATTAGGTTTCGGTTTGTCTTGGACTCGTATTATTTTTGATATATTTGAACCATTGAACATTATGATAATTATAATTATCTGGAACACCATAACTTTTTTAATATATTATTTAGGAAAGAAATTTATAACCATTCCCCGAATTGGAATTGTAGAATTCGGACAAAAAAGAAAAGCTCGACAAAAAAAATTAAAAATATTCCTCTTAATTAATGTTTTATTTGGTAGTATTGTCTTTATTTTAACATTTTTTGGATTATTAGAATTTATTATTTTAGCAGGATCATTTACTCCCTTGCTTATTGGTTTGATTTCATATACCATTCCTTTTACAATTATTGCCTATTTCCTAGAGTTTAATCGACTTTATATTTATGCTCTTATGGGGGGTTTCAGCTTTTTTATCTCGGATATTATTTATTCTATTCTAGGTAGCCCCTTAGATAGCATAATCGGATTTGGCGTACCTGGAGGAATTATAGTGGTGGTTGGTTTAATATTTTTCATAAAATTCTTACGTAAGTATCCTAAACCGAAAAAAGATTAAAAAATCTAAAAGGTTGATTTAAGACGAGCAAGGAAAAGAATAATAGAGATAAAATAACTTCGATTACAGATATCGATAAATTAATTCATGAACCTGCTCGTCTTAGCATTATAGCTTATTTATACGTAGTAGAAAGTGCAGATATGGTATTTTTAAAAAATCAAACAAAATTAACGTGGGGAAATTTATCATCGCATGTTACCAAACTTGAAGAAGCAGGTTATGTAAATGTTGAGAAACGATTTAAAGGAAAAAAACCTCAAACCCTACTTCATTTATCAGACAAAGGACGACAAGCTTTTACTGAATACAGAAAAAAATTATCCCAAGTTTTGGGTAAAACATCTTAGAGAAATGATAAGAAAACAAATTGATTAAATTTAACATTAATACTTTATAAAAATAATTATTATATAGGTTCTAAATTCTTAAAAGATCAATTTATTTGATTAACTGAAATTAATTATGACTGAGAAAGATAAAATTAAAGAACGTTCGGAAAGGATGATAAAATTATTTAATACCTTTAAAAACCAGGAATTAAAAGATTTTTCCGTGCCTCCCTTTTCAAAATGGCTAAATGGTAAGGTTATTAATGCAGAATATGGGAAATTAGAGTTAGAATTTGAAGTAAGGCCTGAGATGGCAAATCCAACTGGTTTATTACATGGTGGAATGCAATGTGGTCTGATGGATGATACAATAGGTATGACAACAGCCACCTTAGGTTATGAAGGCTTTCCTATTTCAATAGACTTTCATGTTGATTACTTAGGGAAAGTAAAAGTTGGTGAAAAAGTAAAAGTCATTGGAAAAATAATACGGGAAGGACGAAATATACTTCACGCAATTGCAGAAATTTATGATATGGATGGAAAAATAATCTCTACTGGAAATTCTAATCTACTAAAAACAACTTTTATACCAGATTATGTGAAAAATGCTGATAAAATGAAAGAGATATAATTTCTAGCTAATTTTTAATATCATAGCTTCCTTAAAATGAGAATAAAAATAGATATTGAAGAAAAAAAAAGATTTAAAAGGTTAAAATTTGCTTAGTTTTTATCTTTCTTTTTAAGTGTTATAATTGCTACAATTGCTACTACCATAGCTAAACTTGAAATAATGATGATTACATTATAACCAGGAATTAAAGGATCAACATTGAGTGTATAAGTAACTGTGGTATTTTCCTGATCGGGATCCCCATTTACAAATACGAAATAGAATGGTGGAATATTTTCTTCTTCTGATGGATCACAAACTGGATGCATTCCCACTGACCAAGAACCAGAGTCACTAACATGACCTTCAGAGACTATTTTATGCCAACTAGAAGCAAGATAACAACTCTCCGAATAACTATGTAATGTAATATTCACGTTTGGATTTGTTCCTGTAAATGACCAATCAACATTTCTATTTGGGTATATTTTAATAGCCTCCTCTTCATTATATTCGAGAACTATAGTATCTGAAACTTCTGTACATATACCGGATGGAATGGTTAGGAGAAAAAAAAATCCAATTATACTTAAAATGAAATAAATATATGGTTTTTTTAGCATTTTTTCATCCCTTTTTATCAACTCTAATTTTATTGGACATAAACTCCCCATGTAAATATATGGTTTGGTGATATTTAAATTTCATAATCTATTAAATATTTTTAATAATAGAATAAGATTCCAAGTTGATTAACAAGAAAATCTTTAAGGAAATTGATAAGTTAAAAAAGGATAATAAATCTGGTGCTAATGAATTCATAGATAAAGCTCTAAAAATAATTACCTTTCAACTAAATAATATCGAAGATCAAAATGAAGATATAACTCTTCCCATTTTGGAAATATTAAAAGAAATCATATCTTCAAGGCCAAGTATAGCACCATTAATTAATACAATTGGTTTTTTAATTCATGATTTAGATAATATAAGCAAAAAATCACTTCTTTTAAAAATTAGTAAATTAAAAAAAGAAAGAGAAAAAGTTTCTTCTAACTTAGCTTTGAATTTCATCTCATTTATTAATAGCTTCCAAAAGGAACCTTTAAAACTCATGTTGATATCATACAGTTCTACAATTATGGATCTATTGAAAAAATATGAAAAAAGTAATCTTATTATATATATTTTAGAATCTCGTCCACTTTTCGAAGGTTATCGCGTTGCTGAATCATTATCAAAAAAATATGAAACGCATCTTATAATTGATGCGGCAATGGGAAAATTTATAGATAGTATTGATTTTGTTTTTGTTGGTGTTGATAGTCTATTAGAAGATGGTTCTATTATTAATAAGATCGGTACTTATCCTCTAACTGTGCTAGCAAATTCTACAAATACACAAGTCTATGCTATTTGTGATTCTTTTAAATATAATTTATTAAGCCATTATGGATATGAAGTTAAAATTGAAGAAAAATCTATAAAGGAAGTATATAATAAAAAAATCAAACAGGAATTACTTAAAGTACATAATTATTATTTTGATATAACTCCTCCAGAATATATCGATAGTGTAATTTCAGATTTAGGAATACTAACAATTAAAGAATTTATAGAAGAAGTTAAAAATAAACTCCCAATAAATTGGTTTGAAAAATTTATTAAATCATAAATGGTGGAATTATTAAATTTGACCTCTTATTTTAACAAAAAGTAGGGCATTATCGTATTTTATACGGTTTAATTATTCTATTTTTTCAGCCATATATGGCTTTAATAAGCGAATAGCTATAATATAGAAAGGGATTATTGATAATTCAATAAATATCGAAATAAGGAAAGGTGCAAACGATCCAAATATAACGTAAACAATCCCTCCTAAAATAGGTCCTATTATTGCTCCAAGAATACTTATCCATTGTGAGACACCAAATATCTTTCCACGATGACTTTTAGATATACGACTTAAAACATTTTGTAATACTAACATTCCTCCCCAAGCAAAAGTGGAATCTAAAATCAAAATTAAACTGAATATCCACCCTGTTGTCGAATTAATAATTAACCATGTGACTAAGGAACCAAAGCTACTAATAACAGTAATTCCTAACATTGGATTAATTTTATCAGCTAATTTTCCTAATTTTGGTGCTATTAATAACGCGATAACTTGACTTGGAAACAGGATTAACATAACTATAGTAGGATCCACAACTTTTAAATCATCATTTAAATAAGGTTGCAGGTAAGGTTGAGCTAACATTTGATTCATATTAGTTGTTAAAAATGCAAACATTAAGACTGTAAATCCCAATACAAAGATGTAACTCATTTTTGATTTTAATTTAATTTCTGAATTTGAGTCATTTATTTGAGGTATACTAAAAGAATCTTCTCTTATTATTCCTAAATTAGTAATGTGATCTTTAAATGTAAGGTTTTCATCGACATCACGATTAAAAACTATCCCCGCATATAAATTGGAAGCACCAAATAAAATTAAGGGGCTATAGACTAAATAGATGTTCTCGGGAATTAAATAATTAGTTAATCCAAAGATTAAAAAACTAATGATTGATCCAACTAAATTACCGATCCCCATCATCCCACCCCTTTTTCCAAATGCATAAGAGCGATTTCGTTTATGTGATTTTTCAGAGATTAAAGTGTCTAAAGGGCTCCAAAAAAATCCTACGAAAAATCCCAAAATAAATAATCCAATGGCGAAGATATAAAGTGAATAAAATATTATAGCAAGATACATTACAAAATAACCAACTCCTCTGCCAAAACTTCCAATTAATACTAATAACTTCTTTGACATCTTATCAGTTATATATCCTACAAATGGAGTGCTTAATAAGGCACCAAATAACTGACTTGCCCAAACCAACCCCAATTCTATTTCTGAAAACCCTAAAAATTGCTTAACTACGTGAGGTACTATAAATGAAAAAAAAAAAAACCCTAAACTATTCCAAAATATGATTTTAATCATAGGATTAAAATCAGGAGTAACCTTTTCTTCGTATGAATTAGATTTTTTACTCTTTAACATTTAAAACAAAAAATATTTCTTATTAACAAGTTAAACTTTTATGTTTGGAGAAAAGAAAGAAATCAAAAAAAATTAATCAATTTTCTTAAAAAGATTTTCCTAATTTCCAAATAATAATGTAATTTATCGAAGAAATGATAGTAATGACAATTTGAACTATTGGAATCAGGAAATCAATCGGTCCAAACAAATAAACTAGAGGAATAATGGTACTAGCAGATATCCAACAAATAGCAGTTGTAAAATACGCATGTAGAAATCGTTTTTTCCCCTTTTGAATTCTCTCAGATTGATCTATTTTTCCAAGTAAACTATAAGAAGCCTGTCCTATTTCTGACAAAAAATATTTATTTTCTTTTTGGATTATGAGAGGATTTAAACTTTTTAGGTGATATGACAGAGTTGGACTATCAATATTCATTGATATTGTGAAAAATTTCTGAAAAGGTGGATTCCCTTTTATCTCCAATATATCTAATAATGTCTCTACGTATTTCATGACTCAGTGATTTAAATATGGCATCTTCATTTATTTCTGAATTGCTATTGTTTGATTTTTCTTGAGAATTCATAATTAATAATATAGATTGATTGAATTTATTATAATTGGAATTAGTTATAGATTTCTGATATTAACATTACTTAAACATGTTTCTTTCATTTCAGAATTAAAATTTATGGAATAAATGGATAAAGCTTAATTTTTTAAGAATATTTTTCTTAGTGTTTATTTTATAGCAAAAAATTAATAAAAATACTAAAGATTCGAAAAAAAATGTTAAGCGCTGAACAATTAGAAGAAGTTTTAAAAGAGAATGTTATAAATCTTCGATTTCATGCGAGAGGTGGACAAGGCGGAGTAACAGCTTCAAATTTGTGTGTAGAAGCTTTTTATGGTTATGGTGTATGTCAACCAATGTTTGGAGCTGAACGCATGGGTTCTCCTACGGAAAGTTATGTAAGACTGAGTGGTAATGACGATCTAGTTAGAACAAATGAACAAGTGTATGCTCCTCATGTTGTAGCTGTATTAGATCCTTCTCTTTTAGGAGAAATCGATGTAACTGCCGGATTAGCCAAGGGAGGTTGGTTGATTGTTAATACAGTTTTAAATCAATTAGAAATTCAAGATGTTGTTGGCAGAAAAGATATTAATATTGGCACAATTGATGCAACTAGAATAGCTTTAGATGTATTGGGTAGAAATATTACCAATACCATTATTTTAGGTGGCATCCTTCGTGTTATGCCTATTTTTTCAGTAGATGCTTTAGCAGATGCAATAATGAGACGCTTTAAGGGAGAATTGGCTGCTAAAAATGTTGCAGCAATAAAACAAGCTATTGAAGAAACATGTGTTTACGATATTGGTTTAGATCCCGATTTTACGGTTGATACAAAAGTACCTTGGCAACAAGTATTCCCTGGATTGCCAGGATATAAAGAAGTTGATAAAGCGGGAGTTTGGTATTGCGATGAAGATGTTATAGAAATGGGAAGTGGACAGGTTAATACTGGTTCTTGGGGAGAATGGGATATGATTTGGGATGAAGAAAAATGTACTGATTGCGCTCAATGTTGGTACATTTGCCCTGATTTTGCTATAGTCAGAGACAAAGGAGATGATGGACAATGGCACATGAAAGGTATTGATCAATTTCACTGTAAATCATGTCAAAATTGCCTTGAAGTCTGCCCAGTAGATGCTATAAGTAAAAGATTAAAACAAGGTCCAGCATCTTGTGCTGTTCCAGAAGATCAAGAAGGAGGTAATTAAAATTGTCAATAGAACCTATGAGAATATTTTTTAAAGAGATTAAAGAACCAATTACGACTACGATGATTGGAAATTATGCTGTTGCAGGGGGAGTGACGCAGACAGATCCTGATGTCATTTGCGCATTTCCTATAACACCGCAGACTCAATCTGTAGAGGGATTATCTGATGTTGTCCATCAAGGTAGATTAAAGGCTGCTTTTGTCAATGTAGAATCTGAATTAGCTGCTATTAGTTTTTCAACCGCTGCTTGTGCAGCAGGTGCAAGATCGTTTACAGCAACAGCGAGTCAAGGGTATTTACTAATGACTGAAGCATTACCCATGGCAGTAGGATGGCGTTTACCATTAACTATGATGATTAGCGCAAGAGCCTTTAATAGTCCTAATTTAAGTATTTGGAATTCATGGGAGTTTACTGAAACAAATTCAGAAATGGGGTGGAATTGCATTGTATCTGAGAATGTTCAAGAGACCTACGATGCTGCAATCCTCTCAGTAATGATTTCTGAAGACTCGTTATTCCCAACTATGTTTGTTCATGATGGTTTTATTATTTCACACTCAGTTCAAAAATTAACTCTTATTCCAGATGAAGCTGTTAGACAAATGACTCCAAAGAAACCACGACATACGATTGATCCCTCAAAACCAGGGACTTGGGGAGGAATTGTAACCCCATCTTATTTTATGGAAGGAAGAAAGAATCTAGATGAAGCTAAAAAGCCTGTTTTGAATCAATTGAGAGAAGTTTTTTCAAAATTTAAAAAGTTTACCGGGAGAGAATACGATTTAATTGAAACTTATAATCTAGATAATTCTTCAAAAACAGCTTTTTGCACGATGGGTTCAATGTGTGGTAATATTATCAGTTGGATGCTAAAGAACAAGGATATTGGGCTTATCAAAATTCGTGCTTTTCGACCATTTCCTTATGAAGAATTACGAAAAATAGTTGAAGACCATAATATTGAGAAATTAATCATTCTAGAGAAGTCTGATTCGCTAAATGGCATGCTTCCTCCGTTTTCAATGTCTATTGCATCCGCATTATACCCTCTTGGAACATTATTTAGAAGTTTTATAGTGGGTTTAGGTGGCAGAGATGTAACGAGAGACGAATTAGACATTGCTAAAAGGAAAATGGCTTTAGTTTCAGATATGAATGGCCAACTTTATCAATATTTGGGAGTAAGAGAAACAAAGGAAAAAATTTTTGGGGTGGATTAAAAAATGTCGAAACCAGAAAGAAATGTAATTAATTTTGAAGATATATTAGCGAGAGATGGCAAATGTAATGTTTTATTCTTCAATTATGATAATGAAGCTTTTATGAATACTGGAATCCAGGAAAGTGGAGGAACTCCCCCGTATGCCTCAACCACTACCGGACCTGCAGGAGAAAAAATACCTGGTAAAGTTGGAGTTAAGCAAGACTTGGTTACTCCCTTTGCTTTTTATGGAACAAAAAAATTGTTCTTAGCAACAGTTAACCCCGCTTATCCAGCAGATTTCATGGGAAAAGTAGCGGATGCTCTTAAATCAAATGGTTCTGCATTTATTCAAGCATATTCAGATTGTATGAGAGGTTGGAGACATGGAGCTTCTGTGGCTCTGGAAATATCAAAACTAGCTACAGATTGTGGTTATTGGCCTTTATACACCATAAGGGTAGAGGATGGAGTTCCTGAATTTACCTATTACCGGGGATTGGATATTGATAAAGAAAAGTTCGTTGAATATTTAAAATCTATGGGAAGATTTAGACATCTCTTCAAACCTAAGTTTATGGAAAAAGAAATTGATGAAATTATCTATTTAACGGAACAAAGGAATAAAAAACTTAAAGGACTTATAGAACAATTTGGAGCAGAAAAACCAATAGACTTTTATAGAGTAAATCGTAAAAGTCTAGAACCTCAAAAACACCTTCAACCAGGTCATGGACTTTGCCCCGGTTGTGGTGCAGGTATGGTCCTTAATCAACTCGCCACTGCAGCTCAAGCTGTATCGGGAAAGAATATTATTTATATAAATAATACAAGTTGTTCTGAAGTCTCCACTTCAAAAGATAACGTGACATCTTGGAATGTGCCTTGGGTTCACCACTTATTCGAGTCAGGAGCTACTGTTGCTGATGGGATTATCACAGCCAAAAAAATTATGAAAGCAAAGGGCTTATATAATAAAGAAATACCTTGGGTTATTCATATTGGAGGAGATGGTTCTACATACGATATTGGATTCCAATTTCTCAAAGCTGCTCTTATTAGAACAAGTAGTTTTGTAGAAATGAATGAATACTTAGCAAATCAAAAATAAAATATTTTTTTAGTGTTTTTTTTTAGAATAATTTTATTATCTTTATAATTCTATTTTTTTCATGGCAATTTTAATTGAAAAGAAATATCCAGTTTATACAGTAATTATTGATAATCCTAAAGTGAAAAATGCTGTGGATGGCCCCACAGCATTAGAGCTTGCTAATGCATTCAGAGAATTTGAACGCGATAATAATGCACTTGTTGCTGTTTTATGGGGTGCGAATGGTGCTTTTTGTTCAGGCGCAAACCTTAAAGCTATTGCTGAAGGACGTGGTAATAGAATAGATAAAGAAGGAGATGGTCCAATGGGACCCTCAAGAATGATACTTTCTAAACCTATTATTGCTGCTGTAGCAGGTTATGCGGTTGCTGGTGGATTAGAACTTGCTTTATGGTGTGATCTACGTATAGTGGAGGAAAGTGCCATTTTTGGAGTCTTTTCTCGTCGGTTTGGAGTTCCTTTAATTGATGGAGGTACTGTGCGGCTTCCAAGATTAATAGGGTTAAGTAGAGCTTTAGATATGATTTTAACTGGAAGGCCAGTATCCGCTCAACAAGCTTTCGACTGGGGTTTAGCAAATAGAGTAGTAAAAGATGGAACTGCTAGAGAAGAAGCCGAAAAATTAGCTATAGAAATCGCATCATTTCCTCAAACGTGTATGAGAAACGATAAACTCTCTACTTATGAACAATTTAGTATGAATTTTAAGGAAGCAATGAAAAATGAATTTGAATATGGCTTAAATACCTTACAAAGTGGAGAATATCTTGAAGGAAGCAAGGAATTTGCTTTAGGGAAAGGAAAACATGGAAAATTCTAAAAACTTTATTTTTTCTATAATAAATCTTTCAAAGATTATTCTTAATTTTTGTAAAATTTATTTCGGCGAGATTCAATCAATATTACGAATCCTATGATAACTATACTCCAGAGCCAAAATAGATGATATCCTGGGATCTCTCTATCCGGATTTGTATAAGGTGAGCCTGAGATGATTGTAAAATTTGCTCGAACTTCATATGACCAAACAAGGCTAAGTTGATAGATATTATTATCATTAAATTGAGTAACATAACCTCGCATTCCTAATTCTGGAATATAAGACATTGACACATTATATGATGTATCTAACGACTCAACATGTAGCTTTTCCCCATACAAAGCCATATCATCAACTAAATAAAATTTAGTAAATCGTTCAATTTCAATAGTAACATTATTAATCGGTGTCTTTATATAAATAGGTATATCAGTATTATCTATCATAATATTTGTAAATCTACTATGGTAAATATTTTCAAAATAGAATCCAGCACTACAGTTTTTAATAGATAGATAATCCCCAACTATATTACGTCCAGCAATATACATAGCTAGTTTTTGATTTTCAACTACAATATTACTTAAATGGGTTGTTTGTTGTTCAACGCTAAGAGAATATAATTGAATTCCAATACTAGAAGGTTCAGTAATATGAATATTTGAAAGAGAAAGGTTATTGCAACTTACAAAAATTAATTGTCCATATTGAGAGGCATTAATTTGGGTAAAAATCATATTATCTATTCCCCAGAATAAACCTATCGGTTTTCCATTGACCGTGTTGCTAATATCATAATTTGAAAAATACATACTAAGAACTATACCACAATTAATAAATTCATTCTTTCGAATAAATTCTACACTTCCTGCACTCATCCCTATTGCACAATCATGAATACTGCAATTATCAATAACAGAACCTGTATTTGATCTTACCCAGATTCCAACTCCACCGTAATCTGAGTAGCCATGTAAATCTAATTTTGCTTTTATAGAAACCCAATTGCAATCATGAATATAGCAATTGGTGATATTTACTACAACATGTGGCCACCAACTATAAATTCCTATACTACAATTATTAATCTCAACATTTCTAATAAGATAAGTCCCAGGAGATATGCCAACATATAAATATATCCCGATTGAAGTATGGGATATTTTACAATTCTGAATAATAAATGAACCATTAGCATTAACAAAGATTCCTCTATATGTATAATCGAGTCGAGTATCATTGCCTGAGAGTATCGTTTTAACGCCAGTACCATTTATTTCAATATTTTCTATAATAAATGGATTTAAACTAGTACCATTTCCGGAAATAAAAGGATAATTAGCCCAATCATTCCATGACGAAATATTAATAGGATCAACTAATTGATAAGTGTTACTTGTGCATAAATTTTCTTGAACGTTATTGATAATAATATTCTTCCTATCTTGATTAGTATGAAACCCGAGCAAATTATAGTTTATAATCATGAGTGTAGGTAATAGCAAGGACAACAAAATAAAAGAGTATATCCTTCTCTTTTTTTCTGAAATATTTAAATAGTTAGCTTTCATTTGATTTCCGATAAGATATATATAAGGAAAATAAGATAATATAGTATATAAATGATATACTTCTAATTATTTTCTTTTTCGTAGTTCGAATTCAATAAATTTTCAATATTTTTACAAAATTAAAAAAAATTTATGAATAATTTCTTCAATTAATTTCATTCTGGAATATATTCCAATAGTAAATTTAAAATTAAAATATGTAAGTATGCTATAATATCTTATGATATTATTTAAAGATTTTAAGGTAAAAACTCCAAAAAGGGAAGTGCTGGTAAACATTACAAGTGAAGTGAGTAAAATCGTAAGTGAATCTAGTGTAAAAGAAGGTGTTTGTCGAATCTTTGTACCTCATACAACAGCTGGAATAACCATTAATGAAAATGCAGATCCCGCAGTAATGGAAGATATTATAAATTTTTTAGGAAGCTTGATTCCACAAGGTGCGAGATTCGCTCATATGGAGGGAAATTCTGATGCTCATATAAAATCGAGTTTAACAGGGCCTTCTATAGATATAATAATACATAATGGAAGATTAGTTTTAGGAACTTGGCAAGGATTAATGTTTGCTGAATATGATGGTCCAAGAAATAGAAAAGTGTTTGTACAAATTCAAGGAGATTAAAACTCATAAAATAAAAGTACTTTCTTGATACATAAAAATAAGTGAAATTCCCCTAAAAAATAACTCACAATCGGTTTAAGAGTTTTTGAAAAAATACTACTACTAATCTTTAAATTATTAAAGAGCAAAATATACTACATTAAAATTGAATTATATTATACAAATTATTTCTTATGAGTTTAGTATTTTATTGGTTAGGAATATTGATGGCAATATCATCTGGTATTTCAAATAATTATGGAACCGTCTTACAGAAGAAAGTCGTTAATAAATTCAAAGATGATTCGAAATTTATGAGGACAATTGTTAAGAAGCCGTTATGGTTAATAGGATTAATATTGCAAAACATTATTGGCGGGGTTCTTTATTTTATAGCTCAATTTTATATCGGTCCAACTTTAATTCCAGGCCTTATGGGAGCGGGATTAATAGTATTGGCAATAGGGTCTGTAAAAATTATAGGAGAACAATTAGAAACTTCAGAAATTGTAGGAATTCTTTTAATGGTTATTGCAATCGCATTTATTGGATTGAGTAATATGGCAATAGATGTAGAAGCCCAAAACTTCGTAGAATGGGGGCTAATATTAAGAATAATGATTTTTACGATAGTTTTATTTATTTTAGCAGGAATTTTCCATTTATTACAAATTAAAGGGATTAATAAAGGCATATCGTTGGCAATCTTCTCTGGATTTATGTTTGCATTATCTAACTTTTGGATAAGCCCTCTAATGGGAGTCCTTTCTCATATATTTGGAGGTACAGCACTTTTAACTGAAATTCTAATTTTTATATTTTCATTAATAGTTTTGGCATTCACTACTATATTTGGTATAATAACAATTCAAAAATCATTCAGAATAGGTCAAGCAAGTAATTTAATTCCAATTCAGCAAATCCCAATTCAAATCGCACCACCCTTTTATTTCCTTGTTGTTTATTTTCTTCCCATTCCTGGTGGATTTTCTCTATTATTTCTAATTATAGGTATTAGCCTAGTTATCATAAGTTCTTTTTTACTTGGAAAGAGACAGACCCAAATAGAAAGTATAAAGTAAGTATCAGATTGTCTAATAAATTAAATAATATTCTAAGATTTAAAGAGATGGGATAACAATGGTGAAAGTAATATTCTTTCAACCTCACCCAGATGATTTGGAATTAAAATGCGGACATTTGATTCATTATCTTGCGACTAGGAGTCAAAAAAAAAATATCATTAAAATAGCTTCAATTACTAAAGGAGAATTTGGACTTCCAGGATTTAAATATGATAAGTTTAAGGGTGATTTTTTGGCAAAAATAAGAACAAAAGAACTATATACTGCATTATCTACCCATGGAATTAATCCCAAAGATATTCACTTTTTTGGGTATATAGATGGATTTGTAAAATTTAACTGGGAAATTATAATGAAAATTGCGGATTACTTAAATGAAGAAAGACCAGATATTATTTTTGCTCCTGAAGCAATCCATACATGGTATTATCATATGGATCATATCAATCCCAGTAAAGCAATTTTTTATATTATTTATAAGAAGCTAATTGATTTTACCCCTAAATTATATTTCTATGGATCTTTAAATCCGAATTTCTTCTTTGGATTTAGAAGAAAAGATTTTGTGTCAATTAGAAATTTACTTTCTTGTCATAAGACTCAATATTGGTTAATTAATAGATTAATGAGAATTTATAAATTTTCAACAAGGTTAAATGGATTAAAACTAAGGGGATGGAAATATGCTGAAAAATATCGAATGGTTTATTTTAAGAGAAGTAATTTAAAGAAAAACAAACCATCATTTATAATAAAGATTATAAGCCATTGGTTTTCTAGTTGGCCATGGTTTAAGGCCCAGTATCCAGAATATATATTGAAAGAACTGAAAAAGAAAAAAATAATTAAAAAAAAGAGTCATATTTGAAAAATTAAATATTTTTTATAATTTTATTAACTTTATAACTAAATTTGAATTAGAAATTATAAATATAAACTAAAGTAATGTAAAAGGTGTATTTAATGGCAACAATTGAACAAGTTAAAGAGGCTTTGAATAAATGGGCTAAAGCATTGGATGATCCAGAAATTGCAGAAGAATTTGAAGGTTTTAATAAGACAATGCAATTTGTATTTGCTGATATTGATTTCAAATTAAAAATGATTTTTAAGAATAAAACAGCTAAAATAGAAGAGGGGTTCGATGAAAATGCTGAAATGGGTTTAGAGACTACCTCTGACATTTTTGTGGGCATTGCTACTGGAGAAATTGATCCTATGGAAGCATTCATGGAGGGGGAACTTAAAACAAAGGGAGATATGAATGCATTGCAAAGATTAGAAATATTTATGGACATTGATTAGCTTTAAAATAAATTATCTAGAGAAAGAATATGATAAAAAATGGAACCAATTGGTTTTAGTAAACAAAAGGCACAGGATATTTTAGAAAAGCACGATATAGACGTTTTAGTTGTGGCTAGTCCTATTAATGTATTTTATACTACAGGTTTGCCTACATTACACGTGGCACCTAATCCTATTCTATATGTGTTATATAATCAGTTCCCTAGCCTCTCTTTGGTAAAAAGAAATGGTGAAGAAAGTTTAATTACTTGGATAACATACAATAGCGTAGATAAATTTTCATGGGTTAAAGATGTTAGTGGAATTGGCTCGCCTAAGGCAGCAATGGTAGAAGTTTCCGATAGAATTGAAAAATGGGGTTTATCAGAAAAAAAAATTGCTTATGAATCTTTAATGCCATCCTATCAATCTGAATTCTTAAGAAAAAGATTTCCCAATGCAAATTTTATTAATGGAGATCAAGCATTATTAGACATGCGATTGATTAAATCAGAAGAAGAAGTAAGGCGTATAAAGAAATCTACAGAAATTTCCGAAAAGGCAATAAAAGCAATGATAGACGAAGCTCGAGAAGGGTTAACTGATAATGAGTTATTGCAAATAGCCCGAAGAACAATAGTTGATGAGGGAGCAGAAGGATGGGATCACCTTACTATGAATTTTGGGCCTTCTGATCCCGAGGCTCCAGGAATTGGGATTTCCATGAAATCAGGAGATCTTAATAGATTTGATATCGGAACAATTTGGAAAGGTTATGTTTCTGATGTTAGTAGGGAAATGGTGATTGGACAAATACCTGAAGGTGCTGAGGAAACTATGGACCGAATGATTAAAGTTCAAGAATTTTGTGCCAAAAATATTAAACCAGGAGTGAATATGAAAGAATTATATACTGATGCGAATAATTTTCATAAATCCTTAGCTAAACGAGGGAGATGCTTTATCACGGGGCATAGTATTGGGTTAGAAGTTGAAGAAATCCATTTATTCAGTCCAATGAAAAAACTTGAGAGGTCATTTGAAATGAATATGGTATTTGATATTGAAGTTTGGCAGAATTTCAAGAATCAAGGATTGATAGGAATAGAAGATTGCTATAGGATTACTAAATCTGGTTGTGAAAGACTTTCCAGTTTAGATAAAAATATTTTCGTAAAATAGAGAATATAATTATTAATAATGTCTAAAAGGTATAGCATTATGGATTTTGTAAAATTTGGTATAATTGGAACTGGTGCTGTATGGGGCTATCACCGGCTTGGTGCTAAGAATAATCCAAAAATTAAGTTTATTTCAGCATATGATACCAATGAGAGAAACTTAAATAGAGCAGCGAAATTTTCTAAGCTAAAAACTTATTCAAAATTAGATGGTTTTTTTAAAAGCGATATTGATGCTGTTCTCGTCATGGTACCTCATTATCTTCATAAAGATATCGTTGTTGCGGCAGCTGAAGCTGGAAAACATGTTATTTGTGAAAAACCAATGGCAATCACACTTGAAGAGTGTGATGATATGATTGCGGCGACTAAGAAAGCAGGAATTAAATTTATGATTGCAGAAAATCACCGCTTTCTTCCAGCTCATCAATATATAAAAGATATTATAGATCGTGGTCTTATCGGAGATGTTTTTTTCGGGCGGTCTTATGAGGGAGCATTTGTTACTGCGGATCAATTTCTTGATCCCAATAAATGGAATTTTACCTATGATAAAGGTGGAGGCGGAGTTGTAGCAGATCAGGGAGTTCATAAATTTACTTTTTTGAATTGGCTTTTGGGTGAGGTTTATTCTGCACAATCTTGGCTAGGAAAAGCTATAAATTCACCTCCTAATAAAGGAGAGGATACAGCCATTATACTTTTACGATACAGGAGTGGGGCAATGATTACAGTCGATATTTCATCTTTAACAATCCATCCTTTAACCAATAGAACAGAGTTACACGGTACGAAAGGTACTATTCTTGAGGATCATTCTTGGGAAAAACCAGTTCAGATTTTTTCTTCACATTTAGATGCAGAGGTCAAAGGAGAATTCTATAGCCCTACAATTGAACATGGACCATTTCCTAAATATTACAAAATATCTATGGGTTATGAAGATGCTTATTTTGCTGAATGTATTTTAGAAGATAAAACTCCTGAGTTCACTCCTGAGCAAGCCAAACAAGGAGTAGCTATAGTCCTTCTTTCTTATCTTTCTGCTAAAAAAGGAGGTTTTGCAACAATGGATGATTTAATGAAAATTTACAATACAACAGGTACAAGGAGCATTTTAGAAGGATTAGATACAGTAGTGAAAAAAAATTATGAGCATATCAAATGGGAACTATGATTTAGCTCATTATTATATTTTTTAAAACTCTTTAAATTCTCATTATCTTTAATCTATGAACTCCATCTTCTTTTATTTGTATCGAAATTAATTGTTCTTCTGCTCTTTTCTCAATTTCTCCTTCAGATACTTTTATTTCATAGCCTCTTGGATATTGTATTTTTGGAATGTATAAAATCGTAGGAGCTCTAATTGAAGAATCACCATCGAATTCAAAATAGAAATTGCCTTCTTTAATATCAAATTCCATTTTTATTGGGGTTCCTCCACATCGAACAACTCTTGGGCGACAAAATCCCTTAATTGCTCTACCACCACTATTTATGTCTTCAGCATTAAGTTGTTGGCTTCTGCTGAAAATTGAAAGATCTTCTAAATTCCACTGGTCTCCCCAATCATTTGTATTATCTGCAGTATAATTCCATTGGGTTGAGTGTAATAGACTTGCATCCAAGGCATTATAGTACATTGTTAACAGTTTAATGTGCTTTTTCCAAGCTATATCTGGGTCTGTTTTAAATTTTTGATAAGCCTCTTTATTATTGATGTCAAATGGTAATCCAAATTCCCCTATTAAAGTTGGAATTCCGCCATGGATTGATTTTGCAATACTTTTAATATTACTAAGTTGCCGAATAAACATCTCTTGAACATTTCCTTTTCCCATAACTATTTTTTCCTCTGAAAGATCATAATTTGCTTTTATCATAGGGCGTTTTGTACCCAGTGTGGCTCCATCATACCAATGTCCTGCATGTACCGCATTTTCTGGTACTTTAAAGGTTGAACTTTCTCCTTTTAGCATTCTTATTGGATGACTTTCAAAAAATATTATAGAATCAGGAATGATTTCTCTAATATTTTTAGTATACTTTTCTATAAACGGTGATAAATAATCTTGATAAAAGTCGACCTTTTTATGATCTTTAACTACAAAATAGTCATTATTTAAAATTTGTGGTTCTCCATTTCTATCTAATTCCCATATACCTTCTTTTCTCCAAATATCTTCAGCATCCTCCAGCCAACATGAAACTTTTCCTTTATTTAATTCATCTCTTCTTGTTTCTTTAATGCCAAATCGTTTAATCTCCTTAAATCCAATCGTTCTCGTATAGCCTGAGCCAGTTAGCATTGCATCAAAAGGTGTAAAATTATAACCTAACTCTTCGCTAAATTTTTCAGCTCCAACACCATCAACCCTTTTTTCAATCCAGCCTTGTTCTGGTTCATTTAGGGTATCAAATCCGAGCACATAAGGATTATCTTTAACTCTTAATGCTACTTGTTTAATCGCATTAATGTAATGTTGTTGTAAATAATCTTGAGCATTTATTCCATCAATAACGCATGACGGTGCAAAACTTTTTCCTCCAAAAAACAAAGTCCACATAGTTCCATTCGCAAATCTCATAGCATTACTGGACCAGTGCATTGGAGGATACATATTAGGATTATTAGAATCATATCTGTACTGCATTACTAACGCAGCCTCAGAGGCATCAAATTTCGTAAAATCTAGACCAATTTTTTCAAAAGTCCAGCCTGGTGCACCGTCTCCCCCGGACATGCGACTCCAAACATCTTGATGAGGATCAATAAAAGTGTAAAAACCAAATTCAGATGCAATATTTAATACTTCTTCTATATAATCAAGATACTCTTTGTCATACTCTTTTGGACCTTTATGTTCTATTGCCTCCCAAGTAATTAAAAATCGTAAGCAATTGAATCCCCAATGTTTCAATCTTTTAAGATGTTGATTAGCTTCCTCTATTGGGAATGGCCGATCAATAAATGAAACATTTCGATGATTAGTGAAATCTGTTTTAAGATGAGTTGCTCCATTTGGAGTAAATGGGACTTTTGAACTCCCACCCAAATTTACTCCCCTTAAAAGCACACTTCGTCCTTTCTCATCAATGAACCATTCTTTTTTAATTTTAAGCGACATGATGTCTAAATCTATTTTTTTTTATGAAAATAATATCTATCAAAAGTAAAATAAACTTTTTCTGTATTTTCATCAATAAAAAATTGAACTTTTATTTTTCTGTTTGGGTAAACAGTTGGTACATAAAATTTTAATTCGTCAATATTTTCAGGAACAAGGGGTAATTTAACGGGTATAAAAAAATCTAAAGATTCTTTAATTTCAGCATAAAGAATGTCATTTTCGAATGAGATATTTATGTTTTCGAGGTTCTTATAAGTTGAATATTTTCCTGTTAGAAACTTCAATTTCTTATATATATTTAGAGCAGGAGTTGTGTTGTTGATTTCTATTCCTAGAAGGAATCCAAGGATAAGGTATGCTAAAGAGTTTAAAACAATTGATGCATTACAATTTGCTCCGATTATAACTCCCATTTTTTCTTCTGGAAGTAGTGCTAAAAATGCAGTAGAAGATCCAACATCCCCTCCATGTTGAATTAATCTATGCCCGAAAAAATCCTTTTCTATAACCCAACCAAAGCCATACCATGCATTTTTACCCCCAAGAGTTTCTTCTGGTATTTTTATATAAGGAGTCCACATTTGCTCTAATAATGATTGTTGAATAATCCTCGAATTATTAAACTCACCCCCATTAATCAAGGTAATTATATAATTTTGCATATCTTTTGCTGAGCTTACTAATCCTCCAGGAGCATAAACAATCTTATCAAATGGATGAGAAGTCTCTTTATATTGTTCATTTTCTTCATTAGGAATATAACCTGTTAGCACATCATTATTTTTTTCAAATTCTTCTTTTAAGTAAATGGACCTAAGCATATTTAAAGGATTAAGTATATATTTTCTCATATACATTTCAAATTTCATGTTTGTTAATTTTTCGATGATAAGGCCAACACAAGTAAACATATCATTATTATAAAAGAATTTTTTATCAGGTACATCAAAAATTTCTGTAGCTGCATTATTAATATGGAGAAAGAAATCATTCCAGCTACTCATAGGAACTGTGACATCATAATTCCCAAGTTGACGTACTAGTGCTACTACATTACCGCTTAATTCAGGAATGCCAGAGGTATGTGATAATAAATGACATATTTTTATTGGATTTTTATCATCCCCTAATTTAAAATTAAGATATTTGTTCACAGGATCTTGAAGGTTAATTTTTCCCTCTTGAACAAGTTGGAATAAAGCTAGAGCTGTAAATGATTTAGAGATAGAACCGATTCCAAATAATGTATTTTCTGTAAATGGGAGATTCTTTTCTATATTTCTTGTTCCAAATCCTTTAGCATATATAGGCTTTCCATGCTCAACAATTCCAATTGAAAGTCCGGGAATTTTAAATTCTCTCATTAAATCTACTACTTTCTGTTCAATTTCTTCAAATCTTTCCATAATCTTTTTACACTTTTTTTAAAAACAATTGGATTATGTAATCCTTTAAATAACATTTTCTTTTATATTTTATTTTCCAATATCTATCAGATGTATATAATGATTTATCTGATTAAACAAAATATTAATTACAATTGAATTCCTAAAAATTTCATATAATAATGCTTAATAACGAATTATTAGAGTTTTTGGAGGAATTTTTTTCCAGTAGTGATTTGAATAAACTTCATGAAACATATGGAGGGGGACGAATTTTTTCATCTCCAATAATAGGGGTTGCCAATGGTAATGATCCAATATTTAAAAAGTTTAAAGAGGTAGTCGGCCCTGAACATTTAACTCCAATTGAAATGTGGTTAACTTCTGGACAAGAGAGTATATCACCGTCAAAACTGCGAATTATATCTATAGTTTTTCCATTTAGTAATGAAATTCGAAAAGAAAGTAGAAATCCCATACAACTACTACGAATTAAATTACCTGCTGAAATCTATTCGCTTGGTCGAAATTATGCAAATGCTTTTAAAGCTGAAACATTAAGACAGACAATTAAATTTCTAATAAAGAGGGGATATAGATCAGTTGCTGGAATGTTAAGTGAATCATTTACCATCATTGTAAAAGGTGGATTTCATTCAACATGGTCTGAACGACATATCGCGTTTGCCGCTGGATTGGGAAGCTTTAGTTTACATGAAGGATTGATAACAGATATTGGTTGCAACATCCGGCTTGCTTCAATTATAACAAACGCTCCTTTTAAGGTAAATAATAGAAAGACGGATGATCCATATAAAAATTGTCTATTTTATGGTAAAGGAATTTGTAGAGAATGTGAAAAAAAGTGTCCAGGTAAAGCCATAACTAAGCATGGACATGATAAGATAAAATGTTATGAATATGGCCAAAAAGTAGCAAGGAAAATGATTCAAAGAATAGGGCAAATCTTAAAACCTCACATAAGAAGAGTAAATGGAAAATTAAGACCTGAAGTTTACCCTGTTGGTTGTGCGTTTTGCCAGTTTGATGTTCCTTGTATGGATAAAAATCCAATGGCTAATGAATACCAGTAGTAATTTTCTTAAATTAATTTAAATAGTGTTTTATTATCAATTTAAAAATTTGGTGTTTTAAAATAGAAGAGTTAAAATTTAAGATTTTTGATGCTCACATACATACTTTTGGGTCCTTTTTAGATAAGAGTGAAAATCTAATTAGTTATATGGATAAACACAATGTTGAAAAAGCGGTTTTAACAACAATAAACAGAGCAGTAAGTTCTAAAATCTATTCTAAAGAAAAGGAAGGAACGAGGAAAAATATTAAAGAAGATAGTGAAGTATCAAAAATATTCGAACGTATGAAAAATGCTATGCCAAAGGATCAATTAGATCATCAAGATGTCATAGATATCGCAGAAAAAGCCCCGAAAAGGTTTTATAAATTCTTCTGGTTTAATCCAAATATACCTCACGAAGAGGAAGATATGAGTTATAAAATTTTAGAAAGTCATTTTGAAAAAGGCTTCTGTGGAGTAAAAATTCACTCTGGTATTCATCTAATAAAAATTCCTAAGGATATATTAAAATTAGTGGATTTTATGCAGAATTATAATCAAAATTTTCCCCTATTTATCCATTTCACTCCAAAGTTCGCCATTTTTAGCGGAATTAGTAGTAATGATATTGGAAAGCTTGCATCAAAATATCCAAATCTTAAAATCATTATCGGACATGCAGCTTTAGCAATGGAATTAGCTCTTGATTTATCATTAAGCTTGAAAAAATATAAAAATATTTTATTTGAGACGTCTTGTTCAATCCCGTATGGGATTCTAAATCTAATTAGAAATGTAGGGAGTAAAAGAATTCTTTTTGGTTCTGATGCTCCTGTAACGAATCCCCTACAACTCGAGATTTCTAAAATTTTATGTTTACCAATCAATGATGAAGAAAAACAAGATATTTTCTATAATAATACTTTTTCATTATTTGGGCACTAAGATTTTTTAAATCTAGATTCTCATGATACTCCTTGAATTTTTTTTAAAATTGATCGTATCTTACTCTAAATTTTCTTATAGATTATTGTATTATTAAATGTAGAAATTCAAAGAATTTACAAATTAAAATTTTTTGTAAACTAGTTAATTATTTTCATTTTAATAATAAATTAATTAAATAAGATCGCGTAAATTTTATTATAATCAAGTTAAAAATTTTAATCAAAGATACAGTAGATTAATCAATGGATAATAAAAATTACACGGAAGATGATAACTGGGATTTAATAGAAGTCTCAAAGGTTAACGACAAAATTATTAAAAAGCTTTTAAATTATCTTAAGTATGATATTTCGGAAAATTTTTTCATATCCTTTGAAAGTCTGCTAAAATTAGGAAATAAAATCCCCAAATACACAATTGAAAGTATCATTAAAGAATTAGACCAAACCCATAATTTTAAAAAGGAATTATTTCAATTCATATTAAATTTTACAAAAGATGGAATTATTGAGTATCATCTATTACCTCAATTATATAATCCAGATTTTATTATACGTGCTCGTGCGGTTATGAAAATTAAAGAAAATAATGATATTAAATATATTAAATTTTTATTACCCCTATTGGAAGATCCAGATGATTCAGTTCGTTGGAGTATAATTAGGTATCTTGCCAATTTTAAAGATAATCCTATTATTTTGAATGAATTAAAAAATCATTTAGATAAAGAGTTAAATCCAATTATTTATGAAAACTTAAGAGAAATTTTTTTGAGAGAATAATCTTTATTATTCAACTTGAAAGGTTTATCTTTTATTAGTCGAGAATATCACTTACTTGTTTTGAAAAGTAAAGAATTAAAAAAGACAATTTTAATTATAATAATAAGCTAATATCAAAGAACTATCAAGAGATATATTAAGCACTATTTCAGCGACATAGCATAAATGAAGAATAAAACAATAAAATCAAAAAATTAATTTGGTTGAGGATATAAATCATTTTTAAAAAGGTGTTATAATATTCCAACATATGATTATACATTTAAAATTCTTTTATTGGGAGACGCATCTGTAGGGAAAACTTCTTTTTCAAAAAGATATTGTTATAATATTTTTAACCCTGCGGAGCGATTAACAATTGGGGTAGATTTCCTTGTTAAGACCATAGAATTACATGGTAAGAAGATAAAACTACAAATTTGGGATGTAGGAGGAGAAGAAAGATTTAGATTTTTACTCCCTACATATTGTTTAGGAGCAAATGCTGCTTTCCTTCTCTATGATGTGACTCGGCCTCCCACTTTAGATAATATACCTGAGTGGGTAAGTATCGTAAGACAAAAAGCTGGAGGAATTCCGATAGTACTTGTTGGATCAAAAATAGATTTAAATACTCAACGCAAGATATCAAGAGATTTTGGGATTCAAATATCTGAAAGAAATAATTTCTCTGGATTCGGAGAAATTTCAAGCAAAACTGGACAAAATGTCAATAAAACTTTTGAAGTACTTACAGAATTGACGTTAGAAAAGATGGAAAAGAGGTGATCTTATGGAAGACAGCGAAATTTTACCTCTCAGTTCTTTATTTGATGCGATTGGTGTTATTGAAAAAGGCATTGAGAAAATATATCATTATTTATTAAAAAATGTTAGAATCGATAATTTAAAAGATGTATCTTCTCATTTTGGTCTCACCTTAAAAAGAGGTTATAAAATTTGCTCAGTATTAAATGATTTAGAGCTTGTCCAAATATATGATCGCCCAATGAAAATTCACTTAGCTACACCTGTAATTCCAATATGGCAAAAAATTATAAATAATCGAATAGAAGAATTATCGCAAGAATTTCAAGAAAAAAAGGAAAAAGCGGAATTTGCTTTAGATGATTTTTTAAAATCGTATAATTTAACTGATCAAATCAGTCAGGAATTTGTAGAATTCATAAAATACGACTTAAATAATATTTATGAAACCTATTATACCTTTACAGCTAGTAGTGAATGTAGAATTGCAATTGGTATAAGATATGACAATGAATTAATGACTATGATTAAAAAACAAGGACCAACTTACGTACCTGAAGATTTAAGAGATCCGATGAAGAATGGAATGATCAAAATAAAAGATAATGTGTTAAACTTAGATATTAAAGTAATCTTTAATGCAGAATTAGTGAAGGATCTATTAATAAGCGAAGAATTCAAACTTTTAACTAATCATCTTAATCAATATGATTTGGAATTTAAGAGTATTGATGTCCATGTTACGCATGATGATTTTAGCAATTTTGGCTTAACTGATAATGAATTAGTTCAACCTAGTTTTGATCCTACAAACAAATTAATTGGGGCATATATCTCAAGGAATAGTAGTATTTATAAGATTTTTCATGAGAAATTTAACGAATTGTATGAAAAAGGGATACCAATTAATACCTTTATAAATGAAAATAAGGATTTAGGCATTGAACCAATTAACGAAAAGCACTACTTTGTTTTGTGTCTTTTATAAAAGATTAGTTGATAAAAATAATTTAAATCAACAGTTTTATTCTTGATTTGTCTTTCTTAACATTGCTTCTCTGAATTTTTCAAGTTGTTTTCTAGGGGTCACTGTAGGGCGTTCATATCGTTTCAGTTTTTTCTTTATTCCAAATAGATATTTAGCTATATTTTTTAGTTTCTCTACGTCATAACGCATCATCATTGTTATTGTTTCCATTTGTGGTGACCCTCCTCCATGCAAACCCGCTACCTGCATTACACCTGCTAGATCTGAAACTACCAATCCTTCAATTCCTTTAAAGCATCTTAATATATTCTCAGGTTTGACACGAGGATTTCGTTGCAAGTATTTCATAGCAAGTTCACCAACTTCTTCACTGAAAAAAGATTCCTCAAAAGGTAAAGTTGCAATTATACCGCCAGAAAGATCCGCTAATATTTTATACTCCTCATAAATCATCTCTCCCGCAAGTCTTCTTCCGGCATTCGTTAAAATCTCATCTGGTACTTGAGTACCTGAAGGTGCCTTTTCAGAATGTTTTGCACTTGATTCTCCAGCAGCGAATACGAGTTCAGCTGTGCCTATAATATGAGATATTTTATCTCTCGCGTGAGAGGTCTTTTCAATGCCGTTATATTCTGCCACTAATGCAGCAGCACTTGCAATTACTTCAGATACTGCTGGTTTGCAACCAGTATAGCTATGGCGATGATAATGCGCAAACATGAGAGCTAAGAAACCAGCATAAGGAGTTTGTCTTGGATCCCCATGACCATTCAAGAAGACTCGATCGTTTGGAACAAAAACATCATCAAAAATGATGAAAGTCTCACAATCTCCAATCTCTAAACCAGGAGCTTCAGCATATTTGCTTTTTCTAAAATTAGCAGGGCGTGTTAGTAATCTTACACCATCCCAATCTGTTGGTAAGGCGAAAGCCACAGCATAATCTTTATCTTCCGGCCCCATATATCTACAAGGAACGACTATCATCTCATCAGCATAGGGAGTATTTGTAATATTAACCTTACATCCTCTAACTACGATACCATGTTCTCGTGTTTCGATTACTCTCAAGTATTGATCAGGATCCTCTTGTTCATGTGGTCTTTTCAATCGATCTCCTTTAGCATCAGTTTGAGCACAACTAGCTACAAGATCATTTTCTTGAAAATATTCCATATATTTATTAAATCTTATGTAGTGATCTGTTCCAAGTGCTTGGTCCATTTCATAAGTAATTACTGAAAGTGCATTGAGTGAATCAATTCCCATGCATCTTTGGATACATCCACCGCAACGATGACAAAGTTGTCTTGTCATTAGTTGTTTTTTTAATAAATCATCTTCACTCTGATGAATATGGCAAAATCGATTAATCTTCTTACCCGTTAAATGACTCGTGGCAGTACAAATATCTTCCCAATCCGGATCATGTGCTTTATCAAAAGTTTCTTTTATAATTCTCATTCCCCCTTTTAAACGAGGATCGTCGCGACTAACTTTTTCCTCACCGATATAAACATTTGGTTTCATTTTATATAATCTTTGGACATAATCTTCATAAGTTTTCATTTTACAATCCTTTAAATTATAATTTTTAATAAGGATAATTTTTTTCAATTAATAAATAAAACTCCTAATTTCTTTAACATTTGTTTTAGAATATTATGTAAATTTACAAAAATACCTATTTCAAAAAGAAAAAAAGAAAAAAAATATATATTTTAATTTTGAATTTCTTATTGGATCTAATCATATCTTTTGTATGTAAAAATTAACCAGAAAAAGCCAACCGCTCCAATTAGAAATGCAATTAAGATTATATAATTGGGCCAAACTGAATACCAAGGAGTACCAAACCATGATAACATTACGGATAGAGTTTGAATCGCCATAACACTTAAAACAACTAGACCCATACCCATGGCATATTCCTCTTCTCGAAACATGCCAATTCCAGAAACGATAGCCCAAAATCCTAGTACTGCTGAAAGTAAACCAGAAGGTCCAAGAATAGTAAGTGCTGCTGCAACATAGGGATTTGATAGATCAATACCTAAACTGATCCCTCCCCACGCTAAGAGATTGAGTATACCTACAAAGACAAAGAGAGCACCGATGATTATCATTAATATATTTAACAATTCATTAGAATCTTTTTTACCTTCGCTCATTTTTTTTCAACTAGATACATTTAATTTTGTATTAAATGTTGATGAAAATAATACAAATACGTATTTATAAATTTTTAATATTAAAATAATAAATTCTGTAACTTTAAAAATTCGTTCAGTAATACTATATTGTTGACCAAAATTTTTCAGTTATACCTAATTTTTAAAAAAAAAAATAATATGAAATTTTGAAAACATTAAATTTTTGAACATTTTCGATATATCTCAACTTAGAACTTTTTAATAGGCTTAATTAATCAATTAACTAAATTATATAATTAAGGAAGTAAATATTGTGTTAACCTAGTTACTACTAAAGGAATTAAAAAAAAATGACAAGTTCATTTACTCCAGAGACAATTGTATCAGATTTTTTAAAAGGAAAAATGAATTTTACATTAGCAGTAGATTTACTAATATCCATCTTAGAAAAAAGTAATAATCCTGAAATGCGAAGAAAGAGCATTCTGGCTCTCGAAAGATTACAAAGTAGTAATGAAAAAATCTTTAATATACTTGAAAATTGCCTACTTTCTGATGAAAATCATTTCGTCCGAAGTGCAGCAGCTAAATCAATAGGACATACATATCTCAAATATGGATTAAAATCATTATTATGGGTAATAGAACATGATAAATCGCCAGTTGTTATTCAAACAATAGTAAATATGGGGGAAAATGAAAATAATTATCAATCTAGATCAATTACAAAAGCCATTTCAAATTGGATTGAAGATTTTTCCACTCAATTAGGCGTCACCCCAAATGAATCCCGATTTTTTCTAGATTTAGAAGCCATTTTTGCGCAAGATAAAAACAATTATGAAATCTCATCCTTAACTTATGCTTATTATAAGAAGATAAGTTGTATAAACGATCCTAATCCTTGGCTTCTAATTAATAATAAACATGTTGAAATGCTTAATTTTAAATATTTTAATTGGTATTTCTTAAAATTTAATCAAGACATTATCGATTCATTTATCGCAATAAAAGACTTGGATACTTTTCTTGATTTGTATAATAAGTTTGAACTGAGAAAATTCAATGGTTCAACTATCCCTAAATCATTAATTTATCTAAATTCTCTCAAAAAATTAATATTGCGCGGGAATAACCTCGGTAAATTCCCTAAATTTATAGCTCATTTCGAGAACCTTGAAGAATTAGATTTAAGTTATAATTCTATAAGAGAAATCCCGGATTCTATCACGAATCTAAAGAATTTAAAGGTCTTAAAATTAAATAATAATAAGATTCAAAGAATTTCTAAAGGAATAAAATCTTTTTTGAGTTCTTTACAAGTTTTTGATATATAATGACTAATTTGTTAAATCACTAATCCTCCTAACTTAATTTTATAGTTTGAATCTCAGATAATTATATATACAATGAAAGATAAACCTATTATCAATTGAAAAAAGAATTCTATTTAATGGTGTAATTCATGGAGGAAAAAGCAAAAATTAATGGAGGAGATGTTTTGATAAAATGTCTCCTTGTAGAAAATGTTAAATATATGTTTGGTATTATCGGTGGACAATTTTTGAATATGTTTGATGCAATTTATCGATGGGGTCGAGAACAAGGTATTGAAACTGTCATGTTTAGACATGAACAAGCAGCTGCTCATGCAGCAGATGCATGGGCAAGATTAACTAATACTCCAGGCGTATGTTTTGGAACAGCTGGACCTGGAGCAACTGATCTTGTCCCTGGTGTAGCAGCAGCTTGGAGTGATAATATACCACTAGTTGCCATAATTAATCAGGTAAACAGTAGATTCGATGATTCATTTACTTTACAAGGAAATCTTGATCAAATTACGATGTTTAAACCCATTACAAAATATCAGAGAAGCATTAGAGATATAGAAAAAATCCCAGATGCTGTTCAGAAGGCATTTCGTGAAGCTATAGGGGGTAGGTCTAGACCAGTTTTGTTAGAATTAGTTGAGGATGCTTTTCTTGGTGAACTAGAAGAAGATCAAGTTTCAATTAACCCCCCAATTAGTTATCGATCTCTCAGTAAACCAGCTATTAGTAATGATTTGATTAATAAATCAATTGATTTATTGATGAAGGCAGAAAAACCATTAATAATTTCTGGAGGAGGAATTGCACGAGCAGAAGCATGGAATGAATTACAGGAATTTGCTGAATTCTTACAGATACCTGTCATAACAAGCATAATGGGAATTGGGACAATCTCTAATAAGTCGAAGTGTTTAGTTGATTCTTCAATTCAAGGATTTGGAAAAGAAATATCTTATCAAGCTGATATAATTTTAGCTCTTGGGACTAAATTTTCATTTACATTAGGTCATGGCGATGAACCCTTCTTTAAAGATTCTCAAAAAATGATACAAGTTGATATTGATCCAAGTATTATAGGAAGAGCTAAACCGATAACTTTGGGTATTGAGGGTGATTGTAAGATATATTTAGAGCAAGTACTTGAAGAAGTTAAAAAAATTGGGAAAGTGGAAAAAAGAGATTGGACGGAACAAGTTTTTGAAATGAAGCAGAAATATATCGATGATTTTATGAAAAAAGCCTTAAAAGAGAAAATTCCAATTATTCCGCAGAGAATGGTGAAAGAAGTCTTAGAATTTATGGATGAAGATGCAATACTAGTTGTTGATGGTGGAGATATTGCCTGTTTCACTGTTGAACAAATAAATCTTCATAAACCACGACCACCGCTCTCTACCTTAATATCAATAGGAATGGGGCATTTAGGTACATCTATTCCTTATGCTATCGGTGCCAAATTAGCTAAACCTAATAAACAAGTGATTGCTATAGTTGGAGATGGTAGTTTTCTTTTTAATATCCAAGATTTAGAGACAGCTGTCCGGTTAGGATTAAAAAATATGACTTTTATAATAGCAAATAATCGAGCGTGGGGTATGATTAAATCATGTCAAGGCAAATATATGAAGAAGCGATTTATTGATGTAGATTTACCAGATTTTGACTTTGCAAAGTGTGCTGAAGGTTTTAATTGTTATGGAGAAACAGTAATTGACCCAAATGAAATTAAACCCGCTTTAGAGCGAGCTAGAAATTCAAATAAGCCAGCTGTAATTAATATTAAAATTGCTCAAGTAATGTCAGATGGGACAAAATTGATGGCATCGATGGGAATTTTATAATTTATACTTAAATGTTTTTCAATTCTTTCTCTATTTATTAATAAAAAGGGGTGTATATTTTTGAAGGGTATATATTTTACTCGAATAAATAAGGTAGAAGTAAGAGATGACTTACCAAAGCCTCAAATTCAAGCTAATGAAGCATTAATTAAAGTAAAAAATTGTGGGATCTGTGGTTCTGACATAGGATCTTTCTTAACGGGGGCTTTAGAATCGCAAAAAATAATTTTAGGACACGAATTCTCGGGAGAAATTGTTGAAATCGGTAAACATATTAAAGATTTAAAAGTTGGAGATAGGGTTACGGCCAATCCAAATGTTCCATGTTTAGAGTGTAGGTACTGTAGAGAAGGCCAAGAGGTTTTATGTATTCATAATACAATAGGAGTGACTCATAACGGAGCTTTAGCAGAATTTGTAAAAATTAGAGCAGATAGAGTCCACAAATTACCTGATTCAATTTCATTTGAAGAAGGAGCGATGGTAGAACCCTTAGCGAATGCAATTCAAGCGGTTAAGGTTTCAGACTTTAAAATTGGTAATAATGCAGCGGTTTTTGGGATGGGTACTATTGGTCTATTAACTATTCAAGCACTCAAGATAGCAGGAGCAAGTAATATTTATGCGATAGAACCGGTTGAATCTAAACATAAATTAGCATTAGAATTAGGTGCTGATAAGGCATTTACTCCTAATAAATGGAGTAGAATTACTAAACTTACTGAAAAAATTGGACCAGATTTCATTTTTGATTGTGTAGCATTACCAGAAACAATTATAACCTCACTTCAACTTATTAAAAGGGGTGGCTCAATAATTGTTATTGGGATACATTCAGAGCCTTTTGAAATGAAAGGAATACTGCAATTAATGTCTAAAAATATTACCATAAAGGGAATGTTTTTAGTTGATCAGGATTCCTTTAAAACAGCATTAAATTTATTGGAGCAAAAAAGAGTAAACGTTAAATCGATTATAACTAAAAAAGTAAAATTAGACCAAGTACCTGAAACTTTTAATAAATTATCTAGCGGTTTGCATGATGATATTAAAATCCAAGTGGAAATTAACTAAACTCTTTTTTCTTATTCTTTTTTTACATATCTTTGATCAAAATAAGAAAAAAAATTTTCTTTTTTAAAGGAATTCTTCAAAAACTTTTGAAAATATTTATAAATTCTTCTATCAATAATAATGTTATTTACGAATTTCGTAAATAATGTATTTTAAATTATTAAATAAAAGGTGATTTAGATACAAACTCAACAAAGCCCCTATGATGCTAAAATATGGCTAAAATCTTATGATAAACATGTTCTGCCTACCTTAAAATATCCCAAGGAGAATCTTGGAAGACTATTCGATAATGCAATGAGGAGGTTCCCAGATAGAGCTGCTTGCTATTTTATGAAAAGACAAATTTCATTTAAAGAGATTAGAGATATGGTAAATAGGTTCGCTACATTTTTACAAAAAAATGGGTTAGAAAAAGGAGATAGAGTTGCTATTAATTTACCAAATTGTCCTCAGTATATGGTAGCTCATTTTGGAACTCTATTGGCTGGAGGAGTAGCATCAGGATGTTCTCCGCTTCTAAGTCCTACTGAGTTAGCTTACCAGATCAATGACAGTGAATCTAAATTTTTTGTTACTCTTGATGCAGTCTATGCTAAAGTTTTAATTAAAATCCTGGAAAAAGTTCCTAAATTAAATTGTGTTATTACTACAAATGTTTCTGATTATATGGGACTCGGGAAGCCAATTGTCTTCCTTGGTAAATTAATTGGAAAGATACCAAAAGGTAAAGTAGTACCTTTTCCGGGAAAATTAGTTTTAGATTTTCAAGAGATAATGAAAACAACACCTGATGTTAAAGAAGTGAACATAGATATTGAAAATGACTTAGCTCTACTTCAATACACAGGTGGAACTACAGGATTACCTAAAGGTACAGAATTAACTCATAAAAATATTATTTCAAATATGACCCAAATTGTTACTTGGATTGATTCAGAAGTAGCAAAGGAAGGAGAGATAAATCTAAGTGCATTTCCCATGTTTCATCTTGCTGGTTTGCAAATGTGCATGAGTACGCTTTACATATCTGCCCCTCAAATTTTAATTGCTAATCCAAGAGATACAAAACACATAATAGAAGAAGTTATTGATAAAAAACCAAGATTAATGGTAAATGTACCTACTCTATACTTATCGATTAAAAACAATCCTATGATCAATAAAGTTCCAGATTCTGCTTTAGATCGACTTGAAGTCTACGTATCTGGAGCAGCTCCATTTCCCGCTGAAGCAATTAGAGACTTCGAAAATTCTATGAAAGCAAGAAATAAACTAATGGAAGTTTATGGAATGACAGAGACGTCACCTATCCTTACGGCCAATCCTTACTATGGAAAAAAGAAAATTGGAACCGTCGGTCTCCCAGTACCTGATACTGAACTTCGTTTAGTAGATGTTGAAACTGGGGAACAAGTAGAGCTCGGCGAACCAGGTGAAATAATTTGCAAAGGTCCTCACGTCACAAGGGGATATTACAAAAAGCCAGAAGCTAACGCTAAAACAATAATTGATGGTTGGTTGCATACTGGAGATGTAGGTGTAATGGATGAAGATGGATACATTACAATTGTAGATAGAACAAAAGATATGCTAATTGTTTCTGGATATAAAGTTTATAGTGTTCACGTCGAAGATGTTTTAACGAAACATCCAGATATCGAAATGGTTGCTATAATTGGATTAAAAGACCCTGATCGTCCGGGTAGTGAAATTGTTAAAGCAATAGTCCAACTTAAGGAAGGAATACAACCTACAGATACCGTGAAAGATGATTTAAAAAAGTATGCAGCAGACCATCTTTCAAAGTATGAAAATCCTAAAATTTGGGAATTTAGAGAATCTTTACCGCTGACTACTGTAGGCAAAGTTCTAAAACGAGCACTTAGAGAAGAATCAAAAAAATAAAATTAGGCTGAATTTTATTTATTTTTTAATTTCTTTTTTTTTTTTTAAACTTAAGATTTAAAAAACTATATTAAGAAATCCATTGTATACTATAACCATAAAATTTTATTTTTAAAAGAAAGGAGTTGAATTAATTGGAAAATAAAAAAGGAAAAGTTCAATGCATTAATGATGAGATTTTGGAAAAACTCTCATTAAAAAATAGATATAAATTCTTGAATTATAATTTAATGACCTATTTAAGTAAGGAACATTTTGATTTCCTCAAACAAACTCAAAAGTTTTTCATTAATTTTGAAAAAAAGCATAATATCACCCATAATGAAGATCTCTATGACTGGATTCCTGAAATCGGTAAAGCAGGCTTGGTAACTCGAGTGCATAATTTTGAAAATTTGGATTTGAATTATGAACCATATGGTCACACAATTGAATTTATGAGAGCTCTTGCTACTGACTTTTTTGATCCTCAACTTACTATGGGTATGGGAGCTAGTATTTTGGCTATAAGTCCCTTACTACTGCATAATGAAGATATTGATATTCGACTAAAAGCACTAAAAGAATTAGTAATGGGGGAGAAAGTAGGCTGTATATGCATTACCGAACCAGAAAGAGGTTCAGATGCTGTTCATATGTTAACTACATGTGAGGAGCAAGAAGATGGAAGCTTTATAGTAAATGGTGAAAAAATATATCAAACTAATGGTTCCAAGGCAGATTGGGCTGTATTGTATGCAGTAACTGAAAAAAATAATGGAAACACAATGGCCCAATTACTTGTTGATACTACATGGGAAGGTTGGAACGCAGAAAGAGTAAATATTCCTTGGACTCCTAGAATACATATTGGTAAAGAAACTTTTACTAATCTACGAGTTCCAGCCGATTGCGTTTTGGGTAAACCCGGAGATGGAAGGTCCCATTTGTTTGAAGGATTAAATTTGGAAAGATTAGGAATCGTTTGCCTTAATGCTGCCCAAGCTTGGAATGCTATCACTCATGCTTTCATTTACGCTAATATGAGAAAGCAATTTGATCAAGTAATTTTAAAATATCAAGGAGTAGGGTTTCCTTTAGCAGATTTATGGGC
>JBHLOI010000078.1:0-13690 GCA_048940645.1 Promethearchaeota archaeon | reverse complement strand
GATTATAAAATTTTAGAACATAAATCTTTTAATATTTTTTCAGCTCCATTTGAAAAACTAGTAATAATGTCATCTACATCCATTATAGAATCAATTAATCCACACGTTTGACCTACTGGTATTGCTCCATTCTCTACATCTCCTTTAGTATATACAATTTCATATGCATAAAGATCCTTCAAATATTCATCCATATCATAAGCTAGTTCTTGGGAGACCTTTTGTTCTTTTGTCATAATTTCTCCATGTTCCAAAGAATATTTATTTTTTAATAATCGTATTGGTCCAAAACCTCCTGTAGTTAGTAATGTATCCCGAGCAGTCGCTGGAGGGATAAGAGCTTTATAATTAGGATGAAACTCGCTTTCATTTGAAGCAATAAACCTGGTACCCATAGCAATGGCATCAGCACCCATAGCTAATCCAGAAGCTACACCTTCTGGGCTTGAAATACCACCACATGCTATTACAGGTTTATCTGGATATTTTATTACTGCTTGTTGAACTAGAACAAGAGTACTAATCCCTTCATAACTTTGATGTCCACCACCTTCTGTACCCGTAGCAACAATTCCATCGCATCCAGAACCAACAATTTTATCAATCAACCACAACGCTGGCCCTACATGAAAATGTTTTATTTGAGGAGCCTTCTGTTTTAATAATTGACTTGCGAAACGAGGACTTCCGGCACTTGTTAAAATATATACTAATTGTTCTCGTAATTTAGAGTTCTCTTTACACCATTGGGTAATTTTTCTTAACATTATTTTATGATCAGTTTGAATCCGGGCAGTACGAACATTTACACCGAAAGGTTTATCAGTATGTTCAATCACATATTCTAATTGTTGTTTCATATCTTGGAGAGAATTTTTTCCCCTCAACGTAGCATGACTTACAACTCCAAGTCCACCTGCTTCTGAAACAGCGACAGATAACTCAGTTGTATAAAAGGGACCCATCGGTGCACTTATTATTGGATACTTTATTCCAAACATTTCTGTTATTCGTGTTTTGATCATTTTTTTAATCACTCTTATATTATCAATACTTATAGTTAATAGTACTATTTTGAAGCTAAAAAAACTATCCAATTAGGTTCAATTTTTGATTCCTATCTCTATATTCTATAAAACTCCAAAAAATACTATTTTTCTCATTCTTTTGATAACGCATTTAAATAGATGAAAAAAATTGATAGTTTAAATTAGTAAAATTTGATTTATGTTTAACGGAAGAAAAATCTAGGGATAATAAGTCATGAGTCTAGTTGATAATAAAATATTACAGTTTGTGGATAAAATAAAATTTACAATAAGAGATGAGACAATACCTCCAAGGATTACTAAAGCTATTAGGATGTTTAAAAAAGAGTCAAATCTACTTTATATTGATAAAGATAGCGAATCGCTTCGCGCAATAGTTAAATCACAAACACATCCTGATAAACTGGAGTATGCAATATTGCTTAATAATGATGGAAGCTTTTTCTGTGGTACTCAAAATCTTTATCCTTGCGGTGGCCTTAGAGGGAAGATCTGTAAACATATAATATTGGCTTTAATTGCCACAGTAAAGTCAAATCAAGGCACAGTTAATGAATTGATTAAATGGGTTGACAATACCAAAGGAATAAAACCAAAGTTAAATAAACCACAGGCCACAGCTATTTTTGTTAGATATGAGAATGCACTCGAAGGAAAAATTGAATGGCGCCCAATTGAAATATTACCTGAAGATTTTATGGCATTTTAAAGAAATAGAGAGGTTTTCGTAAATGGTACTCTATGATGCAGAAGAAATATTCTCCATCTTTAATACAATAAAGCCATATTTGAATGAAATTATAGTTAATGGAATTTTAACTTTCAGTAGAGAAAATTACCATGATTTAGCTAAATTAATACAAAAATTGGAAAAAATGCATCTAAATACATTGAATCAACATTTAGAATCATTTTTAACAAAAATGGATTTGCTATTGCGTGGTGAAATGTCTAAAGAATTGAAAAAGGAACTAGCAAAAAACATATTACAAATTATAACGATTATAAGAATGTTTGAGAGAATTACTACACTTGAATGTATAAAGAATAATTTATTAAAAAAAGAAGAAAAATGAATATTCAATTAGAAAAGGTTTCTGAACAAATAAAGAACTTTACCGAAACCTTAACTTATAATGGGCTAAATTTCGTTAATCCTGAAAGCATTAGAGAAATAGAATTCTTTTTACAACATACATCTCAATTAAAATTATTTAGATTAGCAACATCACTTAGATATTTACATGTTGAACTTATGAGGTTCTTAGATAATAACCCTGCTTTTAATATTGAACGATACATATTTTTCCTGAGTAACTGTTGGCTCCAAAGTCGTGCGTTCATAGCCTATGCTCAAACTAAAAAAAATGATATAGATTTTTATAATAATTTAAAGGGTGCTACATCTGAAACGAAAATAATTAATAAACTTATATTACAGTTAATTGGAGTTGAAAAAGTTATTTTAGAGGGTGTGATGATGGGATTCGTGTTTTATTTCCTTTCAATATTTGGAAAAACAAGGAGTTCCGTATTAAAATGGAATTTAATGTCTCCGTATCAAGAAGGGATCAACCCTGAGTTCTTTTTACAACGATCATTGCCTAACTCTGAACCACCTTCTATTATCGGAAAAATTTTATCAAATTTTATTGAATTGGAAAATATTCCATGTGCGATTAAAGAAAAAAATATTTTTTTGGAAAAAAATCCAGAATCTAAAGTGTTTATTGGGGAAACTTCTGATGATATTTTTTCCATATTAAAATTAAGGAAGTTTTATTTAAACTCAAATGATATATATAAAAAACTTACTAAAGACTATGAAGTAACTCCTTTCGATCTACCCACAAATTCTTTGGATTATTTATATGTAAAAGATGTAGATATCACCTCAACTTATTTAGAAGAAGATGATAAAATAAGGATTCCTGTTCATGTTTTCACCATAAACCATGAGAAAGAATATCCTTTATCAATTAGACTCCCAAAGAAGACGGGAAATCAAAATTTAATTAAAGTTTTTAATGCCATAGTTAAAAAGAAAAACTTAATTGATGGATTATTTTGTAAATTAATTATAGAAAGAGGACAACTTGGCTTATTCCCTATCAGTATAGTAAAAAATAATAAATTGGAATTTCCAACAATTTCAGAAGTTCATTCCCTTGATAATAGAGAATTTTTAAAAAAAGTGTATAAAATAAAATAAAATTAAATTCTAATAAGAAGTGAAGAAAATGGCAAAAAAGAAAGTTCCACTAAGTAAAAATGCTTCTGCTAAAACTACTCAAAAAAAATCTCCAACCAAGCATTCAGTTTCAAAACACATAGAGGTTCCTAAAGTTAAAAAAGTTACTAACATCATTTTAGGAAAGGATACAAAGCAAGAAAAAAAAAAAGATGTGAAAATAAGATTTCCAGCAGAAGAATTATATTTTGAGGAATTAAAGGCTTTAATACAGAATGATACTTACCCAAAACCACCAAATTGGCAATTATCACCAAAAATGGTCGAATTGTTTATTACGGGCTCCGATGAACAATTTCTTTTAAAAGAAAATAGTAGTCAAAAAAAAGTGAAAATTACTACGAAATTTTTTGGGGATCGCAATTTGATTCAAAAGGCAATTGTAACCTTGGCAAGTGAGAGAGCATTAATGTTGATTGGAGAACCCGGGACAGCAAAATCATGGCTTTCAGAGCATGTTTCAGCAGCAATATGTGGTAGAAGCACTTATTTAATACAAGGAACAGCAGGAACCACTGAGGATCAAATTAGATATTCATGGAACTATGCGCTTTTAGTTTCAGAGGGGCCTAGCCCAGAATCGCTAGTACCTTCACCAACAATTAACGCTATGAAGGAAGGTAAAATCCTTAGATTTGAAGAATTAACTCGTTGTCCACAAGAAATTCAAGATAGCATGATATCAATTCTATCCGAAAAAGTTATTCCTATTCCTGAATTGGGGGCACAATATTTAATCTACGCAGTTCCAGGTTTCAATGTAATTGCTACTGCTAACGATAGAGACAGAGGCGTAAATGAAATGAGCGCTGCTTTAAAACGTCGATTTAATTTTATCTATATTCCTGTAATTCAAGAAAAATCATTAGAGAGGAAAATAGTTATGCAAAGAACAAATGATTTGCTTTCTAATATTGGATTTAAAATTCAAATTCCAGAAGATACATTAGATCTTTTGGTCACAGTTTTCCATGAACTAAGAACTGGGAGAAGTATAAAGGGCGGTCGTTTTACTCCAATATCTACTGTAATGTCAACTTCAGAAGAAATTTCATTATTATTGGATAGTGCGATTTATGCCAAATTTTTTGGAGATGAAAAAGTTGAACCAAAACATATAGCGTTAAATATGCTTGATTCAGTTGTAAAGGATGATAAGGAGAATCTCCCAAAATTAAAGGAGTATTTTAACATGGTGGTTCGAACACGTAGTTCTCAAAATACTACTTGGAAAGAATTTGATAACGCATTTCGTAAAATAGTGTATTGAGAAAAGAAGAGGAATATTGATGATTTTTAACAGTCTAGATGTAAAAAGTCTGGAAAATATATTATTTGAAGTATGTAATTCTTTGGGATTAAATATAAAACTAATTCATAATCAAATATCAAAAGTAAAACGCTCTAATATTAAATATTTACCTATCCGCCACCACTCACCAAGTTCAACGATTCTAGTTAAAAAATGGATTGAGAAATTCAAACCAAAATTAGTTTTAATAGAGGGACCTTCACTTATTGAAAATCTATTTCAATATATTGTGGCAGCTGACACTTTCCCTCCTATAGCGATTTTGTCAATATTTGCAGATATTAATAACGATTTTGGTTTAAATGGCATTTTAAGTCCAGATCCATCTATTCCTGTAAAATTTGAAATTTTTTATCCATATCTTTCTTATTCTCCTGAACTCGTCGCTCTTACTGAGTGTATTTCTCGTAAAATACCCGTTCATTTTATAGATTTACCCCTAACTGGATTATTATCCTTTTTATCTGAATCGAGTGAAAGTAAGAATTTGAGTTCTCATATAGCTCACCAAGAATCAATATATTTTCTTAGTACTTTTTATCAAAAAATAACTCAAATATTCGAATTTGATAGTTTTAATGAAACTTGGGAAACTCTATTTGAAATAAGTGCTCCAAAATCCGAAATTAATCAGTTAAGAGAGAGTATATTACTATTTTGTTCATGTGTACGTCAAACAATCGATAGAAAATTATTAAACGCTGATGGTACTTTGGAAAGAGAATCTTATATGAAATATCAGATTGAAAATTACATAAAAAAGCATGATGTTAAAGAAAAAGACACTCTAGTAATAACTGGCGGAATCCATTCAGTTGTACTCCCAGATACTCCATCAAAAGATACCAAATATCCTATTAAAGGCTTAATCAACTCATTAATCCCATTTTCTTATTTTAGATTATCTAATAAATCGGGTTACCTTTCTGGAAATCAAGCCCCGCAATTTTATGAAAATATCTGGGATAAACTAAAAATGGAAATTAAAAATCCCTATGAAGTTGTTGCATTAGAGATAATAACAGATATTTTTAAAAATGCTCGCCAAGATGGATACGTCGTTTCTATTTCAGATTCAATTAACGCTTTTCAAGGTGCTAAGATGCTAGCTATGTTAAGACGACGAATTGAACCTGGCCTTAAAGATATCATAGATGCTATTCACATGATTCTTATTAAAGGTAATCCACAAATTGATGGGAAGTATTTGGAAGATTACATTTATAGTAAAACAATTGGGTATAAAGTAGGAAAAATAACCAAAAAAATTGGCAGATTACCTCTTCAAGAAGATTTTTATTTTCAATTGGAATCGCTTGGAATAAGTCTTGAGGAGAAAAAGAAAGATCATAGTTTAAATCTTCGTAAAGAAACGGATATAAAGACATCGTATTTTTTTTGGAGAATAAAATTTTTGGCAATAGATTTCTTAGAAAGAGTTTATGGACCAGATATCTTTAAAGGGAAAACAGGGATATTTACAGAAGTATGGAGTTTATATTGGACCCCTTCAATTGATGTTAAACTCGTGGAATTAAGTGCTTATGGCTCCACTGTCGAAGAGGCTAGTTACAATAAATTGATAGAAGAAGCAAAAAAAAATCTTAAAGATTTCAATAAAGTTTCAAACTTATTATTCCAAAGTCTATTAATGGGATTTACAAATCAATTTAAAAGATTATATACTGAATGTCTTAATTCAATTGAAATAGATAATGAATATTTGAGCTTATCTCAGGGGTTTTTGAATTTATTTATGATTTACCAATATTTGTCAATGATGGGGGGGCAAAAAGATAATTTATCTCTTATAACTAAAATTATTCACCGTTGCTATTATAAATGCTGTTATTCTATCCCAAACTATGCAAACCCGCCAACTCAAGATGAAGAGAAATATATTCAAGCAACAAAAAAGCTCGCAAATGCATTAAATTCATTATTAGAAATTAATCTTGATTTAAATGCCTTCATTGAAAGTATTAAAATATGTATAAGTAGTACAGATAATGAATTTATTAAGGGTGGAAATTTAGGGATTCTGTATCTTATGAATAAATTAAGCCTTTCTGATATCAAAATAGTTATTCTTGAGTACCTCAATAGTATAGAGGCTATAAAAGTAAGAATTGGAGATTTAATTCGGGGCATAATTTATGTGTGTCAAGCAAAAATTCTATTTAATAAAGATATTGTCGCATTACTTTCAGAAGTTGTAGAAAACATCGAATGGGATATATTTACAGCAATATTGCCAGTAATGAGAAAAACTTTCTCTGAACTCGAACCGAGAGAATATGAAATCTTTGTTGAAAAACTCGCAGAATTTTATGGGTTAAAAACCAGTACAATTAAAGGGATAAGCGAAAACATAGAAGACGAAATTATTCTTTTCTTTAGAGCTATTGATAAAAAAGTTAAAGATATTTTTGAATTATGGTTTGGAGAGATTTAGAAAAAATGGCATCAAATCAAGTTTTTGACGTGGAAGACTTAAAAAATATCCCTGAGAATAATAGAACTGCTCTTGATAGATGGAGATTAATACTTGGTAAAAAAGCAGAAGATTATGAAATAAATTTTAGTCCTTCCAGAGAATATAGTGAATCTGATCAGAGGGATCATCATAAACAACATCTGAAAGAAAGAAAACAGAAACAAGTAGGAGCTAGCAACACGAAACAAAAATTAAATCAGAACCAAGTACTACAAAAAGCTGTTGGTCAGGCACAGAAGAGTAGAGCAAAAATGAAAGGAACAGTAAGTGATCAATTAAAAGTAAGAGTAGGTGATCAGATGCGAACGAAGGGGGGTTCTCCCCTACAACAGAGGCGAAGTAGTCTAAATTCAAAAGCACAAGAAGCTAATCAAACTACAAATCGGGAGGAATTAAAGCAAATGGATGATACTTTAAATTTTGTCTATGGGATTCGTAATCAGAAAAGAAGCGCAGGATTAGAATCGAGTAGACTCTCCATTCCTAAATGGATTGAAAATGTAAAGAAATTTTTTCCACATCAATCAAAGGAAGTACTTGAAAAAGATTTAATAGAGCGCTCTGAATTAAAAGATATAATAAAAAATCCTGAACTATTTGAAAAAGTAGAGCCTAGTCTTGATATGGTAAAGGTTATTATTGGCTTAAAGCATATGCTTCCTGAAAATATTAAAGTTGTGGCACGAAAAATTGTCAAAAAGGTAGTCGATGCGCTTAAAGATCAGTTTAAGCAAGAAGTAGAAAAACATATTGTTGGAGCTCTTAAGCGAGACAAACATACGCCCATTAAAGTGTTCAGAAATATTGATTGGAAGCAAAGCATCCGTAGGAATTTAAAGCATTATGATCCTAAACTTAAAAAACTAATTATGGGTGAACCCCGTTTTTTTAGCGCTGAAAAAAGAAAAAAACCTTGGCAGATAGTGGTCTTAATTGATGAAAGTGGGTCTATGACCGACTCAGTGATTTATTCAATAGTAATGGCTTCGATATTTGCAAGTTTGCCTTCAGTTTATACGAATCTTGTTATTTTTGATACTCAAGTAGTTGATCTTTCTAGTAAATTGGACGATCCTGTTGATATTTTAATGTCCGTCCAACTTGGGGGAGGTACGGATATCACAAAAGCAGTTAGATATGGTCAATCTTTAATTAAGAACCCAAAAAAAACTATTATGGTTATAATTAGTGATTTTTATGAGGGTAGAGGCTATGATCAATTAACTAAAGCATTAAAACAATTATTAGAAGGTCAAACAAAAATTTTAGGTATAGCTGCTCTTGGGCATAATAGTAAACCTATGTATAATCGTGACTATGCTAAAAGAATGAACCAAATGAGTATCGATGTTATTGCTTGTACTCCAAAAAATCTTCCAGAAGTAATTGCTAAATTAATGAAATGATTTAAAGCAACTTATAATAATTTTTTGTTCTTTTTTTTAAAATGCCATAGTGTCTTCAGGAATTAATGATACTGGTCGCCAATCAATTTCATTTTTATAAGTATGTATTGTGATATTCGCCCGTTCTGGTTGAAATCCCCTAGAATAATTCTTTTTTTCTGAACTGGGTATGTAAGAACCAAGAAGACAACTTAAAGTTAGAGTATTTGAGGTTAAGGCTGTAAAGAAAGACTTATTTTGATTTCGTGGAAGATAACCTAATTTTTTTTCATTATGCCAGACACTTACCGCGTATTTATCATATCTATTATTTGGTTCTGCTCTTAATTCTAACAGAGTTTTTGTTGGTAATTTAGATAAATATTTTCCGTTTTTCGTATAATAAATACCAACTATTTGCATATGATAATAACTATTTTTCTTTAAGTCTTTATCCTGAAAATTCGACATAATTTTTGTCTTTAAGTCCTATTAATGATGATCGCAATTAAAGAACAAAGAGTCTTTACAATCATAAATTTTTTTTCTTAAAATTACTTTAATTTTCTGTTTTAAAATTCTATAAGTTAAATTATGGTTATTTTTTTATTAGAAAATTTAACAATTATATACTTTTTTAACGAAATTAAATTTAATTCATTAAAATATTCAAAAAACAAAGTAATAATACTTTTAGTAGTGAAATATAATGATATCTAAAAAAGTAGCGATAATCGGAATTGGAATAACGCCATTTAAAGCTAGATATTTAGATAAAACATATTTTGAACTTGCTTATGATGCTACAAAATTAGCGCTTGAAGATGCTAATAAAAATGGAGCTGAAATAACTCATAAGAACCTTCAATCTACAGTTTATGGGATATACAATGAGTTATTTGAACGGCAATTTATGCCTGATATTTTCACCAATTCTTATTTGGGGATGAATAACAAACCAGGTACGCGCATAGCGACAGGTGGAGCGACAGGAGGATATACTGTAAGAATGGCTTATGCAGAAGTGGCTTCTGGCATATCAGATCTCTGTCTTTGTTTGGGAGTAGAGAAATGTAATGATTGTTATGATGAGCAGACAGGAACTACAACTCCTGAAGTATTAAATGCTATAGCATATTCTGCTGACATGACTTATGAATATCCTATGGGTATGATGGCGGCGAGTTCTTATGTTACTATGGTGAATGCCCATTTTGAAGAATTTGGGAATCCAACAGAAGAACAAATGGCATTAGTATCTGTTAAAAACCATGGAAATGCGATGAAAAATCCAAAAGCACAATCTCCCATGAAAATTACTGTTGAAGATGTGATGAATTCGAGAATTATTTGTTATCCTTTTAAGATGTTAGATTGTTGCCTTTACTCGGAAGCTTCAGCAGCATTGATTTTAGCTAATGAAGAAAAAGTGAAAGAATTAAAAGTTGAAAATCCAATTTGGATTACAGGAGTAGGCGCTGCAAATACAGATTGCTTTATAGGGAATAGAGAAGATATGGGTCGTCTTTATTCAAATATTTATGCAGCAAAAGCATCATATAAAATGGCGGGTTTAGATTATAATAAGATTAAAGATCAAATAGATTGCGCTGAATTGCATGATGCATTTTCGGGACAAGAAGTAATCTCATATGAAGAGTTAGGTTTCGTACCTTTCGGGGAAGGTGGAAAATGGATAGAAGCAGGAGGCCCTTTTATGGATGGAGAAATGCCATGTTGCCCATGTGGAGGTCTAATAGGCTGTGGTCATGCAGTGGGAGCGACAGGAATAATGTCAACAGGCGAAGCAGCACTTCAATTAAGAGGCGATGCAGGTAAACATCAGCTTAAAACAATTGAAAAGGGAAGGGCGATCTCTCATTCAATAGGGGGTCCTGGTGCAGCATATGCTGCAGTAATTGTAATGGCAAATGAGGAGGGGTTGAAAAGAGCATGAGTGAAAAGTTCGAAGATCATCAAATACGTGATAAGATACAAATTGATTATAAATATACTATGGGAGGTCAATCGAAATTTTTTATTGAATTAATGAAAAATAAAAAGCTTCATGGAACTAAATGTACGAAATGTGGAAAAATATGGATGCCTCCGAGGAAAAATTGCTCTGAATGTTATACTCCTGCTGAATGGATTGAAATGTCTCATACAGGAACTATTGAAGTTAGTACAATAGTATGGTATGGTGCTGCAGAATTTATTAAAAATGTACCCTATGGATGTGGGTTTATTAAGTTAGATGGAGCTAATACCGCATTATTTCAAGGAATTTTTTCAGAAAACTTAGTACCTTCGAAAATTAAGAAAGGACGTCGGGTGAGAGCAGTATTTAAAAAGCTAGATGAAAGGGAAGGAAAAATGACCGATTTTTTCTTTGTACCAGAAGATGAATATGAGTTATGGGCAAATAAATCTGAATTTGAAGGAGGTGAAGAATAAATGGGTATAGCGAAAGAGAAGTTAGAAAAGATTGTTGAGAAAATGAATGTAAAACCCAAAGTAGAGCAAGTTTTTATAACAGATATTGCAGGAAAACCAGTGGATTGGGATATGGTTTTTCAATTTAAGTTAGATAATGAAGACCCCTTTTTTATCGAAATTAGAACAAGAAAAGTGAGAGTACTTGAGGGGAAGGCTTCAGAACCGGATATTCTTATGACAGGTGATAATAAAGCATTAGTAAGAATCTGTGAGGGAAAGGGTGATTTTACTCACGCAATTAGCCGTGAGGAAATAACTGTTGAAAAGGGTAAGGTTATAGAAGTAATAAGGTTAACTCGAGCAATAACAACGGCTCTTAGAGGTTAATAGCTTCTTAATCATAACTTTTGTGGTTTATTCAAAAATAGAAATTTTTATATAGCAACCTAAGAAATATTTCACCATCAGAATTTAAATAAAAATAAATCCAAAAATTTAATAAAATTTAAAATGGCAAGGTGAATATCATATGAAAAGAGAATTTATAGTAGTTGGAATGGTAGCCTGTTTAGCAATAGGTATTCTCGGAGGTTGGTTTATTCCTTCACCAATAGGAGAACCACCACGCACATCATTACTTGATATAATTAAAAACCGAGGTTATATTATAATTGGAACAAGTACTGACTATGAACCCTTTGAATATGTGAATACTTCTGCAATACCGGCAGAGATTGTAGGTTTTGACGTAGATTTATGTAATTGGATTGCTGATGAGCTTGGTGTAACTATACAGTGGAGTGATCGAAATTTTGGTGGATTAGTTGTTTCGTGTGCTGAAGGTAAAGTAGATATGCTTGCCGCTGCGCTGACTTATACCGAAAATCGATCAAGTTATCTTGCAGCCTCAGTTACCTATATTACCGTGGGTCAAGCGGTTATTGTAGCTAATGAGACAGTACTCTCAATCGCAAATTTAACTGAACTTGAAGGAACTCAAGTTGGTGTACAAGCTGGTACCACACTATACGATGATTTAGTGTTAGCTGGTGTAACAACCATCACACAATATGTTACAGTTGATGCAATGATGTTAGCTTTAATTGGTGGTGGAGTTACAGCAGTATATCTTGATGAACCAGTTTATACTGCTTGGGCAAAATCATATGATCTCAAGATTGTTCTTCGTACAGGGACAGAAGAATTTAGTCTTTGGACCAGACATGGAGAACCCGAACTATTATATGAGATTAATAACGTTATCCTAGAAAGTTTTATTGATGGAAGGATGTATGATAGTCTTGACAAGTGGAACTTAACAGGTTAACTCTAATCCCAAATATCATTTTTTTTATTTATATGACAAATATTTTTTCTTAAATTATAAGTGGATGGTTATGTTTTTTCAAACAAGTCTAGAAGATATAGCTTTAGCAGTAAGAGATATCCAATGGATTTTTATTTCAACTATAATTTTTTTGATTGGAGTTTTTCTTATAAGATGGTTTGTTAGGAAAAAACAAAAAGTTCAAAAGAAAGTATGGGACACGTCTTTTAAGAGTGCCGCTATAATTAATTTAGTTTGGTTAATGATAAATATTCCAGTTCGTATTATATTTCAAATTTTTATTGGAGAAAAACTAATTCTAGAGTTTTTTAACACTAGCCTTAACATTATAATTGGTACATTTGTGATTATGATAATACATAGAAAAGGATTCTTAGAATCACTTTTATTTATTGGTGCCACTCAGATCATACTTTTCATAATAGTTCTTACACTATATCTTATATTTTCTCTTATTTATATTCCTCCTTATATATTTTTATACGCAGTTATCGAGGGATTACCTAGCACGTTGATACTTACTGTTTTTGGTTTATTGTTTGGTTTATTAATAGGAATTACTTTAGCAATTATGCGAGTTTATGGCTCAACAGAACTTCGTTGGTTAGGAATTGGTTATGAAAAATTATTTCGAGGTATTCCAATCCTAGTCTTAATATTCTTGTTTTATTTTTCAATTCCAAACATTTCAGAACTTAATAGTGTAATTTTAGCATTGGCTGTTCGTAGTGGAGCCTATCAGTCTCAGATTTTTCGTGGAGCTATTTTATCTGTGAACCCTGGGCAAATGGAAGCAGCTTATTCGATTGGAATGACTCGATTAAAAGCTTTTCGACACATTTTAATGCCTCAAGCATTAAGAATCGCAGTACCTAGCTGGTCTAATGAATATGCCGTTGTTATTAAAGATACATCATTTGCTTTTGAGATTGGAGTTATTGAGATGACTAGAGCTGCTTATTATGTATCTGTAACCAACAGGTCGCTCTGGGCTATAGTATATGTGGTTGTTGCTATTAATTACTTTCTTCTTACTTTTCCTTTTACAAAATTATTTGGTGAACGACAAACTAATAAACTTAAAAAGTTAGGAATGGGAGGTGGATAAAGATGAAAGAGGTTGTATTAAGGGTTGTTGATATACAGAAATCTTATGATGATTTAGATGTTCTTAAAGGAGTTTCTTTTGATTTAGAAGAGGGAGAGGTGAAAGTCATATTTGGACCAAGTGGGTCTGGCAAGAGTACATTACTCCGTTGCATTAATATGTTAAACCCTCCAGATAAAGGGGAGATATATCTCCGAGGTCAAAATATCACAGAAAGTGGAATTAATCTAAACCTTGTTCGAGCAAGAATTGGTATGGTGTTCCAACATTTTAATTTATTTGCCCATCTTACAGCAATAAA
>JBHLOI010000020.1:0-55490 GCA_048940645.1 Promethearchaeota archaeon | reverse complement strand
GTTCAATTTATTCTTATGGTTTGATATTATAGGAATATTTATATTTCTTGAATTTATTTTTATTTTATTTAAAATCTATTTTAGAGGAAAATATAAATATCTATTAAATGATTTTAAACAAATAATTTTAAAATGAAGTGTTGAGCTAAATTTTGGTTAATTAAATTAATTTTCAATTAAAATTTGATATATATGGTAAAGAAACCAGATCGATTAAAATTTTTAGAAGCTCTTGATAATGCAGTAGATGTTTTTATAGATAATTCTAAAAATGTTTATAATAATATAATTGCAATATCTCATAATGATGCTGATGGAATTAGTAGTTTACAAATCATCCAAAACTTGCTCCATAAATTAAAAAAAAATTTTGATTATTTTATCTATAATCGTTCTGTTTCTTGGGCAGCTTACTTAAACGGAATTTTACCTAAAAGGCAAACAGAAAAAACAGCATTGATTTTTACAGATATAGGTTCTACATTAACTGAATTAATTCCTATTATCACCAAAAGAAAAGAACATTTTTTCATTTTAGATCATCATGAAGTGGAAAATGATGTTGGATTGAATGATTTTCCTGAAAATCTCTTTTTTGTAAATCCAACTGTCTATGGATTTGATGGGCTCGATCATATTGCAGGGGCGACCTTAGCTTATATGTTTGCGAAACAAATCAATCCCTCTATTATTAATCATGCATGGTTAACTGCAATTGGAATAGCAGGAGACTCTTTGAGATCAATGGATCGATTAAAATCCTTTAATAGAGAAGTATATCAAGAGTTGATCGATGAGGAAATAATAGAAGATAGAGAAGGATTAATACTATTTGGAGGGATGCATAATTCCATTAAAAATGGATTAAAATACAGTATATTACCTTTTGTTAAACAGTTGGGTGGGGAAGACGATGAAAAAATCAAATCATTTCTCAGTCGACTACAAATAAATCCAAATAAAAAAACCTTTGAACTTGAAGAATCTGAAATTGAAGCAATCCAAAAGAACACAAATTTAAAAAGAGGTCATTATGCAATGATCCCTAAAAAAGAGGGCTTATTAAAATTTGCGTTTGAACATGCATTATTGCTAAATATCTTATCTTTTAAAAACATAAGTGCTGCATTATCAATGATACAACAAAAAACTATTACACGGTATGCAAAAACAATATATATTGATTATGTCAATAACTTAACTAAAAATCTGAAAAAAGTCTACACCGAACTCAGTCGATTCGAAACTGAAAAAGCTATTTTTATTGATGCAGGTAATGGGATTATACAACCAAGTAATTGGTCAGATACAGCTAGTTTTAGCATGGTTAATGAACTTATTAATCCCGAAAAAATGTTATTTCTTGGAGGCTTGGAAAAAAAAACTCAAATGATAAAACTCAGTATTAGATGTTCAAGAAAATTTATTGAGATCAACAGAGGAGTAGGAGTAAATAAAGTAATTACACAAATTAAGACTGAGTTAGGAGGAAATGGAGGGGGTCATAAACTCGCTGGAGGTATCCGATTATCCAAACCTTCATTTAATAGATTAAAGAATAATATAGATCAATATGTTCAATTCGATTAAATCTTCTATTAATTACTAAAATGAATTTAATTGAAAAAAAATCTGATACAATATTTATTCTAAAAATAGTAGTTAAACCTAATGCTAAATCTCAAGAGATTCTAATAGAGAATAATTATGATTATTTTGTAATTAAATTAACTAGTAAACCACTTCTAAATAAGGCTAATAAAGAATTATTAAAATTATTAAAAAAGAAACTTGATATAAACCTTAATCAAATCAAATTCATCTCCGGATTAAAGAGTAGAAATAAATTAATTCAAATTAGTTATTATAAGAAAATAGATGAGAAAGATATTTTAGAAAAATTACTAGGTTAGAGTTTTGCTCGTTTTAGTTAACTACCTATTTTTTTCATTTTTCCACATTTAAGACAAGTAATAAAATGCGTCATGCCTTCATCTGCCCTCCTCGTTTGCCTGGTCTCTAAATGCGCTTTTGTATAACCACAACGAGGGCATTTAAAATTCTTTATTGAGCTCTTTAAATTTTTATCTTTCCAATCCATTATTTCTGATAAATTTGTGACTTCACTTCGAACAGAATGTTCAATTTTTGTTTTCAATTTGTAAAATTCAGATTTTTCCTTAGAAAATGGTTTTATGGCTCCACATTTGCATTTAAAAACCTTTATTCCGTTATCAGAAGAGGGAAACATCATACCACCGCATTCATCGCAAAATTCCATTTGAATAATTACCTTAAGCATTAATTATATAACAAGTATTTTACTTCTAATTAATTGTTCTTCAGTCAAAAGTTTTTCTTTTTTCTAAAATTTTAATCCAAATAGCAAACTACAGAATATTATACCTGCAATCAGGTCAGCTGTTGTTCCAGGGTTCATCATTCCTTCTTTTTTGTGAAGTTTTTTGTCAAGTTTAAGAACTAATTTTAACCCTCTCCTTGTGGCCACCCCTCCTTTTTCCAATGCCCCATAGGCTTTTTTAGATACTAATAAAGCAGCAGCCTTCCCAGATTTTCTAACTATTAATGTATCCGGATGTTCACTAAGTAATTTTAGAAATGTGTTCACAGTTGCAATATTTATATCCCGATACTTTGTAAATGTTTTAAAAAAATAGGGTAATCCTTCTTTTAAAGTTATTTCAAATCCAGTTGCATATTCAAAACTAATTAAATCATAACTTTTAGAGAATTCAAAAATTTCTTTTAAATTTACGTTATCTCTCTCTAGTTCAATAATCGAACTATCATCATTAAGATCATACTTTTCAATTTTACCTAATCCACCAGGATTACAAATTTTTATTGTTTTATAAAGATTAATTGTATCTTGAGCGGTGGAATCTTTTATTATTTTCTGAATAATCCTTTTATAATCTTCTAAAGTAAGTCTTTTTATTTTTTGACAAATACAGGCTGCCACGCTAAGTGGTGCTAAAATTAATATATGACCTAAAAGTACATTTCCTCCGTATTGCCACTTCGTCATTGCGTTAGCTGCTCTTTTAAAAAGTTTTCCCAATTCCACAATTGAATAATGTTGATTTTCATCATTTACTTTATTAAAAACTCTAACACAGAATCTTCTAAAAATAGGCTGGATTGCAGCAATTCCAGACAAAAAATGTTCATATCGCGTATTAGCATAATCTCTAGTTCTATGAACATTGCCTGGCTTAGGCCATCCTGCTAATTCTAATGAGCTTGCTAAATTGAGACAAGTCATTAAGTCATTAATCGACTTGATTTTGATTTGTTTCAAATCCACATTTAAAATAGAAATCTCAAATTATATATAATTATTTTTAAAGAAAGGAATTAATAATAGGATAATTCTAAAACTTTTCTCTTCTTAATCATATAACCTTCAAGTTCATGAGTTCTATAAAAAATAGGTCTAAATTCATTAAAGAGATTTTTTTGGTGTAAAAACTTCTTGATTCTTAATTTTACAGCCTTTTTAGATAACTTTTCTGGCATTGCAATCTCAAGTTGATCTCCATTACGATCAACCTCAATTTGAGGTAATTGTTCAACAAGAAATCTTAATAAATCATCTGCATGCTGTTCTTTGCCAATTTTAGGTGAAAGGATTAATTCTTTAACATTTATGATAATGTGTTTAATTTCTGCTTTACTCATATTTCAATCACTCTTTAGAATAATTAAAGAAAGTATAAAATTTTTTCCCTATAAACTTACAAGACATCATAAAAAATTATAAAAAATTGTTTGTTTCATTTTTTTTAACTCTCACGGATATTTGAGAGAATTTCCAAGTAATTCTAAGGGCTTAATTGTCAAAATATTTACGAAAACTAATTATAAGAGTTATGAATATGTTACTTAATTTTAAAGGAGTAATTAATATGAGTAAAAAATACGAACATAGAGTAGATCATCTTAAAGATCATAAACATGATAAAAAAGGGAAACCAACCCAAGAAGAAATAAAACCATATTCGACAAACAATAAAGTAAGTCAATTAAAAAAAGATGAAAAAAAATTACGAAAAAAAATTGATGAAAGTGAATATACCTGGTTATAAATGGAAATAGACCCGTTATTAAAAAATAATTACTTTAATAATAAACCCGATTTAAACAAAATGAAGTGAATTTTTGTGATAGAATATGTTAATTTGGACTATAAACCAACTAATAAAGATCTTGTAGTAATGTATTTTGTTGAGAAAGCCATAGATTGCATTAGTTTAGAAAAAGCATGTGAAGAAATAGCAAAAGAAAGTTCTATCGGGACTTGGACCGACATTACTACGATGTCTGCAGATATAGCTAATCGGTTGAAACCATCCACTTTTTTCATTGATAATAATACCCAAATTATAAAGATTGCATATATAGAGGATCTTTTTGAGGCAGATAATATACCTCAAATCTTGAGTGCTATTGCTGGAAATATCTTCGGTATGAAAACTTTAAATAATTTAAGATTACTAGATATTTCCTTTCCTAAAAATATTGTAAATAAGTACAAGGGTCCTAAATATGGTATTAATGGTATTAGAAAATTACTAAATATCGAGAAAAGACCATTATTAGGGACTATAGTAAAACCAAAGGTTGGATTAAATGAAAAAGAGCATGCAAAAGTTTGCCAAGAAGCTTGGTTAGGAGGTTTAGATATAGTAAAAGATGATGAAAATTTAACAAATATGACGTTCAATAAGTTTGATAAAAGAATCGAAGAGACTCTAAAACTTAGGGGTAGAGCTGAAGATGAGACTGGAGACAAGAAAATTTATATGCCAAATATTACAGCAAAATTAAGTGTCATGAAAAAGAGAGCAGATATTGTAAAAAATAATGGGGGTGAATATGTTATGATTGACGTTTTTACAGTAGGATTTTCTGCATTACAAGAAATTCGAGATTATATTGAAGAAATAGATCTTGTTATTCATGCTCATCGAGCAATGCACGCAGCATTCACACGCAATAAAACACACGGAATCACAATGTTAGCATTAGCAAAGATAATGAGGTTAATTGGGATGGATCAATTACATACAGGGACTATCATTGGAAAAATGGAAGGTGATAAACAAGAAGTAATTGAAACGAATAAGGTGATAACAGAATCTAAGATTCTGGGTAATAATAAAACTCTATTGAACCAAGAATGGTTGAATATTAAACCTACTCTACCTGTGGCTTCAGGAGGATTAAGTCCTTTACATGTTCCCGAATTAATTGAAATTTTAGGTAAAGACATGGTATTCCAATTTGGTGGGGGGTGTCATGGTCATCCTAATGGTACATTTTCAGGAGCTAAAGCTATTCGTCAAGCTGTTTATGCCTCATTAGATGGAATAGGATTAGATGAATTTGCAAATAAACACATAGAACTTAAAAAAGCTATTGAAAAATGGGGATTGTAATTTAAATTAAATCAGGATATAATTTCGTAAAATAATTATGAATATGACTCGGGGCGAAAATTCCTGCTTCACTTATAAGTCCATCTATATATCTTCTACTTACTGTCTCAAAAGCAGGATTTAAAATTCTCAAATTATCAGGAGCATCGTCCCATACTTCTTTAGGATCTCTCATTTCTATTTTTTCTAATAATCCAAATGATGTTTGGGGATTGTATTTCAATAAAGGTGTGGCTACATAAAAAGGTACATGTTCCTCATGTGCCACTAAAGCTAGTAACCTTGACCCTATTTTATTTATTATGGTCCCTTCGGACGTAATAGAGTCTGCTCCTATAATTATTAAATCTACATTAAAATTATTGACTACCCATCTCATAGCACTATCAGCTATATGAATAACTTCGATTCCAGCATTAATTAATTTATTCACAGTCTTTCTCCCCTGCAATCGAGGTCTAGTTTCAGTAGCAACTACCTTGAAATTAGTTTTATTCTGCTTTTTAGCTTCAAGGAAAATAGCATTTACTATGGAAGAATGACAATGGGTCATTACAATAAAGTCATTAGCGGTTTCTATTTCTGGAAATCTTCGCGCTCCTATTTCTGCTATCTTTCTTTTTGAATTCTCAAGCATTTTTTTATATTCATTTTTGCAGTTTGAGATTATTTCTAATAATTTATTCATGGATAGCGATTTCCGTTCTTTTTCTAATTTATTCATGAGATAATTAAGTCCATTTCTCATAGCTGGTTCAGTTGCCCTGGTTTGAAATAAAATCTCTCTAGCTTCATAAAGCTTTTCAATCAAATTATCTATGCTTAATTTTTTACCAATTCTATGAGCATAATCATGTAAAAAATTAATAGCATTTACAGCAACATTTGTTGCCCCTTGAATCTCTAAGGATTTTATTTTCTCAGCATCTTTCAATAATTGATCCAAATCATTACACCTTGGGTTTTTCAATAAACATAGAAAAAACAATTTTATAAAAATATAGGTTAATAAATTCACAACTCATTATCGTTTTGTGGTTTTAAATCTTCAGAATCCACTTCTAAATATAAATATCCAATATAATCACACTCAGTACATTTATACATGTCTGGTGCAAGCCAACCAGAAACATTAGTAGCATTTTTAAGTTTCGGCTTTCTACATTTTGGACAGATTCTAATTTTTGTCATTTTTTCCAATAAATTAACAATCTATTACTGAAGAAACCAATTTTCATTTAATTATCTTACTAACTGTCTATAATTAATAATAGTAAATAACATTTAGTCTCCATCAATATTTATATTGATATAGAAATTTTTTAGTATAATAGAATATCTATACAGAAGTACACTATTGAATTAAATTTGTATAATTATTTCATGAAGGATTTAGATCTCCAAAGAAAAAGCTTACCTAATGAACCAGGGATATATTTTTTTACTGATAAAAATAATTCTATAATTTATATAGGAAAAGCTTCTAATATTCGAAAAAGGGTTAATCAATATTTTTCAAAATCTACTTTTAGTGATCCTTATTATGAAGAAAAAATAAAAGATTTAGTTCAAAAAATTAAGTCCATTGAATACATAGTTACTGAAAATGAGAAAGAGGCGTATATACTTGAGAATATTCAAATTAAAAAATATCAACCTAGATATAATGTTATCATGCGGGATTCTAAATCTTATCCCTGGGTTGCGATTTTTTATTCGGAAGACTTTCCAAGAATACGAATATTAAGAGGCCCAGAAAAATATTCACAAAAAAACTTATTTTTAGGCCCTTACACAGATAAAAAAGAAATAACTAGGATATTAAGAGATTTAAGAAAAATCTTCCCCTATTGTTCCTGTAAAAAGAAAATAAGAAAAAGGGTACGCCCTTGCTTATATTATCAGCTAAATCTATGCCCTGGTCCTTGTATTGGGGCTATCAATAAGAGAGTCTATCTAGAAAATATAAAAAATATTGAACTCTTTCTCAAAGGAGAAACTATTGAACTAAAAGAACATATTAAAAAGGAAATGAACAAGGCTTCGGAAGAATTAAATTTTGAAATAGCTGCCTTCTGGAGAGATAAATTACAAGCAATAGATAGCTCAACAACGGATCAAAGTGTTTTATTAAATACGCAGGATAATAAAGATATAATTGGATACTATACAGATGGAAATCATAATTATTTTGCCATGGTTATTATCAATATTCGTGATGGAAAAATTGTGAATAAGAGTTCATTTAGTTTTAATCTTAAAGAAAAGATATTTGAAAAAGAAGATATTTTTCCTTTAATTATGGAACAATTTTATCAAGATATGAAAGAAAATTTGCCAGAGGCAATAGTGATTCCTGAAAGATATAAAAATATTGACGTATTTTTATCCGTCTTAAAAGATTTCAAAAAAAGCATCCAAATTAGAACCCCCTTTGAAAAAGAATATGGTTTAATGAGAATTGTTAATAAAAACGCTAAGGTAGTAGTTGAGCAAGAGATTCAAATGGAAAAAATTAAAAATAAAGAGGAGGACTTAATTAAAACGATCTTGGATGAGGTAAAATCTTTATTAAATTTAACTAACCCACCAAAAATTATCGAAGGTTTTGACATTTCAAATATTGAGGGGACTGACGCAACTGGTTCAATGGTTTATTTTTTAAATGGAAAACCATATAAAAAATTTTATCGTCATTATAAGATTAAAAGTAAATCTACTCCTGATGACGTTGCAATGATGAAAGAAGTTATTAGAAGAAGATATAATATGCTGTTACAAAAAAATCTTGAATTACCAGATCTAATTCTAATTGATGGTGGAAAAGGCCAATTAAATGCCACTGTATCTGTATTAAAAAGTTTAGGACTTGAGGGGATACCCACTATTGGTTTAGCAAAAAGACTCGAAGAAGTCTACCTTCCCAACAAAAAAGATCCAATAGTTCTTCCAGATAATTCTCCAATTTTAAAATTATTTCAACAGATTAGAGATGAGGCTCATCGTTTTGCTGTAAGACTCCATAAAAAGCTAAGAGAAAAAAGAATGACCGGTTCAATACTAGATAACATTAAGGGTGTAGGTCCTGCAACTAGAAATAAATTATTAAAACATTTTGGAAGTGTGAAAAATATTAAAACTGCTAAATTTGACGAATTATCATCGATTGTCGGAAAAAAATTAGCCGAAATAATTTTAAAGGAATTGAAAAGTTAAATTACAATTTATAAAAAGTAAATAAACGATTATCTTAAAAATTCGTTAATTTTGATTAAAAAAAATAAATAAATTATAAGTACTCACTTTTTATTCTTGAGAGCAACGCGAAAATGATGATTATGATACCTGATGTTATAAATATTAAATTTAAATTCAACATGACAAAGTAACCAATGATTGGGTAAAGCACCGCTCTTATAAGGCTTGCTATCATATTTATTATGCTTATTACTGTAGCTCTATTCTGTGTTTCAATTTTTTTATTTATTCCTTTAGTAAATATTAGACTTCGAGAGAAACCTAATGCTATTACTACAAGAATTAAAGGAATACTAACTGGAATGAAGTATATAACCGACATAAGAATAAATCCTATTCCTGGTGCTATTGTATACAATTGTAAAAACCTTCTTTTATTATTACACTTATTTTCAAGAGTAATAACTAAATTATTGAAGATAATCTGTACTATAGTTATTGCTGCACTTACAAATCCAAAAAGAAAAAATGGAAAATTTAAAGCCTCTAGATATAGTTGATATGTCCATATTAGGAAGAACACAAGAGATTCTGTTATAATCATTTCTAATGCTAATAATCTTAAAATATTGTTTTTTTTGAGTTCATTGAATCCAGATTTTATAATAGTAAAGTAGTTATCCGATTTCTTTCTCTCTAATTCGATTTTGGGTTCTTTAAGAGTCAGTGATATTAAGGTTGCAATAATAAAGGGAATAAACATTAAAGTCATTACCAGATTTAACGATAGATAAGCAGCTATTATTGAGCCAATTGGGGCTGAAATTGCTATAGCAAACAACATGAAGCTCCTATTTCTGGCTATTACTTTTGAAATTTCATCTTGTTTTCCAAGTTTTTTCAATGTATTATAGATAAAAGCTTGATCTGTTCCTGATGTCAAGGCTGCTCCAAAAGCCCATAAAGTTTCACCAATTAAAAAAATTAATAAATTTGGATAAATCCCATAAATCAAAGCCGCTAATGCAGTTGAAATAGCTCCTAATGTTAATGACAACTTTCTACTTAAATAATCTGCTATAGCTCCACAAGGAATCTCAAGTAATAAAATCATCAAAGTAAAGTAACTTTGAAGAAACATTATTTCAACAAAAGTTAATTTTCCCCAATTCATAAAAAAATGTAATAGTACCCCAGAAATCAAATGAAATCCCATAAAAAAATGAAATAAATATGATTTCCATATATTTAACTTCCACTTACTTAATCTAGAGCAATTCAATTGTAACTCTTCTTCTTTTTGAGATTGAATTTCTTCCTTTTTTAAACAATCCTTTAAATCTGACAACCTTTTACACCTTGATTTCTCATTTTTTAAATTTATATTTAAAACATTAAAATTTTTATTATAATTCGCCGTTTGGTAAGCTTAGTATCAGAAAAATCGAAAAAAGTTCACATTTTGAAAGATATTTCAAAACCAAAACAAAATGTTCAGAGAAAATAGTCAGTGATCGATATTATAAGAAGTAGTGAATCGTTGTTTATAATGCTTTAAAAGCATGATGTAATAGGGGTAAACCCTACATAGATTAAAATCATGGCAATGATCCAATAAATAGTTGGAGTATGGACTATTGTATATTTCCTATTAGTCCATATCCATCTATGTTCTTTTATTACCATGGAACAATCAACAAAAATTTTAATGTAACTAAATATTACTGGATAATTTATAAATTTAGCGCTAGAAATCCAATAATGTAAAAGAATAATGGGAAAAAGATGGGAAAAGATAAATTCCGTCGAATTTAGAATAGTAAAATCTATTATAATTGTGATAAAACTAATTTAACTAGTTCTGCTGTGACTTCACAATTAATTCTAGCCATCGAATCCGTTTTTGCTTCACTTATAACCCTAATTATAGGTTCGGTATTGGATGGATGAATTAATACAAACCAATCCTTATCATAGCCAAATCTCAAGTCATTATTAATTTGCATAACGTTTTCACCTTCTTCTATCAATTCTTTTCTCACATAATCGATAATCACAGATATATTCCTATTTTTCACCCCAATTACCGCTCTATGCGAGAAATACTTTGGAAGTTGAGCAGTTAAGCTAGAAATTTTTTCTCCTGTATGAACTAATATTTCAATAATTTTAGCCGCAGCAAATATTCCATCTCTAGTATTATTAAATTGAGGGAGCATTACCCCTCCACATGATCCTTCACCGCCTAAAATCAAGCAGTTTTTAGAAGTTTTTTCGTATTCATTTCTCAATTTTTCTATCTTTTCGGCTAAGAACTTTTCTCCTATTGGTGTTCTTACTACTTTAGCGTTATACCTTTCTGCTAGAACTTCAAACATTAAAGAAGAAGCTAAATTAGTAATAAATATTATCTCTCCATAATCTTGATTTAATTCCTTTAAATAATAATTTGTAATAAGTGCTAATCCTACATCCTCGGGATAGCAAATCCCATTTTCTCCAATTAAGGCAAGTCTATCAGCATCTGAATCATGAGCAAATCCAATATCATATTTTCCTTGCCAAACCTCCATCATTAAATCTCTTAAATTTTTTGCAATTGGTTCAATCTCTCTAGGAAATACCTCATTAATAAGCAAATCATTATTGATTACTTTCACTTTACAACCTAAGCCTTCAAGGATCAGGGGAGTAACATACTTACCCGCACCCGCGCCTGTATCAATTACCACTCTTAATTTATTTTGATTTCTAATATTCTCGTAATTTATATTATTATATAATTCCTTGATGTAATGTGGAATTGGGTCTATATTGGTGATTTTATCTGAAGGATTATCGACTTTAGATGTATAACTTTCTAAATTTACTTTATTTACAATTTGATGAATTTCTTCCAGTTCTATATTTCCTAGAAATGTTGTACCTGAAAGTAATTTTAAACCGTTCCATTCTTGAGGATTATGAGACCCAGTAATGATTATTCCTGCTGGAATGTTTAATCTATTTTTCGCATGAATAATTACGGGGGAAGGACAGATGCCTACTCTAATAATTTCATATCCAACTGAAATTAATCCTTCGATAACTCCCTTCTCAATATCTTCTCCACTTGGCCGAGTATCTCGACCAATTATTATTTTTTTATCTTCAGCTTCTAGATATAAACCAAATGCTATTCCTAGTTTTTTTACTATATTAAAATTGAAATCTTTTTTAGCAATCCCTCGAATACCACTAAACGTGAAAATCAGATTATAATTTTCCATTTTTTTGAATTTTTAATCTCTACTCAATAACTGGGTTTCCTTCTATTTTGTATTTAACTAAAGCCAACGCACCTCTTACACCAATATCATCTAAATATCGAGTAACCTTTATATTAGGCGGGTGATTTACGGTAAATTGTAGTGGATCTCTTTTAAATTGCTCAACAAGAGAAGGAATAATTAAGTCGCGATCCTTCATAAAGGCTCCCCCAAAATAAATTGAGGTACAATCATAAAAGGTATTAACTAACCCCACTCCAACTTTATTATAGTATAAACTCATTTCAATAATACTTTTAGAAAATTTATCTGCTCCCTTGGCAGCTTGGAAAATTTCCTTTGCTGTAATTCGAGAAGGGTCATTATCAACCATAAACATTAATATTTTCGAATTCAGAGTACTAGTTTCTAATGCTTCCAAAGCTCTATTTTTTATACCTGTACCCGAGCTAAAGACCTCCCAACATCCATAAGAACCACAATTGCATTGGTGATCGCTATGTGTCTCCACAATCCCGTGCCCTATTTCGGCAGCATTACCGTCTTTACCCAGTAATAAATGACCATTACAAATCACGCCGCCACCAATTCCAGTAGAAATTGTAATATATGCTATATTGTCTTTTTCGTACTCTTCGGCTTCAAAGTAATGAATTCCTAGAACTGAAGCATTACCATCATTAATTAAATAAATCGGAATTTCAGGAAATCGATCTTGGATTGGTTTAACTAAGGGAATAACTCTAAATCCTAAATTTGCATTATTAAAGACCTCCCCCTTTTCCATATCTATAGGTCCTGCTGAAGCAAGACCAATTCCAACAATTTCTTCATGGTTTATGTCATATTCCGCTAACAATTCTGAAATTAAGAGAATAACTGAATTACTAATTGAATATTCATGTTCCTTAAGAGTTCTTGTAGTTTTAATTTTAATATTTTCTTCTTTTAAATCCATTGAACAAATAGCTACTCTAATCCATGTACCTCCAATATCGACTCCTACAATATATTTCTCCACTTTAATCACCAAAATAAGGTAACAAAATATAATTTATTACTTAATTTAATAATAATCTATTTCTATTTGATCGTTATTTATGATTTCTTTAAAAGTTTTAACAATCTCTTTTTTTCTATTATCATCAATAGAATAAACAAAAAATTGTGCTGGAATTCTAGCTATAGAATATATCTGTACAATATCTGGATTTATTGTTTTTATAGCTAAAGCTAGTTTTTTTATATTCTTTTCATTATTATTTGATAAGAAATCTTTTTTGTAAGAATTATAAATTAAAATCTGAATCGCCAACTTATTTCCTTTCATATTATTCTTTAATTTTATAAGCGAATCTATTATCACGTCGATATCTGGTACTTCACCATGAGGTTGATTTGTTCTTCGAAAGTCTGAACTTATTGCAGCATCTAATTTTGCTACTACTAAATCAAATTTGATTAATTCATTTCGTATCTCTTGAGAATATATTGTACTAGAATTGGTGAAAATCGTTATTTTTGGCTTCTCACTCGTCCACTTCATCGTTTCTCTGACATCTTCAGTAATAGTATAAAAATCTAATAGATTCTTATTTAATGTAGGTTCTCCGTTATATCCAAAAGTAATAGAATTTAAATGGGGAAAATGTTTTAAGATATCTATCAATTCTTTTCTAAATTCAGAAGAAGGAGGTAGGTTAATTCTATATTCTGGTGATACTAACTTTATTGTTGGTCCAATCTCACAATATACACAGTTAAATGTACATAATTTTTGTTTAGGTAAAATGTCTACACCTAGGGATAATCCTAATCTTCTAGATGGATATGGACCATAAGTGTATTTTCTTGGCATAATATAAATTCAGTTTAATTTAAAATTTAGAAAATGTTTAATTGCCTGATTTACCTCCTCAGGTTTTTCAAGCATAATCATATGACCTGCTTTTTCAATTATAATTAACTTAGATTTTTCCACCTGTTCATGAAAATAATGTGAGTATTTTGCAGGTGTTAAATAATCCGAATCACCACATAATATTAAACAAGGGACACTAATAGTATGAGTCTTATCTAAAGTATCAAAATTATCACAAATTTTATAATCCTGATAAGTTACCATTGAACCTATCTTTGAAGTATCTTTTTTATAATTTTTAATGATTTTCTTTGGAGTGCTTTTATAAAAACCCTTCAAAAGCAATACATTCAAATACTCATCGTAATTAGTTTTAAGAGAATCTAATATAATTGAGCTAACTCGTAATCTTCCCCCAGTTCCACAAAGTATTAATGCTTTAACTTTATTTGGATGTTTAAAATAATACGCTTGTGCTATTGCACCACCTAATGAATGCCCACATAAAATTAAGTTCTCATAGTTAAATAAATGATTGAATTGATTAATAACATCTATATATAAATCAAGAGAAAGCTCAGAAAATACATCAGACTTATGATGAGAAGGTAAATCTATAGCTATTATATCATAATCAATTTCTAAATTCATTTGATTTTTCCATGTTTTTGATGTACTACCCGAACCATGAATAAAGAGTAAACAATTTTTGCTGGAACTCTTTTTTATTTGATAAAATATCTTTTTAGTATTATAATTAAAGAATGGCATAATAGCTCATTTTATTTCTTTATCTTATTTAAAAATATTAAAACTAAAAAAAAGAATTTGCTTTTTAAAAAAATATAAAGAAATAAAGATTTAGCTTACTTCCATTGTACTAAAAGATCGTGCTCCTAATAGAATTAGTACAGTTCCAAAAATCGACATAACTAAAAGATCTAGCCATACAGGAAGAGAAGATACCCCTAATAATACTGCTCTAAAAAGATCAACACTATAAGTAAAAGGGTTAATTAGCATTACTGGCTGTAATATACCAGCAGTATCGAAAGAAAAAAAAGCACCTGATAACATGAACATGGGCATAACAATAAATGTTTGTACTAATCCAAAAGATTGAAAATCTCTCATACGAGTACTAATTGTCAACCCCATACCTACTATACCGATGCTTGCTAATAAAGCTACCGGAAGAATTAATAGTATACGCCATATTAAGGAAAGATCGAATCCAAGGTAACCAAGCGCTAGACTTAAAAACACAATAATACATACTTGGATGAGAGTTTGTAAAGCTACCCCTAGTGTTTTACCTATCATCAACGTTCTTCTACTAACAGGAGCAACAATTAATTCTTTCATAAATCCAAACATTTTATCCCGCATAACTCCCATTCCACCAAAAATTCCCGTGAATAATATTATGATTGCGGAGATACCTGAAGCAGTAAAAGCCCTTTGATCAACCTGAACTCCGCCTATTATTGGGGCTATGAATCCAAATCCATTACTAAATACAACTAAGAATAATATGCCTTGAACTAATGATGATATTAATCTCGTCTTATTTCTCCAAAATTCTAGTAACTCTCTTCTAGCTAATACCCACACTGCTCCATAGTTTAATTTCATATCTAAAACATTCAAATCTGACATTTTGTACTACCTCGTTAATTGCCTCATTTGAATTCTCTTTTTTATACTTTTTACCCTATCAGAAGATTCTTCCCTAATATCACCTCCCACAAAATGCAAGAAAACATCCTCTAATTTTGGGGCGTGCATATTTACATCCTTAATTTTTAATCCATCATTATTAATAACTTGAATAATTTCTGGAAGACAATTTCCTCCACTTTCACAAGAAATAGAAATAATTGGTTCAAAATCTTTTTCTTCCTCTATATAATTTCCACTTTTGATTTTAACTATTTCTTGTTTAATCTCATCTGGAAGTTCTTTTAATAGATCATCAGTAAAGAGATTGCTAATTCTTTTTTTCATATCTATTGGTGCATTCAAGAACATTTGAGACGCCATTGGAAATCGTTTAAATGCTATTAAAAGCCTATTGGGGTCGGACATCATTTGATTTATTTGAGTTTTAATCATTTCAGGACTAATGTTGGGCATACCTTTTGGGAGGTTTAAATTCATGAGCATTTCTCCTTGATTCTTTGTTGTTCCCTCTAAAGAAATATTCTTTATGCTAGGAATTTCTTTTAATTGAGATATAATTCGGGGAATTTTCATCCTATCTTCTACTTTCTCAAATTGAATATCTATAATATCTCCAGATATTTGCTTCTTAAGATTTTCAGATGTATCTAAAGCTATTATTTTGCCATGGTCCATAATGCAAATTCTATCAGCTAATTCGTCTGCTTCATCCATGTAATGAGTCGTGATTAATATTGTAACATCCAAGTCATTATTTAACTCTTTAATTTTATCCCAAATTTTTCGACGAGTTTGGGGATCTAATCCTAAGGTTGGTTCATCTAAAAATAACATCCTCGGTCTATGTAATAAGCCTCGTGCTATTTCTAATCTTCTTTTCATCCCTCCTGAATAATTCTTAACATATGTTTCTGCTTTGTCTTCTAAATCAACTAGCTTAAGAACTTCATTAATCCTCTCTTTTCTTTGTCCTTTTGGCATTCGATATAAAATAGCATGGAGCTCTAAATTCTCCCTTCCTTTCATTTCATTATCTAATGAAGGTTCTTGAAATACAATACCTATACTCTTTCTTACCTGATCAGGGGACTCCTTAACATTATATAAATTTACCGTGGCTTCTCCTTTAGTAGGATTTAATAATGTCGATAAAATTGAAATTGTGGTAGTTTTTCCCGCTCCATTCGGACCTAATAGAGCAAAAATTTCTCCTTTTTTTATATTAAAACTAATATTATCAACAGCTAAAACATTACCTTGCTCGTAAATTTTTGTTAAGTTCCTTACTTCTACAATATTTTCAGTCATTTTATTACTCTTCTTAAATATTAATTAAAAAATTAATTTATTCATTATAAAATAAAAATATTAAAAAAATTTTGATATAATTATGATCTCTTTATTTTCCTGCTTCTTAGAGATAAAGCTAGGATTATTCCAATACTCGCCGCCACAGCAATGGCTAATGTCATATAGAATATCCATTCTGAATTTGTGCTTGTTATGTAATATATTGTACTATCTGTTTGATCTTTAACTATTATGCTAGTAATTGTTCCGCGATCTCCAAATATAAATTCAACTGTATAATCATTTAATCCAGTTTGGTTGAAAACCAGACTACAACCACTAGCAGTAACATTTTCAGTCTCAAGCGCATCAGTAACTGCTAGCAAATAATTTTCAACAGGTCCAGCTGCTGCGAATCTACTAAGCACTAAATGCCATAAAAGGTCATCTCCCGTCATATTTAAAAACATAGCTTTAATAATAGGGTTTGTTATATTAATATCGTTTTGAATTTGCGTTGCAAGTTTGTTATAATCATCTAAAATTTCTTTATAATCCTCTGGATTCTCTAAAATTATAATTTGGTCAAAAAATAAATCAGGTTTTTCATCAAATTCCTCGACTGTATACTCCCATTTTACTTGTAAACAATTCCATATCCAATAGGTATTTGGATAAGTTTCATTAATACTAGCCTCATTGTATCCGGTATTGTTGAGTAAAATTATGGCTGGATTTATCGAAAATACCACATCATAAGTACCCCATTCTGAATAAGACCATCCTTTTATAGTAGATTTACTTTGAGCACCAGTAATATTTGCATCTCCACTAAACCATTCACTAGGATTTTGGGTATTACTTACAGTGGTTAGCCAAGCCTCTTCATCATAAGTCTCTACAGTAAAAATAGTAGTTCCTTTCGTTAAGTTTAGTTCATAATTATTAACTTGTGCTAACCCAAAGGATATTATAGTTAAGAAAGAAATTCCTAATAATGAAAATAACAATAAAGTTATCATCATACTTTTCCAATTTTTTCTATTTTCTAACATTTTTTTCTCCTCCATAATTTCAAAACAAATCTATAATTGCCTCCGCTTGAATAATATAGCCGCTAATATAAAAAAAACAAAAATATACACTAAAAGTAAAATAATCCCCATTTCAATGGTAGGTGTTATCCACTGACCAAAGCTAAAACCACCACCCATACCGCCAGGTAAATCAATTTCCGCATATCTAGGATCTGGGAAGGGATTTTGAAGCACTGAAGCTATAAGGCCACCTAAATATAAGATAGAGTATAAAGGTTCAAAGCTATCAGCAAAAATTATGTTAATAATTTGATCGGCAATATTAAATCCGATAAGAAGAATTAATAAAGTACTAATAATTGTTATGTTTACACTTTTCATAAATGAGCTAAATAGTGTCACAAAACTACTTAAAGTAATCGCATATAATATTGCAAAACCAAAAGAATAAAAAATTCTAATGTTAATTGGTCCACTATAGTAGAAAAATCCTAGAAGCCCTAATAGAAAGTAATAAATCGCTAGAATACAAACGACCAGAATCAAATTTCCAAGATATTTCCCGAGTATCAATTTATATTTGTTTATTTTTGGAAACACAATAGCCCCCGTTTTTTTATCAAATTCAGAGCAAATTATCCCTGAAAAAAATAAACAAGCTGCAAATAACGTTAGATATTCAATAAACGTTAAACCACTACTAAAATACTCTGCTTGTGTATCCGGTAGAAGATAACCAGGAAATAAATACAGCAGATAACCCACCAAAAATGCGACTAAGATTGCAACCCCTAAAAAGAAATAAAATTTCTTCCTTTGTTTCTTTATTTCAAATATTACTGTGTCAAAAATTGGTTTTAATCCAATACTATATTCATTATTAGTTCTCATTTCTTTAATACATCTCCATTTAGTTTTCTTTTACCTTCAGGTTCATTATCTTTTACCATTTCTGAATAAACCATTTCAAGTTGCGACGTTTTTGGTTGAGTAAATGCTACTACTGTAAAATCTGATTCGAAATCCTTTATTAAAGTTTTAAGTATTTCTCCCCTTGATTCACTTTTACCATCATAATAAAGTTTTAATTCTAGCTTTTCTGGTTTATATCTTACTGGAATATTTGATATCTTTGGGTCTAAGTTCTGGTCTAAATATGGACTAAGTTTTTGGGATAAACGATTTAGTAATAGACCTAAATCACTAGTATTAGGTGGTTTAAGTAATATACAGTTTATTACATTAGTTCTTAAGCTCTTTGCTAAATTTTCTACTGTATCAAATCCTACAATTTTTCCATAATTGATTAACGCAATTTTGTCACATACTTCAGAAATTTCATATAACATGTGAGATGCTACGAATATAGTTTTCCCTTGCGACTGAAGGTCTCGGATGTATTTTCGGATTTCAATTCGCGCTAAGGGATCTAATCCAGTTTGAGGTTCATCTAGGATTATTATATCTGGATCATGGATAATAGCCTGAATAATTCCTAACTTCTGGGTCATACCTTTAGAAAAATTTCTGACTTTTTCATGCTTCCATTCCCGAAGTTTAAACCGGACTAATAACTCGTTAATTCTCGCTTCTGTTTTATCTTTTGGATATTTTTGAATTTTTGCAAAATATTTGAGTAACTGAAAAGCAGTCATATTATAGAAATTAGGAATATCTATTAAAAAACCCATTTGGCTAATTGTACTAGACACGTGCTGTAAGTCTTGTAACTCACTATGATTTGTTCTAATTAAGATTCTTCCCGAATTTGGTCTTAAGATTTTAGCAATCATTTTAATTGTTGTTGTTTTTCCAGCTCCATTTGGACCAACTAGCCCAATAGTTTCTCCTCGGCATACCTCAAGATCAATGTTGTCTACAGCCGTAAAATTTCCGAATCTCTTTGTCAAATTTTCAAGTTTTATAACTATTTCCGACATGATACCAATTTTTTTAGTTAAATTATTATTTCATTATCAATAGTCTCAAATCTGATATCAGACTTGATTTAACTTTTTGAAATAAATTCCTTATTCCTCTAATTTATTTTTAAATTCTTTCACCATCTCTTTAATTTCTTCAATATTTAGTGCATCACTTTCTTCAATTTTTTGTATTATTGAATCTAATTCAGATTTAGTGATTTTTAAGTATTTTAAAACCTCCGTCATCTTGGTTATGAACATATTTAGTTTAGATCTCAATCCTCGAAAAAGATCTAGTCCATCTTCTTTTGATTCTAGAAGATCTAATTGATGTGATAGGATCAATTCTAACCCTTTTTTAATAAAAAAATTCCCTTGTATAACTGGTGCGGCAAATCCTGGCATTTGTGAAACTCTTTCAATCCACTTTTTTTTTAAATTATCAAGAAATTTCTTCCCTTCTTCTGTAATAATGAAAAATTTTTGAGCTCTACCTTTAATTACCGATTCGGAAGTTTTAACGTAATTTAACTCAACTAAATCATCCATTGTTCGCAATAAATTTCCTCTTGGCATATTAAATCGCTCTTGAAGTTGATATCCAGTAATACCTTTTGGGTTATCAGAAAGTATCATGAGTATCATTATGTATTTCATTTCCTTAAAACCCTCAAGAGTCATAGGAAATGGGGGTTTGAAATGAGATGGAGATCCAAAAAATGGTGGTAGCCCAAAAGGTGATCGGGGTTCATTTGGTGGTGTTTCATTTGGACCCGGATTTCCTTGGTAGGGTGGTGATACTTTATTTCTATTCGGATAAAAATTATTCAAATTTTCAAACCATTTAAACAAGATATTACACGTTTAATGTTAATTTTAATTAATAAGGTGATCATATGATCGAATTGATCATATAAAAAAATAAAATAAATCATCCAATTTAAATGTGATCATTTTGGTCACATATTGTCAGATATTAGAAATTATTATAAAATCATATCTTAAAGATACAATTATAATTAAATGTGAAAACTTATGACAGAAGTATTTATTGAAGATACAACTCAAGGATTAAAATCAGCAGTTAATAAACTTCTAGATAAAATTGAGCTTACTGGCCCTATAATTAAAAGTTCAAAAGAGGTCTACATAAAAGTTAACGGTATCGATTTTAAAAAACATTCGTATACATCTCCAGAAGTACTTGAAGCAGTTATACAATACCTTAAAGAAAAAGATGCGAAGATTTACGTTATGGAAAATTCAACTCAGGCAAACTTGACTCGGGTCGTTTTTGCAATTAATGGATATAAGAAAGTTTGTGAAGAAACAGGTGCAGAGATAATATATTTAGATGAGGAGGAAACAAAGATATTTGAGTTTAAAGGAAAACCTCCAGTGGAAAAAGATTCTACAGGCTATAATTTGAAAACCTTTAGATTACCTTTTACAATTGTCAAAATAATGAAGGACAGAGATTCTTTAACTTATATAAATTTACCAAAATTAAAAATGCATTGTCAAGCTAGAATTACATTGGGGATAAAGAATCAATGGGGATTTCCCCAGCATGCAGACCGAGGTAAAGATCATAATTATAATTTACACTCGAAGTTAGTAGACATATATGAATTAATTCAACCTGACTTTACTCTTGTAGATGGAACCGAAGGAACTATTCACGGACATTACCCACCTACAGCATGGGAGGATAAATTAGTGATTCCATTTAAGATCTTGATCGCGGGGAGAGATACTTTATCAGTTGATGTTGTAGGAGCAAGAATTTTTGGTTTAACTCTTAATGAGGTTCCTCATCTAAAAATAGCTTACGAGCGAGGATTAGGTGAGGGTGACATAAGCAATATTAAGGTAATTGGAAAAGATTTAGATGATTATGAAGAGAAATATGAATGGGATTTATTGCAAAAATTTCCTGATAACGTTAAAATTGTCAAAGGAAAAGATCTTTTATGCATAGAAGGTTGTCAAAACAATCCTCTCACTACTTTACAAGCATTTGCATACGATTATCCTGAAAAATTCAAAGGAGGTTGGTTTTTAATAATGGGTAAAGGACATGACGAGAATCTTGTGGACAAATTGAAAGCTGAAGGATATGTTAAAGGACTTGTGGCGGGTTATTGTGCGATTAATGAAGTTGGCAACAAATTAAGAGAAGCTTTTGGTAAAAGAAAAGTATTTTTTTCAGGAGATTGTAATAACTTAGCAGAAACTGTTAAAGCAGAACTCAAATTAGCTGGTATGACTGTATTTGACTTGGTCCCGATTTCAACTGAAGAAATTATGTCTATTGTTGATGAAGCTCAAAAAGCAGGTAGTACTGCCTTGACTCCTTTATGATGAAGTTTCAAAATTCATTAAATTAAGTCAAGAAACATTAACGACTCAAATATTTGTACTCTTATTTGTGTCTTTCTCATCAATTAAAATAAATTTTTTAATACTATGGTTGAATAAAATAATTGATGGTATTTGAATCTAAATATTCAGATATAAAGAACTTTTTATCAATTCCTGATAACTCGTTTAATCTTAAACAGAGAATTGACTTTTCTTTTGAGTCAGAAAACATAAAAGAAGAAATTTTAGGGAAGATTGTTCAATTTATTTATTACTTCTCAATGTTTAAGGGCATAAAACCATTTATGAACGCTGTATATAATTGTATTGAAAAAACCCTTGATTTAGAAATCGAATCAATAAATGATTTTCAAGAATTATTAATTAAAAATGCAATATTAAACTTTATTCAAGATTACATAAACTATGCAAAATTAACCCAGAAAAGGCAAATTTTAAAACTTTTATCAGATTCTTTAGATAAACTGCAAATTCAACCATTAATAATCAATTTAGGTCTTCTTTTAAAGCCAATGTATCAAGATCAGGAATATCTTGATAATCTTAAATATATTGAAGAAGTAGAAATTAGCTATGCTAAAGATGATGAATTAGGAATTCAAATAAAAGATCAGATTGATAATTGGTTAAAAACACAAAAATTAGAGTTAGATTTACATGAAAATTTAAAATTATTACTGAAAAGAAAATATGACGAAATAATTTCTAAATATAATGTTGATAGAAAGTCAAATTATTATCAAAAATTATTGACAGAAGTCATGGAAATGCTCACGATGAAGCTGACCATGATTAGTTTAATGGATTCGGTTTCTGAAGAGTCATTTGAGCCGATACCAATAAAATAGAAATATGTTAATTATAAAATTCTCAGAATTCGCAAACCCTTACATTATCATCATTGATTTTCTTACTTTAAATTTAAAACTATTAATTCTTGGATAAGTAAATTAATAAATACAAATTTTGATATTATATTTAAAAACACGTATTTTATTTTTTTTGAAGTGAGGAAATTGGAAGAAAATGAAAATGACTTAACTCCAGAGGAAATCGAAAAACAAAAAAAAATTGTTAATGAACTTTATAAAAAAAAAAAAGAAGAAAGAGAACAATATCTTAAACTAACTGAAGAACAAAGAAAAAAGGCATTTGAAGAAAATAAAAATCTAATTTCCAATTTGATTTCAGAAAAAAGTTTCATGCGAGAGAAACAACGAGAAAAAGATTTAGAAAGAATGAATATAAAACCAGATATAGAACAAAAAGGAAGTGCTATTGAAAAAACAATTGGTGAAAAAGCGTTTTTACGAGAGAAGCATCGTGAGGAAGATTTACAAAGAGTAGAACTAAAACCTGATATAAGAGGCACTGGAGAGGTTATAAGTAAATCGGTTGACCAAAAAGTATTCATGATAGAAAAAAAGAGAGAAAGCGATGCTCAAAGGCTTAAAATTAAACCAGATTTAGAAAAAAAAAGCGAAGCAATTAGTAAATCCATTGATGAAAAAGCTTTTTTAATTGAGAAAAAGAAGGAAAGCGATTCTCAACGATTTAAAATAAAGCCTGATATAGAGAAAGCTGGACAAGCAATTGAAAAATCAATTGGTGAAAAAGCTTTTATGCTAGAAAAACAACGTGAGGAGGCTGTCAAAAGAATGGAATTAAAACCAGATTTTAGAAAAACAGGAGAGGCAATAAGTAAAACCGTAGCAGAAAAAGCATTTAGAATAGATAAACAAAGAGAGATAGATAAAAAAAGGATGGAACTGAAACCAGATTTAGAAAAAGCAAGTGAAGTAATAAGCCAATCAGTTGGTGAAAAAGCATTTAGACTGGAAAAACAACGTGAGGCTGCAGAAGAACTCAAAAAAATTAAACCAGATTTAGATAGAGCCGGTCAAGCCATTGAAAAAACGATAGGGGAGAAAGCTTTTAGAATTGATAAACAAAGAGAAGAAGATATGAAAAGAATGGAACTGAAACCAGACTTTAGAAAAACAGGAGAAGCAATAAGTAAAACCGTAGCTGAAAAAGCATTTAGATTAGAAAAGCAACGTGAAGCAGAAGAAGAGCGTAAAAAAATTAAACTAGATTTGGAAAAAGCTGGTCAAGCGATTGAAAAAACAATAGGGGAGAAAGCTTTTAGAATGGATAAACAACGAGCGATAGATCAAAAAAGAATGGAATTAAAGCCAGATTTAGAAAAAGCAGGAGAAGCAATTGAAAAGACAATTAGTGAAAAAGCTTTTAGAAGAGACAAACAACGAGAAGATGATTTAAAGCGAATGGAAATTAAACCTGATATAAAAGGAATAAGTGAAAAGATCGAAGGGGAAATTAAAAAAATAGAGGAGAAAAAGAAAGAAGAATAACCCTCCTTTTTCTAAAAGCTTTATTTTTCAAAATCAGAATTATATAAACTAAGCACTTTTAACTTCTTTTTATAATCTAAAATTGTAGGTTCAATAATACCATTAAACTGATTTATTGATCTACCAAATCGATTATAAAAATCATCTACAATAAGATTTAAGATATGTCTTTCAAATTGAATAGTTGATTTTTTAGTTATCGCAATTACAGTAAGTCTTCCTCTTCTTTCATATAAAATTCGTGTTTCTTTAAAATTAATTTCCTGAATCTCTTCATCCGTATCACCAGGTTTTATTTCTTTTATAAATAAATTTAAAGCAGTTAAAAATCCACTGATTAAATCTCCATTTGAAGGAGAATTCAAATATTCAGAGTATTTTTTACTAACTAGGAGAGAACCTGTTAGATTATCTAAAAAATATATTGCATGGAAATAACACTCATTTCGGCTGATTCTTTCAATATCAAAACCAAAACCCATATTTTGGCCGATATCATTAAATTTATAAGACATAATTCAAAATTTTCTTTATAATAATCAAAATCACATAATTAACAAACTTAAACTTGTTTTTTAAAATATGTATGTTATCTTTGTAATATCCAGATTATATCTTTTTATTTTTACTTAAGGGCTTTTTAATTACATACCAAATTACGAATTTTAAATTATATAATTAAATAAAAAAAAAAATAAATATTAAAAACAAACAAATTTTATTAATAGACATATATTTTTAATTACTTAGGATTTTTTGATGGATATGGTTGCTAAAAACACTGAGGGAAAAGAAAAAAACAAAATTTCTTTGGGTTTAATTATAACAAAAGAAGATTTGAAATTTACAATTTTTCCTGACGAAGTGAAAGAAGAAATTATTGATTCGCCTTATTATTTATTAATTTTTATATCCCGAGAAGATGTTATAAAAGTAAGTTGTTTTCCTACAAATACTAAACTAATTAAGAAAATACTAATAAAATTAGAAGAATTTTCACCAGAAATAGTTAAAGGTATTTCAGAAGTATTAAGTGAACTAAATTTAAGTAAAGATATACTACACACAACTGGCATTTGTTATGAATTAGAAAAATGCTTTTATGAAACATATCTAATTGGAGACACTCTTGAATCCAATAATTTAAATACAGAATTGATAAAAGAAAAGTTTTTATCGATAAAAAAAGTTAATAATATTACATTAGAAGATATCCCCTTACATTCTAAATAATGTTTCTTCTTCTATTTTTTTAAATGTAAAGACCAAAAACTTTATCTTCAATTTATGCATCCACCTTTATAGAGCTAAGAGAACGCCATGTTTTCCAAAATATTAGCCATAATATTATAAAGATAAACAGAGTAGTAATACATGTATAACCCCCAATGAATAAATCAACTATAATCATAAAAGGAATCCCAGCAATAGAAAATCCAAATAAATACCCATAGCCCCAGTATCTCTTTTTTAAAGCAATAATAACACCTGGAATAATTGTAGTAAAAATAATTGATAAATATGCTATAACCTCAATATATCTGGGTGCTTCTAAGATTAATATCATATTAAACCATGAAGCTATAAAGCCAATTGCAAAGAAGATTATTGTATATAAATCAAATTTTAATGGTGGCTCTTCTCGTCCTACAGTTTCGCTCATAATTATATCTTTAAAATATTAAATCACTTTATTAGTTTACTGAAACTATTCCTATGGTTAAATTTGTAACTTAGGCCTCTTAAAACTTAGGTATTCTCATAAATTGATTCCCGCCAATTTTCACTATTCTGTCGATCAAAACTCGACAATTTTGACTATTCTGTCGATAAAAACTCGACAATTATTTTAAATATATCCAAATCTATTTAATGCATAATAAGAATTTTTAAATTCTATTTTGAATCATTATTTATTTCAATCATAAGATAAAAATTTAAAAAGTATTGTTAATAAAATTAAAATCAAAATAGGGAGAGAAATAAAGATTTAATAAAATGACTCCTGTCACTACCCTGGATTTTTGTCTTTTGGTAGTGTGTAAAAACACACTCTGATTTCGCCCTCCTCCCCCTATTTTGTTTCTGACCTTATTATTAGGTCTTGGTGGCAGGAGTCTCCCTTTAAAGATTCAGACCTTTATCTGTTTATTCATATAAATACTTGCTCCTAATGAAAATGATTTTTAAGATTGAGTTATTAAGAAAGTATCTAAAAAAGAAAAAAATTGATAGATTAGGTTACTATTTTTTGTATTTTTTTATCATGATTAAAGAAATCCCTATTACAATAAAACTCATTATAAATAAATTATAACCAGAGATGCCGTCTTGTGAACTAGATAAACTAGATAATTCAGGTGCAAAATCCATGTAGTCGCAATCACCAAAAAGGAACAAACGCGCCGCCACCACCACTTGCATGCTATCTGGAATGGGCTCAACTGCTAGAGGAATATCGATTATTATTGAATGTTCTGTAACATCAGTAATTATATTTGCTTCAGCTGCTGTGTTCTCATCTTCCCAACCTGTGCCATTCCACACTTCATAAGCAAAATTCCCACCCCCCAAACTGTAACCCCTCCGTAAAATTACTTTGAGGGGACCACTATCATTTGCACAGTGTAAGATGTAATAAGGAGGTGACCAACTAAAACCAGTAGAAGAGGTATAGAATCGATCAGAAAAATATATTCTAGCAGAATAGCTAGAATTCCAATAAGAGAGATTACCTGCCACAGTTAAATTTACGTGTTTGTCAGCAATAACAATTTTAACTATATCAAGTTCATCATAATAATCACCAGTTTCTATTGCAGAATCACATTCTCGAATAACATCATCTTCTGCATCAGAAAATGTATAATTATATCCTTTTGCTACGGGCAACAAATTAATTATTGAAAAATATACAAATAAGGTTAAAATAGCTAATTGTGAGATTTTTCTTTTTTTCATTTCTCTCAGTCTTTTCTATAAATTTTTTGGATTGGAGAAGAAGAAGATCAAATTTATTTAAATATTTTTTCGTTGAACCACTACAGGCTTTAGACAAATATGTAGGAAATCCAAGAAATTAGGAATAGACGTATTAGTAATAGTCTTAATTTTTTTCCAAAAATCGTGATTTCTAGGGCTTCTTATTAAAATCCATAAAAGAAAATAATAATACTAATCCAAGTATTATTTTATATAAAAAATTTTTATAGAAAAGTTAACTAACCTTTTAATTAAATAATGTTTTTATTAAAAAAAAATACAAAAAATGATGCTTATGACTGAAGAAATAATAAGACGCACAACAAGTATATGTCCAGAATGCTTACAGCCAATAGCAGCCGAAATATACGTTGATGATAATACAAACTGGGTAATGATGAGGAAAAATTGTGAAGATCACGGAGATTTTAAAGATAAGCTTAGCGTTAATCCAGAAGAATATAAATGGCAACAAACCTTTACAGATGAGATTGGTTCTACTGTATCCAATACAACTAAACCTGAATATGTATCTTCGGGAATAAAGGAATGTAATGAAGGTTGCCCTTATGATTGTGGACTTTGTGACAATCATAAAAGCGCCCCGAATATTTGCTTAATTGATATCACTAATAGGTGTAATTTAGCTTGCCCGATTTGTTTTGCTAATGCTAGTGCAAAGGGATACGTTGTCCAACCAACATATGATCAAATTGTCCAAATAATGGAGCATTTTAGATCTATGAAACCCACACCAGCCGTTTTATTACAAATTTCTGGTGGAGAACCGACAGTTAGAGATGATCTCCCTGACATCATACGCAAAGGTAAAGAATTAGGTTTTATTGAAGTTATGGTTACCACTAATGGAGTTAGATTTGCCAAGTCAATTGAATTTATGAAACAATGCAAAGATGCTGGAATGGATGCTATTTATTTGCAATTCGATGCAACTGATAACCCTGAAGTATGGAAAAAGATACGAGGCGTAAATTTATGGCCTTTAAAACAGAGAGTAATTGAGAATGCTCGTAAATTAGGATTTTATGGTGTAATGCTAGTCCCAGTGATAGCTAAGGGAGTAAATGATCAAGAAGTTGGAAAGATTATGGACTTTGCTAAAGACAATAATGATGTTATTTCTGGAATTATTTATCAACCTGTATCTCTATGTGGTCGCATAAGCTTTGAAGAGTTGATGGATATACGATATACAACCTCAGATTTGAAAATTGCAATAAATGAACATACAAATAATGCCATTACCAAATTTTATCCATTAGCAACCACTGCTAAGATGACTCGATTACTAGCATGGTTCGACGATCTGCCTGAGTGGAGCCCAACCAGCCACTCAGATTGCGGATTTGCAACAATTTGCGTTATCAATGCCAAGGATGAATGGGAACCAATTGAGAACTATTTTGACGCGGAAGGGCTCATCCGTTGGTCAAATAAAGTATATGACATGGCCCAGAAACAAGAAGTTCCAAAACCTACTGGACTCCTTAAGGGTATCAATTTAGAGGAGTTTGGGAGTATCGCAAGTACGATAGGAAAGTTTGTTGATGATATAACAAGCTTAGGATATCGTCAGATGATGAAGGCTTATTATTTTGCTGGAGCTATGAGATACGTACGTAACCCTGCGAAAATCTTAACAAGTAAAACGTTAATAGCATTCTCTCGCCTGATTGCTTTTCCCAATCTTCAATCTGCAGGCAAATTCTTCCATGAAAGGAATCTGCTAATCTCCTCAATGCATTTCCAGGATTCCTACAATTTTGACCTTGATAGGGTATGTCGATGTCTTGTCCATTATGGAGTAATTGATCCGGATGATAATAGCAAAGTACTAGAGGTACCCTTCTGTGCTATGAACACTTTGCATAGGGAGCGTTTAGAGCGCGCCTTAGCCATTCAAGGAGAAGAAGCGAAGAAACCAGATGAAATCCAATCTGAGATTGAAGAACTTTTAGAAACTGTTAAAGAATAATCCTTTCTTTTGAATTTTTTTAATAATTTATTCAATTCCTTAATTTTAAGGGTTTTTTTATTTTTTTGCTTTATTTTTTTCCTTTTCTAAGTTGTGTTCGTGATTGATTTATAGTAATACTCAACAACCAAATTAATCCACTTTTAATGACACATTTACTATTGGAAGAAAAGAAATAAATATACACTTTTGTTAATATTTCGTATGAATTATTGTCCAAATTGTGGTACTCCAGTAGAGCCTAATTGGAAAGTGTGTGCAAATTGTGGCTATAAACTATCACATGAGCATTTTTCTACATTGTATCAGAAAGAAGCAGAGAGTCAAGTTAAAACAGTTGAATATGTAAAACCTAAGCCAGCCTCTGGTTATTTTAAACCTCAAAAAACAAACGGAATCCTTGCTTTATCATTTGGAATTATGGCAATGAGCTTATCAATTTTGATTATGATACTCAGATTATTTGGTTATTCTTATATCATAATACCTTTTAACGTAATAGTTAATCTTCCAGGGATTATAGCTGTTGTTTTTGGAATTATTGGAATTGTTAAAGACGATTCAAAAGGAATGGCGATTACGGGTTTGATTTTTGGAATTGCTAGCTTTATATTTGTGCTTATAAGGTATTTCATATATCTCTGGTCATCTATTATCCCAATAATAGATTAAATTTGGAAAATTCTTTAATATTTTTTAAAATATAAAGACAAAATTTGTCTTAATTCTTTTCTTAGTTTATTTAATTTCTGTATTTTAAGAGTATTACTCTTTTAAAATTAATATTACACTAAAAGTAATACTTTTTAACATTGTATATCGTTTGTAATTTCACAAAAAAAAAGCTTAAATTTATTGAATTTTCTAAATTTATAAGTACATTTGAATTAGGAATAAGAAAATTGAATCATGAGTTTGAGAAGTAATCAGAAGATTACTAAAAAGCTCATAAAAATTATATATTTTAACGAGATATATGTCAAATAATTCCAGAATAATTGGAGGTTATAAAGGTACAGTTAGAAATAGAGTAGTTACTGCTCTTTTACAATCTTATCTTGATAATCTTGATTATGATGGGATGAAATCCATTTTAAGAGAAGCAGGATTGTTGGAATTAAAGAATATTCAAGAAGCAGATCCAAATGGAGTAATAGATTTTTTTTCATTTAAAAAAATAATTGCTGCTCAGAATTGCCTATTATATGATTCGACTAAGTTATTGTATGAAATTGGACGAAAATTCTCTTTTTATTTATTCCCTTATGGAAAAAAGTTCGAGGATATTATAAGAGAGATCAAGGATTTTATCCAAACAGATTGGAATGTAGAAATTATAGAAAAAACTGATGAAAAAATAGTTATTAAAGTGAAAAAATGTATTTTTTGCTCTGAAATTGGAGTTTCATGCGATCTATTCAAAGGATTTCTTGTTCATTCACTTGAAAAAGCATTACCATCAAATTATCAAATATTTTTTTATGGAGAAAAAGAGAATATTAATCATCCTCATCACAATTCATTTGTTCTAAAGTTGAAAATAAAAAAAAGATTTAAAACAAAAAAGGAAAATAATTATATAGATCAAAAATCAAAATAATGTTACATATTTAATTATCCAATATTAAAATCACCTATTAGTAATTATAAGGATTGATATAAGAAGAGATGACCGCTGAAGAACGAGAATATGTCTTTAAAATTACAATATTAGGAGATGCGGCGGTAGGTAAAACGTCTTTAATAAACCAATTCGTTGAAGGAGCCTTTCAAGAAGATTACAAACCAACTTTAGGAGCAAATATTGTCCGTAAAGATGTAACTTTAGAAGAAGTCAATGCTCAAGTAAGATTAATCATGTGGGATCTTGCGGGTCAAGAAAAATATAATGTTATTCGTTCTATGTATTTTCAAGGGTGTGTTGGAGCATTGGTTGTCTATGATGTTACACGATCTCAAACATTTGAGAATATAGAATTAAAATGGCTTAAAGATTTTAAAAAGTATGTAAAAAGGGAAGGTGCATACATACTTATAGGTAATAAAATTGATTTAAGTGATGATAGAACTGTTCCTGAAGAAAAAGGAAAGGAATTAGCTGAAAAAATACAAGCAAGCGATTTTATTGAAACAAGTGCGAAATTTGGGGATAATGTAGAAAAAGCATTTAAAAATTTAGTATTTCAAATTTTAAGAAATTATGGAGAAAAAATCTAAATCATCCTTGTCTATGTTCTAATTTTTCTTTCACATTTTTTGGATGTTTAAAAATCAAATGTTTTAAATAGAACTAAATAGTTAGTAAATTATGAAAGAATTATCCCGTAATGTTGCTAAAGCACCAAAATCAAAGATTCGAGAATTATTTGATCTTGCTATAGGAAGATCGGATGTAATAAGTTTAGGGATAGGTCAACCAGATTTTAAGACTCCAGATCCTGCAATTCACGGAAATATAGAAGCATTAAAAAATAAAATTACCTATTATGCTCCAACAAGGGGCGTTCCTAAACTACTGCAATTAATTGAGAATAAAATGGGAAAAGTAAACAAAATTAATTGTAATTGGAAAGAAAACATCATAATTACTAATGGAGGTTCACAAGCTCTTACTCTTGCCTTCGCCTCAATTTTTAATCCTGGAGATGAATTAATATTATCATCACCAAATTTTATCTCTTATTTCTATTTAGGAGTTTTCTTTAATGTTAAAATAACAGAAATCGAAAGAAATAATGATTTTAGTCCCAATATTGAAAAAATTATTTCATCAATCACTCCAAAAACTAAAGCAATTTTAATTAATTCTCCCAATAATCCTACTGGATATGCGTTATCTCCCGAGGAATTAGATCAAATTGTCGAGATAGTAAATGATAATGATTTATATATCATCACTGATGAGGTTTACGAGAATTATGTTTATGATGGATATAAACATATTAGCCCTGCATCCTTGGATGGAATGTTTGAACGAACTATTACTACTAATGCCATGTCAAAGTTATTCTCAGCAACTGGTTTTCGACTTGGCTATGTTGTTGCAAAAAAAGAAATTATTGATTTAATGGAGAAATTTCATCAATACACGGTAGCAGGAACTAATCATCCAGCACAATATGGGTTTATAGAAGCATTAAAAATGGAACCCAACTTTTTTAATGATATACTCAAAAGTTTTGATGAGAGACGATTATTTATGTATAATAGATTAAAACAACTGGGTTTTGAGGTAGTTAAACCAAAGGGTGCTTTTTATATTATGCCCTCAGTTAAAAATTTCGACATAAATGGGTCAGAATTCTCTAAAAAAATTATGCAACAACAAGGTGTAGCAATAATTCCCGGAGATACTTTTGGTTCTTTTTCAAATGATAGAATAAGAATCTCATACGCAACAGAGATGAGTAAATTAGAAGATGCAATGGATAGGATAGAAAAGTTTGTTAAAAAATAAAAGAAGAATTAAACATAATCTACTTCAAATGGAGTTTTAGGAAGTATCTCAGCTCCCTTTTTGGTTATTAACGTTAGCGATTCTAAACGCAATCCCCCTAGACCTTTAAAAAGGGATAATTTTCAATTAAGAAATTACTTATAGAAATCTGCCTGAGATTCTTTTATATTACGGGATTCTGTAATTTCTTTTGCCATAGACTCGTAACGCTGTATGATTTCACCTGGCAAAGTGGACTTGATTTTATTTAAAGCAAATTCAAAGTGCTTGTTTTCTATTTTATCAAATTTTTCCATCTTTTCTCTAATAGCCTGCATTCCTGCTTCACGACACACATTTTCTAAATCTGCACCACTATAACCTTCCGTGATTTGAGCAATACGCTTTAAAGATATATCTTCTGCTAACGGCATATTTTTGCTGTGTACTTCTAAAATCTTTATCCTAGACTCAAAATCTGGAGCCTCTACATAAATTAATCTATCAAATCTTCCAGGTCTTAAAAATGCAGGATCAACAATATCTGGACGGTTTGTGCTAGCAATCGTAACAATACCTTGACGGTTCTCAATTCCATCCATTTCAACTAGAATTTGATTAACAATTGATGCATATACTTGGGTACCTGCATATTCTCCCCTACCGGCAGAAATAGCATCTATTTCATCGAAATAAATAATTGATGGTGCTGATTGACGAGCTTTGCGAAATATCTCTCTAACAGTTTTTTCACTTTCTCCAACCCATTTTGAGAAAATTTCAGGGCCTTTAATAGATATGAAATTTGATTTACTTTCAGTAGCTATTGCTTTTGCTAGGAGTGTTTTGCCACATCCTGGAGGTCCGAATATAAGGATACCATTTAATGGTCTAATTCCTGCTTTTTCGAATAGCTTAGGGTATTTTAATGGCCATTCAACAGCCTCTTTTAACTCTTGTTTTACACCTTCTAATCCTCCAACATCATCCCAATTTACATTTGGAATTTCAACCATTACTTCTCTCATAGCAGAAGGTTCAATCATATTTATTGCTTGCATAAAATCCTCATTATTAATTTTCAACTCTTGTATAATTCTGCTAGGTATAGGCTCGTCCAAATTTATTTGTGGTAATATCTTTCTTAAGGCAAACATTGCGGCTTCTCGACATACTGCCATAATATCTGCGCCTACAAAACCATAAGTAATATCTGCATAATCATTTAAATCAACATCATCTTCAATTGGCATCCCTCTCGTATGAATTTGAAAGATCTCTTTACGGCCTTTCATATTTGGAACACCAAACTCAATTTCTCGATCAAATCGTCCTGGGCGTCTCAAAGCTTCATCAATTGCATTTATTCTATTTGTGGCACCTATACAAATAATTTCTCCTCTTCCTCTGAGACCATCCAATAAGGAAAGTAATTGGGAAACAACTCTTCTTTCAACCTCTCCGGACGTTTCTACTCTTTTTGGAGCAATAGAATCAATTTCGTCAATGAAGATTATGGAAGGTGAATTTTCTTCTGCTTCTCGAAATATTTCTCGAAGCCTTCCTTCACTTGCTCCATAAAACTTACTCATTATCTCAGGACCATTTATTGTGATAAAATGAGCATTCGATTCCTGAGAAACAGCTTTAGCCATTAAGGTTTTACCAGTACCAGAAGGTCCATAAAACAGGACTCCTTTAGGGGGATCTATATTTAACCTATGAAATAATTCAGGATGTTTTAAAGGTAATTCGACCATTTCCCTTATTCGTTGAATTTCATCTATTAATCCTCCAACATCATCATAAGTAACTACACCACCCGAAACATTCAAAACAGCAACTCTTTTATTAACTTTAATTATTGTATCACGAGTTATTTTCACTATTTTATCAGATGGGGCAGTATTTTCAACAATTAACCTTAGTATTCCCAGTGTTGGTCTTTTTTTCTGACTTTTCATGAACATACTCATAATCTCATTCATAGGATTTCCTGGATCACTTTTTTGATAGACCGCTCCCAAAACATCAACGATATCACCAATAACTACTGGTTTATCGATTAATTTTGCTTTAATAGCATCTGCTTGTCTCTTAAGATCAATATTAGCTTTTGTGGGAGTTAATACAATTTCTCGAGCAGGATATACTCGTGCTAATCTGATGCTAACATATTCGCCAATAGTTGCTCCAGCATTTAATCTTTGAAGCCCATCTAACCTTATTATTCCCTTTCCTTTATCGTTGATGCTGGATACGACTATTCCTGTGGTTTTTTTCTTTCCTCTTATCTCAATTATATTCCCAGTAGTTAAACCTAATTGTTCAAGAATATTTTGATCTATATAACATAATGAACGGCCACTTCGACTTTTATCCAACTCTTCAATTCTTAATTTAGCTTCTTTTATTTCGGGTTTGTTTGTCGACATTTTAAAAACTTAAAACTGTTTTATATTTATATAATAAATGAAAACTTATTTTCTTTATCTTTATTATTTATAATTATTATATTACAAAGAAATTAAGAAAATTCACTATTTAAATATCTTTTTATGAATTTTAGGAAATTTTCCGAGATCTGGGTTTCTGTCATTACTTTTTTTAGATTTTTTTTGATAAATTCTTTTCGCATCTTTGAAATTTTTTTTATAAAAGGCTGGTAATTATCATTTTTAATAATGTTTCCTATAACATTTCTCGTAATTCTATCTAATTTTTCATGGTATTGCTCTTTATCTGTTTTTTCTCCCCTGTGATAGGAATCTAGGGCTATTGACCTCAAATTCTTTTCAAAAACATTTAGTAATTTACCTATAGCATCTTCTAAAACATTAAACTTGGAAGGATCAATTATCTGAATGGGATTATCCCAATTATAATTATGGAATGAATCAAACTTTTCATTGATTTTATAAATCACATCTTGCGGAATAGGTTCACCTCTCTGTTTATTCCATTTGATACATATTTCGAGAGGTGTAGCAATATGCAGAATAAAATACCTTATATTCTTTTCTTCAGCAATTTGCTTTAAATCATGACGCATACTAGTGTAATAGTTTAAATCATCACTGATTACTATAAAACCTTGATCTAATCCAGTTCTGATGTCATTTAGGCTTATCTCTCTAACCAATTGTTCTTTTTGGTGATTAAATTTGTTTGGAGAAATAGAATTCCTTATCTTATCTGGATCCACAATTTTTACTTGAAAATTTTTATATTTTTTTTCAATTAAATCTTTTAAAATTTGAGCAATTGTGGTTTTACCAGATGACGGTAAACCTACTAATATTAGTAAAAAATTTTTCTTAATCAACTTTCAACATGATAAAAGTTTTTTATGAGTTCAATTTTTTCTCTTCTCGGAAGAGATTTAATTTCTAATTCCCTTCTCATAGCATTTCTTCTTTCTGTGAATGATTCAAAATATTTAAGGCTAATTACTTTTTTTCCCCGACAAAATCTGGCGCCAGTTCCTTTCTTATGTTCTTTAAGTCTTCTTTCTAAGTTACTGGTGTAGCCTGTATAAAATCTTTTCCTATTATTTTTAGAAATTGTTTCTAATATATAAACATAAAAAACAGCCATGTCAGATTCACTATTTATAAAGTAATTTTTGTAATATTTATTTTTTAAGTCAATCTAATAATAATCACTCACATAAATTTGGCATAATTCTGAGATATATTCATTGTTATGCATACTGAAAAATTAGCATTTTCAAATTAAATTTATTAATAAAAACTTTTATAATTTAAAGGTAGGAATTAGGTTTTGTTTGGTGAGGTTCTATTCCTTTAGGTATTTGTTTAATTAAATGGGATGAAATTACTGGAGGAGTTATTTATATGAAATATCCTAATGATATTGATATCCCAGATAATATTGTACAACAGATTCAAATCTCCCACAACTTCGTAGAATCTCATATAACAATTGAAGAAAAAAATTGGAATTCAATTTCTTATTATAATGAAATAAAAGATATAATATTTGTATTAGTCTTAGATAAATATGATGAAAGTCAAGATTATATTGGTATTTTGGATGATTTCAAAAAAACTTTAGAATTTGAATTAAGTGAAGAAGAATTAAAAGAACATATAGAGCGGATGTTTCTAGAAAAAGTATTAAATGTTTTTAGGACAAGAGATGAGGTTATTGGAAAATTAAGTAATGAAGTCGCGAATTTAAAAACAAAAGAATATGATCTACAAAAGAAGTTTGATAAAATAGCCACCTCTGATCATCTAAAAGTAAAAAGCAAGATTCAATTTTTATTAGCTATTAATGAGGAGTTAAGTTTTAAAGAACTTAATAAATCTATAAAAACCAGTACAAGATGGTTAACTACTGTTATTGAAACTTTAGTTAAGAATGAGATCATTGGTTATAATACCTTAAATGATAAGTATTATTTAATATTCTAAATATTTTAATTCTTCTTTTCTTAAATAATCAGATTCTTAAGAAGGCTACTATTTTTTTTATTAAAAAACACTAATCTTAAATTAGAGAATTTAATACTAATTAATTTTGATGAAATTATGAACTTGACAGAGGAAGAACAAAAAGAAGTAATTAAAGTAATGAAATCCCAAATGTTGACTTTGCTTCATGGTGAAGCTGTAAAATCCTTTGAAAAAGATTTTGCCAAATATATTGGCGTTAAACATGCAATTGGAATTAATACAGGTACAGCAGCCTTACATATTGCTATAGCTGCTCTAGATATTGGTCCTGGGGATGAAGTAATAGTTCCTCCATTTACATTCATAGCAACCGCAAGTTCAATCCTACATAATAACGCTATACCAATTTTTGCAGACATAGACAATAAGACTTACACACTAGATCCTAAATCAGTTGAGGAAAAAATTACTGATAAAACAAAAGCTTTAATACCAGTTCATCTCGCTGGTATGGTTGCTGATATGGATGGATTAAAAGATATAGCCGATGATCATAATTTATACATTATTGAAGATGCTTGCCAATCAATTGGTTCAAAGTTTAAAGGTGAAAAGGTTGGTTCATTAGGGAATATTGGTTGTTTTAGTTTTTATCCGTCTAAAAATATAACAACTGGAGAGGGGGGAATGATTACAACTAACAATGATGCACTAGCTGAACAGTGTCGATTATTACGGCACCATGGAGAGCCTTCTTGGTATGTCTACAATCGCTTGGGTTATAATTATAGAATGACTGAAATTCAAGGTGCAATTGGGAAAGTGCAGCTAAAGAGAATTGGTAATTTTATTGATAAAAGAAATAAAAATGCCCAATATTTATCTGATGCTGTTAGTGAAATCAATGGAATTGTTCCTCCTTATGTACCCGAATATTGTGAGCCTGCTTTTAATTATTGGATAGGACGAATTAACCCTGAAATAATCGGTTTAAATAAATCACAATTTATTGAACGATTTCCTAAGAGCAAAATTCTTTATCCTAAACCTTTGTATAAGACTAAGCTCTTTCAGCATAAAATAGCTTATCCAAAAGGGTGTCCATGGTCTTGCCCATTTTACGGAAAGGAGACTGATTATAACAACATATCTTTACCGATTGTAGAGAAAGTGACCAGAGAAATTTTTGCTTTAGATATTCATCCAAATATTACAAGGAAGGATTTAGATGAAAATATTCAAGTAATGAAAAATCTGGTTAAAAAATAAATATTCTTGAAGCTTATTTTTTTTTATGAAACATCTTACTATAAAAGTTTATGGGTTAGTACAAGGAGTCTTTTTTCGCTATACTACACGAAAGTTTGCTAGAAAATTAGGTCTAACCGGCTTTGTTAAAAATATGCCTGATGGAACTGTTTATATAGAAGCAGAAGGCCCTCAGGATAAATTATATGAATTATTAGAGTTTTCAAAGAAGGGCCCAAAATTTGCAGAAGTAGAAAATGTTGAGTATAAATTTAACCAACCTAAAAATAAATTTAAAGGTTTTGACTATGCCTTTTAAATGCCTTCTCAATTTCCTTGAAGAAAATTATTTTGGGAATTTATATTTTTACATACTAAAATAATGTATTGCTTCCGATGTATTACGTAGATATTACTGTGGAAAATATATTATAATTCTAACTAATTATTTATGTCGTCGGTATTGAAGAGAAAGAAATTTTTTGAACTTTTTCAATTAATTAAAACCACGAGAATTAAATTTCAAGGACCATTAGTTTTAAAAATGTATGGCCTTTTAAATGACCTAAACTTAACAACTGAGAACAGATATATTTTATGTAACTTTATTGATCAAAATAGTGCTTTATTTGGTTTAACTAAAGACATATATCAATCCAATCATAATTATAGTTTGAATCAATTATTTCTTTTTACTTATAATAAAGCTAAACGTTTTCAGATGATAAAAAATCTTTATGAGGAGTATATTAATTCTATTACCGCAATCTATAATAAAATAGATACAAAAAATCTCTTATTTTAATCAACTTTTTTCAGGTTAAAGTTTTCTTGGATTTATTATATTAAAACCAAGAAGAAAATTATTAATAAGGATAAATTTTATTATGAAAATATCAAAAAATATTGCAATAAATTTAAGGAGGTAAAACATAATTGGATTCAAATGGTCATTATATCATTAAAATTGTTTTGCTTGGTGAAGCAAACGTAGGAAAAACTTCTTTGGTGTATAGATTTATTGAAGATAAATTTAGAGAAAATTATAAAAGCACTTTGGGAGTAAACTTATTAAAAAAAGAGATGAATATTAAAGAGTATGGGGAGGTATCCGCGCAAATTTGGGACTTAGGAGGACAAGAATCGTTTAAATCTCTTAGAAGGCTATATTTGGAAGGTGCAAATGCTGGTATGTTAGTCTATGATTGTACAAAGAAAAAAACTTTTGATAAACTTGATGGTTGGATCCAAGATTTTAAGCAAGCCAGAGGAAATGAGCCTTTGGTTCTAATAGGAAACAAAAGTGATTTAAATGATAAAATTAAAGTTCAAGATAAACAAGGAATCGAATTTGCTAAAAAAAATAATATGGAATTTATATCTACCTCTGCTAAAACGGGTTCAAATGTGGAACAAGCGTTTACAAGAATCACAAAGAAGACATTAGACAAAAATCTAAACAAATAAATATCTCATAATATGTTTTTAAAATATTTTTAAATCTTTATACTAAAATTCGTAAAATAATTTTGTATAAATAGTTATTTATAAATGCCTTTATAAATGATAATTTATTTAAATAAAAATATATAAAAAAATACCATTTATACCTAATTTAATTTTTTCATTTTATTTCAATCAGATTTATCTCTATGATGAATAATGTCAGAAGAAGAAAACGATTTTGAAGAGGAGGAAGAGGAGGAGGAAGACGAAGAAGAAGAATTTGATTATGAGAGCGATTTGGACTACAAAATTGAAAATGTTGTAGCTACTGTCACTGTAGAAATTACAGAAAAAATAGATCTTAATCAAATTGCACGGAAACATGCCGAAGTTGAATACAATCCTGAGCGATTTCCTGGATTAGTGATGAGAATAGAAAAACCTCGCGCGACAATTTTAATATTTTCAACTGGAAAAATGGTGGTAACTGGATTACGTAAAGCATCAGAGGCAGAACGCGTAGTAGATAAAGTAGTTAAAAATATAAGAAAAGCAGGAATTAAATTAGCAAATCCAGAAATAACAATTCAAAATATTGTTGCAAGTGGTGACTTACATACAAATATAGATTTAAACATGGCTGCTATCGTTATGGAATATGCGATGTATGAACCAGAAGTTTTTCCTGGACTAATTTATCGTATGCAAGAACCTAAAACGGTATTTTTGATTTTTTCTACAGGTAGAATTGTTTGTACAGGCGCAAAAAAGAAGGAGATTGTTAGAGATGCTGTTATGAAACTAAATCAACAAGTTCGGGATCTAGGGGTAGCAAAAAAAGAATTGACCGATACAGATTATCAAGATATAACTTTTATATAAACTTTTTATCTTATTATTTTTTAAAAAAAATTGTTAAATTTAACTAAAAAAACCATCGAAACTTTAATCTAAATAAAAGAATTAGATTAGAAAATTCATATTTAATCTTTTTGGAAAACTATCATGAATTCACAGTAATCCTTACCAGTTTGCAAGCAACAATTTATTTCTTGGGCAAAACAATGAATATTACTCATTTTTTCTACTATACCTGCTAATAAGCCTGCTTCAAAAGAACAAAAACTTCCCTCGGTTTTGATACCCTTCCCAATTAAATCCTTAATAGATGAATGTTCTTTTAATTTTAACTGTACAATTTCATCAGAACTTTCAGAAATTTCTACTTTCCCTATATTATATTCTGATATAATCTCTTTTAAAAGATCAGGGATTTTCGAAGCATCTTGGCCTTGTTCGACTTTTAAAATAGTCCCTAGTTCATGGCCTAAATAATAAAAGATAGCTTCCAATTGATGACCTAGAGCAAGCAAAGCTCCAACTTTCATATCACCAATTTCTTTACCTCCTTTCAAATGATTCTTCATTTGTGTTAAAATTTTTGAGAGTAATTGGCGATCCATATCAATCTATCCTACTCATTTTTTATTATATTTAAATTTTAATTTGGTTTTTATTAAATTTTATATTTTTACTGAAGAAATAAATCCATACAAAATTGCATCAATTATGTCTTCCTCTTGAATATTTACTGTAAGTCGTCTGTCTGCTACAATTATAGTAGGTAGTGAAGTAATTTTATAATAGCTTGTTAATTTATAATTTTTTTCTACATCAATTTTTTCAATAAATAATTTCTTTCCAAACATAGAAATATTAATCCTTTTTAAAATTTCTTCTATAGGCTTGCAAGGTGCACAATGTGCTGATGAAAAAAACAAAATTTTTGGATAACCCTCTTTGAATTCTTCTAACATAAGTAATCATTGGGATTTAAGGTGAAAATATCTATTGGTCTTTAAATTTATTATGTAATTCTTGAATTATTGCTTGAAATGCTTCATATACTCCAGTACCCGTCTTTGCACTCGTTTTATAATATCCCAAAAATTTTCGTTGATCTACAATCTCTTCTGCTTTACCGTTATCTAATTTTTCTATATCAACTAAGTCAATTTTATTTCCAAATAGAATTATAGGAATATTTCCACAATATTTCTTAATATCTTCATGCCACTCAGTAATATTACTAAAACTCTTTTCTTCCCCAAGCGCATGTGAAAAAACAATAATGGCTGCTTTGCTTCCTTTATAAAACGTAGGTCTCATAAAACTGAACTCCGCTTGGCCGGCTATATCCCAGAAGAAAAGTTTTACCATATTTCCTTCTATTTTTTCATCATATTTTGAAAATTGAGCTCCAAGTGTTTTAATATATTGTTTTTGAAATGAGCCTTGAGTATACTTTTTAATTAAAGATGTTTTACCGACTCCTCCATCGCCGATCACAGTAATTTTGAATACAAAATCCTTCTTTTCTTTACTACCGCTCATTTAATCACTCCTTAGCTTTTCCGGGTATTATACTAAATTTAAATTTAACTATTCAAAATCTTAATTATTAATATTTATGATTATATTTATATTGAATTTATAATAATAATTAGTTCTTTTAATCTTTACAATTTATTGAGTTAAATTAAAGCAAAACTAATGATAAAAAGATTTCTTTATAATTATGAAAATGCTGAAAAGAATTGAAAACATAATCAAGGAGTCCAAGAGAAAGAAGCTTTTATTAGCCGTCGCAGAATCATGTACAGGAGGGTATATTTCACATATGATTACTAATATTTCTGGAGCTTCAAATGTTTTTGAGCGGGGTATTGTCTGTTATAGTAATAAATCAAAAATAGAGATATTAAATGTAAATCCAAAGAGTATAGAAACATTTGGTGCTGTTTCTGAGACCGTGGCAAGACAATTAGCTTATAACATAAGAGTTCTTTCTAACGTTGACATTGGAATAGGAATTACTGGAATTGCTGGACCGACAGGAGGAACAATTGATAAGCCTATTGGATTAGTATACATAGGATTTTCAACAAAGGAAGAGACACTTATCAAGAAATATAATTTTAATACTGATAGAATTAATTTTAAAGAATTAGTCTTAGAAAAAATTGTAGAATTCTTAGAAGAAATTCCCTGACGTAAAAAAAAATCATTATTAAGTGTTATTCTATTAATCTACCATTTTCCATTATATGTTTTTTAGTTCCGTCCAAATACTCAATAGTAATATTTGCCTTAGGGGCGGTAACAAAATCCCAATGCATTTGAGAGACTGATGTTCCTCCGAATGATTTATTAAATCCAAAAGCAACATGAACACTTCCATCTATTTTCTCATCTGTAAGAATATATCCGATAGCTTTAGTAATTACAGGATTACAACCAATTCCTAACTCAGCAACATTATATGTCCTAATCTCTGGAACATTATTTTCTTTATCTAATTTTTCTCGTTTTTTAAAAGCATCGATTAAAATATCTAAATTTGTATCAGCTCTAACTTTATCCATCAACAACCTCCCGTTCTTAAAATTAAGCTCAACATTTTTCAAAATTTTATGAGTATAACGTTCTTTTGTTAATGGACAAAATATCTTTCCTTCTCCTTGTTTTTCATTTGGAGGAATATACAATTCACCTGCTGGTAAATTTCCTCCTAAGCCTCCTAAGGCAATTTGTTCGTTAGAAAGTAAACCGTTATCGAGAATTTTTGCTCTATTTTCTATGGAAACCCAAAAATCTGTACCAAAATCATCACTTACATATACTTTCTTAGCATCAACGAAAAATCTTCCCAATTTCGTTGTAATTCTAGTTAGTTCTTCTGATGGAATACTCATACCATCAACAATGAATTTTTCAAATAATTCATAGTCAACATTATAAAATTTTGCAGCTTTTTTTGAAGGCCAAGCAGCATAACACCACTTTTTACCCGGTGCATATTCCTCTTTAAATCCGTATATAACATTTCTTAACGGAGCTATTGATTTTTGATATGCACCAAGCTTGTTTTGTGGTGCCTTGTTCCGTATAGACGGATCTTCAGGATATTCAATGGTTATATAAGCATCTATATTTTTAATCATTTCAATATAGGGAAATGGTGGTTTTTCTAATGTTTTCGCTTTTATTGTGTCATCTTGCCAGATATTTTCCTCAAAATAATCACTTGTGGAAATAATATGTGGAATTCCTCCATTTCTAAGGACACTTAAAGCAATTTCCTCCAAAAGCTCATGACAGTGGAATCCACCCCTTATTACTACAAATTCACCGTCATTTTTAATGTTAATACTTTTTGTAATATTATCAGCACATAATTTGATTTTTTGCTTAGTAATCATAACTCCAAGAAATATTCGATAAATATTATTTCTTATTAAAAACATTTATTCTAATTATATTGTAAAATATTCAAAGCATTTATTATAAAAAACTTGTATAATTAAAATATTGAATAAATGAAATAAATCGAAGAAAATATTAAGTTATAAACAAAATTAATCCAAATTCTTAAAAATGGTTATCCGAGAAGTTGGTTTATTATTCAGAGGATTTACTTTAGTTAAAAAAAGTTATCATAAGACAACTTTAGGAAAAATTGATACAGACTTAAGAAGTGGTTTATTAACAGCTCTCTTAAATTTTGCAGATACTGCTTTTACAAAGAATGTAATTGAATATTTTGAAGGAAAAAAGTTTGTCATAGCTTTTATAAATGATCAAATTACAGCAGAAGATAGTGTAAATCCTGAACCCTTAGTATCTTATGCTATTTTTGACAGAGAAAAGAAAATTGATAAATATATAAAGAAAATCCTCAAGCCATTATTGACTAATGTAGCAAGTGAATTTAAAAAGCTAAATAATAAGAAAAATTTGTCCGAAGTTTCTCAATTTAAAGATTTTAAGGAAAAATTTGATCAAATTTTTGGTTCTGACACACAAAATGTAGATCAAAAATTAAAAGGGCTATTTTATTAAAATTTTAAGGCTTAATTGACTTTTTTAAATATAATAATATTATTGGTAAAGCGATCGTAGCATCAGAAATTACTGTAGAATATTTTGCTTTCTCATTAACCTTCCCCCATGAGATTGCTTCTTCTATTGTTGCTCCGCTTAAACCTCCTGGTTCTGGACGATCCATTGTAATCTGTATTGCATAAATTGCTGAAGTGGGACAAAATTGAAGGGATTGAAAAATAAAATTCTTTGGAACACCTCCCCCGACAATACATACACCCGCATGTTTAGCATCCCATGCTAAATCAACCATTTTTAACATATCTTTAAAATGGTTTAGGTTTAAATCTCGATGGTGGAAACCTAATTGTAATGCTAAACCCGAATCTGTAAATGCTGGACAAAATATTGGAATCTCCTTTTCTGCACATATTCTTAATATTGAGTTTTTATTATCTGGTAATTGTTCTCCTAGAGTTTTTAGGAAAGAGCTAACTGGTATATTTTTATCAGGTATAAATAAATCAGATACAAAATCTTCTATACCTTCATACACCTCATTAGGTAACAAAACATCATAAATACGGTTTAGCTGATTTTCATGAAGGCTAATATCATCTAATTCATGCATCTTAAATTCACCTTGCAAATGGTGGAATCCAAGAGTTTCTGCGAGATCATGAGTCAAATTGGCACCAGTTGTAACTAAAATATCAATAAAATCATACTTAATAAAATCATAGATTACTCCCTGCATACCTGCTGGTATTAAGGCTCCAGCTAATCCAAAAAATTTAGTACAATCTTTATCATCAATCATTTCTTTATAGATTTCACACGCTTTAGCTAATCTCTTAGCGTTAAATCCAGTATCAGCTAATGCTTTTACTAATTCAAAAAGGTTATCACTTTTCTCTAATTTAAATTGATTTACTTTCTTCAATTTCTCTTTAAAATTTTCTGCTGGCATATTATTTAAAAAATAAATTATTTGAGATAAAAGAAATGAACTCTATAACTAATTTAGCAGCTAAATTACTTGTTAAATTGTTTGAAAGATCTAAATTTGGAGCAACCTCAACTAAATCAAATCCAATTATTTTAAATTCATTAGCCACTTGTCTTAAAATTGTCCATAATTCTCGATAAGATAAACCGCCTGGAATTGCAAATCCAGTTCCAGGAGCTATTGAGGGTTCCAAAACATCAATGTCAATTGAGACGTATAAAAATTTTATTTCTGAGTTCGCAAAAAAATTAATCATTTCCTGTATGTACCTATTTAGTCCATAGTCTTGAATTTGATAGGCATCCAGATGTTTAATCTTTTCTTCTTTAGCAATTTTTAGTTCTGGAATATCAATATCTCTTGTACCTACAATTAGAATATTAGTATTATTTATATAATCTAAATCAAAAACTCGATGAGAGATAGTAGCATGTGAATATACGCCTTTATCCCATTCATCATAAAGATCAAGATGAGCATCAAATATTAAAATACCCAATTGATCTTTATCTTCGAATAAATCTCCAACGGTTTGTATTACTGGAAAGGAACAGAAATGATCACCACCAATCATTATTGGAATAACATCCCTTTTCTGATTATAAATATGGTGAACAAAATTCCGAATTTCTTTAAGATTTTTATCTACTTCTGAGGGCTCTATCTGAACATCTCCTAAATCGATCACCTCTAAATTAGGTATTTCAATACCCATTTCGGTAGTTAAGGATAAATCATTAGTTACTTCACGTATTTTTTGAGGAGCCATTGCCGAATTAGGCGCTTTTATTGAAGTCAAATAATCCCATGGTATTCCAAATAGTACAAATTTACTTTTAGAGTCAATTATTTCTCCAAAATCATAAAATTTCATTGAATAACCCTTGTTTTTTGAATTAGAATTACATTTTTTCTAAAGTTTCAATTCCTAAAAGATTTAATCCAATCTTAATTACTATTTGTACACATTTAATTAACAACAATCTTGCACGTTCAAGCTCTTTATCTTCAGAAATTACTTGACATGAGGAATAAAATGAATTAAATAATTGGCATAAAGTCAATAAATATTGAGCGATTAAATGAATATTATAAGTCTTTTCTGATAAGTCAATAATTTCAGGAAAATATGTTAATTGCTTTATTAAAAACTTCTCCTTTTCATGCTTTAATAAATTCCAGTTAATTTCGGTAGTAATATCAAATTCTGATTTTTTGATAATAGAAGCTATTCTAGCATAGCAATATTGAATATATGGACCTGTTTCACCCTCAAACGAAATACTTTCCTTAGGCTTAAATACAAAACCCTTAATTGGATTATATTTTAAAATGTAAAACTTTAGAGCTGCTTGACCAATAATTTCAGCTCTCTTTTTCTTTTCAGCAATTGAAATATTTGGATATCTCTGTTCCACTTCTTGAAAAGCTAGACTTTCAACTTCGTCAATAATATCGTCTGCATCAACAACAGTGCCTTCTCTGCTTTTCATTTTACCACTTGGCAAACTAACCATTCCATAAGACAAATGATAATTATCCCCCTCAAATCCTAGCATATCCAAAATAGCAAATAACCATTTAAAATGTTGAATTTGCTCATCACCAACAACATATATTGATCTATCATAATTAAAATCTGCTTTCTTTTTATAGGCTAAATAAATATCTTGGGTTATATAAATTGAAGTTCCGTCACTTCTTACTAAAATTTTATCTTCAAGGTTATATTTTTCTCTTAATCTTGCGATTATAGCTCCATTTTCAACTTTTTCGAAGATTCCCTTATTTAATCCGTCAAGAATAATCTCCCTGCCTCTTAAATACAGATCTGATTCAAAATATTCCTTTTCAAATGAAATTCCTAATTTATCATAAGTTTTATTGAAACCATCTATTGCCCATTTATTCAATTTGCTCCATAGAGCTACTGTTGCCTCATCACCGGCTTCCCACAATCTTAATAATTCATGAGCTTCTTTTTTTAATTCCTTATCTTGTTGTAACTTTTCACCATACTTCACATAATAATCTCCAACAAAATGATCGCTTTTTTTATCTGGTTCTTTATTTTTACCCCATTTTTTATAAGCTAACATGCTTTTGCAAATATGAATTCCACGATTATTATATAAATTAACTTGAAATATAGTATGTCCTTTGTATTCAAGTAAATTTGAGAGAGATTTACCTAAGAGCATATTTCTGACATGTCCAAAGTGTAATGGTTTGTTTGTATTAGGAGAAGGATACTCAATCACAATTCTTTTTCTTTTTTCATCTTCAAACCCAAATTTTAATCTTAATCTACCAAAATCTTCTTTTGATTCAAAAATTTGCTTTAGAATAAATTTTGATTTAATTTTAATGTTCAAATATGGTCCCTCTGCTTCAATATCTTCCAAAAAATCAGGTAACTTGACTTTCTTTTTTAATTCCTTTGCTAATACTTTTGGTGCTTTTTTCTCAACCTTAGATAGTCTAAAACAAGGAAATGCATAAGTATAATCAATTTCTGAAGGGGGTATCTCGATTAACGTTTCAATATCCTGTACTGTAAGTTTTGAAATGTATTTATTTAAAAACTGAGCTATGGTTGTTTTATCGATAACTTTCATTTTCAGAACTGTATTATTTTCAATGATTTTTATTAATTAATTGGTTACAAATTTTATCTGTTTTGATAAATATATTTAAAATAACTCATAAAATTTATGTCATCAATTTAAGGTATTTATTGAAAGATGTCGCTTAAACAAAATTCTACGAAAAATTTTCCTAAATGGCCAATATATGATGAAGAAGATATAAATGCACTATTAAACGTCATAAAATCAGGAAATTGGTGGTGTGGGTTTCCGGGCGTTCATGAAGGAGAAAATGTATGGTTATTTCAAGAAGAATTTGCAGAATTTCAAGAGGCAAAGTACTCTATTGCTGTAAGTAATGGGACAGTAGCTATAGAATCAGCATTAGTATCGTTAGATGTAGGTTTAGGAGATGAAGTCATTGTATCAGATTATACTTTTGTAGCCTCTGCTTCTGCTATTATTGCTGCGAATGCTGTTCCAATCTTTTGTGATATTCATCCTAAAACTTTTGTTATGAATGTTGATGAAGTTGAGAAATTAATAACAAAAAGAACAAAAGCAATAATCCCTGTTCATTTAGGTGGAAATGCGGTTGAGATGGACAAATTAATGAAAATTGCTTCAAACTACAACTTATTTGTTGTCGAAGATTGTGCTCATGCCCATGGTTCACGTTATAAAGGAAAAAGATTAGGAAATTGGGGCGATGCAGGCACATTTAGCTTTCAAGCTTCGAAAGTTTTGACGAGCGGAGAGGGTGGTGCTATAATTTGTAATTCAGGCGACTTAGCGGATAAGATATATTCATACACGGATTGTGGAAGGAAAAAAAGTACTCATGCTTATAAACATTTCAGTTATGGTACTAATTACAGAATGACAGAATATCAAGCGTCAATTCTTAGAACACAATTAAAAAAATTCCCTGCACAACATGCTTTAAGAAATAAAAATGCAAAATACTTAATGGAAAAATTGAATGAAATTGATGGTATAAATGTGATGATGCCTACACCAGGTACTTCCGAGATGGGGTGGTATGTATTTCCTTTTGTTTTTGACTCTAATAAATTTGGAGGGATAAAGAAAGTAAAATTTTATAAAATACTTAACCGAAAAGGAATCCCTACATGCGATAATTACCCTCCTTTGCACAGTTTAGATTGTTTTAAGAACATTATGCTAAAAAAGGGACTTAACTATTCTAATGCAAACTGGGGAGAAGAAAAAAGTATTGATAAGAACTTCCCCATCGTTTCTGATATATATTCAAGAACAGTAGAATTTCCTCAAGAGCTATTATTAGCATCACAAGAAAAACTTGATTGGGTTGTAGAAACAATTGAATCTCTAAAATGAGGGCTCTATTCATACGATACTTCTTCGATTTTGTTAGTTTTTGAACTTATATACATGGCTTCTACAACAGCTAATATTTTTTGAGCAAAAATTCCATTGGTCAATACTTCTTTGTTATTAATGATACAATCGATAAAATGAGCTATTTCTTGAGGATAACCAAAAGACCAAGATTCTGCTGGAACTGGAAATGTCCAACCTTTAGTAGTTCCTGCTTTTTCAACAGCATACCCATATCCAGTTTCGCTATAAACACTTATTAAATTAGTAAACGTTGGAGCCACTTTAACCTGTCCCTCTGTACCGTATAATTCAAATCGCATATCATAACCCCCAGGTGCAGTCCATGACTCCTCAATTATTATTTGTGCATCATTTTCAAAATACAAGATACCTACTGCATTATCTTCAACTTCACAATTGCCAAATTTTTTTCTATCCTTAATTAAGGTTTTAGTTTGACAAAAAACTTCCTTAACATCGCAATTAAGATACCAAACTAAACAGGCTATATCATGTATTCCTAAATCTAATAATGCACCTCCACCTGCTTCTTTTTGTTTATAAAACCAAGCAGAATGAGGTCCAGAATGTTGTTCTTTACCTCTTCCCATATATATCTGACCTAAAGCTCCCTCTTCCAAAATTTCCTTGACTTTACTGAAAGAGGGGGCATATATATTGTTTTCACAATAAAAGATCCTACGGTTTGAAGTTTTTTCAGCCTCTAACATATCTTTTCCTTCAGATACCGTTTTTGCTAATGGTTTTTCTACAAAAGCATGCTTACCTGAGTTTAAAACATCTATAGTTATCTTTTTATGTAAAAAGTTTGGAATACATACTGATATGGCTTCACAATCGAGTTTTAACAAATCTTCATAATTTTTGACTAATTTACCTGATATATTATATTTATTCATCAATTGTTTTGCTTTTTGCTCTTCTAGGGAACAAATACCTATAATTTCAACATTGGGAAGTAAGTTATAAGCATGGAAATGATGTTCAGCAATAAATCCGGATCCAATTATACCTACATTTATTTTTTCCATAATAATGAGATTCCGATTAATTTTAATACAATAATATTTTGGAATCTAATTTATATTTTAACTTATTTGGAATCCCAAAATTCCGAAGCTGTCAGGTAATTCTTAATTTTAGAATAAGGACAAACTGCGATGCAATTACCACAGTCACTTGAGTTTTCTATCCAGAACTCAAAACACTTTTCTACGTCCACATAATACTTCTTAACTCCTGGATTGTTAGAGATTGAAGTCGGTATGAAATTAGGTTCTCTTTCTCTACTTATAGCATCTGTTTCACAAGCTTCTGCACATTTATAACAATTCACACAAGTTTTTTTTACATTTTGAATAAACTTAAAATTTGGTTTATCAGAAACTAATGGTAAATCCGTAAAAACCTTACAAATTCTTACTCTAGGTCCATATTCTGGAGTTATTAACAACCCATTTCTTCCAAGAGCACCTAGTCCAGCATCGATTGCTAAGGGTATACTTATAGCTGTATCATTCCCACATTGAACAGCCCGATAACCTAAGTTTCTTATGAATTCTCCTAAACAAGCAATTACAAAAGCCATTTTTGAATATGCCAGAGCAGCAGCAGCGGCAGCAGGTTGAGCAGGAGCAGTGGAAATAGCGTTTTGATCCATTTCAATAGCAATGACAATAACTTTATCTATGCCTTCTGGTATGTTAATTGATGTTTCTAGTAAAGATTCTGAATTAAAACCTTCTCTAACCTCCCTTTTTGATTCTGCTTCACTAGTTAGGTTAGGTCGTACAAAACTCGATTTATAAATCCAATTTTCATTAACGTTTGCAACCCCAACCAATGAAGCTCCATAAAATTTAGCTGTTTTTTTTATAGATTGAGTAAATAATTGAGGATCTTCAATTTTATGTTTTGATCTCATCCAATTTATGCCATATCCTATATCATAATCGATTTCTCTTTCCCAAGCAAAAGCAAAAGGAAAATGTTCATAAACTGTCCATCCTGCAGCTACTAAAGAAAAATCAATACGCCCATAACCCTCTTTTTTCGAATTTATGTGATTTTCTATATTTTCTTCGAACATTTTGCCATATGTTAACAAATCTTTATCCCAAGTACGCCGATAGATCATATGATATTTAGCTTCAAAACGCTGGTAAATATTTTCGTCGATCTCATAAGTTTTTTCTACATTACTATCCATTCAAAATCAATCTCAATTGTTTATTTCTTAAACTATAACCTTAAGTATAAGTAAAAACCAATAAATAAAAGTTTTAGACAATACAAATATAAGTATAAAATCTACAATTTGATAAACTATGGGTGGGAAAAGATTTATTGTACAGCTCGCTATGGGAATAGATCAGCATGGACATAATGATAATTGTACTAATGCAGCAAAAAAAGCAGTTAAAAATGCTATCTCTAATAATTGTCTTACGGGATTAATTGAAATTTGTGGTTTAAAAACACCCAAAGAGCTTTTAGGAATGAAAATTCATGTTAAAATAGGAGCCCCTTACCCTGAGAGCGTTGATGAGGATAAAGTGCTTAAAGCCATTCCATTTGGACAAAAATCAATTGAGGTTGTAAACGGAGGTTTAATCGCTAGAGGAATATTGATTAAAGCTCTTGGAGACAGTTCTGATAGGATCTTAGTATGTAATGCTGCAGTTACTGTCTCAATTGATACTTATTAGTGATAATAAATATAAAATAAAGAGAAATTAGCTTTAAAATAAGAAACGGATTAAGAAAGCAGCCAATTTGCCATAAATGTATTCATTGTAGTTCTGTATTCATATCTATGGGATAGAGGGCCAGGGAATAAAAAATATAACAAACCGAATTATAAAGCATATTATATTAGCAATTCCTAAAATCAAACCAGCAACCCCCATTCCTTTTGAATCATCTTTACTAATTCCAACAATTCCAAAAATAATAGCTATGATACCCAGCATAACAGTGAATAAGTTTCCAACCATAAAGCCAGATGCTGAATATAAATTAAGAATTCTAAGTATTATAAGAGAGAAGGACCAACTAAAGCCAATAATTCCTATTACTAAAGCAGTGATTCCATTTGCTCTTGTTGGAGAGGTTTGATATGCTTGAGGCCTGTAATAAATTTTATCTGATTTAGGAACTTCAACCTCAACTTTTTCAGTTTGTATTTCTGGTTCTTTTTGGGTTATAGTAGAAATTTCTTCATCAACGATTTTATGTCCACAATTTGCACAGACTTTCCAAGAAGATTCTACACTACTACCACAATAAGGACAATAGTTCATATCTATCTATAAAAAATGATACTTTATATTTTTAATCTACTCATTTAAAAATTCTCCCAATACATAGAGTAATTTTAGTAGTGAATCGAATTTATTAATAGCTGCTTTGATTATTTAGTAAAGAACTTGAATCTTATTTAATTTTGTGGGAGATTTTATGGACGATCCACCATTTCCCATTAATTTTCATAAGATTAAAGTAGTCAATATAACCTACTTCCTCACATTCAATTCTGAGCTTTACAGCTCCAATATTTTTTGTAATATCAATATAATAAAATTTCGTTTTCCATTTCAAACTCTTATTAAGTTCATCACTATTATACCAAGAAATATATTCATTTTTATCTACAATTCTTAACCTTCCATCCTCATGAAATAGAAAAAATTTCCACTCATCATGGAGAATTTCTTTATACAGTTCTGGATCGTTTTTTGCATGCCCTTCATGATAATAATCTAAAATAGCCTTTTTAATAGCTAATTTTTCCATTTTTGAGACATCCTAAAAGTTATAATTTATTATAAGAAATTAAAATAATAATGATTTGGTAATAAGTTCAAATAATATAAAAATCTAGTATTTATGATGAAAAGATGTGAATGGGCTAATTCAAATGGCCTAATGAAACAATATCATGATAAGGAATGGGGTACTCCTGAGCATAATGATCAAATGCTCTTTGAGTTTTTAATATTAGAAGGTATGCAAGCTGGTTTAAGTTGGAACACCATACTCCAAAAACGAGAAAATTTCAGAAAGGCATTTGAAAATTTTGATTATAACAAAATTTCATTGTATGATGAAGAAAAAATAGAAAAACTACTTCAGAATAAAGGAATTATAAGAAATCGTTCAAAAATTCAATCAATAATTACGAATGCAAAAGCTTTTATCAAAATTCAGAAAGAATTTGGGTCTTTTGATAAGTATATATGGAATTTTGTTAATCAAAAGTCTATTCATAATGCATGGAAATCGTTAGATGAACTACCTTCACATACAACACTTTCGGAAAAAATAAGTAAAGATTTAAAAAAACGAGGCTTTAAGTTCGTAGGCTCAACGATAGTATATGCATTTATGCAAGCTGTTGGTTTAGTTAATGATCACACGATAAATTGTTTTAGATTTAAAGAGATAAAAAATAGCAATTAACTAAGAATTAAATTTTCTAAACCAATTTCATTCTCTGCATATTCTTTTAAGGCTCTCCACTGAGCTTCTGTTGTTCCAAAATATTTAAATAATGCGATACCTAAGCCAAAATCAAAACTCCTCATCTGTTTTAGCATTTCTTTCACATTACATTCGACTGAATTTGTAACCGCTAAAACTGGACCTTTGTATTCATGTGCTCTTTTTTTCATATTTCTAAGAAAATACCAAAAGAAGAAATCTCCAACCTTTCCCCAAAAAAATCCATCATCTCTAGTACCTGCTAAATAAGAGTATTCCATAGGAATTGAGATATCCAAAATTGAAGAAAGTTTGGTCCAATCTTGTCCATGTCTTTTAATTGTTACTAAATTTTTGGGTCCCACTTGACTATACCAACCCGTAAGGCAAGTTTTATCAAGATTCTTCACTGTTTTTTGTAATTTTTGGGCATAACTTGCTATAGTATCTGTTTTAAACTCATACCATTTTTTTCCTTTCAATTCTTTGGATTTATGGCCATAAATTTCTTTGAATTTAGTCACACATCGAGAGCATGCACATAAATCTGTAAAATGGCCGTTATATCTTATATAATCTGCTGTAAAAGCTTTAATAGGATAATTTTTAACGACTTCTCGAGTTAATTCTATTAAATAATCAATATGATTACTATTAGGGCACATGAAACTTTCTGTTGGAATATATCCGGATCCCCTCGAATCTCTAGATTTTCCTATTTTTAGATCGATGTCACTAGTTAAAAAAGGGATTTTCTCTTGGTAATCCTTAAATGGTATATCCTCAGGTAAGTCTATTCTCATTTCATAAGCGTTATGGGTTGATATATCTCCTTTTTTGTATTTTTTACCCAATTTTTCACCATTTCTTCCATGGATACTTACTCTTTCAGGGTGTAAATAGCCTTGATAAGCATCATTCATGCTAGTAAAAGCAACCATTATTTGGATATTCCTTTCTTTACTAGCATCACAAAATTCACCTAAAATATCACGATTTGTCGGATTCCACCCTATTTCTGTATCCCATACACATGCTCCATCGGTGTCTTTTATTACTAAACCAAATACATTAAAATGACAATCTTCTAATCTATCCATTATCTCATTTACTTCTAATTTCTTCTC
>JBHLOI010000077.1:0-14222 GCA_048940645.1 Promethearchaeota archaeon | reverse complement strand
AAATGGCGGGGGGGAGATTTGAACTCCCGAAGGCCTTTGCCACTGGATCTTAAGTCCAGCACCTATAATCGGTCTTGACCCATTTTAAGACACAACCATTGACCAGACTCGGTAACCCCGCCTTTTATAATATTAATTTATTCTCCTCTTTTCTATTTTTAGATATTTCTCATGCTTTCTATTAGGCGAGTTCAGTAATATTGAAAAAAATTTTATTTCTAATTTAAAGTTTTACTTTGAATACTCTGGCTTCTTTTTATTAGTTCTTCTCAGATTGTCAATTAATACGTTATATTTTTTTTGATAAAACAAATGACATTATTATTTAATAGAAAATATATTATAAAAATAAAATAAATAAATAATGACAAGATAATAAATTTATAATAAAAGAAATAATTTCATATTTTAACTATTCAGAAGGTTTTTGTTTTGCCGGTTGGGATACTAGTAATTCGATGGGATAATGAGATTGGACCAATAAATGAAGGTTTTTACCCAGAAAACCTAAAAATTACAAATAACTTACTTACACAAGTATATTCTTCACATAGATACCAAAGTCTTCGCCCTGGTTTTGCAAGCATCTCATTGAAGAACAATAAGGTTGTATCTTTTTTCTCTGGGGTTGGATCTGATCATATTAGTGTTGAAAATTATGTTGTAGCTCTTTTACTCAGACGAGATGAGAAACCCAACAAATATAGAGAGATCCTAAAAACAATTGCTGCTGAGATTTTAGAAAAAATTCAGGATGGTAAATTCAAAAAGGTTTTACCTGATTTATATAAGGACCTTGCGAAAATTTAATACTCTAAGATTTTATTGATATTTGATAAAAAGAAATATAAATAGTTAAGATATTTCAACTTTTCTTACAGAAATTTTACCATTATCAGCTAACTCAAAAAGATCAGCATCTTTGAGGTTTTGTACGATCTTTTTTACTAAAACAATAGGGGAACCAAGTGCATTTCTAAGATCTTCTATGCTAATTGATCCAACTTTTTCAACTATTAAGAAAGCTCTAAATTGAGTTTCTTTTTCCATTAATGTGGTGAGTTTATCAAAATAGATAATTTTCTTCAGGTTTTCATTTTTAAACTTTTCCACTTCATCGACCCTTTCTTGTAATTGCCTTATTTTTTTTTCAGCTTCTCTCTTTTCATCTCTTAATTGTTCAACCCTGTTAATTAGATCTTCATACTTTTGATGAATTTCTTCAAATCTAGATTTCACATCTTTTGCTTCAGAAGTAGCTTCTGTTGAAACCAACTTAAAATCCAAAAGAAATTTATCTAATTCAGCAATTTTAGCACTTAACTCCTTTTTTTCTTCGAAGTGCTCATTCTTCATGTTCTCAATCTCTGTTTTCCACTTTTGATCCATATCTGATAACAATTTTACTTGTTCATCTTGCAATTTATCAGCAAATGCTTGAATTTCTTGAACTTTATTTTCAAGACTCTTTATAGCTTCATTTTTTAATAAAATTTCAGAATTTTTTTCAGCTAATTCTGCTTTTAGATTTCCACTTATTTCAAGAGATTCATCTAATCTTCTTTGAGTAGGGATGTTTTGCTTTTTAGCATAATCCATTTCTCTTTGGGCCTCAACAACATTCCCTTTAGCCATTTCTAATTCTCTTTCTTTTTCATTAATCAATGCTCTCTGTGTAACAATTAATTCTTTTAATTCCAATACATCATCTGGAATATCATACATTCTAGAAATTTTCGTTTTTTGCTCTTCTATGATATCTTCATGATCTCTGATGATTTTATTTTGTCTTTCAACAAATTCTTTTAATCTATCAATTTTAGATTGTAATACTGCAGTTTGTTTTTCACTCGATTCAATATCATCTATTAAATTTTTTAAATCTTTAGACATAGTATACTAACTCTTAAAAAGTATAAAAATAATCTATCAAATTATACTTGCAAATAAAATTTTATAGTTTTTATTTAATAATGATAAATAATATTAATAGAGAGATAATAGATTTAATTTATATAGTTATCGAATTGATAAATTAAAATCATCCGTGAGGTAAAAAAAAATTACCGCATACTTTTTTAAGTCTGATCAAATGAATATTTTTATCCTTCTTTCATATAAATATTCAAAAAATAAGAAAAAGATAAAATTAGAAGAATTAGATATATTCAAGAATAAAAAAGAAGTATTAGATTATATTAAATTAAATAATCACACCCCTCCAGCTAAAATTAATGGCAACGAGTTTGCACTTCTTTCTCAAATTGAAAATCTAATTTTAAATTATTTGCGCGGTCAGCGGCTTAATATATATAAAGAAATTAAAAAGCTTAACGTTGAGTTAGATCTAAATAATAAATTTAAATCAGATTTCTCTCGAAAGGTAATTGAAGCACTTTTACAGATAAATCCTGGTGAAATAACCACATATTATGATATTGGGAATAAAATAAATTCTAAAGCGTTTCGAGCCATAGGTAATGTTTGTAAGGCAAATCCACTACCATTAATAATTCCTTGTCATCGTGTATTAAGAAAAAATGGGGAAGTCGGTGGTTTCATGGGTAAATCAGATAAAACATGGGAAACTAACCTCAAAACACAATTATTAAATCTAGAAGGATATAAAATATAGAAACAAGCAATCAAATAATCGAAATTAATATATAAACTCATATCTTTTATTTAATATTATGGTAAATATATCTCCGCTTAAACCATACATTCCCGTAAATCCAGAAGAATTCTGTACCAATCCTTATGATGTAATTAGTAAAGAGGAAGAACAAGAATTAAAGAGGAATTCCGCTTCGTTAATCCATCTTATTTTACCTGATGGAGAAGGTAATGAAATTTATCTAAACGCTGCTAAAGCTTATAAAGCATTTAAAGATAAAAATATCATTAATAAAGAAAAAAATCCAAGTATTTTTGTATATCGTCAAGAATCAGCTATTTTTAGTCATCAAGGATTGATAATTGGAGTTTCACTTCAAGATTATGAAGAAGGAAATATTGTAAAACATGAATTTACACGCGAAAAGCCACTTAAAGACAGGACAAATCATATTGTAGCGACAAATGTTGCGGTAGGTTTAGTTTGGACTGTCTTTCGGGCTAATGAAAAAATTAACACTGTAATTGAACAAATAAAACAGCAAAAACCTAAGTTTATCTTCAAGAAATATGATTATGAACATATTATATGGCAAGAAAAAGATCCTCATAAATTCGAACAATTAAAAGATTTATTTAGGAACGAAAAGATATACATTGCTGATGGTCACCATAGAGCCGCAAGTGCTGCAGAATACCGGAAACTTCAATTGAAAAAGTCTAATGTAGAAAAGGAAATCGATGCTCCTTGGCAATATTTACTATCTTATGTCGCTTCTGATGATCAAATTCGCATACTACCTTATAATCGAGTTATCAAAAAACTTCCAATAAGTGAAAGTGAATTCTTAAGCAAATTAGAAGAAAAATTTAAAGTAATACCTATTGAAAATGCCGTTAATCCAAAAAAGAAAAATGATATTGTTATATGTTTAAAGGGAAATTGGTATAAACTAACAATAAAGAATAAAAAATTTAAATCTAAGAGAGATTCATTAGATGTAGCTATTCTTCAAGATGAAATTCTGGAACCAATTCTAAAGATTATTGATCCACGTTCTGATGAAAATATATTCTTCGTTGGTGGTATACAAAATCCTGAAGAAATGGAGAAATATATAACAGAGAAAGGAAATGATTTATTTATAAACGTATATCCCGTAAATATAAGAGATTTAGAGTCAATCGCAGATCAGGGTGAAGTGATGCCTCCAAAATCTACCTGGTTTGACCCAAAAGTTCTCTCGGGATTAATTATGCACGAGCTAAAAGAAAATTAAAAAAAATTAATTATTTATATTTTTTTAGAAAATCTGAAATTTTATCAGCAATCATTGTTGCTGCATCCACTTGATTTTCTATGGTTTGACTTGCTATATGAGGTGTAAGTATCAAATTATCCTCACAATTAATTAATTCTTGATCCTTTAGTGGTTCCTCACGATAAACATCTAATGCTGCACCAGCAATATTTTTGTTTTTTAGAACTTTAATTAATGCCATTTCGTCAATTAAACTACCTCTAGCAGTATTAATGATTATCGCATCCTTTCTCATAAGTTTCATTCTTTCTTCATTAAGTATATTCTCGGTATGGGGTGTACTAGGAAGATGTAACGATATTATCTGGGCATCTTTTAATAAATCTTCAACTGAAGAATATATTGAACACCCAATACTTTTAGCTTCATCAATAGCTACTTGCCCTTTACTAAATCTAGAATAAACTCCTACATTCATTCCCAGAGCTATAGCATCTCTCGCTAATTCTTTAGCAATATTGCCAAATCCTATTAATCCAAGCTTTTTTCCTTTTAAAGTAAATCCTAAATACTGTTTTTTATTCCATTTTCCTTGGTGAGTAGTACGATCAGCATCAGAAATCTTTCTTGCTAAAGATAACATTAATCCAAGAGATAATTCTGCAACTGATACTGAGGGTGCTTCAGGAGTATTTAAAACCTTTATATTTAATTCGGCAGCTTTTTTCAAATCAATATTATCTAGTCCCACTCCCGCTCTGCCAATAACTTTTAAGTTTTTTGCATTTTCTAATATATCCGCAGTTAGTTTAGTTCTAGAGCGAACAACAATAGCATCGTAGTTACTTATTTCTTTCTTTAGATCCTCTTTAGTTATAGTGAATTGCTTAGAGACTTCAAATCCATTCTTTTCGAAAATTTCTACACCTTCTTCTTGAAATTCATCACTTATTAAAATTTTCATCATCATCATAACTTTATTTATTTAGTCTTAATTCAGCAACAATATCAGTTAAAATCTTAAGCATTTCCTCAAGCTCTTTTACAGTAATTTCACCCATGTGTCCAATTCTAAATGTTTTTCCTTTCAATGAACCATAACCATTCACAATTCGATAACCTCTTTCTAATAAGGTTGATACCATTTTACCAAAGTCTATATTCAAAGAATTTTGCATTGTTGATACAGTATTTGAGCAGAACTCTTCTTTAATAGGAAACATCTCCAAGTTCATATCTCGAGCCCACATTCTTGTACGCTTTCCTAAACGTGTGTGCCTTTCAAAGCGTTTTTCTAACCCTTCATCATTTAGCATATAATCTAATTGAGCCACTAAGCCTCGAATTTGGGGAATTGGAGGTGTAGTAGGTGTTTGATGAAGCTTATTTCTTTTTAATAAATCATTAAAATCAAAATAAAAGCCTCTATTTTTAACTTGAGAGGTTTTCTCTATTGCTTCCTGTGAGATTGAACAAACTGCAAGTCCAGGTGGCAATGCAAAACATTTTTGGACTGAAGCTAGACATACATCAATGCCTAATTTATCAACTTCCAGTTTGACACCCGCCATTGAAGAGGTAGCATCAACACATACTAATGCATCATAATCTTTAAGAATAGGGACAACTTGATCTATAGGATTATACACTCCCGTAGATGTTTCATTAGCTTGTATACAAACCACCGAATATTTGTCTGTCTCCAGTACTTCTTGGGCAAACTCAGGAGTAATCGCGCCCCCCCATTCCACACCTTCTTTCACGGCATTTTTATCATTTGATACTCCAATATCATACCATCTGTCACCAAATGCTCCAATCGACAAGAATAGTACTTTTTCATCACTTTTCACTAAATTTCTAACACATGCTTCCATAACACCCGTAGCACTTGATGTAAAGAGTAAGCATTCATTTTTAGTATATAATAACTTTTGAAGGCCTTCTGTTGCCATATGATGCATTTCTGAATAAGGCTGTGATCTATGTGTATCATTTGGTTTTGCTATTTCATCTAACACTCTTTTTGGGACGTGAACTGGACCTGGAGTGAATAATTTCAACTCTGAACCTTTTTCCTTATTAAAATGAATTTCGGGCATAATTACTTCATTTTTTGGAATTGTTAAAATTTTTTAGTTTAATAGTTAAAATTAAAGCTGGCTCTTGATATAATGTTTATTATTTCTAAGTTATACTTGTAAATAATTTCTAATTAAAAATCGATAAAGATATAGAAATAATTTGAAAAAAGGATAATTTATTTCTTGTGAGCAAGATTTCTTAACGTTATCCTTCGAAATATTTCATATTCAGGGTAATCATTTATAATATAGAAGAAATATCTTAAATTTGTGAATTTTAGTGATAGCTTGTATTGACTTAAATACATTGCAGCTCTTGAGATTATATTAAGGAGAATAATTATAGTTAAAGAAGATATATGATAAATAAAAAAATTTTCTGCTAAAATAAAATTAAATATTGTCATTATCACCGTTATTATTCCCACATAAATATTCATTGCTCGGTATTTAAATGGATATTCCTTAATAATGAAACCTTTTACAATTCCTGCTGTACCAACTATCATAGTTGGAAAAGCTATAAGATAAATCATCTGATTTAAATCAACACTTGGATAGGAAAATAGAAATATTAGAAACCACACTCCAAATAAAATACATCCAATACCAAATAATATATTTAATATTTTTAATGATAATTCATTAATTTTTTTACTAAGGCCTTTACGTATTTTTAAAGTCCCATAAATTAATAGTGAAAACATAGGATAAAAAATAAATGACATGATAAATGTTATTCTTAAAAACAAACCAAGAGATAATACTCCTATAAATAAAACACCAGTGTTAATATTATTGGCAAGTAGCTTTTGTTTATACATTGTATCTTCTATTTCCATCATATAATAAAACCAACTTTTGTTTTTATCCTATAATATAATTATTTCATAAAATGCTTATTAAATTTTTAGTTTAGTTCTGATAGAAATTAAATATTGTACTAGCACTAATATTATGGGCTCGTATTCTAAGAATTCTTAATTTTTTGTTTTATCATCAGTTTTCTTAGCATTATCTTTCGAGAAATTTCAAATTCAGGATAATCATTTATAATATAGAAGAAATATCGAATATTTCTGAATCTTAATAGTAATTTATATTGACTTAAGTACATAGCTGCCCTAGAGATGATATTGAGCAGAATGGTAATTGGTAGAGAAAAGATATGAAAAATAAAACCACTCTCTGTTAAACTAAAGGCAATTATTGTGATGATTAGAGTTATTATCCCTACATAAATATTCATTGCTCGATATTTATATGGATATTCCTTAATAATAATACCCTTGACAATTCCCGATAAACCAGTTATTATTGCTGGAAAAGCTAAAAGATATATTATTTGATTTAAACTTGTATTTGGAAAGGAAAAGATAAAAATTATTAAAAACAATCCAAATAAAATACATCCAATACCAAATAATATATTTAATACTTTTAGTGGTACATTATTAAGATTTTTAGTGAAACCTTTACGAATTTTTAAAATTCCGTAAATTAATAATGAGCACATTGGATACATAATAATTGACATTATAAATGTTAATTTTAAAAATAAAGGGATGATTAAAACGCCTATAAGTAAAATTACTAAATTAATCCCATCTGCTTGTCTTTTTTGTCTCTCCATTCTGTTTTCTATCATCATGTTTTCTATCATGAAAAAAATAACATTTGGATTATGATATAAGTTCATTTATGGGCTATTAAACATTTAGTTACAATTAAAAAATTTTATTTAGTTTAAAGATTAGTATATAAATTAAATGTTGTACCAACACTAATATTAAAGGCTCTAATCCCAGGAATTTTTGCTTTTTCTATAGTATCTATGAAATTTTGACCAGAACAATGAATTGGAAACAGATCTACTTTCTCAATTTGGAACTCATTAAAATATTCTATCGTTCTTTCAATTCTATTATTTGACGCGCTAGCCATATGAAATCCTCCAATTATGTGACTAATAGGTTTATTAGTTAAGGTTTTTATATAATTAAGTGTATTTATTATTCCAGAATGACAACATCCATTTAATATTATAATATTATCTGAATGTTCGATAATTATACACTTATCGTCCCAAATTTTATCTAAACTAATTAGACCATTGTGAAGCAATAAAAAATTGTGAAAATCTTCTACCTTGTTTTTCCTAGGGATTTCTCCACTAATTAAAATTTTTAAATCATCCTGCTTAAAAATTTCAATCTTATCTTTTGAAAAAATTATATTCCCGTTTAAATAATCTACTTTTTCTAAATTAATGGGGACTTGATTTACAACTTTTGATGATTCTAATAATGGAATAATATCTTTTCTTGTCTTACCTATTAAATCTTGATTTTGAATTTCTTTTGTACGATTGAAAATTCTTTCAAAATTTGCATAATGATGGCTAATAATATCAACTTGATTCTCAATTCTTTCTAAAATCTTATATAAACCACCTGTGTGATCGTAATGCCAATGAGATAGAACTATTGTATCAACATCATAAAGAGGATAGCCTCTTACATCCAAATTATGTAAGAAACTTAGATTAGTGCTACCTGTATCAAAAATTATCTTCTTTAATAATATGTTACTAGAAGTATCTTTCTTTCCCTTAACTTCCCAAATATTAATAAGAAATCCTAAACCATGTTCTGCTATTGATCGCGTAGCGAATAACTTATTTAGCTCGATATAATTTAAGCCTTCGGAATTTTGGAGGTTTTGCCAAGGAAAAACAACGTTATTTGCCAATAGTATAATTTCTATTTTTATCATAGTATCTAAAAATTTAGAGAAACAATATAATATAATTGCCAGTAATTATTAATACAACTGCAAGTAAAAATCTTTTTCGAAATTTTTCTTTTAAAAATAAAATCGAGAGAATTTGCTGAACCATAGGTGTATTTGCGGTAATTGTTGCGGTTAATGCTAATTCATTAATTTCTGCGGCTAAAATAAAAATCGCATCTGCTAACCCTAAAGATAACATTCCGGCTATTCCAATAAATATAAAGTACTTTAGATTATTTTTATTTTCCTTTTTAAATCCATTATAATATTCTTTTTGAAATGCTCCTAATATTGCTATCGCTATCATACCAAAACTCACTCGAAAGAAATTAGAAACAAATACATCCCCCGTTAAAATTCTAGCTTGGTTTAATGAAACATAAGCAATAGCCCAAAAAAAAGCTGTTCCTATTGCTAATAATACACCTAGAATTAAGTCTTCTGAAATTCTTTCCTTTAAACTTCTTTTTAATTTGATTTTGTCAGATTTATCTTTTGTACTTAATATAAATACACTTGATAAAATTAATAAACCTCCAATTAATATTGAAGCCGTTAATTCTTCACCAAAAAGGAAAAAAGAAAATGGATATACAAATATCAACGATAATTGAGTAAGTGGATAAGCGCGAGATGCATCAATCCGCTTTAATGACATATAATAAAATAAATCTCCAATAGTTACACTTAAACCTGATATAAGGCATATCATTAGAAAGACAGTTAATTCTACATTATTCATATCATTAAGAAATAAATAATTCCCAAAAATTAATGAAATTAAAAATGTACTAAAACTAACACAACAAAGTCTAAAGAATAAATTAGCTTTTGGTTGGGTTTTCCTGAGACCCCACTTATAAACAAGGGAAGCTGCTGCCCATGTAAAAAGAGCGTCTAGGGTTAATATGTACCCTATTAATTCAGCCATTAAATTAATGTATTAAATATTGTTTTAAAACTATTTTATAATTAATTTTAAATTGAAATTTAAGATTAATAGAAAAGATAATTAAAATATTTCTCCAGTATATAAGACGAGAAGCTCATCTTTTTTGAATTGATAGATATTTCAAGAAGTTAATTACAGCCTCTTATATAGCAAATAAATTGATATAGTTGTCATCCACGTAATAATTGCAAAAGTCATTAACCATTCAATAATGGGAATCCAGGTAAATAAAAAGATCACAAATATTAAAATGACAACAAAGCCTAAATAGGATTGGAATCTATTAAAACTAATACTCTTCAAAAATAATACACTATAGAATAGTAAATAGATTATTCCTCCGATCATACTAATTACAAAAAAAATTCCGTGCAAAAAACTGAATAATTCGTTATACGCTAAGGACGGAAAAACACCCACTAAAGTAAAAAATATGCATGAATTTAACGCTATGACTATTGTAGCTTTTCGTAATTTTGAAGATATGTTCTCCTCTTTAAGGACTCTATTTATATGAAGAAATAAAGGAAAAGCAAAGATTCCAGAAAAAATTATGCCTAAATTAAAAAGTAAGGCACATGGAGAATATTCTCCTCCCAGCCAGCTTATCATATTATTGAAATCAAATCCTGAAAAAAATGAAAGAGCTATTAAATCACTACTTAATCCAATTATAACTGATAATAATCCACAGACAGGACCAATCTGAGTCTTTAATAATTTGTTAAAATAAAATTTTAAATCTTCCATTCTTTGACAACACTTCATTTATTTTCTTTTATCTTTAATAAGAAATCTTTTGAGAGAACTTGGTTAAATAGAAACATATTAATAACTTGTTCTTTATAATTTTCATCGTTTTCTGCTAATTTTAACATGTTTGAAAGATTTTTTCCTCCGTATTCGAAAAAGAAATCAATCATTGGGATTTTCATTTTAAAATTTCTAATAATTTTTCTAATATTAGGATGAGATTTATAATTCTTCAACGTGTTTTTGGAGGTATCTTCAACTTCTAAAGCTTTAATAGCAGTTTCAGCAGCAAAATTTCCAGATACTATGCTAGGATGTATCCCTTCACCACTTATTGGAGATACAAAACCAGCAGCATCCCCAATAATCATTAAATTATCATTATACAAACTTTTTTCTCTTACTCCTGTAGCAGGTATAGGGTAAGTTCCTTCCCAGAGATTTTTATAATTTTTATGCGGAAAGAAATCATTTAAAAAAGGTTCATTAAGAAATTCATTAAAAATTTGATTAATATTTGAGCCTTCTATTTGCCAAGTACCATAGCCAATATTAAATTTATTTTCTTCCAATGGAAATATCCACGCATATCCTTTATACGGTTTAAAAAATATTGACATATTTTCTTTCTCTAGATAATTTTCCCCTTCTAATATGGCACATTTACCTAGACCAATTTCGTTAAGTTTCCATTTTTCTCGTAAGCCAGATTTAATTGCTAATTTTGAACTCATTCCATCAGCTATAATAAGTATTTTTCCATAGTATTCTTCTATACCAAAAGAGGTTTTTGTTTTTATACCAACTCTTTTGCCATTTTTTCTTATAAAATCAATAGAGATATTTTTATCAAATAATTCAGCTCCACTATCTACAGCAATGTTTCTTATAAAATTATCAAATGAAAGGCGATCTACATTGATTGAGTAATCTCTTATACTTTTCCATGAATACTTTAATTGATGATAATCTGCAGAATATATTGTCATTCCAAATATAGGAGAATAATCCAATTTTCGCAATTGTGGAAAATATTTGAATATTTTAGAACTAACAGCTCCTCCACATGGTTTACGCCAATTACAATCTCTTTCTATCAAAGCAACTTTATATCCTGCTTTAGCAATGATTTCAGCGCATTTTGAACCAGCAGGTCCAGCCCCTGAGATTACTACATCATACATTATTTATGCATAATAATCTTTGTGGTTTAGAGAATGAAATCAGAATAATATAAAAAATTTAGTAATATCTTTAGAAAAGCGTGATCATATTTTGAAAGGTAAAAGTGAAGAAATTTGGTATTTGGAATTTTTTTAAATCATCCCATCTTGAATCCTTATAATTTATAGAAAATTACAAAAAAATTATTAAAATAATACTACTTTAGAACAATTATGAAAAAAGAAGATTTATTGAAACCTTCGAATTCTATTTTTTTGAAAGATGCTGAAATAAAATCGCTTGACGAAGAAAATATTCCAACATATAAAACAGGTACTACAACAGTGGGTTTGATTTGTAAAGATGCAGTAATCCTTGGTACAGATAAAAGAGCTTCGATGGCATATTTTGTAGCAAGTAAAACCGCTGAGAAACTACATAAAATCCAAGATTATCTTTATATGACCATCGCAGGTGGTGTTGCGGATGCTTTATACCTTGTTGATATTTTAAAAGCTGAAACTAGCCTATATCAATTAAAACATGAAAAGCGAATTAAAGTAAGTTCTACGGGGAGATTATTGAGTAATATCTTATATCAAAATAAATTATTTCCATTTGAAGTAGGACTTATTCTCGGCGGAGTTACTGAAGAAGAGGGCCCCACTCTATTGAATATTGGAGCATATGGTTCGATTTTGCCAGAGAAATTCTGTGCAGTTGGTAGTGGCCAAAATTTTTCTTATGGTGTTTTTGAAGCGAAATATAAGGAAAATCTCTCTATTAAAGAAGGAAAAGAAATTGTTATTAAAGCGGTTACTTCATCTATCATCCGAGATATGGCAAGTGGAAATGGTATTGATATTGCAGTTGTGAAGAAGCAAGGTCCAGCTGAAAGGGAATTTATTCCTATTAGAGAATAATATATTACTGTTTTTTATCAATCATTCCATATCTATCTGCTCTTTCTGTATTTAAATATTTTGTAATAATAAAGCTTAAATCTTAGGATTTCAATAAATTTAAAAAGAATAACATATCTTTATATTTCAAATAAATTGCATATTATAAAGATAGAAGAATCAACTGCTCTAGCATTCATTTACATGTGAAAACAATTTAAAACCTGGAGTATCATCAAAATGAGTTACAGTATTTTAATTGATTTATCTCATAAGGAAAAAATCGAAGAATTCCCAGAAATTTCTTTAGGTGAAGAAGATATTGATATTGACTACATTGATAAAAATGAGGGACCTATAGATTTTGATATTCTTGAAGATTTTGATATACTATTTATTGGAAACATCCAACACACTAAAAATGGAACGGATGATAAATTTACTAAAGATGAATTATTAGCAATAAAGAAGTTTGTTGGAGAGGGTGGGGCATTATTTTTAACTAGTGGTGATGGGGGAGATAGAGATATATCTATGAAACAAGGATCAATTAGAGTACTCTATAAAATTACTGGAGTAAAAAGATTTTGGCATGGAGTTATCCAAGAAGCTTCCTCAAATTTCTTAGTTAATAGAAATAATATTTTAATAAATGAAATATTTAGTCATCCAATATCTGATGGTATTACAGAAGTAGTGCTTCCTAATTCTACTTTTTTTACTATAACAGAAGAAGATGTAGAGGATATAATAGTTACTTCTGAAAAAGCAGAATTCAAATATTTTATCGATGATGATATAAGCGCAATTGGACCTGTTCCTATATGTGTTGTTTCGGAATTCTATAATGGAAGAGCTATTACAATCGGTTCTTCAGATTTCCTAATAGAGGATTCTGATTACGGTTTAGATGCTGGAGACAACTTAGTATTCGTTGAAAATATTATTAAATGGTTAACATTTGAAATATAGTTTTAAGTTAATTTGTTTATTATAAAATCATGGTATTTAAACTACTTCGTCCTGATGCTAGTAGTGTTTGGCAGGATGAAAATATTATATCTAGATTTTCTAGATATAAAGGTATAATAGATGGGACTCAAATAGCCAGGTACTTAATAGCTAAAAGCTTAGAATGTGAATTCAACCCTCAGGATTCTTTAGATAATTTAGAGAAGTTATTAAAAGAAAAATCAACGGAATTTAAAGAATTATTAATGAAAGAAGTACCTGAACTAAAAAACAGAGAAATCATCCCAAATTCATATCTTAAATTAGCTGAAACTATTGCTTATAAATATCTTGAAAATTGTATATTTTGCGAAAGGCAGTGTAAAGTTAATAGAGTTGATGGGAATAAGGGTTATTGTTTACTAACTAAGGATTCTTATGTATCAAGTGCCTTCCTCCATATGGGCGAAGAAAGCGTTTTAGTACCTAGCGGTACAATCTTCTTTCAAAGTTGCAATTTTGGATGTGTATTTTGCCAAAATTATGATATTTCTCAAGCGTGGAAAAACTGTAGGCCGATTGAAGAAGTTGCCCGCAAGGTTAGCGATAAGCAACTAGCAATTTTAGCTGAAAAATTAGCAGAAAAAGGAGCTCTAAATATTAATTATGTTGGAGGAGATCCCATACCAAATATTCATACCATTTTAGGGAGTCTTCTTTATCAGAATATTAACATTTGTCAACT
>JBHLOI010000019.1:0-57023 GCA_048940645.1 Promethearchaeota archaeon | reverse complement strand
AGTATTGCTGGGCTCCAATGTCCCAAAGTGTTAAATTAATTTCATTTCCTTGAAAAGTAAACGTATGTGCTAGAATATTTAAACCAATGGTTGGTCTGTAATCATATGAAAACTTCCGTTCTACGAATCTGCGAATAATAGAGGTCTTTCCAACTTCATGGTCCCCGACAATGACGAATTTAAATGCATAAGCTCCTCTTTCTTCAAGATCACCGACTTGGTATATCTGTTGTTTTAATCTTTCATGCCTGTCCACTTCTTCCTCAAAATTTGGTATAGTTAATTGGAGCAAATCATCCTCTTGAGCATGTAGTATCTGTGCACTCTTCTCGGTTAGGAAATAAGCATAAGGTGAGATTTTGTCAATAGACGCCATGCTTGTAAGTATTAGGCTTAAAATTCTTTCTTGATCAATGGAAACAAATAATAATCGATATTCATCTGTATCAAAACTAGCAGTACCAAATTTTTGAAACGCAAATTCATTTCTTATTCTTTCAAGTACAGGATTAATTAAAGTAGTCAAAACAGAAACTATCTCCAGGTCACTACCAATATCTTTTCTTTTTTCTCCAGCGATAATTAAACCCTCAATATCAGAAATAATTACAGCCTCCACTTGCTCAAATCTCTCTAAAAAATTGCTTAATAACTCACGAAAAAGTTTATTTCTTTTAATTACCAATGATAACGCCTTTTTTTTGGATTAGTGATATGATATTCATAAATTTAAAAATATTCTTAAAAATAATATAGCAACCCATATTTTTAAAAATGGTTATTTATTAATCATTACTTTATACAATAAAAGAAGAATAGAGTGTATTTCTAACTTATATCTTTGATTGTATTTAACATTACTTCCAGCTGATCATAGATTTCAAGGCGATATTCAATACCAATTTTGAAAAATAACAAGGAAATCATTTTATTCTCTAAGTAGTTATTAATATTAAATTCTTCCATTAATTGAGACCAATCAATTGCTTCAGATACTCTAATTCCTATTAAGGCTACTTTATTTTCAGTAATATTATTTATAATATTTATCACAGTTTCTTTCCATTTTGGTTCAATATGGTCCTTTTCTCTGGCATCAAAAATTATAAATACACCATCAGAATCAGAAACATCAAAATCATTAAAGAGAAAATTCTTTATTACTAAACCATTTGAATATTCATATAATCTGTTCTCTTTATCGTCTTTTACTTTCTCACAATCACATAATTTATTAATTTCTGTTAAAATTTGTAATCCTGGACTCCAAAGAGGATTTTCAGTGATAAAAGAAATTACTAGTTTTTCATTTTTATCTAATATTGAATTTAATATATTCATCAAATCTAGCTTTAAACGTTGTTCCTCTATTTCTATACTTCTCATAATATAATGGTAAGCTATTAAATTAAAAGCATCTTCTATACTTTCTCCAGTTAAAGCACTTGTTTCAATAAATGAAATTCCTCCCTCATATTGACCGCTTGCTAATTCACTTGTTAACTTTACACCATCTTCATAGCTTATTACTCTCTGGTTAGTTAAATCAATTTTATTTCCAATAATGACAATCGGTATCTGCATATCCTTTAAAGTATCTTTTATTTCATTATACCAACCTTTTACATGAAGAAATGAATCTCTATTTGTAATATCAAATATTATGAATCCAGCTTGAGTTCCAGAATAATATGTTTTACGAAATCTTTTGAAAAATTCTTGAGCTCCAAGATCCCATATATTAAAAATAATATCATTTCCATAAAACTCTATTGAATAAGAAAGGATATCAATTCCAATCGTTGATCGATAATCTTGAGAAAATTTCTTTTCTACAAATTGTCGAATTATTGATGTTTTACCTACTTCATGATCACCAATAAATATACATTTAAATTTATATTTACCTCCTGAATCTAGTCTCATTTGATATATTTGTTCTTTTATCCTACCAGAATTTTCAGAAAGACTTACTTCAACTTCAAAATTCGGAATTGTTAATTGAATGAGGTCTCCCTCTTTTGCATTTAATATTTGGGCAGTCTTCTCTGCTAGAAAATATCCATAAGGGCTAATTTTATCAATTGAACCTAGGGTATTTAGAACTATACTCAAAGTTGTAGTTTCATCAATGGAGATAAACAATAAACGGTAATTCTCCGTATCAAAACTTGCAGTTCCAAATTTCTTAAAGGCGAATTCATCTCTCATACGTTCTAAAATAGGTTGGATTAATCCAGTTAGAACCGACACTAATTCCAGATCTACACTAACTTTCTTTTCTCCAGCGATTACAAATCCTTCATGATCAGATACAATGACTGCTTCGAGATCATCGTCAATTTCCAAGAATTTGGTATATAATTCTTTGAAGAGCGGATCAATATTTATTGCCATCGTAAATCCTCAAGAGCTATGAATATTATTATTATATTAGAATGTATTATAAACATGGATAATGTTAAACAACATAAACTTAAAAATAGTAATTTTATATTTTATTAAAGCGTTTTCGGATTGTAATGGCTAGTTGTATTATATGTCATTTGGGAATAAACGAAGTTGAGAATTTTCAAGAATGCCCAAATGGTCATCCTACTCATAGTGATTGTTTACGTGAATGGTTACTCCACTCCACAAACTGCCCATTATGTAATGAGCCATACCCTCAAAACATTATTGAGAAATTCAAAGCTTATATTAATAAGAAAGAACTGGAAAAAAGAAAAGCATTTGAAGAAGAAACTAAGAAAGAAACGGTAGAGAAGATTGAAAAAGTTACCGATCAAATTGCATTTATGAAATTTATTGAATCAATTGAAATTTTGATTGAACAAAAAGAATATGATTATGCATTATCTAGATTAGAAATGCATAATGAACAAAAAATCTCAACCGAGAAAGGTAGAAACATTATTTTTCTTAAAGGCAAAGTAAATTATTTAAAAGGGAGATATGATTTAGCAATAAACTTTTTGTTCAAATTAGTTAAGGAAAAATTTGATTATCCTGAAGGGTTTCTTTATCTTGGTAAAGCATATGAGGCGCTTGGATTAACTGATAAGGCACAGTGGGCTTATGAAAGAGTTAAATAAGCCTTTAATTTTATAATACTTAGATTATGAAAAATTTTTGCTTAACAATTGCAGGTTCAGATCCCACTTCTGGGGCTGGTATTCAAGCAGATATTAGAACCTTTGACAGATGCGGAGTTCATCCTTTTTCTGTTATAACAGCCATTACATATCAATCTGCTACAAAATTCCTTGGATATAAATCTCTTTCAGATACTCTTGATTTTCAATTAGATGCTATCTTAAGTGTTTATCCCATTAAATTTGTAAAAGTGGGTATGATCCCGGATGTAAAAGCACTCGATATTATTGTTGATTTTATCAAAAAAGATGATCTATTTGTTATATATGATCCTATTTCAATATCTAGTGTAGGAGAAAGACTTTCGAGTGAAGGATTAGAGCTAGAAATTGAAAAAAATCTCTTTCCTCATGTGAGAGTTCTTACACCTAATATTTCAGAGGCAGAATGGTATTCTAATATGAATTTAAAAGATATTACAGTAGTAAATGGAGATAAACTCAAAAAGGTAGCAAATAATCTTTTGGAAAAACTATATGCTGGTAAAAAAGTAAAGAACATAGAAAAAGCTGTTATTATTAAGAGTGGACTGAGTAATCAAAATGAAATCTATGATATTGTTAGTTATACTAAAAAAACAGAATCTGAATTGAAGTTAGATTTTAAACTTTTTAAAAAAGAGAAAATTTCAATTAAAAGAAACGTTCACGGATCAGGATGTGTATTTTCCTCTGCTATAACTGCATTTATTTCCAAAGGATATTCTATAATAAAAGCTATTGAAATGGCAGAAGATTTTTTCGATCAAAAGTTCCAAAATTTTATTGAATTACCAGATTCAGGTCAATTAATTGATTTAACTGTTTCTAGAGAAAGATTAGAAGTAATAAATCAAATCAAGGAAGTTTATAATTATATTTCTAATATTAAGAAATTTGCACAATTAATTCCAGAAGTAAGGTTAAATATTTCATGTTCTCTCCCACAAGCAAGAGATAAGTCTGAAGTCGCTGGAATAGAAGGTCGAATTACAATCATAAACGATTATCCAAAGGCTTCTGGTGAAATAAAATTTGGAGTCTCAGATCATACTGCAAGACTAATCCTTGCTGCTAAAAAGTTTGATAATTCTATAAATTTTGTAATGAATTTAAAATATCATCCTGATTGGATATCTTTAATTAGAAATAATACAACATTGAAATTACGTGAAATAGTAAGGGAAAAACAGCCTAAAGAAATAAAAGAGCAAGAATTTTCTACTATGCAGTGGTTAATTAAAGAGAGCGTTAACGAATCAGGAAAAATACCAGACATTATTTGGGATAAAGGATCTATAGGAAAAGAAGCTATCATCAGAGTTTTTGCTAAAGATTCAAAGGACATGATAAATAAACTTCAAAATATTATAGAATTGATTGAAGATCATTAGGAAAATATTGAAAATAAAAAAAAAAAGATAATTAGTTATATATTATAATGATGAACCTACAACAGTTGCAGTAGTTAAGAACCAAACAGTGATAACTGTTGCAAATATTGATCCAAGATATATCTTTCCCGTCTTACGGAAGAAATAAACCATCAAGAAATATATTAAGACAGATAGAGGTATTACTCCCATCAGCTGGAGAGGCATTATGGGATTAAAATCCCAACCTTCAAATATGTAATTTGCACGGAAAACAGGTCCTAGATATTGAATAAGAAAAACAACCAACAACCCAGTCAACATGGCAAAGCAAGCTTTGATCGTCCAAATTATCTGAGTTTTATTAGGTGAACTGGCCTCTTTTTGTCGAATTTCTGCAAATAAAAACACTCCACCATTTATGAGGAAAAATGGTAAAAATATTGGTAAATAAAGCAAGAATATCCAAAAACGCTCGATTGTAAACATTTTCATAAAAGACCAGAAGATTCTAAATTCAATCATGAACCAGGTTTGGAAGATACTAACTAATAGATACAACCAAAAGAAAAGAATCATAACTATTAATAAGGTCTTTCCGAATATTCGCCAGTATGATTTGCTCTTAAGGTTTTTTACGAAACTATCTTCTCCATAGGTGGCCGCTAAATCATATAATTTAATTCTATCTCTACCAGTATAATGGGAGATAAGTGCCCATACGATCACTAATGCTCCAGCGATAGCTGCACAGATGAGATAAAATCCAAGGAAATTATTCATCATTCCCATTACAAGTGGGCTTGACGGGGAAGTTTGAAAGCCCCAATCCAGATCTGTATGAGTGAAAAAGATATATACTACTCCTGCAATCGCTGCATTTACGGCAGCAACCGTCCACCACAACCATTTTTTCGTTGTAATCATGCTCACACGTGTAGGCATTGGTTGTGCGACTTCACTAAAATATTTTCTTGACATTAACCATTGATATAAGAAGATCATTGAAATAAAGCTAAAAAGTAGAGCAATACCACTGAAAATCTCCCCACCCAAGTAAAATTGACCTAAAGCAGCAACAGCATTCCAAGCCTCAGATTCATTGTATCCCTTTAAAGCTTGCAACATCCAAGCAACAGATTCTTGTTGGCATCCTAAATCCATAGTTAAACCAGGGTGAGTGACGCCTCGAGCTAAATGTTCTCGATAAGCATTACCAACTGAAAAGTCACCGTAAGTTGTATCTACTTCACCAGGCACCCCAGGACCTAATCCTGCATTTATTCCAGCAACGATTAATCCTTGTTCGATAACTTCATCCACCGTCATATCTGCAGTGATATTATTTGGTCCAACTATAGTCAAGTCAACAGTATACCATTCTTCGTATTCTGCCCATAAATGCAAAACATTTCTATGGACGAAAAAGTTTTGAAGACTAGGTGGGAATGTTTCAAAAATTGAAGCATTAGGAGCATACACATCTGCAGGAAAACCGTATAGTGGAAAATAAAAAGCAGATACATAGCCCATCGAATGACCATATACACCCATTCCTCCATCAACAAAAGATTGTCTTGCTAGCCAAACATAAGCCGTGCTGGCGCCTTGAATTTGAGTGGTTGTGGTAAATAACCCTTCAGAATCGCCATGACCTATTTGATCAATTGTCAAAACCACAAATCCAGCCCGTGCTAGTTCTAGAGCAGTTCCTCGTTGCACGTCCTTATCGTTATTATATCCATGGATACCAAGGATTCCAGGAGCAGGATTAGTATCATCTACGTCAATTGGTCGAAATAATTTCCCCACGATTTTTGTTCCATCGGAATGTGTTATTGCTACTTCCTGAATGTCAATAGTTCCAAAATTTGTTTGAAATTCATAAGCCATAATTCCTGAAAAAAATACTATCACAACTGCAATAAAGAAAAATAGTCTAGTTTTTACATTTTTTTCCATAATAACACCGGTTAATTTTTAATTAAATTTCTTCTTTTTCCTTAAAAAAAAGAAGTCAATTTGTAATTTGAGAATTATATATATAATAGTTTCGTTAATGAAAAAAAAGAAATAAAAAACCACGATTTTTTTACAATTCAGTGGTTAATTAAGGAAAGCCTTAACAAAACTGGAAAAATTCCTGATATTCTATGGTATAAAGGGTCAGTAGGAAAAGAAGCAATGATAAGGTAAAAATTCAAAAGAACTAATTAAGAAACTTAAAAAAATTATTAATTTGATTTAAAGCTTAACTTTCAATGGTTAAAATTCTTTTTTTAAGGCTTTTTTGTCTAATGCATCTTTTAAAAGTTTAATAGCACAAAACTCTCCGCACATACTACACACATCATCATCTATGTTACCATTTCTATAATGCGTTTCTCTTGAGAGTTCAGGATCTATTGATTGCTTTATCATTTCTTCCCAATCAAGATTTTTTCGTGCAACGTCCATTTTATAATCCCAATCTGAAGCTTTTTTACCATATTTAGCTATATTCACCGCATGAGCGGCTATTTTAGAGGCAATAACACCTTGTTTTACCTCTTCTTTATTGGGAAGAGCTAAATGTTCAGAAGGAGTAACATAACATAAATAATCAGCACCCGCTAATCCAGCAAGCACACCACCAATAGCGCTAACAAGATGATCATAACCAGGAGCTATATCTGTAACTAATGGACCCAATACATAAAATGGAGCTCCATCACATACAGATTTCATAATTTTAATATTTCTTTCAATTTCATGAGCAGGAATATGACCAGGTCCTTCAACCATTACTTGAATGTTTTTATCTCTAGCTCTTTTAACTAACTTCGATATTTCCATTAATTCTTGAACCTGAGCATAATCTGTAGAATCAAAAATACAGCCTGGACGCATGCCATCTCCAAGTGAAAGTGTAAAATCATATTCCATGGCCATTTCAAGTAAATAATCATAATTTCTATTAAAAGGGTTCTCTAAATCATTTTCGAGAATCCAAGCAGCCAAAAAGGTTCCACCACGTGATACCACTCCCATATTTCTTGGATGCTCCTGTAAATAATTAATAATCTCTTTAGTTACTCCTACATGTATGGTAAAGAAATCTACTCCTTCTTTAGCTTGTTCTTTAACCACATTAAATAAATCATCTTCATCAAAATTAATAATAGCACCTTTTTTTTCAATAGCTCGCAAAGCTGATTGGTAAATAGGTACGGTACCTATCGGAACTTTTGTGTCGCTAAGTATTAAACTTCGAATTTTTTTAACGTCCTCTTCAGTTATTCCTGTACTTAAATCCATAACTGTATCTGCACCATACTTGACAGCTATTTTAGCTTTTTCTACTTCTCCTTGAATATCACATACTCTTTTACTTGAACCAATATTAGCATTAATTTTCACTAATAACCCTTCTCCAATTCCTAAAGGATCTGTATCTCGTTGATTCGACTTAGGAATAATTATCCGACCGTTCGCTATACCCCGCCTTATAAGTTCTAATTCAACTTGTTCATTTTTAGCAACAATTTCCATTTCTTTGGTAGTTTTTCCTTCTTTAGCAAGTTTCATTAATGTGGACAAGATTTATGACCTTTTAACTTCGCATTTAAGTTAATAGTTTTATATAAAATACCTATTACAAAGTAATTATTAAAGAATTAAATTCTTTCGTTTAATAAAAAAAAAGTATCAGTTCGTAAATATTTTTCTAAAAATAAATACTATATTTTACATAACTTCCCGGAGGTTATAAAAATATAAGGCATAATCTAGCCTCTTGTTATTTTATAAGAATTATAGGTTGGTTTAGTAATTATGAAGATACAATAAAAATATAGTCCTTAACATTTTTGTCAAGTAATTCAAACTTTTCAACAATTAATTCTTCAAAATGAAATAATGTCTAAAAATGAATGAATTAATCAAATTGCATTTAATTTCAAACAAGATTAATATATAAATTAAACATATGATTAACTCAATTTAATTATTTAAAAGAGGGTAATTTAAAATGGTTAGTAAAGGTATGGAAAGGGTAATTAATTTATTGAAACAATTTCAGGATGCAACAGAGGAACCTAGCGTTGAAGCTATACGTAGTGGCTTAAATCAGCTAGCTACTATGACTAAACTACCTAGTGATGTGAAATGTGAGCCGATAAATGCTGGAGGTGTTCCTGCAGAATGGATTTCTACTCCAGATATCGATTATGACCATGTAATGCTTTACTTTCATGGAGGGGGATATATCGCAGGATCAATCGAAACCCATAGAGATTTAGTAGCAAGGATTTCCCGAGCAGCAAAAGTCCGGGTTTTAATAATAGATTATCGCTTAGCTCCGGAATATCCTTTTCCCGCTGCTTTAGACGATGCAATGACGGCTTATCAATGGCTTATTTCTAATGAAAAGATTAATCCCAAAAATGTAATAATTGGGGGCGATTCTGCTGGTGGCGGTTTAACTATATCTACTTTAGTGAAATTAAGAGAAAAAGGTATAGCGTTACCTACTGCTGGTGTATGTCTTTCTCCATGGACAGATTTAGCAGGAACTGGTGAATCTATAAAAACCAAAGCGGAATTGGATCCTTTTTTGACTCCAGAGGCTGGTGAATTCATGGCACAAGCATATTTAAAAAATACTGATCCAAAAAATTATTTGGCATCTCCTTTATATGCAGACCTTAAGGGACTTCCCCCTATGTACATTCAAGTTGGAACCGCAGAACTAGTACTTGATGACTCCGTGCGTTTGGCAGAACGGGCTAAAGAAGTAGGTATTGATGTTGAATTAGACGTTTGGGAAGATATGATTCATGTGTTTGCTGCATTTGCAGCTTGGGCACCAGAAAGCCGAGAAGCAATTGAAAAAATAGGAAACTTTATCCAAAAAAACTTAAAGAAAGTATAATTAATGATTTAATCTAAATATTTTTTTTCTCTTGGTTAAGTATACCCAATTTTTAACTGTTTTAATAACTCGATTAAAGAATCAGTTAACTTATATTTTTTTAATGCTTTAAAAGGGACAAATTTAGCTTCTAGTGCATCAGAATCAGGTATTGGTGGTTGATTTGGATTGCCTCCCGTTTGTTCTACGAAATAATTGATTAAAACATAATGATATTCAACTTTTCCACCGTTATCATACACTATTTTATCAATTATCCCTGCCAATTTTGTAACTTTTACTTTAAATCCTGTCTCTTCAAAACCTTCTCTCTCAGCTGCGGGGATTACTTTTTCTCCAAGTTCTAAATGCCCACCTGGTATTGACCAGTATCCAGCATCTGGATCATATTTTCTCTTTACTAATAACAATGATTTATCTCGAATTAGAAGAATTCCTACTCCTATATGCGGACGAACCGGGTATTTTCTTGTATCAAAAGCAGTTAATTTATCTTTATCATCCATTTAATTCATTTTAAAATCGTTATCAATCTTCTCCAGATTGAAATAATATTTGCTCAAATTTATTAATTTTTTATTAATTTTATCATACTTTTTTGACCAAGATATAAATAATGTTATTTATATTAACTTGATAATTTTAACAATTTTATAAACAAATTTTAGGCGAAATTAAAAATGCATAGATTAAAAAAGAAATTTAAAGGTATCTTTTTACTGCTATGTATTACTATAATGTTATTGCTTTCAGTTAATATTCCTTCTAACTTTTATAAATCTTCGAATATCGATTTAAAATCAACTGATCAAGATTTATTAAATTATAAGAATGTAGAAAATACTTTTATCTATACAGTAAACGGTATACAATATTTAGCAGAATATTTAACAAGAGATAAAATTGAGGAGATGAAAAAAGATTATATATTCGAGGAAACAAGTAGGGATTACAATAATATTATCGATGGCCATGGTACAGGATATTCTAAACCCACAGAAGAGGATTTAGATTCTCTTATTGGAAAAATATCATTATTAGGATTAGTTTCAAATTATAAACAAGGATATAAAGCAGCAGCAGATATTTCAACAGAAATTTACTTTCCAGTAGTTGGAGATCAAGGAATGCAGGGTTCTTGTACTTCATGGGCTAATGTGTATTATGCTTTTGGATATTTAGAAGCAAAAGATTATGGATGGGACGCAAGTTCTGGAAATTCTGACTATTTATTAAGTCCAGCATGGTCATATAATAAAATAGCTGCTTTCGATTATGGTTCTATGCCAGTAGAGACTGCTGAACTCATAATAGAATGGGGTGTAGCAACATTAAGTACTATGCCTTATAATGATATGGATGTTAATAGTTGGGGAGATGAATCTGCTTGGCGAGAAGCTCCTTATCACAGGCCTCTTGATTATACTCTAATTACCTATGTAGGTTTCTCGACTATTGATGTAATCAAAAGTGTATTAGACAGCGGAACTCCAGTTACTATCGGAATTGATGCATATCAATTTTACAATGGATTGAATGATACTTCAGGAGATTATATACTATCTTCGGATGAATATACTGGAGGCGGATTAAATCACGCACAATGTTTTGTGGGATATGATGATTCTATTTCAGAAGGAAGTGATGTAGGAGCCTTTAGAGTGGTCAATTCATGGGGGGCTAACTGGATGGATGATGGATATTACTGGTTAACATATGATGCGTTTGACGAATTCGGAGCTCATGCTAGCCAATTTATACTATATCTAACAGATCGAATTGATTATAATCCAAATATAATCGCTACTTGGAAATTTAGTTCAACACCTACTAGAATGAGTGATATTGTCACCTTAGGAGTAGGTCCACACGATGCCCCTTTAGACTATATAACTCCCCATTATGATACTGATGTTAATAATTTGTTTCCGGAATTTATGACATTCGATATGACCGATTTTTATACCTATTATAACATAAATAACGATGTATTTTTTTATCTTGAGATTGGTCCAGCTGGTACAAATGGAATAATATCATCGTTTAAACTTGAAAGATATCTGGGGGGAATTCTCCAACAAATTTCCCAACAATCACCTGATGTTCCAGAAGATACTCCGGGATATGTAAATGCTACATTTATGATTTTTAATCATGAACTAAAACTGTGTTTAAAAGCTCCAACAGATCCTAAAATATACAATCCTTATCAGATTGAAGCGTTAGTAATCAATAATGGTGCTAGTGGTGAAACCAGCGTAGATTTTGATTTACTGCTCAATAATGTTCCAGTTCATTCAACTACAATTCCTAGTCTTCCAAGTGGAACAAATACAACAATTATTTATCTATGGACACCTACAGAATATGAGGTTTATAATTTCACGGCATATGTGCCGCCGGTGCCTGGAGAAACGTATAGATCTAACAATTATGCTACTGAAATATTATATATACTAGGTCCCATTTTTTATGATGATTTTGAAAGCGGTTTATCTCAGTGGGTATCCATAACAGGGCTTTGGCATTTAACCGACAATAGTAGTGCATGGCTAAATCCATACCATTCACCGATTCATTCTATGTGGTTCGGTAATGAATCTACTGGAAACTATGAAACAGGTTTTCAAGAATTTGGAAGTATAACATCAACTTCTATTGATTTATCAGGTATTGGTGCGGCTTTCCTAGAATTTTATCATTGGCGAGAAGGAGAGGGAGGTTCTTATGATATTTCTTTCGTATACATCTCTACTAACGGTGTTGATTGGGATCTCATTTATCAAACTGATGAATATTACATTATGCCATGGGAAAAGGTATCTATAGATATCTCGGCTTATACTGGAAATCCTTCAGTGCAAATAATGTTTGAGTTTGATACAATTGATCATATTGCAAATGATTATAGAGGCTGGTTAATAGATGACATAATGATTAAGGGTACTGGAATAGTTATACCACATGATTTAAGAGTTTCATTAGAAGTTCCTGAGTTTCCTACAATTTCTAATACGTACTCTATTAATGCTACGATTACTAATACTGGAACGAGTGACGAATCGGACGTAGATCTATTCTTCTATTTGGATGGGATTTTGATAGATTCCATTTATATATCAAATTTTCTTTCTGGGACCAGCCAAACCATTAATTATCTATGGACCCCCACTGACTATGGAGATTATAGTTTTAAGGCATATGCTCCACCAGTAATAGGGGAGACTTATACAATGGATAATGTTAAATTGAAATTAATACCAATTCACGAGATAATACTTTTTGATGGATTAATACTCAACTACTCATTTACTATATCTGGTCAAACTTATCTTATGCAATGTGGATATTCATCTCTTTCAGAGAAAGATTTTCATGTTGATTACTCAATATATGATGGAAGTATTCTTCTCCTAAAAGGCTATTGGGAGGTAAATAGTCAAACAAGAATTATAACTGATTCTTCTATTACAGGGTTTATTCTTCTGGATGTCGGATTACACACACCTTTATGGATCTTTACAGATAGTTCTCTCGGTGATGAAATTCCCATATCAGTTGCTGGTTTAGACCACAAGTTTAACGTATCAGATGAATTAACCTATAATCTTTCTGATTATGGAACGGTAGAGGTATGGGTGTTGGAAGATTTAGATTTCCCAGGCGGTTTTGCGTGGTATGAGAAAAAATCAGGCCTACTATTAAATAGCACGTTTCTTTATGATGTCGGGATGACAACTGGTAATTATTCACTTACACTTGTTTATTCTAATTACTTTGAAGTTGAAGAAGGAAATGGTATCCCAGGCTATAACTTACTATTTATTATTGCGTCTTTAGGTGTAATAATACTCCTCTCAGCAAAAGTAAAGTTTAAAAAAATCAAGAATTTTTAATTTTTTTTTTTTTAATTTTTAATTCTTATGGATCTTCAAGATTGAAAAAGATATTTGGCTCCTTTTAAAAGGTATCAAATTTCAAATTATTTAGTTAATTAGATAAATTAACGTAAATTATCTAAAAATCACTTCAATCTAAAAATTAAGGTCAGAAAAAATTTGAATAGAATTTGGCCATGGTATTGGCCTAAAAATGGGATGCCTGAAAAAACCGAGCCATTTACTTGGATCATTAAGGGAAAGATGGCAGCCAGTTGGTGGCCAGACCTTTTTCTGTATGAGATCTATAAGAAAGAAAGGATTTCAGTAATAATAAATTGTTCTGAATTCGATAATCATAAAGATGTTCCTAAAGAATTTAATTATTACCATATTAATGTCCCTGATTATGGAATTCCAAATAATAAGCAAATTGTTAAATTTCTTCAGATTTGTGAAACACATATTCAAAAAAAGGAAGCGATAGTAGTTCATTGTGTAGCTGGATGTGGTCGAACCGCCCAATTTATTATTGTTTGGGCAGCTAGCACTGGATATATTCCAAATAGTATAGATCCTGTAAAATGGATACGAAAATTAAGACCTTGTAGTTTAGAAACTAAAGAACAGATGGCTCAAGCTAGAAAATTAGTTAAAGCATATCAAAAAAATCATTAGTGAAAAGCTTATATTATATTGCTTTTATATGTTTATTAAATTCTGAATTTATTTATTGGTATAAAAATATTATTTCAAAATGTTTTGCAGATTTTAGGCTCGCTTATGAATAAAACAGACTATCTTTATATGATTCTTGATAATATTTTGGTTTTTAGTATAAATCTTCCACCAGAATTTCAAGGCAACGGATTAAATGATCATCTTAGTAAATTTGATGAGTATGGACTGAAAGTAATTGCAGGGTTCAATAAAAATTTCTTAGAACATTTTTTAAAAATCTCAAGGGGTAAGACTCAAAATGATATTAAAGATATATTAAAAAAGATGGAAAAAATTTCCATTATGGTTGGACCAATAGGCAATTTAAATTATCTTACACCTGAACAAGTAAATTTTATCCTAACAAAAATTAAAACGCTTAAGTTGGAAGAAATTAATGAAGAAAAGATTAGCTTAATGGCAGATGATTTATTGAGAGAACAATTTGGTGCTCCTGGTAATTATAGCGCCGCCGATGCGTTAGAAAATCAGCTTTCAAGCGCAGCATTTTATTTAATAAATATGGGATATTCAGAGAAAGAAATTCAAGAAAAATTTAATGAGGTGAGACAACATCCTTCTAAGCTCGGAGAATTGTTTACACTTCCCCAAAAAGAGATCTACAGCATACCTACTGAAATTGAGCAATCCTCTACAGCTTCTCCTCCTAGCACTTCAGAATCAGATGTAGATAATAATCAAAGTTTCAATGATGTGATTGCTCGTCATGTCCAATCAATTCATCAAGATATTACAGAAGAGAGAGCGCAAAAGGTTGATGAAATCCTCCAAGAGATAAAAGCTCATGTTAAAGATAATATGTCAGAATTGCAAGAAAAAGTATTTAGACAAATGCATCCTGATAGATTAAATCGTGCATTGAAAATGCTTAGAACTACCAAGCGAAAATCAAAACGAATGCAACTTTATCTCGAATGGTTTTCAGAAAGTTTTCTTCTTTCGAAAATTGAATTAAAGGTAGAACACTGGCAAGTATCTTCTTCAGCAGGACATGGAAGTGCCGGAGTATATACTGCTGGCATTGATTTTTCCCGTTATGACAATATCATAAGAGAATTTCCGGATAATAAATTAACTAAGGTTGTAAATATAACTCGAAAAATATTGCAAAATCCTTCGAAAAAAGCAATTCAGAAGCTTGGGCAAGATCTGATAGCCGAAACTGGCTTTGATGAGCACCTCTATTTTACAGATTAATTAATATTTATAAATATAGTAATCTTGCTACATTTTTCCAGATTATTTTTGAAAGTTAATAATTTATATTAGATTATTTCTCAGAAATTTAAGGACATAGATTTATATCCGATTTTTTCTATTTACCAAATAGTATAGTAATGCGAAAACTCAAATTATATAAAATTATTCTCGTTTGGGCATTCATATGTGAATTTTTACTTTTCAATATAGCTTTAAACATAAATGGAGTTTTGGGAGAAGAAGATAAAAAACAAATTTATACTGCAGATAGTGATCTTTATGGCGTCGTAATGTCATCTGATGGGCAATATTTTGTTGCAAGAAGTGGTTATGAGATATTTTTTTTTAAAAAAAACAATTACGCGCCTTTATGGGACTTCACTATAGAGGGAGATTCAGCGGTGAATTCAATCTCGATCTCGTCTGATGGGCATTATATAGCAGAGGGGAGCGATAATGGCAGGATACATCTTTTCGATAGAAACAACCACACTCCTTTATGGTATTACTTTACTCACTATATGGTATATTCAGTAGCAATCTCATCTGATGGGCAATTTATTGCTGCGGGAACAGGGCTTAATCCTTTTATAGGCGCTCTCTTTATCTTTAATAGGACCACTAGTACTCCTTTGTGGAATTATACTACAGGAAATTTTATATCTTCAGTAGCAATCTCATCAAATGGGCAGTATATTACGGCAGGAGGATGGGATAAAAAGATTTATCTTTTCAATAGGACTAGCTCCACTCCTTTATGGAGCTATGAAACTGGAAGTGAAGTTACTTCTGTAGGCATCTCATCAGATGGACAATATATTGTTGGAGGGAGCAGGGATCATAAAGTTTATTTTTTCAATCGCACAGGTAGTACCCCGCTATGGACTTATTCTACTGGATACGTCGTATGGCAAGTTGCAACTTCATCTGATGGGAGCTTTATTGTTGCAAGGGGAATGGCAGATAAAAAAGTTTATGTCTTCAATAGAACCAACTCGAATCCTTTATGGAGCTATGAAGCAAGAGATTACCTTCATTCTATCGCCATATCGTCCGATGGACTATATATTGTTGCAGGAAGTAAAGATCATAAAGTCTTATTTTTTGACACAATCAGCAATATCCCTACATGGGTATGCTATACAGGAAGCCCTGTTTATTCAGTAGCAATCTCGTCTAATGGGCAATATATTGCAGCAGTGGATAGTAATAGGGTCTATTTAATACCGAAGACTAATATCCCTCCACCCAAGGATGATTTTATGATGATTATAATTATAGGGATTATAGCTTTGGTTGCTTTAGCTGTGTTTATCTATTTATTATATTATTCTATTAATAAACACGTATTTAGGGATTAGAAACGACTCAATTGATTTAACTTTTATAAACTGATTTTCCTCTAATTATAGTTTCCATTATCTGAATCTCTTTTATGTTTGCTTTAAGTAATTCAATTGGGTTTTTATCTAATATCACAAAATCAGCTAATTTTCCTACTTCAATAGTTCCTTTTACATTTTCTTCAAAAGCAGCATAGGCTGCATTTATTGTATATGTCTTTATTGCTTCTTCTATACTGATACATTGTTCTGGTATAAAATCATTGCGTGTTACAAGAGCATGAATTCCTAATATTGGGCTTGGATCCTCTATTGGACAATCAGAACCAGAGATTAACATTACTCCAGCATCAATTATTGATTTAAACGGATATGTATATTTACATCTTTCTTTACCTAAGCGCTTTTCTAACCACATATATTCTGAATTTATAAATGGTGGTTGGCATGAAGCAATAATTCCATATTTTCGCATATCATTTAAAACATCACTGGTTAACATAGAAGCATGTTCAATTCGGTGTCTATGGTCTTCTCTGGGGAATTCTTCTAGAAGCCTTTTATATAAATTCATCGCAATTCTATTTCCCTTATCTCCAATTGCATGAATTACAATCTGAAGACCATTATTATGTGCCAGTTTCATTTTTTCATATATTTCTTCCTCTTCGATAACGCAAAATCCACACATATCCGGGGCATCAGAGAAAGGTTCAAACATGCAAGCGGTTTTTGCTCCAAATGATCCATCAAGAAAGAGCTTTAGTCCACCTATTTTAAATTTACTGTCAATCTTCTCTCCATTTAAATAGGATTTTTTTATTTTAAATAGTTTTCTTAATTTCTCGACATTAACCAAAATATAACAGTTCTGAAGTACTTTCTCTTGTAAATATTTGAACAATGGCAATTCTATAGCGCCAACGTCGCCAAATTCACCGCTTCTATCTGCGCTGAGTATGCCATGTAAAGATGTGAGCCCTTTCTTAGCAAAACTTTCGAAGGCTTTAGTAGCAGCGCTTTCTATTTCTTTTGCTTTTGGAAATTTTACTTTTGATAGAATTAAATTTATTGCTTTTTCAGTTATAATTCCATTAAGTTTTCCTGTGTGATCTCTTCGAAATTCTCCACCATCGGGAACTTTAGTTCCTTCATGTATTTCAGCAAGCTCTAATGCTCTTGAATTCGCAATGCCAATATGACTATCATATCTTAAGATAAATACAGGATGCTCAGGACAAGCATCGTCCAAGTCCCAACGGGTAGGTAAAGCGGGTTTTTTAAATTTTTCCTCACTTAAATTAAATCCTAATACCAATTCAGTTTTATTTTTTCCTTTAATAAATTTTTTTAAAAGAGATTTTAATTCCCCCAAGCTACTAACATTTGTTAAATCAGGAAACAAGAAATATAAAGTATATAAAATGGGATGAAGGTGACAATCAGTAAATCCTGGTAAAAGTGTGAAACCATTTAAATTAAATATATCATAATCCTTCTTAAGAATATTTTTTACATCACTTAGAGAACCAACAGCTATTATTTTTTCCCCTTCAATACCAACAGCTTCGACTTCAGGTTGTGATTCATTAACTGTTAGAATAGGGCCGCCAAAAAAGAGTTTCTTCCTTAAATTTTGAGGATCCATAATACTAAAAGATATATTTGTTCGTTAAACCTAAATTTGACTAAAAATAATTAAAGATTTTAATTAAATTTTAATTTTTCAAATCTATAACAACATTTCTTAAGAAAGTTTAAAAAATTAAATTTAATTCTAAGGATCAACAATGAATTACTATTAATTCTTAGAATTGTTAAATAGGCGAGTTTAATATGGTAAAAAAATCAGATCTAAAAAAATTAAATTCTATAATGGAACAGGCTGAAAAGCTCAAAACGGAAAAAAAATATAATAAAGCAGTTGACAAATATTTAGAATCTATTAATTTTGTTGAAGAGAGAATAAAAGAAGATGAAGATAAAAAGGATGAAATTAACAACATTAAATCCCTAATAGACCAAATTTATGCTGTAGAAATTATCGATATTCTTGAAAAGGCTAAGATGTTAATAGATAAAAAGGATTTTAATGATGCTTTCACAACTTTTGATGAAGCTATCAGAATTGCAGAAAAAATTGAGGATTTTGATTTAAAAAATAGTGAACTTAGTGATATTAATGCTTTAATCGCCCATAATCGAATAGAAGAATCAATTTATCAAGGAGAAAAATTAGTTCAAGAAGAGAAATATGATAATGCAATTAGTTATTTAAAAGATACATTAAATGGAGCGGCAGAGGTTTATAAAACAAAACCCGGTCATGAAATTATCGTTAGGATAAAGGAGATTATAAATCAAGTTTATTTTAAAAAAGTTAACAATCTAGTTGAAAAAGGTAATCAATCAAAAGTACTAGGCAATTCAGACTTGGCAATAAAGTCATATGAAGATGCTTTAAAAATTACTGAAGAGATGTTTGAGTCTAATCTTAAAAATACAGAGATTACTAATTTAAGAAATTTAGTAAATCAGATCTATAGCAATGATATTAAGCCTTTAGTGAATAAGGGAAAACACTTTATTGAACAGAAATATTTTGAAGATGCGGTTAAAGAATTTGAAACAGCTTTAGATTTAGCCTATAAAATGTATGACTCTGAACAAAAGCAGAGAGAAATAAATCAAGTTAATGAAGTAGCTGCTGATATTTTAAATCCGATTTATGAAGAAAGAATAGAACCTATTTTAAATAAAGGAAAAGAATTAATTATAAAAGAGAATTATGCTGAAGATATAGTAATCGTTACTGACGCTTTGGGGTATTTTGAAAAAGCCTTGGAAATTGCGCGGAGAATGGCTGATTCAACAGAGAGTAGATTAAAACTAAAGGAAATTGAGGATTTAATGAATAAGACCTGTAAAGCTAGAATAGATTTAATAAGAGATAACGCTTTAAGGAAGACAGCTCAAAGAGACTTTGATGGAGCAGCTAGTGAATTATATGGGGCAATTAGTATTGCAAAAAGAATGCCAATACCGGAAGAAGAGAATGAAGAGCTTGAAAGGTTAAAGGGTGCTGTAAATAATGCATATTCCTCTCAAATTGAAAATACTCTTAGAGAAGGAAGAGCATTATTGGAGCAAAAAAACTATAATACTGCTTTAGATATTTTTAATAAAGCTTTAGATATTACTAATAAGATGTACCTTAATGAGGCTATGGAACAAGAAGTAAATAAAATTAAAAGTCTGATTTATCAAGCTGAACTAAAACATCTAGTAGGAAGAGGTGATTTAGTTGAAGAACAAAAGAAATTTGAAAAAGAACTTGAAAAATTAAACAAAAAAATGGAATATGCAAAAACTATTGATGATCCTGAAAGAAGATTTGAGGAAATGAACAAATTAAAAAAACAGATTGATGAAGTTCATCATTCTGAAATAAAATTACTTGTTGAACAAGCAGAACAATTAGCAGAAGAACATAATTTCGTTGAATCCTTTAAGTTTTTTGAAAAGGCAATCTCAATTAATAATTTAATTGAAGAAACAGAATTCAAAGACAAAATACCAATTAAGACAAAATATAAAAATACTCTAATTGATAAGGTAAAATTAGCTATTGGTGAGCATAATTATGATATAGCCATTGATGATTGTAAAAAAGCTCTTGGTTTAGATAGTGCCTTTATCGAAGCTTATTTTTACATAGGAATCACTAATACAGAAAAACAAGATTATGAGATAGCAATTCAAAATTTCAGAAAAGCTCTGGATTTGAATAAAAATCACGCAAAATCATGGAATCATATGGGATTAGTGTATGAAAAGAAAAAAGAATATGATAATGCCATTGAATCCTATAAAAAAGCGGTTGAGATTGAACCTTTATATGCTGAAGCATTTTATAATATGGGAAATTCTTTCAAATTGAAAAAAGATTATAGTGGAGCTATAGAGAATTACAAAAAAGCAATAGAAATAGAATCTGATTATGCCTTGGCATATTTATTTATGGGTTACACATATCTAGATAAAAGAGATTATTATGCTGTAATAGAAAATATCAATAAAGCAGTTGATTTGAACGACCATTTAAGCTTAGAATTTTCTCCTCTTCTTGAAAGTTTCAAAAGTACTATTGATAAAATCGAAGAAAAATTATCTAATGAATTTGAAAACAGATAAGTTTTTCTTAAAATTTTTCTAGTATAACTTTTTCTAGTTATTTCAATTACCTAGTAGTAGAAAAGTTGAGAAAAAAGAATGAAAATAATTTAATTTGAAATAAGTTTACAGAAGATTAGATGCGTATTGTTTAACAAGATAATCTATTTTTGATTGATCTAGTTCTTCTTTTTCGAGTTCAGGGCACATATGTTCTAAATGGCATAATAATTCATTTAATCCTTCTTCTGCATCTTTAAGGTTTACACCATCGTATTCATTTACTACTATCGAACCTAATAAATGTTTTGAACGCTTGAAGATAATTAAATTTTCACCCATCTTTAACTGGTTCAATTCAGAATTAAATGATTCTTGCACAAAACTATTAATAGCTGAGAATAAACCGCCTTGTAAAATCTGCTGGCTATCAGAAGAAGTCAATGGAATACCTCCTTGATTAAAAACAGTAACTGCTTTTATATTAAGCTTTTTAGTTAGTTGTTTACCCGTTAATTTATAATAAATTTTCATGAATGCAGGAACAATTCCATAACCAGTTTTACATGAAATTGGTAAAATTTCAAATGATGAGATTTTTGATAAATCGAGAGCTTCAATAATTTCACTTACCTGAGCAATGGGTTGTAAATCATATTTATTAGCTAGGACGATTAAACTTTTTTTCTTAAAAACAGATGATAACTTCCACAACTCATCTTTTGCCTCGTTAAATCTTTCTCTAGCATAGGCATCAACCATAAATATTACACATTCCGCATCTGACATTTCGTGAAGCCATAATTCACGAAAATCCTTTTGACCCCCCATATCCATAATATTAATACGAATTCCTTGGACTTCCATAGTAGTCAATTCTTTTCCCATTGTTGGTGTATGTTCAATGAATGTTCCATTTTGTAGAAATGATACAAGAGTTGTTTTACCCGAAGAATCTAATCCTGTGATAACTACTTTCTTTTCTTTTGTAAAAATCCTTTTTAATATATTTTTAACTCCCATTTTTTTTCAGATTTGAATTTGTTATTAAGGAATTTTTAATTTAAAAATTAATAATAATTTTTGAATAAAAGTACATATATTCTTCCAAATTTTTGTTATATTGCGACAGAATAAAAGGTTGGTTATCAAAGTAAAGGATCTAAAAACTCATTAGAAATATATGAAATTAAGATATGCGATCGATTATATATTTCTGTTATCCTACTTTTACTTCACGTACTTATCAGAATAATAAAAAGTTAACGAAAAAAAGATCAAATTATTCTTTTACTACAAACCTTGCAATCCAAGTTCCCATTATTTTTTGTTCTTCTTCTTGGTTTACAAAAATATATTTTTCATAAAAACCTCGGGTTCCTAGGAAAAACATAAAGATTGCTATCGTTCTAAATATCTCCATTACAAAATCTACTGGAATTACTTGCCCTATGCCCCAAATAAGAAAAAATAATCCCATACCGAAAGCTAAACCATTTCTTTTCTTCTTGCCATCCCTTAACATAAAATATGCAGGAGTATAACTAACAAACATAGCGTATATAATGAAAGACATTGTTGATGGCTTCAGAATGTGTCCTATTATAAGATAAAAAGCTACAATAAATGGCAAGGTATATAGTTTATTTAGTCCTCTTAAATACAACATAAAAACGAATTGGATTGTAAATAATATATATCCTAATACATATCCAAATCTCAAGTCTCCGACTAAATAAACATTTGTATCAATTTCTAATATGTAGGTAAATATATTAATCAATGAGTATCCTATAACTCCAATAGTATATATAAAGATTGCAATGTACATTCTATTTTTACTTTCTTTCCAATTTTTATAAACTGGGATTAAGGAAAGAACTCCAAATAATATAATCAATCCTTCAAAGATTATATAGTATAAGTCTGGCATTTTATGAAATTACCTCCTCTTTAAATATTCTAAAATATCCAAGCGATAGTATTACAATAAAGATATTATATGAGATAATAATGATTTGAGTAACATAAGAAACCTCTATCACCAACGTACTAAATGCTAACGTGAAAAAAATTCCCAAACCAAGTGCTCCATTATCTTTAACACGAAAACTTGTAAAGTAGATAAATATTAGGCTAATAATACCAGCTATTTGAATATATGTTTCCAACCAAGCATCAAATCCCGTCAGGTAGTAAAATATTACCATCCCTCCAAAGATAAAAAAAGAAACGAAATAGAAAGGTTCCCATCTATTAGCATAAAAAACTAAGCACAGACCTAATGAAACCATTGTACCTATTAAAATTGAATATAAGTTTATACTTTCAATATTGAAACCAAATAATTCATTTAATAGTGGAGACAGAGATAACTCTACAAGAAATTCTAAAAAACTCATCAATGCAAAACATAAAAAAATCCCAAATGTGAGCAAACGGACAATATTATATCGCCCTGTTGATTTCTTTTCTTTAAGAACTTTCCTTCCTACAATTAATGTTGCCAAAGGAATAAGGATAGTACTAAGTAAATATCCAGTTTGCCTTAAACTTTCTAATAAAATATCTTCAACCATTAGAAAAAACTTCCTTTTAATTGTGGTTTTTCTTTTAAAATTTTTGATTTAATTTCTTTAAATATTTTTGAAAATTCTATTGAAATGTTTTGGATAAAAATATTTTGTTCTTCATTAATGCCTTCATATATTGTCTCCTGATAATCTAAAAGGATTTTCTCGCTTAAAATCCCGTTTAAGTCTAAAATTTCAATTAATTGTTTTAATGCTGGTTTGTAAATCTCAACTTTATCCCTTTTATTTAGAAGTACTGAAAAAGAAAAAAGATCATCTCGATCCTCTGTTTGTTTTATTGTAAAGATATAGGAAAGTACATTGTACTTTTTATATCTATCAACTATATAGTCTCCTGATTTTGAACCTATAGGAAAGCATTTCGAAATTATTTCATTAGAATCCCCTAAAGAAAGATCAAGTGAAGGATAGCTACTAATTAACTCAGGATTGCTATTAACAAATCCACCTAATTTGCAAAGGATGGCCCATTCTGATGTCATTTAGAAAACCTCATTTGATCTAATATTAAGAGTCAGAATTTATATAACCCTGTTATTATTGACTCTTTTATCTAATTTGAAATTATGATAAAAGTGTTAATTTAAAAACTAGTTTCTTTTTTTCATTTTTAGTGATCATATATCGTAATAGATTTGTACAAAAAAGTGATTATTCATAGTTTTTTGGTAAAAAAGAGACTATTTTAACATTGCCTTAAAAAATCGAGGACCTAATGATAATTTTGAAAGTGTTGGAAGCGCACTAAATAGCTGCTCTCCTACGTATCTATCATGTTCTGTATCATATTTCGAAAGATCTTGGATAGTATGTGCTTCATAAACATATTTTCTAACAGTCTTATTTGTCAAAAGGAGATTTGTATATGTGCTCCAAAGAGATTTTACATAAGACCCTCCGCCATAAAATAAATATTCACATGCATCTCCATTTCTAAAATAGCCTTTCAGAAGAATTCGAGAGACTTCCTGTTGATATTTTATTAGTTCTTTTTTAGTAAAATTACTATTATTTTCTAATAATGTTTTAATTAATTTACTTGCCACTTCAGCACAAACTAAACCACATAGGATTCCTTCATAAAAATAAGCGGTCACAATTCCTGCTGCTTCTCCTAAAATAATCATTCTATCATTTGAAAATGATTTTATGGGGTGTTTTGAGATTGAACCGCTCACAAATTCATTCTTATTCCAAGAAAGCCCGCTTATAAATTTCTGTATCTTTTCATAATTTAGCAGGATACGATCTAATTTATCAGATAATTCCTTGTGAGATTCATTATTTCCCAAATATCCTGTAGAAATTCTTCCCTTTCCAACATTAAAAAAAAAAGGACCATTTGGACTTATATTAGGATTCAAGTGAAACATATATTGAAAATTAAAATTTTTATCCAATAAGTCCTCATCTCCAAAAATATTTGTGTATATTCCCATATAGGAATCTGGTACCTCAAACCCCAGAGATCTTTGGATGTCAAATCCTCGTGAACCTGTAGCTAATACTAGTAGTTTACTTTTATATACTTCTCTTTTATCATTAATAATTTCGATGTAATCCTTATGTTTATTTACTTTAATAACTCTTTCATTATAATGTGCCGTTCCACCTTGATTTTTAAAACTTAGCAGAAGCTTTTTAAGGAAAATCTCAGTATGAGAAATTTTTCCTAAGGGCGCCCCGAATTCTTCTGAATTTAAAAGTCCATCATATTTATCGCTCTTATAATTCAATCGTAGAAATGGTCGTGGAAAAATAGATTGATCATTCCAAAATGTTTCTTCTATATAGGGTTTGTTATGCTCTGCAAATATGTTTGTTCTAACTGGAATTTCTTTGTTATAATCCTGAGCTTCTATAAGCAGCGTCTCTGCAAATCTAGAGATTTTATTTGCAAAAGATGCGCCGGCGACCCCAGCTCCTATGATAATTACATCATACATATTAAGAGTTTTAATCCTTAACCATAAAAAAAGATTATTTTTCTATTGAAATTATAAATTAAGAAAAGTATTTTTAAAAAATCGAATTTAAATAATATTTTCAATTGTCTTTGACATTTTATTAAGATTTACTTCCGCCATTCCTAGGGGAACAGAAGATTCAAATAGAACTACTATTAATAAAGGGTCCAATTTCCAAGGTATTTTTATCATTTTGGAAAAAACTTTTTGTTCATTATCTAAACTATAAAATGTTGTATTAAATTCTGTTGCCACCCTATAACGAATTTCCAATTCTTTTAGTGAGGATAATAATATTTCTTGGGGAAGAGAAGAGTAGATTGTCGTTCCATTTATATCAAAAAGAGCAGCTCCAAGAATTTCATTTTCAAATACTAAATTTTTTATTAATTCAACTATTTTTCGAAATAATGCGTGACTTGAAGTTATCTCTTCTTCCCCAGCTATCATTGAATCTATTTTGGCATCAAATTCAGTATTATCTATTTGTTCATATTCTTCAATTTCATTTACATCTAAAAAATCATCAAACACTTTAGCTATACCTGTTAATCGAGAAGTTATGAATAATAAACTAGAGCTAGAATCTGCTAAAATAGCAAAAATATGTTCATTTCCAAGTTTAAATACAAATCTAAATCCTCCCATTTCAAGAACTTCAGGCGTTTTCTTTGATATAACATTCTCTGAAAAGGAAAATATAGCAGAAAAAAAAGGAGTTATCAAATTGGGTTCAAGATTTTCAAAATCATCCGTAAAATTCCTACTATAAATGCAAACACCGCTCTTAGTTAATATAAATAATGAATGAATTTTCATTTCAGTTTATACTCTAAAAGTATATTGAATATTTCTCTATAGAAATATAGTTTTTTAAGTATTATTTAAATTTATTTTTCATAATATTTTGATTTCTTACACTTATTAATTATTAGGTTTTCAAAAAAGCTAAATTGTTGTTTATTGATTAACAGAATATTTAAATTTTAATTATTTCGTTAATAAGTCGTGATTTTTATTACACAATAAAGACATTTAAATAAATTCTGTTATTTTTTTCAATTAAATAAGGATGTGATAATTAATATCACAACCTCAAAACAATTAGAAAATCGAGAAGAAAAATGTCAGATGAAGAAATTGAAAAGATTCGAATTAAAAAAGCGGAAGTTTTATTGAAGGCACATGCAATGCCAAAAGAGATTATAAAAATTCATTCACCAGAGGAATTTGATAATTTGGTGAAAAGTTTTCCCAATAAAGTAATAATAATAGATTTTTGGGCAGTTTGGTGTGGACCATGTATGATGTTTGCTCCAATTTTTGAGAAGCTCCAACAAGTTCATGGCGAGGAATTTATTTTTGTAAAACTCAATGTTGATGAAAATCCTTCTATTGCGCAGAGATATCGAATTACAGGCATTCCAACAACACTATTTATTAAAAATGAAAAAGTAGTGCATAAAATTGTTGGAGTTGTAAATGCTGAATATATGGAACGTGTTTTAGAGAAACTAAAATCTTTTTCAAAATAGTTTTTATTTTTTAATTTTTTTTGTATAGCTTAAATTAATATAATAGGATAGTATAAAAGCCATGGAAAGTATTTCTCAACAGTTAAAAGTTATTTTAGAGGAAAAGAAGATATTTAAAAGTGGGAATTTATTCAGGTGTATTCTCGGTCTTAACGAAATTGAATCCAATGTATTTACATATTTGCTTAAAAATGATAATGTAAGTACTATGGAATTAACTGAGATTTTAGATAAAGATAGAAGTTCTATTCAAAGAGCCTTACAAGTTTTACTTGATTTAAGAGTTATTAAAAGATATTCTCTTTCATTAAAAGAATATTGTGAACTTAAAGGTATAGAGGATAATAACAAAAGAGGATACTTATATGTGTATAAAGCAAAAGATTTGAATAAAGTTAAAGTTCAATTTAGAAATTTATTAGATAAGTGGTATAGCTCTATGGTCAATTATATTGACAATTTAGATAGTTTATTTGATTGTTATGAAGAAAATGGAGAAATCTGTTAGTTTCTAGCAAAAAAATATTAATTCCTTTAAAAGAAAAAAAATGTAGTTTAAAATGGTAAAACTACAATAGTTATGTTTAATAAAGCTCCAATTATTAAAGCTACGATTACATAGAGCAAAAATGCAAGGATTGTGACGATAATAGCATAAAGAAAGCCAATATGATGTCTAGCAGCGATTATTATCCATGTTATAATTAAAGCTACAATCCACGCTACCCATCCCCCCAAAAAAAGAAAAATAATTGCAAAGAAAATGGTTATTATAAATGAAGTAAGAAATACACTGCCAAATTCAGTATGACGAGCTTTACTGAAAAAACTTAAAGCAAGCTTCAGAAAAATTGCCATTAATACCAGAATGATCAAATATATCACTAAGAACCACATTATTTCTTCGAAAGTATCTAATGATTCAAGCCAATCCTCATTAAAAATTTGAAATATCATTTCATTAATCACTTCTTTATTTTCGTTTTAGTAATGACTAATTTAAATTATGAATTAATACTTTTGGTTTATTAAAAGGACTATTAACAAAATTGTAATTTCAATAGAAGATAATAATACCTCTATAAAAAAATGACATAGTCATTTTTCTGGTATTCAGGGAATACTTAAAAAACGTGAATAAAATAAGTAATTAAAAAATTAATTTCTTTTTTTTATTATAAATAAATGCTTAATTTATCGATATCATCTTTTAATTTAGAAATACGTTTTATCTGTTTCTCTTCTTCATCTAATCCTTGCAAATCTTCAGTTGAACTCATGCGATCGTCTTCATAAGACTTCTCAACCATCATTCCATATCTAATTGCAAAAGCTACTAATTCGGGTATTATAGAAATCATGGTTTTAAAGCTAAATATTCCACTTAACGTACTCAAGATTGTTATCATCTCTCCAAACGGATCTATGTCAATTCCAGGCTTTTTCATTAATTCCATTATTTTTTTAAAAAGAACATCATAAAATAATTCAAGTTCTTCTTTATTAAGACTGTACTCATCACCCATTTTCAATTCCTCTATAATGTTTTATTTTTAAATTTCTAGTCAAAAAACAAATAAAAAAATGTACCCTTTTCTTTTTTAGAATCTAAATTTTTTATAATGTCGATTAATATGATAAAAACAGAACAGAAGATTATAAGGACAATCCTTTACAATTTTATAATTTTTTTGTTCTTTTTCTTCTGGTTTTTTCATTCTTCTTATGATAGTGTTATTGGAGCAATCTTAATATGTTTTTCAATCATTATTTTGTTACTTTACTCATTTATTTACAATAAAAAAATAGACAACAACTTTTCTGTAAAAGTCATTCATTTAATCCTTATTCTAATTTCAATATTTTTTATAATAGAAGTTCTCTTTTTCTATAAATCCTTTTTACCTGCAATTTTTATTTCATATGATAGTTTAATTGGAATAAAGCTCAATCATGATATTCTATTATTTTTTTTCTATTTATCATTAACAATCTTAAAACTATTACCAATTAGATTTTTTTATAAAAAACTTACTAATTTAATTAAAGAACCTCAACTGGATAATTATATTGGATATTTTGTTGAGGATTTTAATAAAAGAAAGTTGATTATTTTAATTCTTTTACTTCCTATGGCTGCCTTCGTCGAAGAACTCATTTTTAGAAGTTTATTATTAACAGTTATTGTAAATTATTTGAATTGGAACCTCTTTACAGCCATTCTCGTTATATCATTAATATTTGGAATTCTTCATTACTCCTCTTCGAAAAATTGGGTTCATTTTCTCTCTACGTTATTATCATCCATTATATACTTCTTTGCTTTAATTCAATTGGGATTATTATACCCTTGGATATTGCATTTGACTACAAATAGTCTTGCATTATTATTTTTTTATCAAAATAATAAAAAGAATCCGAGAAGTTATGTAAGAAATTAAGAATATTTTAATGATAGAGATATAAAAACCGTTCCATATAATACAAGAATATTTGCGTATAATATCCGGGATAATAAAAATCGCATCCATGTCCTCCTAAAGGCATCCAAATAATAGCACATTGTTCATTATTGTGGGATAAATAGATGTCTCTGATATTAGTTGCTATACCAAAATAATTTAAAATATCATGAGTTCCTTGGAAAATTAAACAAGGAGGACTAGTTTCTTCTATCAATATCTCAGGATTTTTAAATTCTTCTCTACCATCAATCCCAAACCAAGATGCCATCCCATTTGCTGGGTAATAAGGTATAATTCCTCTTATTATGAGAGTAGAATTAAGAATATCTGAATAATTACCATTTGCTATAGCTAAACCGGTAGCGCAAGTAAGATGTCCCCCTGAAGAACCTCCGGTAACAAAAACAGAATCCAAGTTAGCACCATATCTTTGGGCATTTTTAGCAAGATAATTTGTGAAAATACCTATATGCCGTACCATATCATCAATATTAAAATCTCCTTTAGTATATTTTGGCGTAACTGGGTCTATTGGTGTTAGAAACGAATCAAATAAGCCATATTGGATATCGAATACAACGTATCCTTGAGCTGCTAAATATTTATTAAATGGAATTCTATCTGAGCCCCCCTTATCCCCTAATATCCAGCCGCCACCATGGATGCTTAAAATTGTTGAATTCTGTCCTGGAAGGCCCGCTCCTTTTTTTAAGGGCATATAAGCATCAAAATAAAGGTTAATCCCCTCTTCATCATAAAATAAGGTATGTTCTTCGACCAAGCAGTTTTTGGGAGGAATTCCTAAAAAGTATCCTGGGGTTGTAAACGGAGTTTTCAATAAGTAATTATTTACATTAGCAGGGATTTTACTTTGCCAATCTTCGCCAAATGCGTTTGAAAAGTTTTTATTTGCAGTAAAAATAGTAAGATGTGTTAATAATAAAGGTAAAAGCATTACAAATGAAATAAGTAGCCCTATTATCGTTTTTCTTTTAATCTTTTTAGGCTTCCATTTGTGTTTCTTTAGCTTGAATAGTAAAAGCATGTTAGCAAGAAAAATTAAAGAGAAAAACACTCCAAATTGAGAAGAAAACATAGCAAAAATAGTAGTGACTATTTCAAATGAGCCAAATAATGTAACAAATGCGCACAAACCCCCAATAATGAAGGTAATACTACTGAGAGCTGTCAGAATTCTTTTTAAGACTCTTTTAAAACGCCTATTAGAAAATGCTTTATCAATATTATTTTCTGAATTCCATAATATTCTATTGTTGATATGTTTAATATCAAATAAAGCAATTAGAAAACTGAATGCAAATAAGCTGATATAAAAGAAGTAAATTAAAAAATATCCCCCGAGACTATTGATTACTGAATTTGTATAATTTGCATAAATAAGTAAATTTCCTCCGATAATAGCCATTAAAGCAAGAATCATAAATACTAAATACACATAGCAAATCAAATTTAACTTTTTACCTAATTTAGTCGCTTTATTCACTTTAAGAGAGCTAAGATAAACGAGTAAACTATTTAAAATTAAGGTAACAATTATCAATATGCCAAATATATCCCAAAAAATCGTATAGATGGGCAGTATCAGATATGAAATACCACAAATAATACAAATTGGATTTAGGAGAACAGAAAGATGACTAATCCTTTTAATAGTAAGAAATGCTACAAGATTTTCGACTAATATTCTTGTACTTTTAAATTTGTAATCTATTTTGATAATTGACGGCTCTACCAATTAAATAACCCTGTTATTCCATTATAGACATTATTTGTAATGTCAAAAATTAATCATTAAAACACTCCTAATTATTCTCAAATTGACATTTTAGGAGAATTAAATGGTAACTTATTAATGATAATTTTATAATTAAAAAAAATTCGGTAATTTAATTTTACGTAATAGCAAAAAAGGACAAAAAAAATAAAATGACTTTTATATTAATTTAATTACTAAATGAAAGTGTTCTCCCTAAATCAAGTACAGTATGTTATAGGATCATTTTCCTTGAAGATGAAACTAATGAAGTATAATTAAATAAGATCATAACATTATTAAATTTCCAATTAATGTTTGTTAATGAAAAAAGTTTTTAAAAACAATTATAAATTTAGAAAGAAAATTGTTCTCCAATAATAAAATTGAAATTGAAAGCGCTTTAAAATTTTTAAAGTGTTTTAAATGTGAAGGTAATAGGAATTTAATTCCTTATCCTATTAATGAGATTCAAAAAATTAAGATTAAGAAATTTAGAAAAAGTAAATCAAAAGTTTATATACCTGTTTGTTTAAAATGTAGTCTAGAGTTCCAAAGATGGAAGAGATTTAATAAAAATTACAAAAGGAAAAATATTGAATCTATTTTCTATATAATTACAGCTTTTTCTTTAATGTGGGTGATAATTGAAAACTTTTGGGTTAATTTCTCTCTACTAATTTTAATTATTGGCATTTTATTAAAGTATAATTTTCAAAGTCGAAAATATCAGAAGAAAATGGAATTTTACCCAAAAAAATATATTTATTACTCAAAAAATGGAGATATTTATATAAAGCCAGAAAATTCACTAGTTTGGATTCCATATCTAGAATGGATAAGGGAGATTATGTATGAGGGATATTATCAGGAAAATTGTGATACTAAATTCTATGAAATAAATCAAGATTCAAATATCCTAAAATGTATTCATTGCGGAGTAAAAATTAAAAGATTTTACACAAAATGCCATAAATGTGGAAATTTATTACCTTTAAGACAAATTTAACCATTACTTTTGGATTCGAGATTTATTATCTTAAGTTTAAATATTTTATTATCTATTCTTTTACTAACAAAGAGAAGATAACAGCAAAATAATTCCGCGAGAATGATTTTGTTATTAATAACTAATCTAATAACCTAAATAGAATGAAAAATTTATTTTAAATCTAAGTGTATAAGAATTTTAAGCAATAATTAAAGTTACTATTTAATCATGATTATTTGGATTCTTGATAGCGATTCAGGAGTAAAATTATTATATAAATCATTTTTAAAAACTGATGCAGATGAAGATATAGTTTCTGGCTTTTTAACCGCCTTTCATCATTTTTCTATGGAAGAGTTTCACCAATCACTAGATTCTATAGAAATGGGGGGACTTAAATGGATATATACATTAGCACAAGACTATAACTTACTTTTCGTAGCAGCAGGAACAAAGCTTATTAAAACAGAGATCTTAATGGGAAGATTAAATGCAATAAAAGAAGCCTTTATCAAAGAATTTGAATTAATTTTATTAAAGAGGATAAAAATCTGGGACGGAAATATCGGGATTTTTGCACCTTTTATTAAGGTTATTGAAGATTATTACAATCAATGGGAGGAAGTAGAGACTTTAGCTCAGGTGGCTGATTTCTTCGATATTCTTGGAATATTTCAGCAAATATTAATTTTAATTAGAAATATAATCGAAAACAAAATGTATACAAAATCTAAGAATTTAATTCTAAACAGGATTGAAGAAAAATTTAAATCCTTAAGAAATCAAGAAGTTTTTAAAAATCAAGCTGAAATGAAAAATATAACTTTTTCTAAAAAATCTTGGTTTAACATTATCGATGAAAAACTAATTAGATGTGATACAATTTTAGTTATAAAATATTTGAAATTATTACTTACTGATATTATTGATATTTTAAAGGATGTGAAAGGCAATAATTTATGCTTGAAATATTTCAGTGAAGAAAATATGTATGCATACCTCTTTAATAATATGAAATTATTAAAAGATTTGAAAATAGACACTTTTTTGCTTGAGTTATTTTTATTATTATAGCATATGAAAAGTCTTAGGTTTCCATAAAATTATTATTATTAAAGAACGTATCTTTATACAAAAATGTGGTTTTTTAAGGAACTAAATTCATGAAGAAAAGATTTAAGAGTATAGACTTTCTACGCGGATTGCATATTTTTTTGATGGTTTTTCTTCATCTATGTGATTGGTGGTTAGTTTCTGAAGCTTATTGGTTTAGAGATTTAATACATATTATTTTTGAACCCATTGGTGCTACAGGTTTTCTATTTATTTCGGGCGTTAGTGCAGCTTTATCGTATAAAAACAATCAGTTAAAGCTCAAAGATTCAAATGAATTAAATTGGAAAAGTATAAAAAATATTTACCTTTTTAGAGCGTTTATACTTCTATTGATTGCTTTATTATATAATATTTTCTTGGTTTTTAGATTTGGTGATATTTCAGATATATGGAGTTGGAATGTTTTACAAACTATTGCAGTCTCTCTCATTTTGGTGTGGCCATTTTTAAAAACCTCGAAAATGTTTAGAATTTTTGTTGGGATTACATTATTGCTAATTAATGAATTACTCTTAGCATTTTTAAGGAATTTTGAAGGAGTTTTTAATTTATATGGGATTTTATTTCATATTTTATACAATCCTCTTAATCAATTTACACTGATTTCATTCTTTACTATGTTTTTATTTGGTACTGTTGTTGGAGATTTCGTTTTCAAAATCACTCTTCTTGATAATGAGAAGGAAAGGAAAACTATGGTTAGGAATAATTTTTTAATTGGAATATTAATACTCGGGGGCATATTAGTACCAATTGGAGTATTATTTCAGTTTCCTACTTTTATTTCTCGTAATACATTTCCCTCATTTATTTATTCTATTGGAATCATTTTATTTGTATTTTCATTGCTAATTTCACTAGAAGAATTTCAAATTATTAGAACCAGAAAAAATTATAATATCATGTTCTTCTACTCATACTACTCATTTACCATCTATTTAGGACATAATTTATTATATTTTTTGTTTATGGATCGATTAGACGTAGTGAGTTTTTGGATTCCCATTATTGTAACTATGAGTATTTTAACCATTTTACTCAGAACCATGTTTATAAAAGCAGGACCTAAACTTTCTTTGAAAACTGGAATAACAGTATTAAGTTTTATAATAGCAACTAAAATTAATAAAGGCAAAAAGTATTAACGTACCCCATTTTTGTTAATTCTTGTAAAATCTTTTACAAAATTGTAATATTCTACAAAATTGTAAATTAGAAAAGCATTTTTCTTAAACCTTTAAAAAGTTGAATCCTATTTCTTATTAAATCTTAATAAAAATTCAGAATTTCAATTGATTATTCTGATGGTTGATGATTATAATGGAAAGAATTAGGGGTCTTGATACTATTCGTGGATTTTGCATGTGGATTATGATATATGGGCACATGATTGATTGGTGGCTAATACAAAGTGATGATTGGCTTCGTCAGTGGTTATTTGGTTTTTTAGAATCAATTGGGGCCACAGGATTTTTGTTCATTTCAGGAGCAAGTGCTGCTTTAGCTTTTAGAAGCAATGAATTAAAACTTAAGGCTTTAACTGATTTTAATAGGCTCACAGTAAGAGATGTATACTTTTTAAGAGCTATTATTATACTATTAATCGGATTTATCTACAATTTTTTAGTTGCTGTTTTATGGGGAGGTGATATTACAGATCTTTGGAGTTGGCTTGTTTTACAAACAATAGGTTTTTCATTAATATTAACTTGGCCGTTTATAAGAACATCAAAAACTTTCAGAACATTTTTTGGAATTTTTATATTTGTATTAAATTACTTTATTTTGGGAATTTTATTGCCTTACCAAGAGCAACCCAATTTTGGAGGAAGCTTATTTCATTTACTTTATAATCCTTTAACTCAATATCCCATCTTAATGTATTTTAGTGTTTTTCTTATTGGAACTGTTGTAGGAGATAGAATTTCTGAAATAAACATTGTAGAAGATCAAAATGAAAGGAAATTATTGTTTAAGAATAAATTCATAATTCCTACTTCAATTTTCGGAACAATATTATTAATTTTTGGAATTATAAACTTCTTTCCAGATTTTTTGTTTTTTAATACAATTTCAGCATTTGCTTATTCATTAGGAATTATATTAATTATCTTATCGTTTTTTACGGCAATTCAGATATTTGAGCTCATTAAAACAAAAAAAAGTTATAGATATCTATACTTTTACTCATATTATTCATTTACAATATACCTAGGGCATAATGTATTATATATTCTTTTTGTGGATCAATTAAATGTTATTACTATATGGATTCCTATAATAGGAGGAAGTATATTATTTGGATTTCTATTTAGAGCAATGTATCTAAAATTCGGTGCAAAAGCTTCTTTAAAGACAGGTATTAGTGCAATGAGCTTTATTTTGGCAACCAAACTAAGAAAAAGTAAAAATTGAACTAAATCTTAAAATTTTAGTAATTATTCTTGTTTGTCTCCGTGAGTCCATGTTTCACCACTGATAAAATTATAAAATATTTTGAAGTTTCTGTAGTGGGAAATATATTTGAGATTTGATAATATAATTTTCCATCTATGAAGGCTTTTTAGTGTTCGCAAATTTTGGTTAAGAAGGTATTTTGGACGCATAAGGAACTTAAAATAGGCATCCTTTACTTCTCTTTCTACAATTTTTAGAGGTGGGACTAAAGTTTTAACACCATTTTCCCAGTATTTCTCTGGATCAATTTTCTTTTCACGGACTAAATTATCCCAAACTTCTGTTCCGGGAATTGCACCATAAATATGAAATTGTGGAAAATCAATCTCTAATTTTTGGGCAAAGGATAGGGTTTTTTTAATTTCTTCGAAACTTTCAGTGGGTGCTCCAACAATAAAAGTACCTAAAATAAAGTCAATATTTCTTTTTTTTGCCTTTTTAGTTGCTTCAATCGCCATTTTTGGAGTGATTCCTTTATTGAAGTAATTAAGTATTCTTTGGTTTGCGCTTTCTATGCCAAAAGCGATTGATCGACATCCTGCTTTTCGCATCTCATAAAGTAATAAATCACTTACAAGATCTACACGCTGATCACAAACCCAGATAAAGTCAAACTTATTCCTTTGAATTTCTCGAAATAACTGGATAGCTCTGCGAGGATTATTAGTAAAATTATCATCTACCCAGTAAAGATTTGTGTAGCCTTCACTATCTAACCAATCTAGCTCATCTATAACATAGGAAATGGATCTAGCCCTCCATTGCCTTTTGGATAATTTACTTTGACAACAAAAGGCACAATTAAATGTACACCCTCTACTTGATTGAATAGTGATAAATCTTCCGTAATCTGCATTGAATCCACCATAATTTTGGCGATAATTAATATCTTTGCAAGCATCTCTATCAGGAAATGGCAACTCATCAAGATTTTTGATTAAAGGCCGATCTGGATTAATATGAATTTTTCCATTTTCACGATAAGTAATCCCTAGAACATTTTTTAAATCTCTATTCTTTTCTATAGCTCTAATTAATTCATAAAATGTTATTTCTCCCTCTCCCCTAACACAGATATCTACAAAAGGATATTTATTTAAAATTCTATTATGGTTAAAGGTAGCATGGCAGTTACCAAATGCAATTTTTAAATTTGGATTCCATTCTTTTATAATTTTAGCTATAAAAGTAGCCCGCATACCATGATTTATATCTGTCAAGGTGTTAAATCCTATAATTTCAGGATCTATTTTTTTTACTTTTTCAAGAACTTGAGTAGTAGGAATTTTAGTGGCATGTTGATCGATAAGTGTAGAATCATATCCTTCTCGTTTCAAATAACCCATAATATAAAGAATTCCTAAGGGTGGATACGCCCCAGTAGTTTCATGTCCTCTTTCAGTTATGTATGAACGAGGCGCCGGATTAATAAAACATATTTTCATTTTCTTAATAGTTTAAATATTTTTCATAAAATAAAAATGGTTTAAGAATTTCACCAATTCCAATACAAATTTGTCCATTTATTATTTCTATTAATTTGTTTATACCTCAAAAAAGAATTCATTAAATTACTTCTAAACTAAAAAAAGGGTGTTAAAAATTCAATATTACATCAGCTCTATCTTTAAATATCCTAATTTTCTTTTAATACAAAGAGAGATGACTAAGAATACAGATTATTATGATCTTTTAGGGATTGAAAAAGATGCGACTGAAAAGGAGATTAAACTAGCATATAGGAAACTGGCCAAAAAATATCATCCAGATATTAATAAGAGTGATCCTTATGCAAAGGATAAATTCATCGAAATAAAGGAAGCATATGATACATTAATCGATCCTATCAAACGTAGAATCTATGATCAAGCAGGATATAATCCCCGAAATATAGATTGGAACGATATTTTTAGAACAACTGATTTTAGGACTATAAGGGAAATATTACGAGAGATGTATGGATATAGAACACCATACTATAAACCTCCTCCTGAAGAGATGTATATCTAAGGGTTATATATATAGAACGTATTGATCGAATAATTATCCCTTAGAGATTAAATCTATTTATGTAACCAATAATTTTACATAATTATTATCTAAAATCTTATTTTGAGATTAATTTAAATTTTGGATAGGAGAAGCCTTATTGAATTCGAAATCAAATTCTAATAAAAAAGAGGAAATTGGAGCATATATCTTATTAATCTTAACCGCTGTTATCTGGGGAGGTACTTGGCCGTTAGGCCGATGGTTAGTATCTGAAGAGGTTGGAGGAGCTACCATCCCACCACTTATGATCGCAGTAATTCGTTATTTCTTGGCTATAATATGTTTTTTTCTTATTCTTAAATATAAAGAAGGAACTTTAAATTGGAAATTTGCTAAGGAAAATTGGAGAATTTTAACTTTAATGGGCTTACTGTCTGTAACAATTTATCAAACAGGTTATCTTTTGGGTGAGTTATTTACTGCTGCAAGTGATGCCAGCATAATGGTCGCAACAAACGCTATTTGGGTTGTTATTCTTTCCAGCAAATTTTTAAAAACAGAATCCTTTACATGGAAAAAAATTATTGGTACATTGCTAGCTTTTTTCGCAGTTATAATCGTTGTTGGTTATTCTCCAAATGTAGATGTACCGAATCGGATTCTTGGTGATATTTTAATTTTAGTGGGTGCTTTATCCTATGCGTCATATAGTGTTATTTCCCGTCATTTTATGAACTTAAATAGAAAAGAAAATGAAAATGGGCAACCTTCCTCACTATGGATTATAACATGGGTATCATTCTTTGGATTAATAATTACAGCTCCTATAGCTTTAATTATAAGCCCACAATATCTTAATCCTATAATGTATATATATGTTCCTCCCCGAGTTTGGTTTGGAATTGCATACTTGGCATTTCTTTCTACAATTGGAGCATATACATTTTATTTAGAAGGAATTAAGCGATTAGATGCTAGCCGGGCAGCCATTTTTCAGACACTGGTTCCTTTATTTGGTGTTTTATTTTCTGCAATCTTTCTTCAAGAAAATTTTGATGTTTTGGTATATCCTTTTTCCTTACTATTTGTAATTTTAGGAATCACTCTTGTAAACTTTAAATCCTCAGAAAAAGAAAACATAAATACGAATTCAGAAGATAGTTTTAATCATAAAATAGCGAAATATTGATTTATAAAAGTATTATCAGTTTTGATGAATATATTTTTGGTTGCGTTTTCACATACTAATTTAATACATCTTTCTATGAGTCTTTTCAATTGAGTCTTATATTATATATAGCGACTTTTTAAGAATCCTATAACTGACATGTTAATAACACCTACAACATTTAGTAAAATTTCAAAAATGAAAATTGAATCATCTATCGAAGGGATGTACAGTATTGTAAGGGGCATTATAGCCCCAATAACAAAATAACAGATCCAGGTTACAAAATATATATACCAAAAATATCTTTTGTATTTGGACATAGTTATTGATTGATCCGTTTTTGTAAGAAGATATAATGCAGCTTTTCCAATCTCGGAAAAGGAATATTTAGATTTTTTTTGAATAACAAATGGTTTCATACTTTTAAGATGGTATGAAAGAGTAGGGCTATCAATATCTAAAGTATTTTTGATTTGTGAGAAAGAAAGGTTTCGTTCCCCCAATATTTTAATGATATTCCGACGAGTTTGATGGGTCAATAATTTAAAAATTTCATCCTCCTCAGAAAGGGGAAGTTCTTCTGTGGATTTATTATTTTTACTCATTTTGATCATTTAAAATATTTCAATATTAAACAATTATAATTTTATTCCTCATTAATAATATTATTTTTTAATTTTTTGATTCATTCATGTAGGTAAGATCTTTTGAATTTATTTTTTTTTAATGAAGGATTTGATTACCTCAATTATTTCACTTATTTCTAAATGTTTGGACAATAAAGCAATTAGATTTCACTAACTAAAAATCGTCAAAATGTTTTTTTGGGTATTTACATGTTTAAACTAAAAAAAAGAGATTTTAATCGCATAAAATATAAATTTCTTAGAGAAAAATTCTTGGGTAGTAAATAGTTCTTTACTAATTTTTTTTAGTCAAATACTTCTTACTAAATAGTTCTTCACTTTTTAGTTTTTATATGTTGGATTTCTTAGTTAAATCAGGAAATTTTAAAATAAAATCTTACAAAAAATAATTTGGTGTAAATGATTGATAGATTTGAAAAATGTAGGTTTACTTGATAGTGAAAAAATGTTTGGTCCTTATAATACTAATGCTATTGAAGTGAAGAATTTGAGAAAAATATATACGGAAAAGAATACCATAGAAGAAATTAAGGCTGTTGATGATATATCTTTTTCAATAAATAAAGGTGAGATTTTTGGTCTATTGGGTCCCAACGGAGCTGGAAAAACCACCACAATAAATATCTTGTGTGGTTTAATTAGCCAAACCGATGGCGATGCCTTTGTAGGAGGATATGATGTAAGAAATGATCTTAAAAAGATCAAAGAATTAATCGGTGTATGTCCACAACAAGCAGCTATTTATCAATATCTTAATGCTAAAGAAAATATAGAACTTTTTGGTAAATTGCATCTCGTAAAAAAAGAAGATATAAACAAAAGAATGAATATGTTCCTTAATTTATTGGGTTTATCTAAGGCAAGTAAGAGAAAAGCAAAGCATTATAGCGGTGGAATGATTAGACAATTAAATCTCATCATGGCATTGATAAATGATCCTCCCATCTTATTTTTAGATGAACCGACAATTGGAATGGATCCTCGAGTTAGACGAACAACCTGGAATTTCATAAATTCTTTAAAAGAAAAGGATATAACAGTTATTTTGACAACCCATTACATTGAAGAAGCAGAATCACTATGCGATAGAGTCGCAATAATAGATTTTGGAAAGTTAATAGCTATAGGAACACCAAAAGAATTAGTTGAGAAATATCATTCCGAGGATTTGGAAGAGGTATTTTTAAATATTACAGGAAGAAGAATACTGGAGGGGTTTTAAAAATGAATTTCAGACGAGTATCAGCTTTTATGACTATACAATTTAAGAGTTTAATAAGAGTACCATCAGCGTTATGTATGATACTGTTACTCCCAGTTGTATTAGCCTTAACTTTTGGACTGCTATTTGGATCGATAATAATAGATGGAACTGGACTAACCGTTTTTGAATTTCTAGTTCCAGGACTGTTTGCACTTAGTGCACTTTATATGGCAATGCCCTTATCATATTCATTTGCAGAAGATCGGGAGCAAGGTATGTTGAAACGGATTAAAACAACGCCAACGACGGCATTAGAGTTTATAATGAGTCATATAATCTCAAATATAGGAATGGCAATCATTCAAGTCGCAATAATTGCACTTATCTGTTACTTGTTGGGTTATCGTCCTGTTGGATCAGCTGTTAACATAATATCTGCATTTATATTTATGATAGTATTTTCCCTCTCTACGATTGGGTTTGGGTTAATTACAGCAACTATCGCTAAAAATGCCAAAGCGGCTGCTGGAATTATTTGGATTTTTATACTACCACAACAGATGCTAGCATCGGGTTTGTATCCGTTACCCAATGAAGCTGAAATGATCAGTAAATTTATGCCCTTGTACTATGCAACAGACGCATTAACTAAACTCTTTAATGGTGGCTCTTTAGGTGAACTAACTATCTGGTGGGATCTAATTGTTCTTACAATATTCAGCGTTATACTAGTTATTGTAGGAATCTTACTTTTTAAAAAATATGGGAAATAATTTTTTTTTTTAAATTTTAATTTTTTTAAAACTCTTAAAGTAGGAATTTTTTCACGGATTAATAATACTTAGGATAATATAGTCAATTGGCAATATATTGAGAGGTGTTAAATATCCAATTTTACGAATTTATCTCAGAATAAGCAAATCACAAAATAAACTGCCTTACGTTTTTGTAGCCCCCTCCTTGATTTTTACTATTTGCTTATCTTTAGCCTGTAGACTTTTTCTATAGCTTTCCTTATTTTCGATTAAGAAAGTGAACTCAAATTGGTACAAAGTTGTTAATCTTAAGTATAACGACTTTTTAAGAGTCCAAGAACGATTAAATTGATCGTACAAATTCCGTTTATTATGATTTGGATTATTAAATTAGAGAGAGGTTTTGGTGAAACGAACCAAAAAGCAAGAGGAGTAAATATCTCTGCCGCTATCCAGCAAAATAGAGTTATTATATATGCATAAAAAAAATTTCTTCTATATCTCGAAATTTTAAACGAATGATCGGTTTTTGTAAGAAGAAGTAATGCCGCCCTTCCAATATCGGAAAAAGTATACTTCGAATTTTTTTGTACGACAAATTCGTTCATGCTTTTAAGATGATAGGAAAGCGTTGGACTATCGATTTCTAAATTCATTTTGATTTGCGAGAACGTAAGATCGCGTTCTCCTAGTACTTTTATTATATTTCGGCGCGTTTGATGCGTTAACAATTTAAATATTTCGTCTTCTTTAGAAATGGGAATTTTTTCTGGTTGGATTTCGTTTTTATTCGTCATGATCAACAATAAATATTTATTACTATTTAAATCAAGATCTATTAGTTGACTGTCCGCATTAAATTTTTTCTCTACATTGTTATGTAGTAGTAGATATCTAATTGGAAGTAATTAAATTAAAATGAAATTTGTGTAATTGTGGTGCTTTAGGTACCTACCTACAATATAATGCATTTAAATACTCCTTACTAAATAGTTCTTAACTTTTTAGTTTTTATAACCATACTAAGAAATATAGCTAAGGCTAGCACAACTGGAGCAATAGGGTGAATACACAATTAAAAAAATTTAACGACACAAATTATTTATTCTCGTATATTCAAAATAATATTTAATAAGAAGGAATCTTTTCAAAAGGAGATTTTATGAAAAATGAATCGAAAGCAGCTATGATTAAAAAGATTCAGTTAGAATACCATCAAAAGTTAAAAGAATTAGAGGCAAAACTAGCAGTAAAACACAAAGAATTAACCCAAATTAAACAAGGAATCAAACATGAATCAAAAAAAATTTACCACTCTAAACTTTCTATATTAAAATCTAAGCGCAATGAAATAAACGCTTCAATTCTAAATTTAAAGAAAGAGATTAAACAAATTAACAAAGAAAGGATCAAGAAACTAAGAAAGTTAAAATAAATTATAACGGTATTCCTCAAGTATCTTTAAAGACATTATTAATTTAACTTTCAAGATGAATAGACAAACCGTTTTCATGAGATTGCGGTTCGAACCAACAACTCTATCTCCTTAAGATATTGTTATAAACTCTCTCATCACATATCTAGTTAACAATCATAAAGTATTCATAATTTTGGTGAAATATTACAACATATATAATGAAAGTTATTTAACGAATCAAATTGACGAATTTTTGAAGAAATTTTTTAGGATTTAATGCAAAATTTACTCTGGAATAATTATAGAGGGGTCTTCTTTTATTCTATCTAATACAATTTGGGTTTTTACTTCTTCTACCCCAGGAAGGTTACGCAATTTTTCAATTAAGCTCATGGAATCATCATGATTGAGACATTTTGCCATGATAAAAATGGGATAATCTCCTGTTATTATATAAGCATACTTTACTGTTTCCATATCTTCTATTTTATCTTTTACTTTATCTAATGGTTCTGAAGAATTTACTCTCAAAGATGCCATAACCATTTCACGATAGCCTAATTGCCGACAATCTATTAATGCCACATATTTCTTAATCAAAACCTTTTCTAATTTTTGAATTCTAGCTCTAACCGCTGTAGGACTCTTATCAATTTTTTCTGCTATTGCCGCTATCGTTAGTTTTGCATCATTTTGTAAAAGATCTAGAATTTGCTTATCAAATTCATCAATATCAATATCATTTATTTTACTAATCGTCATTCTATCTTCCTTGATTATTATAATACTATAGAACTTTGAAAATTGTAAAAAATTTAAATTAAAATATCTATTCTAATTAAATTTATAGATTAATCATATATAATTTTTTCCTCTAAAAAAATGTTTCACTTTAGATAAATTCGCTATTAATTATAGTGATTTATAAATGAAAAAACTATAATTTAAATATTAATCTATATTTTAATCTACAACAGAGATCACAATTAAATTTTTGTGATAAGAAAAACAAAAAAAATAGTGAAAAAAACTAAAAGAGTTGAAAAAAATGTCAGATTTAACAATAGGTGAAGTGATAAAACTCGATTGTTTAGGTAAAAAATGTCCGATGCCTGTTTTAATGACAAAAAAAGAACTTAAAAAAATGACATCTGGTCAGACTCTTGAATTAACTGTGGATGATGTTGGAGCTCTAAAAGATGTACCTGCTCTTTTAAATAAGACAGGGGATGAATTAATAGAGACCAGACAAGATAATGGTAAAATTACATTCATAATACATAAAGCTTAGAATCAAAATAATAAAGAGGGTTTATATTTGGCAACATATACATTCATGATATCTACTGAACCATATAAGTTTGAAGCAGTGGACTCTCTATTAAATTTATGTAAAGCAGTTTTAGAAAAAGGGCATTCAATTAAAGGAATTTTCTTCTATGGAAGTGGAGTTTATAATATAAAAAAAGATATTGAAACTGGTATAACGGTTCGGAATTTACCAACACAGTTGGAAAAATTCATTAAAGAGCATAATATTCCTGTGGCAGGTTGTACAACATGGATTGGTTTGTGTGGATTGAAGGAACAGTGTTTTATTGATGGAGCAAAGGAAGAGGGTTTAGGTGAATTGTCAAACTGGACTGCTGAATCAGAAAAATTAATTACGTTCGGAACAGGGGGATGAACGCGATGATAGAATCAGTGATAATAGTGACTGACCAATCTCCAATTGGAAAGAATTCTGCCCGTGAAAGTTTAAGGTTAGGTGCGGGATTTATGGGATTAGGGGAAGAGATTGACTGCAAAGTGGTGCTAATGGGTGATGCGGTTTACTTAATAAGTAAACACGCAGACCCAACAATACTTGGAATAGATTCTTTTGATGAACCATTAGAGATGGCGGAGTTATCAGATTTAGAAATCTTAGCACTTGATACAGCACTGAAGGACGCAGGCTTAACTGAACAAGATCTCGTAAATTATGAAGGTTTATCGATAATTAACATTGATGAGCTTTCAAAATTATTTGAAAATGCAGATACAATTTTTAGATTTTAAGGTGATGAAATAAGATGGAACAAAATTTTGACATGATTTACTTATTTGGATTTAGCCCTAGATATGGAAATGAATTAAATCGATTATTACCAATTATTAAACACCATTTACAAGAAGGAAAATCCATAGGAATGGTTCTAATTCATGATGGAGTTATTGGCGCTTCGTCAAAAGGAAAAATGACTTTATCAATGGAGCAACTTGGAAACTTAAGTTTTAAACTGTATGTTATGAAACCAGATTTTAAGGCAAGAGGGATTCCGTTGGAACACATACATGAAAAAATTAAACCCATTGAGTATACAGAGCTCGTTGATCTATTAGATAATTCTCAGAAAGTTATATCCTGGATGTAATTTAAGAATGTACAATATGTTTTAAAGTAAATATAATAAAAATTTTTTAAAAAAACCAATAATCATGGTTAACAATTTGTTAACGCAAATTAGATAATAAATTCAAAAAAAAAGAAAATTAAGGTGGAAATTATGACTGAAACAGTAAATTTTATTGTAAAGGATAAATCATTCGAAAAATTCGCAATGATGATGATCCTTGGAACAACAGGTGATGCCATGGACACTAAAATGAATTTCTTCTTCACTTTTTGGGGATTAAACCTTTTAAAAAAGAAATTTAAACCTAAAGTTGCTGGAATGCCTGCTCCTATGAAAGGTATGGCAGCAAATATGTTTAAGAAAAGAATGAAAAAATTCGGAATTGAAGATCCATGGGCAATGATTAAAGACGCTGTTGATAACGGAAATATGAAGTTATATCCATGTCAAATGACTATGGATTTAATGGGAATAAAAAGAGAAGAATTACTTGATTGGGTAGAAGAACCTGTTGGTGCCGCTACATTTCTAGAAATGAGTGATGGAGGCAGAATAGTCTCATTATAAATTATTATTTTTTTTTTTATTTTATATTTCAAAAAAGGTGATGATAAACGTCTGATGTAGAAGAACAAGCAAGGGAGTATAAAACAGACGAAGATTTTGATAAAGAATTTTTTAAAAATATCGAAAGAAAATCAAAAATTTGGCAGTGCATTCAATGTGGAACATGTACAGCGAGCTGTGAAAGTGGAAGATGGACTGCTTTAAAAACTCGTTCAATTGTGAGAAAAGTTGTCTTAGGAGATTTGTCAGTATTGAAAGATCCAGATATATGGCTTTGCACTACTTGTTACCAGTGTTATGAACGCTGTCCTCGTGATGTTAGACCAACTGATGTAATAATGGAGTTGCGAAATTATGCTACCAAATTAGGCAATATATCTCCTAATCATAGGGCTGTTGTAGGGTATTTAAAAAACTTTGGTCATGCAGTACCAATAAATGATGAAGTTAAACAACGAAGAATCGAATTAGGGTTAGAAGAGTTACCTCCTACTGCATTTAAATTTAAGCAGGAAGGAGATGATAGAGATTTAAAAAAAATTGAAGAATTTATGTTTGATTTACCTCCAATTAAGGAGGAAAAAAAAGAAAAGAAGGAGGCATAAAAAATGGCAAAAGAAAACACATTTGCATTTTTTTTAGGTTGTTTGATGCCAAATCGATATCCTGCTATTGAGAAATCAACGAAATTTGTAATGGAAAAACTAGGATATACTATATTAGATATGGAAAGAGCAACATGCTGCCCAGCACCAGGAGTGTTTCGCTCTTTTAATAAAGTTGATTGGATGGTTGCGGCAGCAAGAAATCTCTGTATAGCAGAACAATTGGAAGCAGATATTTTAACTGTGTGTAATGGTTGTTTTGGAACCTTGCAAGAAGTAAATAAACATTTAAAAGAAAATGAAGAACATCGCAATCTAGTAAATGAAAAATTAAAACTCATAGGAGATTATGAGTTTAAGGGAATTATAGATGTTAGACATGTAGCTGAGGTGTTAGGCTATGAGATTGGGCCATGGGGTATAGAAGATTTGATTGTTCGAAAGGTAAACGCTAAAGCTGCAATACATTATGGTTGTCATTTTCTGAAACCTACTAGAATTAGAGAGATTGAAAGCTCAGAAGGACCAACAATTATAGAAGAATTTGTTGAAGCTTTAGGAATTCAATCTGTCCGATTCAATGAGCAATTAACTTGTTGTGGTGCTGGAGGAGGCGTTAAAGCCTATGATGGTAACGCTAGCATGACTATTTTTGCAGAAAAGATGAAAAATATTGATGAAGTAAAGCCAGACTTTATATTAGATATTTGTCCTTTCTGTCATCTCCAATATGAAACTGGACAAGATTATTTGAATAAAAATAAAAATTGTAATTATGATTATCCTGTAATTCACCTGTGTCAATTGACTGCTTATTGTATGGGTATGAATCAAGAATTCGTTGGTTTACATTATCAATTAATGGGGAAGAATTACATTTTTGGAGGAATTGAGGTTAATAAAGAGGAGGAGGCTGTATAAATTGACCATAAAAGAAGAAAAATTAGATAATGTTAAAAGTTTAGGGGAAAAAGTTGAGACTGATGAACCACAAATAGGAGTGTTTGTGTGTCATTGTGGACATAATATTGCTGGAACTGTAGATGTAGCTAAAGTTGCTGAATATGCTTCAACATTACCCAATGTTGTTAAAGCAGAGCATTATATGTTTATGTGTTCAAAACCTGGAGTCCAAATGGTTAAGGATTCTATTAAAGAATTAGGCGTTAATCGAACAGTTGTAGCATCTTGTTCTAAAAATCAGCATGGAAGAACTTTTGCTAAAGCAATTGAAGAAATGGGATTGAATAAGCATAAACATCAGCAAGTAAATGTACGAGAATACTGTAGCTGGGTTCATCAAAAGGAGCAAGAAAAGGCAACAGATAAAGCAATGAAACTAGTTGAAGCAGGAGTTAACAGAGCAAGAAAATTAGAAGACGTTGAAACTAGGAAAATCCCAACTACTAAAGCAGCATTGGTTATTGGTGCAGGTATCGCAGGACTTAGATCTGCATATGACATGGCGGAGTTGGGTATTCCAGTTTATTTAGTTGAAAAAAATTCTACAATTGGAGGTCATATGACACAATTAAATAAAACCTTTCCAACGTTAGAATGTCCACAATGCTCAATCTCTCCATTAACAAATGGAGTAGCGAATCATCCCTTAATAGAGTTATATACTAATGCCCAAATTAAAAATATTGAAGGGTCAATGGGAAATTTCGAAGTTGAAATTGAAATTAAACCTCGATATGTTAAAGATAATTGCACTTCTTGTGGGGAGTGTGCTGCTAATTGCCCAGTTGAAGTCCCTAGTGAATGGGATAGTGGAATGTCTATGAGGAATGCTATATATAAAGCTTATCCACAAGCAATTCCTGCAACTTATGTAAGAGATAAAAAAGCGTGTATTGAGTGTAATACCTGTATTAATATTTGTCCTGTTCAGGCAGTTGATTTTTCTATGGAACCAGAAACAAAAACATTCAAAGTTGGTTCTATAATAGTTGCAGCGGGTTATGATGAATATGATCCTACTGAAATTGAACCGTATCACTATGGGCAAGAGGGTTATGACGATGTTATCACACAACTTAAATTGGAACGAATGTTATCACCGACTTCACTTACTAATAGTCAAGTTTTGCGGCCTTCAGATGGTAAAATTCCAAAAAATACAGTGATGATTCAATGTGTTGGGAGTAGAAACGATCAGGTGGGAAATCAATATTGTACAGGTGTATGTTGCAAGTTTGCAATAAAGAATGCAAGAATAGTAAAAGAAATGTATCCTGACTCAGATGTAACTATTTGTTATATTGATGTGAGAACCCCTGGATTAAATTTTGAAGAATTATATAAATCAGCTCAAGAAGTAGGTGTAAGATTTATCAGAGGTCGCCCTTCAGAGATTCTTAAAGATCCTGTTTCAGGTGAATTAAGAGTTATAGTAGAAGATACTCTAAGTCAGACTCCTTTAAAACTCAAGGCAGATTTAGTAGTACTTTCCGCTGCAATGGTACCTCCTGAGGGAATTGGACCATTAGGTTCTAAATTACATGTGCTTCGTTCAAAGGAAGGTTTCTTAAAAGAATTTCATATCAAAATGAATCCCACGTTAAGTAGTAAAGGAGGAATTTTTTTAGCAGGTACTATTCAAGGTCCAAAAGATATCTCAGAAACTGTGGCTCATGCTGGAAATGCCGCTGCTTTAGCTGCTGCTCCTTTAGTTAAAGGATATATAGAAAAAGAGATGTTAGTCCCTTCAATTGATTATGATTTATGCATTAATTGTGGATTATGTAAAACTGTGTGTGCTCCTGCAGCAATTGAGATTAGTCCAGATGGAAGTCCAATTATAAATGAAATTGCATGTAAATCATGTGGCATGTGTATGCCTGCTTGTCCCACAGGAGCAATTCAATTACTAAATTTTACAGAGGATCAATTATTAGATGAAATAATCGCCGTGTCAGGCGGAGGAGTTGTTTGCTAAAATGACTGAATGTGAATATATCGAACCAGAAGTTCTTGAGAAAATTCAAAATGTAGTAGTATTTATGTGTAATGAATGCGGACAAGGATCAGCAAATACAGCTGGAGTTGCTCGAATGGCATATGAGCCAGCAATTCGAATTATTAGAGTACAATGTACTGGTCAAGTAGGTCCAATCCAAATTATGGATGCATTAAATAACGGAGCTGATGCTGTAGCTTGTGTAGGATGTTGTTTAGGGGCATGTCATTTTTTTAATGGTAATATTTTATCGATGCATAGAATTAAGCTCATGAAAAAATTATTCAAGGAATTAGGGTATAGCGATCAACTCGTTAATCAATATACCTCACGAGCAGCGGAAGGTGAAACTGCAGTGGGAGACTTTGAAGATATAGTTGAAAGATTAGCTAATGCAATAAGAGAGGAGGGTACGATAAAAGATGCATGTTAGAATATTTCAATTTAATGGTTGTAATAAATGTTTTAATGAGACAATACTCTTAAAAGAGAATTCAAAATATTCAATACAATTAATTACAAATCCAAAAAATTGGAAAGAAGAAAAAATCGAAGTTGCTGTAATTACTGGATATCTATTACCTGAGGATAATGAAGTTATTAAAAAAATCAAATTAAATTCAACACGAGTTATTGCATATGGAAATTGTACAACCACAGGTGGAGTCTTTGCTCTTGCTAATCAAAGAGGACATAGGGTCACTCCTTTGAACAAATTAATTAATGTCTCATTTGAAGTTAATGGATGTCTTGGAGAAATTGAAGAATTAATATTAGCAATCGATGGATCGGGAAAACCACAACCGAAAAATCTGTGCGATGTATGCAAAAGAAAAAGGACTTGTGATTATTTAGATGAAGTTCACCGTCAAATAGAATTAAGGGATAATGAGACTTGTTTTAATGATCTGGGCTTCCTTTGTAATGGTTTCGTAGCAAAAGAATGCAAAGAACGATGTATAGATTATAATACTCCATGTAGAGGATGTAAGCCTTCCGTTGAGCGATCTGGTATTAGAATGTTAGGTATGTTTGGTACCTTAATGGGTAATATTGAAGTCGCTACTGAGCATTCTGAGAAAGGAGCTACGGATAAACTCGCTGATAATGAGGATGATGTAACACGAAGTTTGCCTGATATAGTTGGGAATTTCTTTAGATTTACATTACCAACCTCTGGCTTACCTAAAGGAAGAATCCCTTCAGAAGGGACTTTACTTGAAGATGTGTTTATAGGGAGGTTAATCGAAGAATTACCTTTAATTTCTGGATTATTAGGAGGAGATAAATCAATTTCATTAACCCTTAAGATTATTGAAAGCTATGAAAAAGATAATGGAATTAAAGTAAGTCAAGAAACACAGAAAATTCGTAAAAATTTACTTGAATTAGAAGAAGATCTCCAAAAAGCAATAAAAGAAGAAAATCCTAAGCAATATAAAAAGGTATCAGAAGAAATAAGAAAACTTGCAGGAAATATGAATCTTTCTAACTTATTTTATGGTGGTTTTAAGTCTCAAATCAAAGATAATGATAAATTTGATGAATATAAAACCCAAATCATTGATATCGTTGAAGGAACTTATAAGAATGGTTTGGTAGAATATAAGATTGACTCAGAAGGAATTGTAAAAGAAATAAAAATAAAAGAGGGATAAAAATGAGTTTTGAATTATTAAGAGAAGAAATAGTAGATGCTGGTCTATGTCAAGGATGCGGCTTATGTGCTGGTTCGTGTAAGCATATTGAAATGGAAGTCAAACGTCCAAAATTGAAAGATTTTTGTATATTGGAAAGAGAAGGCCAAGATTGTGGAAAATGTTATCAAAATTGCCCCCAAGTAATTCAAAAGCAATTTAAAGAGAAAGAACCTCTTGCGATATATTCTTTAAGGAGTAAAAATCCTGAGATATTAACTAAGGCATCAAGCGGAGGATTTGTTACAACTTTTGCTAAAGAATTGTTAGAAAACGAAACACTTAAAGAAATTGTCATGGTTCAAGAAGAAGATGAAAAACCTATCGCTGAAGTAGTTTCAGATCCTAATGAAGTAGTTCAAAAGGCTGGTGTTATTTATGGCAGATCTGGTGTGCTACAAAGATTAGTAGAACTCACAGGGGAAACATTCGATCCAATTGGTATTGTTGGTGTACCATGTGAAATGCGTGGAGCTGCTGAACTTGAAGGAGAAATGAGTAGAAAAATTTTAAAGATAGGGTTGTTCTGTAATTCCCAAATTCGAACTGAGCAAACAGATAAGGGAATAGTATGCTCTCCATGTTGTAATGGGTGTCCTTCTGGTGTTAATGCTCAAGGGTATATTTCATTAATACGTCAAGGGAAATATCAAGAGGCTGTAGATTTAATTAGAGAAAAAAATCCACTTCCCTCTATTTGTGGAAGAATTTGTACAAATGAGTGCGAACATGGCTGTACTTTAATTGGAGATGACCATCCAGTTGCAATTCGTGAATTAAAGAAATTTGTAACAGAATGGGAGATTGAAAGAACTAAAAATTCTTCAAAATCAAAGATTAAATCAAATAAAAATGCTAAAAAAGTTGCTATTATTGGATCTGGACCAGCTGGATTAACAGCGGCATATTTCTTAAGGAGAATGGGTTATGCACCCACCATATTTGAGAAGACAGATCAAACAGGAGGGATGCTAAGATTTGGAGTACCACAGTTTAGATTACCTAATTATGTATTAGATTATGATGTAGGTAGGATCATAGATTCCGGCGTCGAAGTTATACTCAATAAACCATTAGGTCCTGAAATGACTATTGACGATCTAAAAAATACTGGTTTTGAAGCTATTTTTATAGCAACTGGTCAATATAAACCTCGTACTCTACACTTAGAAGGGGAAAATTTACCAAATGTCCATGTAGCAATTAGTTTTCTAATGGATAGGAAATATCGCTACTGGGAGAATAAAGAAGAATTTAAGGGTAAAACTCTAGGTATAATTGGAGGAGGAGCGGTTGCTGTTGATGTTGCTCAAACAGCACTTAGGTTAGGCGCTGAAAAAGTCCATCTTGTTGATATCATGTCAAAAGAACAACTTGAATTGGTTTTAAGAGATATCCCTGAAAATGAAATGGACTTTATAGAATATCACTTTATAACTTCCACTTCTAATATTACTCAGAATAAAGATGAAAAATTAGTTTTAAATTGTTATAATATTGAATGGGGCAATCCTGATGAAAATGGGAAACGACCTTTGAATAAAATTGAGGGATCAGATTATGAAATACCTGTTGATTCTATTGTAATAGCAGTTGGTCAGGCTGTAGATTTCGAACAAATAGATGTTGCAACAAATAATAAATTAGAAAAAGAGCGAAATAAAATAAAAGTAAATGAAGTTACCTTTGAAACTAATATTCCTGGAGTTTTTGCTGGCGGAGATATTATCAGCAATTCTAAAGCTGTAGCGATTGCTGCAATAGCTCATGGAAAGGAAGCAGCATTTTCAATTAATCGCTATTTGAAAGGAGAAAGCTTAATCGAAGGAAGGTTTAAGATCGAGAACTCGTTTTTCACTGGGCCTAAGAAACCTCCAAAAGATTATTCATTAAAACCAGAGACTCTAAATGATGCTACTGAAGAAATAAGTTGGAGTTTTGAAGAAATTGACAAAATATTCAATGAAGATATGGCTTTACAAGAAGCAAGAAGATGTTTAAGTTGCAATCATTTCTGTACTCACTGTCAAGATTTCCCTGCAATATTCTCTGATCTTACTGCAGGAGAAGTAGGCTCAAAAAATGGTTATACTACGGTTGTAGTATGGACCGCTCGAGGTAAGGAACTTGTCGAGAATGCAATTGAAAAGGGATTATTCGAACAAGGAGAAGTTAATGAAGAAAAGTTGAAATCTGCTGTTAATCTTAAATCAAAGCGTGAATTAATGAACTTTGAGAAAACACCAAGACAGCAGGTATTAGATTATATAACACTTCAAGGCTCAAGTACGATATCGGAAATCTCAAGAAATATCGGGCTTGAACTAAAGAAAGTTAGATATGAAGCTTTACGCTTAGTTCAACTAATGGAACTAGAAATGAAGGCTGATATGGATGAGCCAGTATTTTCAATTATATGTGATTAAAAAATTAAATAAAATATCCAAGGAGAGAAATAATGAAATTTGATATGGAATTAAATGTCTGTGGGTTAGTGTGCCCTGTTCCAGCCTTAAAAACCAAAAAACAGCTCATGAAAATGAGACCTGGAACTGTTTTAAAGGTGGTAACAGATTACAAACCTGCTAGTGAATCCGTACCACGTGATTTAGCAAAAACGAAACATAAACATTTAGGAACAGACTTCATAGAAGACGATGAGCAATGGTATATGTATTTTGAAGCAGTAAAGTAAGTGTTCATAACTTTAAAATTTTTTTATCTTTCTTTTTTTAGTAGATTTATTCTATTTTCTCATCTTTTACGTTATATTTAAAATTATAATTAACTTAAACATTCATAAGTTTACAATCCAAGATTTCCAAAATTGGTTTTATATGGCTGAAAATATATCTCACTCAGAATCTAAGGAGCTTATTCAGGCTAAAAAATCAATTGACGAATATAAGCTTGATGAAGCGGACCAGCTAATTAAACATTTCGAGGAAAAAGGAGTTCACACTCCTTATGATGTTGTTTTATGTCATTCTCTCAAGTGTGAGCTTTTATTTTGGCAAGGTTTATTTGAAGATACTGTAAAACTTGCTGAACAAACCTATAAAGAGAGTTTAGGATTAGGAAAAAACATTCTGTCAGTTGATATCTTACTAACAATGGCTTGGACTCTTTTAATGCAGGGTCAAGGTCAAACAGAAAAAGCTCAAGATATTATTAACCAGGGAGAGGAAATGCTAAAAGCTTTGACACTGGAATCAGTTGAAGAATACAAGCAAAGAAAGGCAAATATAGCTCATCTGAAAGGATGGGCTTACGAACAAAATAGTAAGGCTGATGAGGCAATAAAGCAGTTTGAGGTCAGTATATCATTGGGAAAAGAACTTGATGCTAAAAAAGAAATTGCTTATTCACTTGTAGGACTTGCCCATGTATTTATGCGTCGAAAAGGTGAGTTTGAACGTGCTTTAAAATATTTGAAGCAAAGTTTGGCTTATGCCGAGGAAAGTGGTAATAAAAATGTTATAGCATATTGTCTTTACTATATAGCGCAAGTACATCTGGTTAGAGGTGAAATAGACCGTAGTATTATGTTTTTTGAGCAAAGTTTGAGAATTTGCACTGAAATTAACAATAATATTATGATAGCAAGGGTTCTTACCTCTTTGGGAATGAGTTATGGAATGAAAGGGGAACTAAATCGTAGTATTAGATCTTATGAGCAAAGTTTAGAAATTTTCAAGGAATTTAACTATAAATTTTATATGACTGTTGTTTTAAACAATTTATCTGAAAATTATAGAATGAAAGGAGATTTGGAGCGTGCTTTAGAGAATATAGAACAATCTATGGGATTAAACCGTGAGCTAGGAACAATTAGAAACCTAGCTTTTAACCATGACTCCTTAATTAAGATTTTAATTGAGATGGGCGATCATGAACGAGCACAGAATTGTCTTCGTGATTTAGAGCAACTGAATAGTCAATTAAATGACAAACTCATTAATTTAATGTATCTTTTTGATAAGGCTTTATTATTGAAAACCAGTCCTCGAGCCCGCAATCGAGTAAAAGCTGAAGAATTATTAAGGAGGATTCTTGGGAGGGGTAGTTTGGACCTTGAATTGTTGATAAATGCATTATTAAACTTATGTGAATTACTCCTCACTGAATTACAAATAACTAATGAAGTAGAAATTTTAGAAGAGATCAAACTTCATATTACTCAACTTTTAGATTTATCTGAGAAATCCCATTCTTTTTGGATTTTGGGGGAAACTTACCTTCTTAAAGCTAAATTAGCATTAATCTCATTGAATCTTAAAGAAGCTCGAAAATTATTAACACAAGGACAGAAAATTGCTGAAAAGTATGGTCTTACCCTTTTAGCTCAGAAAATTTCGAATGAGCATGATGAATTGCTCAAACAATTGACAGTTTGGGAAAACCTAAAAAAAATTGAAACTTCTTTAACTGAACGTATGGACTTAGCTCGTCTAAACGAACAAATTGGGCGAATGACCCAAAAACGAGTAATAGACATTCCCAAACTTACAGATGAAGAGCCTGTGCTCCTATTAATTGTATCAGAGGGCGGAACACCTTTATTTTCGCAGTCATTTATTGAAGATAAACCTTTTGAGGACCATCTTTTGGGAGGTTTTTTAACCGCTATTAATTCATTTATAGGTGAATTGTTTTCTGAAGGACTTGATCGTGCTTCCTTCGGTGAACATACACTCCTTATGAGCTCTTTATCACCTTTTTTTATGTGCTATATATTTAAAGGTCAATCGTATTCTGCTAAGCATCGTATTAAGTTTTTTATCAATGAAATACAGAGGAATAAAGATGTTTGGGAAACTTTTAAAAAATATTATAAAATGAATCAGGAAATTCAGCTAAAAGATATTCCTGCACTTGAGTCTTTAATAATAGACATATTTATTGATAAAATGACTATAGTAAACAATTAATTGTTATATTTGATAAACTGTTATTTTATTAGAGATATTCAATTTTATTATAATTATAAAGATTTATAGTGATATGCAATGATTAGAAATTCTTTTTCCCAGCATTTGTTCCAATTTCGCTCAGTAGAAAAGAAAAAATTACTTATATCCTTAACTATTACATCTACGGTTATGATTTTAGAAATAATTGGGGGTTTAATTACTAACAGCATCGCCTTACTCAGTGATGCCGGTCATATGTTTACTCATTCTTTTGCGATTGGAATAAGCTTATTAGCTATTTTTATAGCAAGAAAACCACCTTGTCACCATAAAACATTTGGTCTCTTTCGCGCAGAAGTCTTAGCAGCATTTATTAATGGTCTTTTTCTTTTACCAATTGTTGGAATAATTGTTTATGAAGCAATTCTTAGATTTATTAATCCTGAAGAAGTTTTTGGATTTTATATGTTCATTATTGCTTTGATTGGCTTAAGCGTTAATATAACAAGTGTTATTATCTTGCGGGGAAGTCAAGATAAAAATCTGAATGTAAAAAGTGTATTTTACCACATGATTGCTGATGCAGCATCATCGATAGGGATTGTTATTGCTTCAATTATAATTTATTATACTGGATTAAACATACTTGACCCTTTAGTTAGTCTAGGAATATCTGTTCTAATTCTTTATTGGGCTTGGAGTGTTTTAAGGGAATCAACAAGAATTTTATTAGAAATGACTCCAAAAGGAATGAATATCGATATTATTAGTGAAGAATTAAAAGAAAATTTTCAAGAGATTATTGACCTATATAACGTTCATTTATGGACTATTACTCCGGATATGTTAGTTTTTTCGGCGTATATAAAAGTTGATGATAAAAATTTGAATAATAATCAAGGTAGCTTAGTTTCTAAGATCAATAATTATTTAATTGAAAAATATAATGTCATTGAGTCAACTTTACAACTAATATCAATTAATGACCCTGAATTTTGTAAAGTTTAGAGAGAAGTAATAATAGTTATAATTCCAACTATT